>CALSUG010000001.1 GCA_943789475.1 uncultured Alphaproteobacteria bacterium
CAGGGCGCTTGGCGGCAACGCCTTTGCTGTTCCGACGCGTCTTGAATGGTTTCGTATGTTTCCAGTGAGATCAATGCTTCATGGTGGCCCTTGCGACGTGTGATGCCCCAAGGCTCATGTTCCATATACCCTGCGTAAATCACGCGGTTCAGCATATCCGTCACCTTTTGCTGGCGGATTTGACCGTTGGGCAGGTCTTTGGGAAACTCAGGCTGGTTTTCCAAGAAACGCTTGATATCGGCCTGCCCTGAGAACCGACCAGAGGCGTAACCCTCCAATGCCTCTTTGACGATGGATGCAATCGGTTCATCGCGGGTCAGGAGTTTGCCGTGTGATCCCGTCTTTTTGTATTTGTAACCCACAGGTGCAGAGAAGACAGAATAGCCATTCATCATCCGCCCCTTCATGCGGTTGGAGGTTTGTTCTGCGTTCTTCTCGCGCTGGTGTTGAGCCACAGATGCCAGCATGTGTTCAACAAGGCGAGAGTCACTGTCTTCACCAAATTCAATCGACGGGCTTTCCAAGGATGCCGCCAGCATCAGACAGTGTTTCGCGCAGTTTGATATGCGCCTGAACATTGCGGGCAAAACGGCTGATGTCGTCGATGATGACAACGACGCTGTCTTTGGGATGCAGGCGCAGGAACGCCAGCATCCGATCCATTGCAGGACGGCGTTCAAACTTGCCCGACATGTCATCCTGAAATACTTCCACCACATCATAATCTTTATACGTGGCGTATTCACGACAACGGTTTTCCTGAGACGCGAGGCCATCGCCCTCACGTACCTGCTTCGCCCCAGAAACACGGCAATAGATCACTGCCTTGCTTGGTCTTGTTTTGCTTAATCCTGCCATTGGTCCTCCTCCGCACGGGTCTGTGCCAATTCATTGTTCAATAAGGATACCAGATCGGTGGAATCGTCTTCCAACGCTTCCTGATCTTCTCCACAGATTTGCGTGGTGGGTTTCAGATCATAGCCGAGATCGACAAACATCACGACGATGGACCACAGGGTTTCGATCAGTTCTTTCTGGTCATCCAGCGGCATATCGCTGTCTTCCAGCATGGCGGCGTAAACCTCCCAGTCAACAGAGAGGCTGGGGCGTGTGGGCGTATTATTTTTATCAGGCGGACAGGTCATGCACGCGCTCCTTTCTTCAAATGTTTTTTGGAAAATGTGTGTCCTCACGTCGCCAATTGTTCGGGGCGCACGTGTGGAACAAATATAGAACATATAACCACATTTTCCTGCGATCACGCAAGGAAAATTCACAAATGATCCTATGCGCTTAACCTGTCACTAGCATGGCAAGGCTGTGGCTATCTCGGGTGTTCAGGGGGTGAATACGGGTGTAGGAATATGTGCCTAGTGAAAATCAGGTGCGTGTTGTGGTAATATTGATTTATGAAAAATAAAATATCTCTACTATTTTCGGCATTGGCAGTTTCAGCATCATTATATGCAATGAAGGATTCCAACGTTTCTAATGACAGCAACCTCATTATATCGTCTGGCAGTTCTGCTTCGAAAGTGCGATCTGATAAGGAAATCTTAATGCAATCTGGCATTTGGTTTTGTGAATGCGCACCCGATGAGCAAGTTGCTTCTAGCTCTCAAAAATCTCCACACGGCCCCCAAATGCCATAGTCGATCCGGCATAGGTTAGACTCGGCTTTAGATCCAATATGTGCGTATTAAGACGCATGTCATTTGATCCAAAGAATAAGGCTGACAAGGCAAAGCTCTATCCTGTGCTCAAAGCACTGGCCGACCTTGATCCGCGCAAAACACCAGAATTGATTATGGATGACGCTGTGGGTTATCCCGTGGCGCGCGGGCAGGACTATGTCCGTAACATGCGCCGAGGTGAAATCGCGGTCACCTATGCCACTTTGATCCATCAATGGCTTACAGAGCATCATTTCGAATTAGCACGCCGCCTTGCGCCCGAGATATTCCCAGAGACACCAGAGCAACGCTGGCAAGCCATCGTTGACGAACGGGCTATATCAGATCGTTTCCGTCTTGTGCTTGTTCTCGTGACAATGGGCATTGTCGAGCGCGAAAGTCATTTGAAGCCAGCCGATACGATCATTCGACTTGGCGAGCGATTTTGCTTTGAGTTAGATGGTGAGGCAGATGGTTATGCCATCGCCATGCAGAGTGTAAGAGGCCAATGGCACAACATCCCGCTTGGCCCAAACGGTAGGATCAGCGCACCAATTCAATCAGGCCAGAACCGATTACCAATAATGCAAGATGGCAAACTTGATCCGTTGAGAGAAAACAACGATGAGGGAGTGCACGAATTCATACTGATCACAGCACAAACCGCTGACTTCCCATCCAGTCTCACAAACCTCATCAGTTGGGCTGCTGACAGCCAGTGCAAGTTGCATCGCGTTACGGTCAAGTTTGTGGCCTAATTATTGGTGGATCAATTTATCCTTAGGCTGTCGATGGCGCCAAATTACGCTTAGAATAGAACTAGGTGAGTGGAAATTATCAATGCGTCACAACAAAATTCATGCACAAACAATAGAACTCCTGCTGTCATCAATAACAATGACAATGGGCGATGACGGGGCAAAGGCATCCTTCTTTTATGGAAGGCCAGGAACTCCGCATTGGGACAGGAGAATGGGAGCAGATATATACTATCATTTTGTTGAATTGAAGCTCGCGTCTCTGTTCGTGCGAAGCAACGGTCCATCATATCTGCGCGCGCTTGCGATCAGCGACATTACGAGTAAGCTGCAGGATTTTATTTCTAGTAACTTCTGGTATTTAGGCGATGAAACTTTTGCAAAATTCCGTGATGAACCACTCAATCAGTGGATTTCTGAAGCAACTAAAGACAACCTTGCAGATGCCCTTTCAAACGCTCGTTTGCGAGTGATACTACAGTTGCGTGGCTCTGTTGTTCATGGTCGTGCTCCCGACGTTTATGATTCCAGCAAGTATCCAAAATATTATAAAAAATATAAAGCAGACCCAATTTCTGATCTGGAACTTATCGCCGCTGCATGCCTTAGAAAAACTGTTTTTGATGATAAATTACTCGTTCATGTCGATCCGAACGCAGATATCATCAAAGAAGCCCAAGCAGCAGGGCGATTGCCGAGAAGGCTAAATAACCAGTCCATCTTGAGCGAATAACTCTTTGATCCGCTCATTGACAACCACCAGATCAGCCCATTGTTTCGCACCCGATGTGCGCAAGCCTTTGAACGCAGATACGTTGCCCATCTTAGCAGTTCCCACATCACAGAAGAAGTCAGAAGCTTCACCCAGATCGTTGCAGATACTGTCAGCTCCAGCAACGCGGGCTAAATTCACTACATCAAAGAATGAGGGGATAACGACCTCTCGATTGAAAGCACTTTGCTCTTCGTTCGAAGGAATATCGTTAGGATCAACGTTCGCAGCACCATTCAGTACAGCTTTGCGTTGAGCTAAGATTAATGGCATTTCCGTCACATGCCCCAATAGTTGAAAAATTCGTGTGGCAGCTTTGGGATGGGAAGAGTGTGCTTCAACTAGCTTGGCGTCCTCGCGCTCAATCAACATTATCATCGCCGCTATGGCAGCAATTCGTGCGCGCAGGCTAGGCCATTCATCGGTAGAATATGCATCCAGAACTAGATCGATCGCATCATGGTCAGCTTGTAGCTCAAGGCAAGGCTCAACCATTGGCTTGATTGTAGCGTCTAAATCATCGAAAATACTGGTCTTACTTACACCGCGAGATGTTAGAGCAAGGCGTTTCCCACGTGCTGTTTCGCTAAGGAATGTGCGGCCAACGATATCGAAGTGGCCTAGCACAAAGTGTTGCATTTCATGAAGCATCAACCATCCCAATGACATTTGGACGGCATCTGTCTTTTCAACTAACAATGGCGAGT
Organism: uncultured Alphaproteobacteria bacterium; assembly: GCA_943789475.1. Lineage (GTDB taxonomy): Bacteria > Pseudomonadota > Alphaproteobacteria > Micavibrionales > UBA1664 > UBA1664. The sequence continues at coordinate 3,911 of CALSUG010000001.1, forward strand.
GGACACCCAAAATGAAATTACTCTCGCTAAGTGCGTCATTCCACAGCGTCGTGATGGCAGGTAGGACACCACCACCGACATGGATTTTCAATCCACCTTCTTCTCGTTCTGCCAATGCCCAAAAATCAACATCGTCGTGAAGATCGAGACGGGGAATGACAGGAAAAGGAATGCCCGTCAGTTCGGAAAACTGAGCGAGTGCTAAATGTAGGGATTTTCGAAGATATTCGATTTTCAATTCCCTTTTGGTGCAGTCATAAATTCCGCCGAACACAAGCACATCAACCAACATATAGAGTTCAAGATGGCTCTATTTAGAAGTTCTGACGTGGGTCACATCAATAAGTGATCAGGGTGCAAAATATTATGAGAAAACTTCCATCATATCTTTTTCCAAATCTCCAATTTCTTTTGAAATGCACTTCCTAAATAGCTTGTCCAACTCGGCCCCTTCTAGGGTCTCAATTTCTTCCAGTGATTTCTGCGGCAGGAGAATGCCAATTTCCGCTCGTTTTTGCGCATCGTCAAACTGATCGAAATTCAAAAAGTATTTTGAATCTTCATAGTTGAAGCGAATTTCGTGATATGCACGTGTGAAAGTCTTTAAGCGTTCACGGTCAGCCGGATCGAGTACTTTTTTTGCTTGTTGTGACACGAAAGCGTCTAGACGCTTCAGCTGTTGTGTGTTGTTTGATTGAGCAAAGAAGAACAGCCATCCGACTCTTCTACCGTCAAAAATGCAACCTGATATACGAAGGTTCATTCTCCACAAGATTGGTCCCTTGTTGGAACGATACTTCATAGCGGAAAACAACTTCATCAAATTGCTAAACATCTTTTTGTAGGATGAACTTCGAACTTCAATTTTGCTCTGGCAAAAGTGATACCCAAGATAGTCGATCCCCTCCGCCAACGAAACGAGAATACTCTTGCTACCACTTCCTACAGGGTGGCACTTAATCTTTCGCTTCGATTTTAGAAGCACTGGTATTTCCGTAGAGAGACGTTTTGCAGTTGAATAGTCGGCTAAAACGAGCATGTCATCGACGAAGCGAAAATACTCAATTGATTTATCGGTTTCGAACTTTTTATCCATCTCGCTTAGGTAGAGAGATGCCAAAATGTTCGAAATACTCAGCCCCTGTGGAACACCTGTGATTGGGACGCTGCCCGAACCAGAATGGCTACCAGTTGGAGTCTTAATAGCATCTTCTACTAACTTTAAAAGTTGCTTCTGCCGAATTGTTCTCCTCAAGATCCGCATGAGAATCTTGTGATCAATTGAAGGGTAGAAATTTTGAATGTCCAGCCTCAAATAGTAGTTTGACGCGGGCTTTGCGGCTGAAGTTCTATGGATTCTCTTAATGTAATGATGGGGCGGCTGCGAAACATGCTCGGGATATATTTCGGCGAGTAGTTCTGAGAGAAATTTCAAAACTAGTTTGTCTCGGACAGTGGGGATTGAAATTTGACGAGGGTTTTTTCCAGCACCTTTTGAAATTAATTTCTCACGATAGGACGTATATTTGTAAGTTCCTGAACTCACCTTCCTCAGAATAATGGCGATTTCATTGTCGATATCGTTACCAAACCTCTCAACACGAATACCGTCTTTTCCAACTGCCGCTCCACTTTCGATGAACTGCGCGTGAAGGTCGAGAAGATGAGCCTTGGTTAGGCGCAAATGGAAACGCTTGGCGGGCTTCAAGTTTACCAAATCCAAAAAATTGAGCCTATACTAGCGACCACGACTGCTATCGGCAGGATCACCAGTAATAAGTGGTGTATTGCCCAGCGAACTAACATCCAAAATGACCACGAAATCGGGGTGCCAGTCGGGCTATGCATATTCTTTTTGTTGGGAAAGGTTCTACCAATAACCAAGCTTTCGTAGTCTGTGTCAGAGTGATTTGGGTACGACGACAAAATATCATGGTACTGTTGTAGAAGTTCTGAGGCGTTTTCGTTGCTATCATGTAATCTCTGCAATCGCAGGTAACACTCACGATGCAGTGTAGCGATCTCGCCAAATTTGAAGCCAAATACAATTATTGACGCTGCAAGAATGAACACCGAATAAACTACTGTGTAGGCATCGAGGGGCACTTCCGCTGGAAGTAAGTCCCGTAACAGGGTAATCGCTATGACGATGATGGATAGCATTGAAAGTGCTAAATGGGATATGACGTCATACCTTCGAAATCGACGTTCAGCATAAATTCGAGATTTGCATGTTATCCAAATACGATCTTTCACTTCAATATTCTCTTCAGTCATCTTCGTCAAAATTCTTTCTCCAAATAGGCGTGTGCGGGACAAGATGTTCTAAGGATTATCCCCTCCGAAGAAGGTAGTGATGAAGTAAACTTCACCGCTCGAATGTAAACACTCGCGTACCTAAGTTCAGCCCTTTCGAGCTAGCAGCATAGCTGCTCCCCCGCACACTCGCCCAAGGTGCCTAACTGATTGAGTTTTGTCTACCAATAGTTGTTGCATAGCATACGAATGTAGTCGCATGAGTTACACGCCAATAAGATCACCCTCAATCGACAGAACCTGCGAATTGTGTTTCAGATGACACCAAACGCTGAGATCCCTGCGGCCATCGTACAGCACTAAGTCGTGCTGCGAGATGTGGGTCAAATGACCCGTTGGCGCTGCGACCCTATGGGCACCTTACAGCACTAAGATGTGCTGCGAGATGTGGGTCTATGACCCATTTACGCTGCGATCCCTTCGGACACCTTCCGCCAATAAGTGATGGCGCGAGATGTGTGTCAGATGACACTAGACGCTGCGATCCATGCGGACAACTTCCAGCATTAAGGAATGCTGCAAGATGTGGGTCGTTGACCCGTTTCCGCTGCGACCCTACGGACAACTTCCAGCATTTCTTAATGCTGCAAGCTGTGTGTGGTAGTACCACACGTCTTGACAAGGGGGCTGCTGCGCTCCCCCGTTGTATCCCCCAAAGCTGATGGCCGAGATTGGCACTGAGCCAGTCACGACCATGCAAACATATCTGTGTTTGATCCCTCGTCGGGGAGATTTCATCTCTCCCCAACACCCCATATCCCAACCGTTCGCCGATTGAATACCGCCAGCTTGTCAAAGCTGAACTTGATCAAGGGGCGATGCTCAGCCCCTTGAAACCCTCGTCAATCCTGTGGTGGTTGATCGCCAATCAGGGGAGCTTGTCCGCTCCCCCAATACCCCCATGACAACTAGGGCGGCTGCCCCCGCGCAGATCAAAGGGTGGGTCCTCGCCATGCTCGGTTCGCTGCGCTGCACCTGTGCGTGGCTCTGGTCCTGCCTATGGCACCTTTGATCCTTGCCCCCCGCTCCTCGGCGGAAGCCAGACGGGTTTATGCGCAACCCGTCAGAACAAAGAAGAGGAACAAGACAATGCCGCAACTACACGCTCAACCGTATGATATTTCCGCCAATGGCTTCTATTTTGAGAGCCTTGAAGAATATTCGACAAAAGCGATCAGCAACCGCAACGATTACGGCGATCCCGTCGAAGAATATGAAATCCAGTTCATTGATGGCGATCATATTGATTGTGATCTGACCAAGGCATGGGCGATCAACCAAGCCAATATAGGGCCGTATTTTGATGCCTGCGAAAGTTGGGAAGACCACGACAAGCGCGTGTTTATCATCGCCGTTGGCGAGGTTGGATATAGCTTTGACCCCGCGACCGTTTCACCATCTGGTTTTGATGTTGATATCTATCACGTGGACAGCATGAAGGAACTGGCGCAGCAGTTTGTTGATGAAGGCATCTTTGGCGACATCCCTGACCATCTAGCCAACTACATTGATATGGATGCCATCGCCTATGATCTGGCTATGGATTACACCGAGACAGAAATCGCAGGCGAACGGCTAATCTATCGGGTGGCTTGAGGCTGTCCGATACTTGTGGAAACAGTTTTTTGTTTACGGCGGCGTAGATAAAATATGTGGATTGCCGCAAGGATCATAATCAGGGCAGACAAGAATAGCACGGCCATGTCTTCCTGATATTTGCTTCCATAATAGACAAACGCAAAACCATCTTCATAGCTGCGGCCAGTGTCTTCCATGAATCGATAGATGCGCTTGTGATCGGACAAAATCATCACGGCGCTGCCCGCCGTGAAAAGCAGTGATGTCGCACATGTCGCCCATGCCATAAGTCGAGACGTTACAAGCCATTTAATGGGTTTTTGGGTGGTGCGAACCATCCGAATGCGGCGCTCCACTGATGCAAATTTCACAAGCAGGAAGCGGAAGCCGAATACAGAGGCCACGCATAGAGCAGCGGCCATCAAAGCATTGGCGATATATTCCCCGTCTGCTGTCAGCTCTTCGATTGCGTGAAGTGGCGTTCCTGAAAACGCTGACAACGAGTACACAACGACGAACGCAAGCAAAGCAAGAAACCCGCCGCAGAAATAAAACTCCTTGCGGGTGCCAAGCAAAGCCATCGCGTATGCAGGAGGTACAATCATCAACATGACAATTGCTGCACAGGTCGCACCAAACTCGTCCCAGTAGGCGTATGCCCAAAGGGAAAAATGCATAATGCTATACAGCGGCAGCAGAAATGACCCAAGGGTTGCCGCGATCACGACCAACACAAATGCAACGGCAAATAGGCCGAAAAGCCCTAGTGCAGCGCCGCCAGAGTTGCCGCGCCCACTCATGGTCTGACCTAACATAAAACCTGAAAAGAAGCTCATGGCTGAACCTTCTGATTGGGTCAGCATGGGCATGTTAGGAAAGGGTTCCCTTTTCAGACCCGCGCTGAGTAACGATTTGGAGCGACATCCTCGCAAAGAAAACTGTGGAAAACCAACAACGGGATGACATCTTGGGTGATTTCTGCGATGAATATCAAAAGGGAACCCTTTTAGCAATAGGAAAACACCATGAAACCCGCTTGTGAGAACGATTTAGCCTGCTACGATTTTGGCATGAATGAAGATAAACCAGAGGGGCGGAAGATTGGATATGTCCGCGTATCCGACAAAGATCAAAGTGAAGATTTACAAATCGACGCGCTCAAAAACGCAGGGTGTGACCTGATCTACGGTGACCACGGCGTGTCAGGGGCAATCACCAAGAGATGTGGCTTGGACCACGTGCTGGCAAGCCTTGAGGCAGGTGACACACTGGTAGTCTGGAAGCTGGATCGGCTGGGGCGATCAACCATCCATCTTTTGCAATTGCTCAGCGATCTACGAGATCGCGGTGTGGATTTTCAGGCGCTCACACAGGGCATCGACACGACGACAGCAGTTGGGCGAATGCTTTACGGCCAGTTAGCCGTGTTTGCCGAGTATGAGCGCAGTTTGATATCCGAACGCACCAAGGCGGGAATGGCCGCCGCAAAGGCGCGTGGTGTCCATGTTGGTAGACCAAAAGGCGGCTAGCAAGCACACACCAATTGGTTGTTGAACCATCCTTAGTGTTAGTTCATTTTGACTTCGACCAGCCATGCTTGTGAGTTTCATTTTGACCCAAAATACAACTGAAATCAAAGTTGAATACAACAAAGTCCAACAATCTCTTGTTGTGGCATCGCCTGATGGGAAGTTTGAACTTGCTTCGATTAGCAATGATGCTTTGCTAGAAGTAATAGATAGAACCAAGGATGAACTGGGTGAAGTTAAACTTCTTAATCTGGTTGGATTGAAGCTCGAACGTGAATTCAGTTGCTCAGAACTTACCAACGTTGAAAATTTAATTTGTGTTGGCTGCGACTTCCCCTCCTTTGATTATTCGTACGTGAAATTTGATTTAGTGCAGCTAGATGAATGCAAATTTGGGTACTTTATTTCAAAGTCCATTCGAAGCAACGGTCACCTAATCATCACTAATTGTGTAGTGACGGGAGCAACGGTTGGCTTGCGAAATGAAGCATTATCGGGGCTTATCGACATTCGAAATGCTCACGTAAGCGGACATATTTCAATATCAAATCTTGATTTCTCCACTGCAAATAAGTCCTCGGCTTCTTACACAGGGATTTCGATTGATGCGTCAACTGTAGATGGTCGGATGACGTTGGACCAAATTGGAGATGCACGGTCGATAAATTTGAAGGATTTGAATATCGAACATGGGTTCTGGTTGGGCGATAGCAAGCTTTTGTATGGCGCAACATTCAAGAACATAACATCAGGGTCTGGATTCGAAGTAAAGGGCTCCCAGTTTGGCTGGCAAGTCTTTCTGAGAAATGTGACCGCCAAAGGCGATATAAAAATATCGAACTGTGAAATTTCAAAAGAAAAAGGCAAGGCGCTCAGCCTTGCTGGCATTCACGTTACTGGAACATTGTTTATTCAAGAATGTCAAATTATTGGCCAGTGTTTCTTGCACACAGTTGTGACCGAAATGAATGTCGATATTTCATCGAATAAACTTCTTGGAAATGACAGTGACGATATCGAACTGATGCGACTTGTTTCCAGCAAAATTGGTGGGTTTATCATAGTTAAAGAAAATTGCATTCAGGGAATGGTTCATTTTTGGCGGTTAGACATTAATGCAAAATTGAGCTTCAAAGATAATTTTTGCAAGTCTGTAGCAAAGCTGTCTAAGTCAACAAATTCTAGGAATGCCTTCACCGCTAAGAACTGTATCGTTGGCGATGATATCGAAATTGTTAACTCGAGATTTGATGGTGGTGTTTGTGCCTTCGGGTCGATAGTGAAGGGACGATTTGATTTTCTAAACAATCACTTCACATTGTCTGGTATGAAAATTGCCGCGCCATCAAAGAAAATTTCTAGTATCATCAGAGCGGTACAATTTTTTTGGGGGAGTGAGGTTACAGCGTCTATAAACCATACGTTGGGGGGATGTACGCAAAACTTGGATCTCTCTGATATGAAAATCCAAGGCGATTTGAAAATCTCTAAGTTCACACAGGCCGAGGGAGTTAGAGTATACGTAAGACTGGATAACACATCTTGCAGAACGTTATCCGATGGTAACTTTAGTGAGGTCACGGGATTACCTCCGTTTGTTTCCTATGAATCTCTATTTATCAAGACAGTTGACGAAGAAGAACCCGTTCGAGAAATTCGCAAGAGAATTGATAGAATGTTTAAATTCGGAAGACGTGGTAATTATTTGCCAACTGGGCCCCAGCCGTTTGCACACTTGGCGCGGCTGCTCAATGCTCGCGGAGATCAGGAACTGGCGGACTACGCAACTCTGAATATGAAGCGTGCTCTAACAAGACAATCAAGCAGCATTTCTCGACGACTATTTGGAAGAGTTTTTGATTTGACCTTCGGTTATGGTCTTTCGAAGATCAAAGCTCTAACTTCGATATCAGTATGGGTTTTGTTGGGTACGGTTGGGGTACAGTTAGCGCAAGACAAGGAAATAATGGTAGTCGACGCCCTTAAGGTCGTTGAACTTGGTAGTTCGACGCGGTTAAGTTACCCGAGCGACATAGCTGCTCATAAACCAACGCCTATTGTGGCGATTTGTGATCGCGATATTGTACCAGCCTTATATGCTTTCGAACTCATGGTTCCGATAGTAGACTTAGGCCAAGAACGTCAATGTAGTTTACTAACTTCGCCGCAAGAAAATTCCGTGACTGCGATTGAGTTGAATTATTGGTGGGTGGCAAAATACTTGTACACGCTCATCGGTTGGTTGATAATTTCGATATCTATTGTAACGTTTTCTGGGGCAATTCGAATTAAGGACAGCTAGGTGCTCTAGTTTTCTTACCTTTGGGAACTGTGATTGTCCGATGGACGACGTTTGGGTCGTTTCTATCGATCTGAGGAATGCGTATCATGCTTTCAACTGGAGGACATCCTTCCACCGAGTCCTCTTCTGGTGGCTGCCCTTCCTCGGCAAGTTTGTTTTTAAATGGGGTATTTTCTAGCGGGTGCTGCGGCAAACGCCCATCAGGGACACTTTTTTTTGCATCCATACTGTCTACTAGGCCATCCATTAGCCTAGATATTACTAAGTCTCGAAATATGTTTTTTAACTTCATTTGCCCTCCTAATTTAGGTAAGTATAGCTTACCCAAATTAGGAGTTGGTTAAAATTGTTTAAAATACAATCTAATCTATTGCGTTGCTAGCATCCTCATGAAATCTGATTTTCGAATAGCTCCGCAAGAGACTGGCTCCCCCAACTCTGTCAGACGAATGTTGCACTGCCAACTCGTACGGTATGGATGCTCCTTATATAAGAAAGCTTCAAAGTACGACGCGCCCGTGTCGGCAAACCTAAACTATCGAAGGCTATGAATAAGGCTTTGGATGAATTGGAAAAGTTTGAGGTTCTCAAGGGGCGATAGGGAGCAACCTATTCATCATATCCCTTTGGGTTGATATATAGAGGGCTTGGTTCATTGCTGAAATAGCGCTTCTTTTCATCCTCAAGAAGAAGAACATCCAACATGCCTTTCAGCGTTCGCCCTTTCCACTGGGGTTCTTGGCGCAAGAGATCCGCATCAATAATATATTGAGCAATGTCCGTGCCTTTACACTCCAGCCAATCAAGATATTTCCAGCGACCTCGCGACATGCTAACCGTCACTGTTGCACCAGTCGCATCAACAACATCTCTGGCTATACATTCCTGATGGTGGGGAATTTTCTTCACCGACGTTGAGCGATTGGGATTGATGAACAAAGGTACATCATCACCCGCGCGGTGACGACGTGCTTCGTCGTTGACAAGCATAATCTCCACATATCCAGAAAATGATGTGTGAAACATCGGATTGTCATGACGCTTTAAATCACAGTCCATCGTGAACTTATCCATATCTGCGCCAATGGAGGCCAACCAATCAAAGTGTTTCCAGTGAGGTTCAGGAAGTCTAATCACTTCGTCCACGCCAAAGGCGTTTCTTACAAGTCTGCCCGTCCATTCGTGGTTTGGTAAAAAGTCACTATTTAGAATACTCATCCCAAACATTATGTCACAAGTACTGACATAAATCCACAATTTATCGGGACTGACCGTTGTTTCGGTCTTTGTCTGCCGCTCGCTGTTGCTCTCTCTCAGTAATCTCTTTTTCTATCTCAGCTTCCAAGAAAGCACTGTCATATTCGTAGGTTGCAAGCGCGACTGCTTGAATTTCAGGCGTTTGCTCAGGGGTCTTTTTCCAAGCTCCATCATTGAAGTGCGCCATTCGTTCCTCGCTATCATAATCCCCTTTGGTCACAATCATTTCGCTAATATGACCGCCACGGATATTGTCCTGAGATGGCTGCTCCGCCATCCAAGTTCTCACACGAAATCCATTGAACTCTTCTTCATACGTATGGTCACCATTGCGGAGTTGATCTTGCCATTCTTCATCGCTCATAGGCACGTCCCCTGACTGAGAGGTGTTAGGCGTTTGTCCATTTGAACGTGACGACGAAGTCCCGAGATTTAAGCCTGTTCCCAATGGGGAGTAGCCCGTGTTCTTTTCGTTCTTCGGGTCATGTTTGGGCGCAGTATTGTCGCGAAGAGGCCCGTCGTCATCTTCGAGATCAATATCCATATCGGACTCGAAAACTACCTCGATTTCAGTTCCTTCTGCCGCCAGATTGAACGGCTCTTTCGGTCGTTTGTCTTTGTTTTGCGCCATTGTAAGGCTCCTTCAATGAAAGGGATATGCGGGCAGCAAATACCGCCCGCGCAAATGATCAATCGTGCATGCTGCGCCCAAGTGCCTTGAGTTCTGTATCTTCATGCCATCTGACTTTGGTTGCACGTAGCGGATGCATGTTTTCAAGGAAGGCGATTTGATGGGTTTGGGGGAAACGCATCAATTCATCTGGAAAGGCCAATTTGCGTTGGGCTGGGGTTGATGTGTCTGACATCGACGACGACTTGCCACTTTCAGAGAACGTCCGAGAAACAGCATTGCTAAATGACCAAACCGTAGTTTCACCGCACAGGCTAGAAAAATACTCAGCCGTCATTTTGTCACTCGAACCAAAGTAATTGATCATCCCCGAGTTTGAAACGAAGCTCTGCCAACCCTTGTCGTAGATACGATCCAACTGGTTGAAATCCTGAACAATACCCCAAATCTGCATGCCATACCCTGCCATGAGGCCATAGGCCTGCTCAACCATTGCTAGACGACCCAGAGCAGCAAATTCATCCAACACGAATAGAATGGATTTTTCAGGTTTGGTTTCAATGTTGCGCGCATTCACAGTGATTGCTTGCTGCACTAACAGGCGCAACCAACGGCCAAAGGTGTTTAGGCGATCTGCAGGCAGCACCAAATAAATTGTCATAGGCTTTGTTTTAAGGTCTTCAAACTTGAAGCTTGAGGTCATCATATTCATGCGAATGCGATCACTGTCCAAGAAATGTGTATGCGCTTGCGCGGTGGCAATCACACTTGCTTTAAGCTTTTCTTCCTTTTGCAAACTTCTTGCACCCGTGCTGCTGACGATTGGGTGGGGTGATTTTTCCATCTTGGCAAAAGTCTTATCCAGTTCAGATTGTTTCTGAACCAAAAGTTCACGCACACGCGGCAGATGGCGCTTACCATCCTCCTCGGCATCAGTTGCAACATGCATGATTAAGCCTTGGAGCAAGGCCTTGGCTTCCTCATCCCAAAATGGGTCTTTGCTATTGCCTTCAACGACGAGTGCCGATGCAAGCAGCATCGCATTTTCTGGCAAGTCGGGATCACTGGTATCAAGCCAATCCAACGGATTAAAAGCAGACACCTGAAGGTCATCTAGCGGGGTAATCGCCCATGGATCAACGATATGGATTTCATGACCCATTTTGTGGCGTGCCTCAGCGGTGCTGAAGGCGTTCTCCCCCTTAGGATCAATCACCAACGCCGACCCCTCATAGGTCAACAGGTTTGGAATGATCTGCGTGGTGCCTTTGCCCGCTCTGGTGGGTGCAACGGTCAACAAGTGACGATCACCCTTGTAGGAAACCCATTCCAAATCGCCTTGAGCATTTTCAAATTGCCCGATGCGAATGCCATCGGTGCCAAACGCCTTTTTCTCAGAAACATCTTCATGCGTCGCCCAACGGCTAGAGCCAAAGGTTGTTGGTTTATCAAAGAAGCCAGCGGCAAGACCGCCGAGCCAATAGGCAAGCCCAAACACGAATGCACCGATTGCCAACAGGACAGCTGCATTCCAGCCCAGAATATTATTCAGGAATATGGTCGCAAATACCAACACACCTGCGATGACGTATAGTGCGATTTTGCGAAAAGCAGCAGATTTTGGGGAAAACAGCCACCCTAGCAAAAAGCCGACACCAAACGATGCTACGACCATGACGATACGTACAATCGTCATGCCGAAATAATAAATGAGTTCATCCATGTAGAGAAATTCCTTTTGAAACTATCGTGAAAGACCAAGATCACGCCCGCGCCGTTTTACGGTCGGTGGAGACGACTGAGTGGGACTGAGTGACCGGCGCATTTTTGACGCCAACAGTTTTCGCTCTTCGGCATGTTTGCGTCGGAGTTTTTGGAACTCTCGCTGCAACGCACGGCGTTCCTTGATGTGTTCTTTGACCATGAAATCGCGCTGATCTTGATCGCGTTTTGCAGCCTTGCGGGCATCCAATTCGTTTTGTTGACGGATGGATTTTGCCTGCCCTGTAAGGCGATCAAATAGGCCACGCAGGCCCTTGCTGAGGCGGTCAGAGCGGGCTTTGGTTTCTTCCGCCCAACGTTTGGTTTGACCGTCATTCAACCGCTGGCGCTCGTCTCGGTGGGCGTTGTTCATATCCCGCAGTTCGTCGCGCAATGGATCAAGGTCGCTGTTCTGGCGGTCTTTGATCTGGCTGATATAGCCGCGCATCTGATCTGTGATTTTGGAACGGATGGTGGATTGAGTTTCATCGACGGATGGCAGGTTTTCAGGGGAGCCGAGTTTGGCTTTCACATCTTTGGCTTTGATGCCCGTCCATTTGGCAATCGAATGAACATTGCCATCGGCATCCAAGGCAACGAACCCACGGCGATCACCACGCGCGAGAAAATAACCGCGATCTTCGAGTGCATTCTTAAAACCGATCTGACTGTCGCATCGCTCCCATGCTTGCTGAAACGCCTGTTTGATCTCACGCGGATCAAGCCCTTAGAGGGTAAGTACATGTTGCTTTTCACCCATTTAAACAAACCTTTTATATAACCAAGGTATTTCCTTTGTGTGCTTATATCTAGAGCAGGTAAACCTAAACTTTTCCCTATAGTAATTTGTTCAGGTAATGCCTTACCTTTTATTGCCTCCGTTTTAGTCCTATTTGTTGGGGTCGACATGATATTCTTTTTTACATTTCTGACAGCATCATGATCAGTCAATAAAGTTGCGATGTTATAATCACGTCCTAACAGCTCAATAAGATAATTCATTTGCTGTTCATATGTTTTTATAGTGTTTGCAGAAACAAGATTTTGTATCTCTTCTAAGTATTGATCAACAATATCACCAAGTTTATGAGCCTTTGAAACCTCTGTATGTTCTACAGTACCATTAAGCAATGTGTAGTTTGTTACTTGAGAGTTATAATTCAAAAGATCGTTGATATAATTCAATCGAGCATATTTATAAAACTCTCTCATCTTGATATAATCATCACTCACCTTATTGATATCAATTCCCTTTTCATCAACAATTCTTTGAATAGTCTTATCGACATCATACTCAACATCATCATCATCAAGACCTGCTAACAGATACTCAAGGGTGTCATCATGTTTCTCTTGAATGATTACTTCTAAATCATTCTTAACTTTTTGAAGATTTGCGACATTGGCCTCAGGCAACACACCATCTTTATCAATTTGGCTTTTTGCACGTTCTAATACGCCTTTATAATAATCAATATAAATAGATCTTATTTCCTTATGATCCATAGGTGTATTTTCCAATCGCTGTTTGAGTTTCATGCTATGATATTCCAATATCTTAGCCAAGTATAATGCTTGCTTTGGACACCTTGTTTGTAATGAGATAGATACACGGTTTTGTGTAGATACTGGGTAGCGAAAGTAATAGATCGCATGTCTTGAACGGATCAAATGACTGGGATTAAACATGTTTAGGTCGCACCTTTCGGTTACACCTTGTTCATCCACACACTATCTTATTGAGATAATTAAGTATTTAAGAAAAATGGTCGGGATGAGAGGATTCGAACCTCCGGCCCCCTGGTCCCAAACCAGGTGCGCTACCAGACTGCGCCACATCCCGAACATGAAAAAGGTTTTACCATCATTTCATAGATGATTGCAAGCATTCATCTGGCAAATTCGACAATAATTTTGAACCAATTTCTATTTTATATTTTTGTGCCATACTTGCGTTTAGTTCAACCACAGTACATGTCGTAATATCAGGCCCGCGTGGTGACAAATCATGCGGCATCGCATTACGTTCGATATGAACAAGTGTGTTCGTATTATCAAAAAAAAGCATATCTAACGGAATTAAAGTATCCTTCATCCAAAATTTTAATATAGATGGTTTGGGGTAGAGAAATATCATCCCCTCACCTTCATGCATTTTTTCAACAAACATCAACCCCTGTTGCGTTTCTTTGTCTGTACGAGCCACATCAACAAAAAACACCGCCTGATCCCCAGACGGTGTTTGGATTGTAATTTCATCCTTTGCCTGACAAGCGGTAACGCTTATCAAACAAAGGAGTATAACCAATCTAGCGTAAGTAAACATACTCTAGATATACATGAGCAACCGCGATTGTTGCAATCATTAATGGGAAACCCAATTTCATAAATTTCAAAAATGAAATGCGTTGCCCTGCACGTTCAGCGAATGATGCCACCATAACGTTTGCAGATGCACCAACAAGTGATCCGTTACCGCCTAGACATGCCCCAAGAGATAAAGCCCACCAGATTGGAAGGATCGCTTCATGACCACCCATTTTATCTTGCATCGATTCAATCAGTGGAATCATTGTCGCTACAAATGGAATATTATCAACGATTGCCGAGAAGACCGCAGATGACCACAAAACAAGAATCGCCGTGAACGCAATATCACCTTGTGTGAAGTCAAGAAGCTCTTGCCCCAACAGTGATAGAAGACCTGCGCGCTCCACCCCATAAACCAACATGAACAATCCCATAAAGAAGAAAATAGTTTCCCATTCAACTTCACCTAATGCTTGGTGAACTTTATGAGCCTGCTCTTCTGGGCCAAACTTGTATATCTCAAGTAACATAAGAACCGCAGCACCAACAAGTGCTACTGAACCTGGCTCAAGACCATGACCGTGCCCCCAAACAAATCCAAAGATTACAAGTGCCATCACAACAAGAGATTTCATCAACAATGGTACATCCGTTAAGGCTTCACGTGGTTCAAACGCCATCAAGCGAGCACGTAAGCGCATGCTCACTTCAAATTTACGCCCCCAAATCAAATCAAAGAAAACCAAGATGAAAGCAAGAATAATGAACGCAGCAGGAGCAGTGTTATAAACAAAGTCCATAAAGCTAAATCCAACAGCCGAACCAATCAAAATGTTTGGTGGATCACCAATCAATGTCGCCATACCACCAACGTTAGATGCAAATATTTGCGAAAATAGAAATGGATATGCATTTAACTTCAACTGATCTGTTAACAATAATGTAACAGGAACAATCAACATAACCGTTGTCACATTATCAAGCAATGCAGAGAAAACAGCCGTAATAATAGCCAATCCCGCTAATAACGAACGCGGGTTACCCTTCATTGTTTTTGCCGTTAAAATCGCAACATATTGGAACACACCAGATTTTTTAGTGATACCAACAATTGCCATCATACCAATGAGTAAGAAAATTGTATTAAAATCAATTCCTTGAACGGCCGTATGCTGATTCATCACACCCAAGAAAATCATAAGGCCAGCCCCAATTAAGGATACAACCGCACGGTTTAGTTTCTCAGAAATAATGAAGGCATACGCCACACATAAAATTATAGTTGCAGTAATCATTGGATCCCAACCAAAGATCACTGATGGGTCGGCGGATGCTCCGCCATGAGGATTCGGTGACATTTTATCTATTCCCTATTTTTATTATTCTTGATTGTCCGCGTCCGTCTCGTCGTCCGCTTCCATTTTAAGTAAAGATTCAAGAGCAGATTGCTCAGAAATCAAACCTTTCAATTCACCTGTTGCTTCATCAACAATCGGAAGAGGTGAACCGTATTTCGTCAACATGCGTAATGCTTCCCACGTTGTTGTTTGTGGTACAATTTTAATGGTTTCATCCGCCGTAACATGATCACCTACACGAGATGGGTACATCTGTTTCATGCGTGATGACAAGAATGTGCTTGCCCCCGTTGCAAAATCCAATGATCCGATTCCGTCCGTCAAATACGATGGTACCAAAGATTTTATAATTTCATGTGCAGAAAACATGCCTTTAAAAACATTGTTTTCATCTACAACGGGAATTGCACGAATTTGTTTTTCGTCGATAAGACGCAAAGCAGTTTCAACAGTTTCATCGCAAGAAACGGTGCAAACATTTGTGATACCTAGCTTTGATAAAATGCGTTCAGGTGACATTTTATAACCTTTTTTGTTGTTAATTTATAATTTTAAAACCTTATAGATCATTGAAAACCCATAAAATCGGCCGAACTATACGCCCCTTACATACCATTGCAACAAAAAAGTGAACTTATTTTTACAGTGAAGATCGAAGTTGTTTATACAAACCTGTTTTTCTACGAATAAGCTGAGCATGTGCGCCCTGTTCAACAATTTTTCCTTTATCCAATACGATAATCTTATCCGCATTTTCAATCGTAGACAATCGATGTGCAATGACAATTGTTGTTCGTCCTTTTTGTAATTTTTCTAGGCTATCTTGAATGAAGCGCTCTGAATCATTATCCAATGCTGATGTCGCCTCGTCCAATAATAATATAGGCGCATTTTTAAGGAAGGCGCGAGCAAGTGCGATACGTTGGCGTTGCCCACCAGACAAGGTTGAACCATTTTCACCCAATTGCGTTTCATATCCATTAGGTAACTCCATAATAAAATCATGAGCAAAGGCTGACTTAGCAGCCTTTATAATATCTTTTTCACTCGCTCCATCCAAACCATAAGCAATATTCGCCATGACACTATCATCAAAAATAACGACCTCTTGTGAGACCCAAGCAATATTTTCACGAAGAGATTTCAATGATACTTTTTGCGTATTCTGGTCATTAATAAACACACTCCCTCCAACCGGATCGAAAAAACGTGGGATCATATTTAGAATTGTTGTCTTACCACCACCTGATGGCCCCACAAGTGCAGTCACCTGACCAGCCTTAGCGATTATACTCACATCATTCAAAACTGTTTCACCATCATCATAGGCAAATGAAATACCTGAAAATTCGACGTCCATCGCCTTTTTCGTTTTTAACGCAGGCGCACGCTTGTTTTTTTCAATACCAACAGGTGTATCCATAACCTGCATGACGCGATCCGCCGCGCCAAGCCCAACATTGACGTTATTATTCAACTTTGCCAGCTTTTTCATGGGCTCATACGCCATTAGAAACGCTGCAATAAAAGACATGATGTCCCCTGCACTACTTGTACCTTTTACAACTTGAAATCCACCGTATGAAATAATTCCAAACAATATAACACCAACCAACACATCATTAATTGGTGTTGATAGATTACTTGTTTTTGTATTTTTAATATTAAGGTCTCTTACTTTTACTAACGTTTGAAGTGCGCGTTTTTCTTCAAATTTTTCACGGCCAAAGGCACGCACCTGTCTAATAGCCTGAAATGTTTGTGCCAAACCTGATGTCATATGTGATATTGCATCTTGTGTTCTATTTGAAATTGATCTTAATTTTTTTCCTAAACGTGCAACATAAAACGCCGCCAGTGGAAAAATAGTAAATGCCGCTAATGCCAAAATCCAATCACGGTAAAACATCACTCCGACAAGAATAATAAGCGTCATTAGGTTTTTACCAAGACCTGTCATACTGTCGGCTAATGCCGCGCGCATAACTTGCACATCTGAAATCATTCGTGCGACCAATGATCCACTATGGTTATCATTAAAAAATTTAAGATCCAGTCTGATCATGTGTTTAAACAAATCATTTTGAATATCCGCAACCAATGAATGTCCAATTTTTCCCATTTTAACGGTATGAAAATACGAAGAAATTCCCCGCATGACTAAACAAACAAATAATAATCCAGCAATAGGAAAGATTTTCGATTCATTTCCTTGCACCATGATATCGTCCATCACTGGGCCAATAATCCATGCAAACACACCCGTCATTCCTGATGCAACAACCATCCAAAACAATGCAACGACCAAATCACTGATATACGGTTTAATATAGCTGATAAAAATACGTTTAAGGAGCGGAAGTGCGTTTGAGCTGTTTTGTGTCATCATTATTCTGTTATAATGTATTTATGGTGAAATCATGTCAATTAATAGCGGTATTTATCGTCTTATTTACATCTCAGGTCAAGGCAATAGAATTGCAATTCCCTGTTGCATGCCGTTTAATGGATAATTGTTGGATCACCAATCACGTTGATTTAGATCGAAATAACAGACATGCCGAAGATTATATGTGCGGCACAAAAACAACGGATGGATCAAAATCCACACACATATCCCTTGGATCATTATCCGCAACAAAACAAAATATACCGACCATCGCCACAGCCGACGGGCAAGTAACCATTGCACAAAACAACACAGGCTTTTGTGGAACCCGTGTCTTGATCGATCATGGTGGAGGATGGGAAAGCAATTACTGTCACCTTAACCCAAAAACTTTACAAGTTCACGAAGGGCAACATGTAAAGAAAAATCAAATCATCGGATCAATTGGCATGAGTGGACAAACAAATTGGCCCCATCTGTCCTATGCCTTACTCCGTAATGGTATGGTATTTGACCCGTTTAGTGGCCGCACCAATTTGGAGGGATGCTCTCGTGCATCTCAACCATTATGGGGTGCAAAGATGAACCCTTTATACGAACCTGCCCATGTCGCATCAATTGGTTTTAATTTCGGTTTTCTTGATGGAAATAGAATTAAGTCTGGCACGATAAAGGCGGCAACTGCGATGAAACATGACACACCACAAATGTCATTGTGGACATTAATGATGAACATTCAAAAAGGTGACAAAATTGAAATGAAGATTGTGGAACCATCTGGACGATTGCTTAAAAAGAAAACTGTAACATCGAAAAAGAATACAAAATATTACCCTGTTTATCTCAGCACCCTTCGGGGAAATTTCTTATGGGATAAAGGTATTTATAAAGGCATTATCACTGTAACACGAAATGTGAATGGTAATGATATCAAAACAGGAAAATTCACATCGGTTGAACTGCGTTAATTAAAACTGGATAATACGATCCATACGTTTTGCCAGATCCATATTATGCGTTGCGATTAACGCCCCTACTCCTGATTTTTGAACAAGATCTTTAAACATTTTAAAAACTTCTTCTGCCGTTTCTGGATCAAGATTTCCTGTTGGTTCATCCGCCAATATCAATTTTGGCTTATTCGCCAACGCCCGCGCAATGGCTACGCGTTGTTGTTCACCACCTGATAATTTTGCTGGTCGACTATCCGCGCGTTTTGATAATTTTAAACTATTCAACAAATCCATTGCACGGCTCGATGAATCGGCCTTACCAACACCATTAATAATTTGTGGTAGCATAATATTTTCAACAGCTGAAAATTCAGGTAACAAATGATGGAATTGATAAACAAAACCAATATCTGAACGACGAATATTTGTTCGTTTAACTTCGTTCAATTTTGTCACGTTATTTCCGTTAATGTGTAAATCACCTTTATCTGTTTGATCTAACAATCCTAAAATATGAAGTAACGTTGATTTACCAGATCCACTAGGTCCGACAAGCGCTACCATTTCACCCGCGTTCACTTCACATGAAAAGTCATTCAATATTTGTAATGGTGTTCCATCCGCCTGCACATAAGATTTAGATAGGTTTTTAGCGTTTAATATCGTTGGTTTATTCATAGCGTAACACCTCCACTGGGTCGAGCTTGGCCGCGCGCCATGCGGGGTACAATGTCGCCAATAATGATATAACTAACGCCATAACAACGACACTGATGACCTCACTCCAATTCACTTGTGCAGGTAATTGTGTCAGAAAATAAATTTCCGCAGAAAATAATTCTGTCCCTGTTAAGTTTTGCAATCCTTGACGGATCGTTTCAATATTTGTTGCAAAACCAATTCCTAATGCAGTTCCCGCGGCCGTTCCCGCGACACCAATCATACCGCCAGCTAGGACAAATATTTTCAACATTGAGCGGCGTGACGCACCAATTGTACGCAAAATCGCGATGTCTTTTGCCTTATCCTTTACCAACATAATCATCGATGAAACAATGTTAAATGCAGCGACCAAAATGATAAGCGTTAAAATCAAAAACATCACATTACGTTCAACTTGTAACGCGTTAAAGAAACTACCGTTGCTTTGACGCCAATCATAAACAGTCAAATCAGACGGAATTTGCGATACAACGTCATCCATATAATCAGGTGTTTTTTGTGGATCACTCGTAAACATTTCTATCGTTGTAATCGCATCAGGCAGGTTGAAAAATTGTTGAGCCGCAGTCAATGGCATAAACACAAACCCTTGATTATATTCATACATCTCAACATCAAATATGGCCGATACTGAAAAACGACGAGATCGCGGCAATGTTCCAAACGGTGACGCCTTCCCCTGAGGCGACAACATCACAATGTCATCCCCTGGTAGTAAACGATATTTACGCGCCAATTCACGACCAATAATGACACCCGTACCGTCATTAAAAGCCTTCATATTGCCGTCAATGATTGCATCCTTCAAAACAGGTTTAGATTGAAAAGTACCCACTGAAAGTCCACGAACCATCACACCCGTTGATGCACCAGATACAGAAAACAATGCTTGTTTTTCAATTTGAGGAAGAACAGCCGTTATACCATTCACTCCGTTTAACACCTTAACCCAATTATCATAAGGGCGAAGATTTCCTGTGTTACTTACCACATTCATATGACCATTAAGGCCAAGAACTTTTCCCGTCAATTCAGCGCGAAAACCATTCATCACTGACATAACGATAATGAGTGTCGCCACCCCTAATATAATACCAAGGAATGAAAATGCTGATATGACGGACACAAAACTTTCCGATTTACGCGCACGTAAATATCGAAATGCCATCATGCGTTCGAATGGAGTAAAAATCATGAGTTACCTTGTATCATAAAAATGTCAAAATAAAGATTCCTTTTATAAGGGATCCCTCACTTAAAACATATTCAGTTCCATTTTGGCCGTTTCGGACATAAATGATGGTGACCATACAGGATCCCAAACAATTTCGACTTTAACTTCACCAACACCTTCAACAGGCATCAATGCGTTCATAACCCAACCAGGCATTTCTTGCGCAACAGGGCAACCTGGTGACGTTAATGTCATTTCGACATATGCATCCGTTACACCGGCATCCGCATCATCGGTTAAAACAACCTTCAAAATCAAACCAAGTTCATAAATATTGGTTGGAATTTCAGGATCATAAATTCCCATCAATGCCTTACGACATGCAGACCACAATTTGTGATCTTTGCTTGCCTCTAATTGAGGTGGCTCTTGTAATTCATCATATTGATCTTCACCGACGGCTTGCTTAACCATTTCACTATCTGCAAATTGTTTCATAATAATAATTTTTTCACCTTCTCTAATCCGCTTAACAAGCGTTCAACGTCTTTCATATCATTATATATCCCAAATGAGGCACGGACGGTACCATCAATGCCAAATCGTTGCATTAATGGCATACAACAATGATGCCCCGTACGCACGGCCACACCCGCTTGGTTCAAAATCATTCCAATATCACTGTGATGTGCACCATCAATGGTAAATGATACCACAGGTGCTTTATGATTCGCCGTGCCAATCACGCGTATGTCATCGCCCAGACCATCCATAGTCGCGTTTAATAACGCATTTTCATGCGCGATCACGTCGCCCATGTTCAATGCGTTCATGTAATCAATTGCCGCACCAAGGCCAATTGTATCAACGATTGATGGCGTTCCCGCCTCAAACCTTGCCGGCGCTTGCTTATAAGTTGTGCGATCAAATGTGACGGTTTCGATCATATCACCACCACCTTGATATGGAGGCATAGAGTTCAAAACATCTTCCCTCCCCCACAACACACCGATTCCAGATGGACCATACAATTTGTGTCCCGTAAAGACAAAAAAGTCAGCGTTCAAAGCCTGCACATCCACCGCACCATGAACAATTGATTGCGATCCATCGATTAAGATTTTTATATCTTTATCATGCGCACGTGTTGTTTTAACAATGCGTTCTACGTCATTAATTGTGCCCAGTGCATTTGATGTATGCACCATCGATACAAATTTTGTTTTATCCGAGAGCAATTTTTCAAACGCATCATAATCTAAAACGCCATCATCAGTCACAGGTATAACACGGATAACAATGCCCATTTGATCTCGAAGAATTTGCCATGGAACGATATTGGCGTGGTGTTCCATCTCGGTCAAAATAACTTCGTCACCTTCGTTCAAAAACCTACGGCCATATGATTGTGCAACAAGATTTACACCTTCCGTCGCGTTACGCGTAAATACAATTTCATTTTGCGATTTTGCATTAATGAATGATTGTACCTTGCCACGCACGCCCTCATACAATGTCGTTGTTTGTTGGCTGTAATCATACAAACCACGGTGAATATTGGCGTAATGATCATTCATAACATTCGTCATGGCATTAATCACTGTTTTCGGCTTCTGTGCGCTGGCGCCCGTATCTAAAAACGCGAAATCCTTGCCATGCAAGGCAGGAAAATCTGGCTTTAGATTAAGCATCCAAACTTCTCGTGATTTTGTCTTCAATAAATTCATGTACGGTCTCGTTGTCTTCTACGCTTTCTAAACTTTCCGCAACAAAGGCTTGAAGTAACATCGCATGGGCCTGTTCCTTTGGAATACCACGCGCCATTAAATAAAATAATGGTTCTGCATCTGGTTGTGCCGTCACCGCACCGTGTGAACATTTCACATCATCGGCATAAATTTCCAATTCAGGTTTCGTGTCCATTTCACAACGTTCGGATAACAACACACTGTTACAAAATTGATAACCATCTGTTTGTTGTCCCGATTGATGCACATGCACCTTACCCTGAAACACACCACGCGAACGTCCGTTCAAAATATTACGGTAGTTTTGATTAGAATAACATTTTGGTGCAATATGTTCGATCAAGATGCATGTATCTGTATGTTGTTCGTCATTTAAAATTTTTGCACCTGACAAATAACATTCACCATTTTCACCATTTAATGTTGCGTGAATTTGATCGCGAACAAATGATCCATAATTGCTTAATGAATACGCATTATATTTGGCATCCGCATCAATGTGAATTTGCGTTAAATTTGTAACGACGCCTGCGCCCTCACCTGTGCGAATATGTGTCAGATTTGCACCCGCCTCAACACGAATTGTCATTGAACGGTTACACCATCCAGCCACATTAACATGTTCATAAACGGTCAGAGTTGATCCCGCCTCAAGGTGAATATTGATATGCCCGATTGATTTCACATTTTCATCAATATCCAATGATAGGTGAACTGGTTTTTCAACCACTTCCCCCTTTGGAATATGAAGCGAGAAAACATCCTGCATATCATTCCACAATTGCATATCGCCATACACATCTTGTGCCCATGATGTCACGGCAACATCGGCATCACTCACCCATTTATCATCACCATCATATCCAACGGATAATGGTTGTTCACTATATTCACTTGCGACATAGGCCGGAAGGTTAGAATATTTCCACCGCTCAAGCTTTGGTGTTGGTAATTGTAACGCACCCATAATTACGCAGCCTCGCTAATGAAATCAGTGTAACCTTGCTCTTCCAAATCTTTGGCCAATTGTGCATCACCTGATTTAATTATTTTACCATCTGCCATGATATGCACATGGTCAGGCACAATATAATCCAACAAACGTTGATAATGCGTAATCACAAGGAAAGATCGTTCATCCGCGCGCAATGCATTCACACCATCCGCAACAATACGCAGAGCATCAATATCCAATCCAGAATCCGTTTCATCCAACACACAAAATGATGGATCCAACATGGCCATTTGTAAAACCTCATTCCGTTTTTTCTCGCCACCCGAAAAACCAACATTCACAGGACGCTTTAACATTTCATCCTTAATACCTAATTTTTCTGTTGTTTTACGAAGCAATTTAATAAAATCAAGTGTTTCCAAATCACCTTCGCCACGTGCATTACGCACCGCGTTTAAGGCCGTTTTAAGGAAAGTTGTCATTTGCACTCCTGGTATTTCAACAGGATATTGAAATGCCAAAAACACACCCGCCGCCGCACGTTCATCCGCCGACATTTCCAAAATACTTTCACCATTGAACAAAATGTCACCTTGTGTCACTTCGTAATCTTCATGACCGGCAACGATATAAGACAATGTGGATTTACCCGCACCATTCGGCCCCATAATCGCGTGAATTTCGCCCTTACCAATCGTTAGATCAACGCCCTTTAAAATCGATTTACCATCAATTTCCGCATGTAAATTTTTAATTTCAATCATTTTAACTCTCTTCTCTTACTCAATAATTTTTGTTAACTCTTTAATACTATCGCCTTCTGCAATCACGGCAAACGCCTTGGGATTATCATTAAACATTGTTGCGCGAATATCATCCTCTGTCGCTACAACCTCGTGAAGTAATTCTTCATATTCCGCCAACTCCTTAATATAACGTAATATTAAAGGAACATCATTTTCAATTGCGCTTCTGTATGTAATATCGATGTTCATATCATCCCTTCGCAATCAATATCATACCAACAAGGGCACATGCAATTCCAACGCCTTGTAGTGGGCGAATAACCTCGCCCAACACCAACATTCCTACCACGATCGTGACTGAAATCGAAAAACCATTTTGCAATATCGCGACAAGGCTTGCCTGACCACCAGCCTTATAACCATGTGCCAAAAATATATTTGCCCCCGCGACACCAATTCCCGCAATCATGGCGTATAACGTACCCTTTGCATCCATCGCGCCAGAAAAAAACGGTTCACCACTGCTCAAACGATTCCACAAAAAATATCCAATGGATACAGATGCCATCGAAATCGAAAGCACAAGCGAACCTAGCGCAGCATCCATATGCCCTGATCCAACCTTGAACATGATATTACGCATAGCAAGACCAAGACCCGAAATCATGGCCAACACCCACCAATATTGCATGATTGTTGAAAGCATTATAACGCGCTCCATTCAATCGCACCGCGACCTGATTTTTGTAAAAAATCATTCGCCTTTGAAAAATGTTTACACCCTAAAAAGCCACGATGCGCGGATAGTGGTGATGGGTGTGGCGCGGTAAGGACAAGGTGTTTATCCCCGTCAATCATCGATGCCTTGTTTTGCGCATGTGCGCCCCACAACATGAACACGACGGGTTTATCCAATGCATTCACTTGCTCTATCACTTGATCCGTAAATTGTTCCCACCCTTTACCTTGATGCGATGCCGCCTGCCCCGCCTCGACAGTCAGGCAAGTGTTGAGCAATAACACGCCTTGTTTTGCCCATCCTTCTAAAAAACCATAGGTTGGAACATCCATGCCCGTATCCGCATTCAATTCCTTGTAAATATTACGCAAGGACGGTGGAATTTTAACGCCTTTTTGCACACTAAAGCTCAGGCCATGTGCCTGTCCCTCGCCATGATATGGATCTTGACCAAGAATAACGATTTTCACATTTTCAATCGGGGTGAGTTCCAACGCACGAAAGATGTTATCATTGCTTGGGTACACGATTTTACCCGCGGCAATTTCCGCGGTAACAAATGATAACGGTTTTTTTTTCAATAAATTTAAGTGTTTCATTTTATTCTTTTTAACTAAATAAGCTCGACTATTTCTATAATTCAAAAAATTTATAAATCTATTCAAATCTTTTATTATGAAGATTAGTCCAATTAGAGAGAATATTGCTAAAGGTATTGTTACAAAACTAAAAACCCCCAGCATCATTAAACTAGACATTGTCCATTCAACACTAAAAACAATTAGTAAAGTGATCGTCAAAAAAAAATAAGAAAAGCCTTTTAATATATCCATATAATTACTTAGCGTTACCCAACGCTCCCTTCAAGACTAATACCTACCAACTTCTGCGCCTCAACGGCAAATTCCATCGGCAGGTGTTGCATCACTTCCTTACAAAAACCATTCACGATCAACGCCGTTGCTTCTTCCTCATTCAATCCACGTTGCGCACAATAAAACATTTGGTCTTCACCAATTTTCGACGTCGTTGCTTCATGTTCACATTTCGAATTCATGTTTTTACATTCGATATACGGCACGGTATGCGCGCCGCACTGATCGCCAATCAACAATGAATCACACTGGGTAAAGTTTCTTGATCCCGTTGCCTTTGGCATGATTTTAACCGCACCACGATATGTGGAATCCGATTTACCAGCAGAAATCGTTTTGGACACAACACGGCTTTTTGTATTTTTGCCCAAATGGATCATTTTTGTGCCCGTGTCCGCCTGTTGACGCCCATTGGTAATAGCGACCGAGTAAAATTCACCTTGGGAATTATCACCTTTTAAAATACATGATGGATATTTCCACGTAATGGCAGAACCCGTTTCAACCTGCGTCCATGACACCTTTGAATTTTCACCCTCGCAAAGCGCACGTTTAGTCACGAAATTGTAAATTCCACCCTTGCCGTTTTCATCACCTGGATACCAATTTTGTACGGTAGAATATTTAATCTCTGCATCCTTATGCGCGATTAATTCAACAACCGCCGCGTGCAATTGATTTTCATCACGCATTGGCGCGGTGCAACCTTCGAGGTAGGACACATAACTTCCCTCATCCGCAATAATCAATGTACGTTCAAATTGCCCTGTTTCTTTCGCATTAATGCGGAAATAAGTCGACAATTCCATCGGGCAACGCACGCCCTTTGGCACATACACAAATGATCCATCGGTAAACACCGCACTGTTCAAACATGAATGTTTATTGTCCGCCGGTGACACAACAGACCCCAAATATTTTTTTACCAATTCAGGGTGATTTTCAACCGCTTCGGAAATTGAACAAAAAATAACGCCTGCGTCTTCTAATGTTTTCTTAAAAGTTGTCGCAACGGATACGGAATCAAACACCACATCAACGGCCACGGGCATTGCACCTTCAACACCTGCCAATACTTCTTGTTCACGCAATGGAATACCCAATTTTGCATACGTTTCCAATAATTTTGGGTCAACCTCGTCCAATGATTTTGGTTTTACTTGTGACGATTTTGGCGCGGCATAGTAATAGTAATCTTGATAATCCAACGGTGTAAAATCAACCTTTGCCCACTGTGGCTCGTCCATTGTTTGCCATTTGCGATAGGCATCCAAACGCCATTGCAACAACCATTCAGGGTCTTTTTTCTTTTCAGAAATCAAACGAATGATGTCTTCGTTCAACCCCTTTGGGGCATATTCCATCTCAATGTCGGTTTCAAATCCGGCCTCGTAAACGCCGGCCATTTCTTCGACTTGTTGTATTGTTTCTTCTGTTGCTGCCATGACTTCTCTCTATTTTACCAAATCGCTAATGCGGATTTCATCCAATGTTTTCTTAATTGCTATGTTTACCTTGTTCCATTTGTTTTGTGGAGCGTAAAGCCGTGCCAATGCACAGTCATTTTGTGCATCATTCTCACATGGGGATAGCTCTAACGGTCCCTCAATCGCCTCCACCACGTCGGTCACACTGATACATGCCAATGATAGTGGTACAATATATCCGCCATTTGCACCACGTTGCGCGGTTATGATCTTTTTCGACGCCATCATTTTCAACACTTTTTGTACCGTAGGCTCGGGCAATTGCGTTTTCCCCGATACAAAAGACGCACTCACAGGTTTACCCGCCTGATCACCAAGACAACCAAGGACAATAACGGCGTAATCCGTGAGTTTTGAAAGCTTTAACATTTAATTAGTACCAATCTTAGACCTATATGGAATTTTATAGTGATATAATTGATTTTGGTCAAGATATTAACGTTTCCTAAACATTTTATCGCCATAATTAAGGTTAAGAATAGGAGCATAGGAAAAAATGATTACAAAGGCGTTCAAAATGGCAGCATACGGATTAAACTGTTTAAAACAGGTTATGAATTCAGATATTCCAGAAGTTCAAACAATCAAAAAAATTGGTGTGGCCATCGCTAACGGTACTTTGCAAGGTATTCATATGATTGGAGAAGCATCATTCCCTCAAACGGTCTCCCCTTCCCCTGCATACAGCACAATAAAAAATGGATAATTTAAAATTTAAAATTAATTGACATATTTTTTAATTTGATTTACATTACCCTTAACAACTTGTTAAGGAATTGAATAATGTCACCATATATTGAAAAAGAAGATCGCGTTGCCACAGCCGAACTAATAATGGAAGCGTCAAGCAACCTTCCTGTTGAAAGAGAAAGCAACTTCCCCACCACAGAAGAGCTAGGCAATTTTTTAAATACGGAATACACGTTTTTAAACGATCCTTTTGGTACACTCAGACAACTTCAAAAATCCATTCTAGAAGTTGGAAAAAGACTGCAAGAACATAAAGATGCAGGTCATGAACACATATTCAACCGCACAATCGCAATGGGAAATCATGTACGACTATTATCTAAAATACCTAAAAATAAATCCGATGCATTCAAGTTAATAAAACATGACGTACAATCACTTGGAAGGAAAGCTGTAAGAGCATCCCTATTATCTGTAACGGCGCTTGCAACAACTGTCGTCGCTGTCGCAGGTATTGGTTTGTATTCAAAAATCAATCAGGCACAAGATATGGATGAGATCCTAGAAGCAAACAATGCCATTGGTGAGGCCGCGACATCATGCCTTATAGAAGAAGTTCAGTCTGTTTACCCTAACGCAACGCTTGATTTCATTGCAGCACACGATCGCTGGTATTATGAACGTTATAATGATCCTGACCCAACCGTTCAGCATGTTGCGTCTCAAATGCTTGACAGCGTTCGCCAAGGCACTCCATTAAGTGATTACTATCAACAAAAATAGAAGATCCCGATTTCGCCAAACGTGTTCGAGACACAGCATTCGCACAACAACTTGGCGACCTTGTCTTATTAAGAGACCGAGATTGGACTGAAATAAATTCAGTTACGATTGATCCAGAGGCCGGCAATGTGAACTACTCAATTACAAACGTTGTAAGTGATACACCAATAATTCATAGTCACAGTATAAGAAACAATCTATATAAAATTAGCACCCCTCTTGGCAATCTATTTACGTCGATATCAAGATCTGGTCTTAGAAGCCATTCCAGCGGTGATTATGGAAGAGATGGATTTTCTCAACATACAAAAACACCCAATTCATCAGAAGCACAACAAGCACATCAAAAGCAAAAACAACTTTATAGCGCCCTCAGACAGTGCATGACATTGAGAAAATAATTACTTCACATCCATAAATTTGATGTTCGGGTATTTATCTTGAACATCTTGTAAATGCCATGCATTACGTGCGATGAAGACAGGATCTTGATCATGATCCATGGCAACGGCGGCATTATTATTATCCAAGAATTTTTTCATTTCTTTTGGATCATCGGAATATACCCACCGTGCGGTATAGAGCTCCGTCGCTTCGAACCGTACGGGACAATTATATTCGCTACGGATTCTGTCTTTCAACACATCAAATTGCAATGGTCCAACAACGCCAACAACCCAACCGCTATCTAAATTCGTTTTGAATACGCGCGCGGCGCCTTCTTCGGCCAATTGCGTTAATGCCTCTCCCAAATGTTTTGCCTTCATCGGGTCATCAGGGCGCGCACGTTGCAAAATTTCGGGTGCAAATGATGGAATATCAGTAAATTTAAACTCTTCACCCTCGGTCAAACCATCACCAATGCGCAAGTTACCGTGGTTTGGAATACCAATAATATCTCCTGCAAAGGCTTCTTCCGCCATTTCGCGGTCTTGCGCCAAAAATAATTGTGGGGAATGGATCGCGATCATTTTACCTGAACGAGAATGTTTCAACTTCATCCCCTTTCTAAATCGACCTGAACATATACGCGCAAATGCAATACGGTCACGGTGTTTAGGGTCCATATTCGCCTGAATTTTAAAAACAAAGGCTGATACTTTTTTCTCATCTGGTTCAATGTCACGTGTGTCTGTCTTTTGCGGGCGCGGACTTGGCGCCAATTTCTTCACACCGTCCAACAATTCACGTACACCAAAATTATTAATCGCCGATCCAAAAAATACAGGTGTCATTGCCCCATCACGATATGCATCCATATCAAATTCTGGACATACGCCCTTTGCCATTTCGACCCCTTCGATATAGTCGTTATAACGCCCCTCATCCAACAACTCTTTTATTTGCGGATCATCATACCCTTGTGCCGAAATTGCCGCCTCGGTCGCCTTTTTCTCAACCAACGTAATGGTATCATCAAAAATATTATAAACCCCTTTAAAATCACGCCCCTGCCCTATTGGCCAATTCGCAGGCGTCACATCCAAGGCTAGTTTTTCTTCGACCTCGTCCAAAACCTCTAACGGATCACGACCATCGCGGTCCATTTTGTTAATAAATGTAATGATAGGAATATTACGCAGGCGACAAACCTCGAACAATTTACGTGTTTGTGTTTCGATACCTTTGGCGGCATCCAACACCATAATCGCACTGTCCACGGCGGTAAGGGTTCTATATGTATCTTCGGAAAAATCTTCATGACCTGGCGTATCAAGAAGGTTAAATGTGTGTCCCTCATATTCGAACGTCATAACGGATGATGCCACGGAAATTCCGCGTTCTTGTTCAACCTTCATCCAATCTGACGTTGCACGGCGGCGATCACCCTTGGCCTTGACTTCACCAGCCATTTGAATAGCACCACCAAAAAGGAGAAGTTTTTCCGTCAGAGTCGTTTTACCCGCATCAGGGTGAGAAATAATCGCGAATGTGCGTCGTTTGGTAATTGTGTCTGTTAACATGGACGATTGTTACCGCATATCAATCATCCATGGCAATGTTTATTTTGTTCAGAAAGCGATTACATACGATGTATAGGAGCTTTTGATGGTTCAACTTCACAATCGCGCATTTGGTCAGCAATCTGTTCCATAACTCCCCGTGCACCATTTTCTTTCAGATACGGCAAAACCATAAAAGGATTTTCTGATGAAGCCTCATCTGGCATTACAACACCATAATCTCCTTTATATTCCTCAAAATCACCAGCAGGGTCTAAATTAATTTTAATTCCAAATGGTTGAGCCGTATTTCTTTGTACCAACTCAATTGATTGAATAGCTGCAGAATCCGGATAAAATATAACATTAGAGCCACTAGTTCCGCGACCGTCTGTTACAATAACAATCGCATTACCATTATATTTTCCTGAAAATTCAATTTTATTCGTCATATTAATATCTCCTTATATTGAAAATTAATACAAATAAAAAATATGTCAATAAATTCTTTCTTTCGGGAAGGTACATGTCACAACCGTGCCCTCACCCTTTGTTGATTCAATAGCAAGCTTTCCACCATGCATATCCATCATTGCCTTGGCAATAGGAAGACCAAGCCCCGTACCTTGCCCTTTATTCAAACTTGGGTCCGACACCTGACCAAAGGGCTCTAAAACCTCTGTAATGCGTTCTTGTGGAATACCAATACCATGATCCGTTACCGACACGATAATATCATCGTCATAAGCGATCGATATAACAACTTCGCCACCACTCTTTGAAAATTTCACCGCGTTACTCAACAAATTTAAAAACACTTGTCTTACCAACCGTTCATCCAAAGACACCATTGGTATATCGTCAGCTGTATCAAGGCGTAAGGTGACATTAAATTGTTCTGCACGCGCAATCATCAGGCGTTTTACACTTCGCAACAAACCCACAATATCAATGTTTTCTTCATCAAGTGGCATTTTACCAGCCTCAATTTTAGACATGTCGAGGACATCATTAATAATTTGCAACAAATGCTGTGCCGAAAATTTAATATCACCCAAATATTCAATGTAATGCGGGTTTTCAATAACGCCCAACGTGCCATTAATCATCATTTCTGAAAAACCAATCACTGCATTCAATGGTGTACGCAGTTCATGTGACATATTCGCAAGGAATGCCGATTTTGCCTTATTCGCATCATCTGCCTCGTCCTTGGCACGGCGTAAATCACGTTCAATTTTCTTTAATTCAGACACATCAACAACGGTTGTAATACGAAATGATCGCCCATTCGATAATTCCATCATTGATGAAGTTACCATCACATTCATTATGGATTGATCTGCTCGTAATATACGAATTTCACCAAAATTCTTTTTTCGTTTCTGTAACGCATCTTGGTGACGTCCCCACGCTCGCTCATGATCTTCTGATGGAATAATTTTAATTAACTCTTCCCCCATTAAATCAATCGCTTTCCAACCAGTTTGCTTAATAAAAGCATCATTAACACGAACAAAACGGCCATGATGGTCCGTCACAGTAATTCCAACATCACTAACATCAAAAACGGTTGTAAACATGGATATCGCATCATCACGTTCGCGTTGCACCGCGGCTTGTTCTGTTGCTGGTGGACGTGCTTGCATTTCAACCAACACAACATCGTCGTCTTCATTTTTAACAGGGTTAAGCAAAAACGATTGAATCTGCATGTGTCCTGGAATTTTTGGCAGAACCTGTATTGAAATAGGTACATGAGATTCAAAACAAACAGTTAGGGCTTGTAAAATATGCGTTGTATTCGCCGTATCCAAAAAATCACGTAAATACATACCATCAATAGTTTCACATGCCCCTTCCGCATTAGGGCAAAAATAGTTCACCGCAGATTGGTTTGCATGAGCAACGTAAAAATGGTCTTTTTTCTCTTGAAAAATAACAAGTCGAGCAAGAGGAGAAACCTCGAATAATTTTTGATAATCAATGACTTGTTTACTCATATTACTATAAAGACAAAAAATATGCCAAAGCGCAAGAGTTATTCCGTACCAAAGAAACGGTCACCAGCATCACCAAGACCCGGAACAATAAACGCATTTTCATTCAAATAATCATCAATAGCCGCGGTATAAACAGGAATTGTTGGGTATTTATCTTGTAATACCTTTATCCCTTCGGGTGCACATAACAATGTTACAATCACAATATCATCCACTGTTGCTCCCTCACGGATAAGAACATCCAAGGTTGCGATCATTGATCCACCCGTTGCCAACATGGGATCAACAACAAATATTGGACGATCCATTTTTTTCGGCAATCTGACCAAATATTCAATTGGTTGGTGTGTTTCTTCATCGCGTGCAAGGCCGATATGCCCCGTATCGGCATGTGGTAACAACCGCCCCATACCTTCGGACAATGCCAACCCTGCGCGTAATATAGGAACAATCAACGGTGTTCCCTCCACCATTACACCATCATATGATGTTAATGGTGTTTGAACCGTTGTTGGTTTCGTCGGCATATGTTGCGTTGCATCGGCGCACAAGAAAACAGCGATTTCCGACAGATATCTACGAAAATCCATATCAGATGTGTTTTTATCACGAATTCTTGTTAAACGGTCTTGAACAATTGGATGGGTATTAATGTGTATATTTTGCATGATTAACCACTACCACGAATATTCATGTTCTCAAAACGACTTATTTAAGTCGGTTAAGTTTAAACGCGCCCACCTAACCCATTGATTTCGTTCATTCCGACTTAAACGACTTAGGTTTTTAATTTCTAATTATAAAAACGCATTCATAACGTTGATGGAATGATTATACATCAACACCAACGAGGCATGTAAATTAACTAGTCAACCAACCATTCTTTTTCCAATTGATCCAATGTGCCATCCTTAATGCTCGCGCGGACTTCACGCATCAACCTTGTCATTGTCGCGATATTATGCACGGACAAAATATGCGTTGCCAATGGTTCGTGTGATTTAATCAAGTGATGCAAATATCCCTTTGAAAATGTTTGTGAATAATAATGATCTTGTGTTTCATCCAACGGCGTTGGATCATCACGGAAACGACCATTACGCAAATTCATACGTTCGTTCGGCTCACCTTTTTTCAACGCCCAACCATGGCGTGCAATACGTGTTGGCGTCACACAATCAAATGTATCAATCCCCATACGCACACCTTTAAACACATCACGCATGGAACCAATTCCCAATAAATGCACAGGGCGATCTTCGGGAACATTTGGCATACACCATGATACGACCTCGTCATAAATTTGATCGACCGTCACACCAAGTGATCCACCGATTGCGGTTCCAAAAAATGGTTGAGATGATACAAAATCACAAGATGCCTTGCGTAAATCTTCATACACGCCACCTTGCACAATACCGTACAACCCTTGTGATCCATCGGCACCGCGTTTGAATTCCTCGAGTGAACGCATCTCCCAACGGTGAGACATCTCCATCGATTTCGCCATATAATCACGATCAAGGTGATATGGTGGACATTCATCCAAACAATAAATTAAATCCGCGCCAATTTTACGTTGGGCATCGATTGAACTCTCTGGTGTTAGAATAAATTTTGATCCATCGATGTACGATTTGAAGACTGCGCCCTCTTCAGTAATGTCCAATAATAATTTTTCTTTTGGATTTTGCTTACGACGACCTTTAATTTCGTCTGCGACGGTCCCCTCACCAAAGGCAAAGATTTGGAATCCTCCGCTATCCGTCATCATTGGACCTGTCCACCCCGTCATGCCGTGTGCGCCACCTAATTTTTCAACGATGTCTGCGCCAGGTTGTACGACCAAGTGGTATGTGTTGACCAAATGAATGTCCGCGCCCGCCTCTGCCGCTTGTTTAGATGTCATACAGCGCAACGCGGCCTTTGTACCACAAAAGATATAATTGGGCGTTTCAATCGTACCGTGCGGTGTTTTCAACTTTGCGATTCGCGCACGTGATTTAGGATCTTTAAATTCGATATCGAATGAGTGATTAGGATACAGATCAGACATTTAATTGAGCTTTCTTATATTTAACTTCAAACAAAACAAAACCCCGTAAAACGGGGTCTTATCAAAATAATATGCATTCGCGCAATAATTATGCTGCCGCAGCTTCTTTTTTTGCAACAACTTGTTTGCGCACTGGACGAAGGCTTGCTTCTAATTTAGTTGGCGCTGTGTCCAATAACCATGCATCAAATCCACCTTTGTGTTCCAATGTACGAAGACCAGCCGCCGTTACTTTAATCTTAAAGAATTTTTCCAAAGACTCACTATAAACGCGTGTTTCTGTTAGGTTTGGCAAAAATTTACGGCGTGTTTTATTATTTGCGTGGGATACGTTATTTCCCGAAACAACACCTTTATTTGTTACAACACAACGACGTGACATTTTAATATTCCTTATATTTATAATTCAATTCTTGGCGGACAATACGCAAAAATAAAATGCATGTCAACAAAATGCTTTTCAAAACACTATTATTTCGCCTTCATTTATAACAAAAACGATTATGAGGACACTTTTTCTAAAGACCTCAAGATATCCAGTACAGATTGAGAGTGCAATTCAACTTGCTTTATCTCCTCTAGTGCAGCATCAACTCGCCCTGCATTAAAATGTTTAACCGCCTCAACACCATGCGCATGGACCTTTTCATGCGGCACAACAAGATCTTGAAATTTTCTATTATTTAAATATGCAGGATCTGAAACCTTATCATACCACTTACCCAAACGGCATGAATGATGATCCGCTAATTCATCTGCATTCAACCCCTCTTTTCCAACAACCATATTAACAAGTCGCTTTTTCCACAACACGTGATCAGATTGCGCTAATTTAACAATCTTTCCCTCGATATTTAAATCCGATAGGCGATTAATTTGTTCTGTTATCATATTTTCAACAACGGACATCGAATCAACAATTTTTTCAATACCATCAACGCTCTTCGTACTACTAAGCGCAATATCTGATATACCATCTGACACTTCATTTGCCGCCTGGGCCTGCTCTTGCAATGTTCTAGAAATATTTTGCGTTTCCGTTGTCACACTATCTGTCTTGTTACGAATAGATCCTATTTTTTCAAATAAGGCCCCCATTGATTCACGACCACCTGATACCGCATCTAAACTATTATTCATCGATTGCGTGATTGATGTCATTTCATCTCTTAATTCCAATATAATATTTGAAATTTCTTCCGTTGCCTCTGCTGTGTGTGCGGACAACACCTTTACCTCATTTGCAACAACCGCAAACCCTTTACCGGCCTCCCCAGCTCTGGCTGCCTCAATTGTCGCATTCAATGCCAACAAATTTGTTTGTGATGATATTTTTTTAATCGTTCCTAAAATATCCGTAATATTATCTGATAGTGCATTTAGATTACTAATACGTGATGATGTTTCCGAAACGGCATCCCCAATTTGTTCCATATTGTTTTGCACGTCACGGCAGGATTTCTCCCCCTCAACACTTGATGATTGCGCGTCTCTTGCTTGATCAGAGATATTACTTCCATAATTTCCAATTTCACGCACCGTTGCTGTCATCTGTTCGCCGGCTGCCGCAATCGATTGAGCCTTATGATTGACTTCTCTAAGATCGTAAAACATTTGTGCCGAAAACACCGCCGTTTCATTGGCCTCAACAGATAGGGAAACAACATTATCCAAATCCGCCACCGATTTTTCTTGTAAAGTAATTCTCAATTTATTCAATGCTTGAGATATTTTGTCTTCTCCCATTACTTTTTGAGAGTAATCTCCTGCTATCAAAGAATTTAAAAAATTTAAAACTTCACTATTATCTTCCATTACTGTCTTCCCCATAAACATATATAAAAATACACCCTACGGAATTCGTAAAAAAATAAAAGCGTCTCGTGATACAATTGAATGTTTTTTTAGATTTGAATAAATCTATTTTCTAAGGATCAATGGTGGGTGATAACGGGCTCGAACCGCTGACCCTCTCGGTGTAAACGAGACAAACACCATATTCATACAAATTAATATCAATGTACAAACCTTTATAATCCTTGCTTTTGAAGGAAATACAGCATATCAATATATGTACAGAACTTTACAAAAATAGATAAAATTTGCGGCACCAATGAGGCACCAATGACTAAAAAAAATAAAGAAATATCAAAAAAATTACAAAATACTTTCACTTTTACGGTGTCACAGTTAAAAAAATTAGAAAAAAAATCCACTCGCGAGTACTATCACGACTCAAAGGAAGATGGCCTTACATTGTGCATCACTCCAGCTGGAACAATGACCTTCTACATTCGCAAAAGATACAACGGAAAAGATGAACGATTTAGAATCGGTAAATTTCCTGACATCACCATCGAACAGGCTAGGAAAAAGGCACAAACCATTAAAGGGCAGCTTGCTACAGGAGAAGACCCTATAGGCGATAAACGACGGTTACGAATAGATATTACATTTGGTGAAATGTTTGATCGCTATATTGAGGATTATGCCCAAAACCATACAAAAACATGGGAACAAGACATTGCAGACATTAATGGTAAAGCCTCTCACTGGCTAAAACGCAAAGCCTCAACCATTACACATGCCGAGATTGTAAAAATTCATAATCAGGTTGGAAAAGATCACGGAAAATATGCGGCAAATCGTTTCATAGAACGTCTAAATAGTATCTATAATCGCTCTATAAAATGGGAATGGCAGCATCCTAATCCTGTTACTGGAATCCAAAAATTTAAAACGCAGGCAAGAGAACGATTTTTAAATAAAGAAGAAGTTTCGTTTCTAGTACAATCATTAGAAGAAGATCACGATCAAACTGTCGTCGACTATATATGGCTCTCACTGTTTACTGGGGCGAGAAAAAGCAACATTCTATCCATGAAATGGGATGATATATATTTTGAAACGCAACAATGGAGAATGCCAGAGACTAAAAATGGCTCCCCTGTCACTATTCCCCTTATCCAGCGCGCGGTTCACCTGTTAGAGAAAAGAAAACGAGGAACCAACTCTAAATGGGTTTTTCCAAATGACACAAAGCAATCAAAAACAGGACATTATTCAAATCCGAAAAGAAGCTGGAAAAGAATTTTAATAAGAGCCCAAATTTTATCTTGGAAAAACAATGAAAAATACGCCTCTATCGCCGCCTTCAATCAAAGTATTTTAAAAGCATTGAAATAAAAATCCCCCAGCAGCTCTACTCGGGACTTATTCAAAACAATAATCCTTAATACCCACATAACGAAATTTAATCCCGTTATGAGAAAGGATATTAATAATGAATGATAAACTATTAACACGAAAAGAAGCTGCCGATTATTTAGGAGTACCACCATCAACACTCGCTGTTTGGGCCTGCACAGGGCGATATGACCTTCCCTACATAAAAATTGGAGGTGTTATTCGCTATCAACTATCTGAAATTATCGCATTCACTGAACGTCATACGCGCAGACAATCTCAGGAAGGATAAGAAATTTCATGAACATAGAAAAATATATGCGAATTGATCATGTCTGTCGTTACCTGAACAAATCACAAAGTACTTTATACCGTTGGCGCATTCAAGGAACTGGCCCCCAATATTATCAAATTGGTGGAATGGTTTACTACCTAAAAAATGATATTGACGATTGGCTCAATAAAACAGTCACAAAATCATGGTTCTAAAAATAAGGGAGGCACCTATCTCCCTTATTTTTCGCCTACAATTCGGTCATTTTAGTGCAAATAAATCAGCACTCTCAAAAAACATAAAAGTCACCAAAAACACTTGTAGAACAATACCTTGAGTGCGAGAAAGCATCATTCAATGAAAACAGATCACTTATATAGTAATAATAAATATATACAAAACACACGTTCTCAACATTTGAACAACAGTGCGGTTGATAAGATTACAGATGTAGCCTTTTATTTAGACAGCATTGATATGGGGTACAGTCATCACATTACGATAGATACGGAATACAATGGAATATCCAATACCCAACAATTTCTATCCTCTTTTCTCAACAAAATGTATAAATGGCATAAACGGCACAAAATCGTGTTTCACTATGTATGGGTGTTGGAGAATGTTGGAGCAGTTGGCGTGCATGTTCACCTGCTTATTCACACCTGTACAAAGCACTTCGACAGACTAAATCAAAAAATATCAAATTGGTTACCATTTAAACGCGATGATAATAAGAGAAACAAATATTCGAATATTAACATCTCATTGATATGGGATTTGGAGGGTATAATCTCATATATCTGCAAAGGGCTCGACAATTCAATACATCATGACCATGTTTATACAAAAAGTGGTCGAGGGTATCAGGGGCGCATTTATGGGCGACGATGGGGTATGTCACGATTGCAGATATGATGGCAATACCCCCTTTTTTGCAGGTAAATTGAAAAACAGTCCGTCATGCCCCTCAAAGGGCTAATGACGAGACTGTCAATTTATCAAGAAAAAGCCCTGAGAATTTTTGTTTTTTTATAAAAGAAATACCTAGGCCACATGTGCTTTTGCAGTTTTAGGAACAGGGAATTGTTTTTGCACCTCAAGACCATCAAAACGAGCAACAATCTGCTTTAGACTCTGAACATGGGGAACCGCTGGTAATTTCGAAGGCAAAACATCCTTCTTTACCCATACCGCAGACATCCCTGCTTGCAAAGCAGGCATCACATCTCTATCAAGATTATCGCCCAACATAACACACTCACTAGGGCTACACCCAACTTCATCCAGCGCACGCATCAACAATCCATTTGTTTTATGCACACCCATTTTTGATGATGTGAACAAACGATCTACATATTCAGACAAACCCAAACGTTTTATAGTTAATTCTTGAGCATCATGTGGTCCTTCACTAACAACCATGACATTCAGACCACTTTTTTTGCAGGCTTGTAAAATCTCGAGAGCCCCCTCTTTCAGAGTGAGAACTTGGGATAATGAATCATCATAGACATTTAGACATTGATCCAAATGAATATGAGGCAATATAGAAAAGCGATCGAATAGTTTTTCAAATCTTTGGCGACGATAGAATACAGAAGGAATGTCCTCAACAAAGTGCGTTGACTGCCCCTCTTTTAAAATTGCCCCATACGCAGAGCGCATGTCATCGTGATACAAACCAAATTCTTCATGTAGATAATCATAGACCATTTCCATCGCCGCGCGTGAGGCAAGAGAAAATTCATGCAAAGTATCATCTAAATCAAAAGCAACCCAACGCACATCCGTCATTATAAATTCTGTTTCCAAAGTTATTTAATTCCATAACCTTGTACATCATTTCTACGTGTGTTTGCAAATTTTTTCGTTGTTTCCGCGTAAACCCTATTATAAATGGGCATTAAAACCTCGCTTATTTTTTGTCTATGCCCATCTGTCAAAAGACCGTGACTGGGAACATCATTGCGAATACCATCACTATTCATCAGTGTTGTAAAAATATCTTTTGGATTACGTTTTGTATAAATTTCTTTTTCTTTTGCATCACGATAAACAAAATTTGCGCCAAATTCGCTTTTAAAATCTAACATTTCAGGCACAAATTTAAGTCCCCAATCTTTACAAACAGCTCCAAAAACAACCTCTTGTGACTGGCGATCTTGCACCATGTATTCATAAGTATATGCCACTGTATCAGGACGAATAGAACGAGCATGTTCGTATGTATCTTCTAGTGTTTTGTAAGCAAGTATAAAGCTATCAATATCACCCCACCCTTTTGAGAGCCAACTGTCAAATTCATGCAATGGATTACGAAACGTAAAAACAGGTCGGGCATCCATTATCTCTTGATTCGAGGGAAATACAGGAAAGTTACATTCATTTAACTCAGGAGTGCCCGTATGGCGGTCATTACCGTACTCTTCCTTACTAACAATCATTCTTGCACCACGCGCCTCAGCTTGTATTTTTACGGGATGTTCAGGATTATCAAATATAGAGTAATCAGGATTAAATGCTCTTGATGCGCTGGGAGTTTGACGTTCTGCCATATTTCCCATCAATACATTTCTACTTGTAACACTTATATCGGGGTGCTCCCCCATCACACGCATAAACAACGTAGAACCAGAACGCGGCGCGGCAACAAATATTCTTAAATCCATAATTTTCAACTCAAACAATTAATTTTCATAAAAATAACACGCTTAAGTTTAAATTATGGTTAATAAAGATTAAAAATTTACCACACCAGATGTTTCAGTAATAGCTGATAAAATTTGAATAGCTTCCTTACCCTCCAATTTGAACGCTCTGTACTGTTTAAACAAATCCACCGTATCGATGCTAGACAGTTCTTTTCTCACTATAAAAGCCTCTAAATTTGATGGAAATGCCCTATCCCGATCAGACGGCACAGTATCCAAAAATGTATTTAAGATCAAAAGCCCTTTAGGTTCTGTATTATTCCCCTCCAAAACATCTAAATCAAAATCTATGCTTTGCAAAAGATCACAATATTCTTTTTGTAACGCACTACGATCTTTTGGCAATGTTTCA
The DNA here is from genome assembly GCA_943789475.1 of uncultured Alphaproteobacteria bacterium. Classification (GTDB taxonomy): domain Bacteria; phylum Pseudomonadota; class Alphaproteobacteria; order Micavibrionales; family UBA1664; genus UBA1664. Next base: position 44,743 of record CALSUG010000001.1, read on the forward strand.
TATGATTTTCCAACTTCTTCTACCCACTCTGCTGCTTGACGTACATTAGGTTTCCCACAAGCTTTTTTAAGTCCCTTCACCTCTGCGACCAATAGCACTCCATTATAGTTAATCAGCAAATCAGCGGCACCATCTGGCCCCTTACAAACAGCACATCCCAATTCTTCAAAAAAGCTCTTAACAACATCTTCCAATGGAATACCCGTACCTGACAGCAATAACTTCCACCTTTGTAAATTTAATACCCTAGTTTCTAGCTCCTCTATTTCAGATTGTGTTTTTTCAAGTAAATCTTCTTTTTCAGATAAAGTTACTTTTGTGTCACCTTCATAAGGAGATTCATAAACATCACTCCATTCAGGCAGAGTAATAGATTGTTCCCCTTCTTCCAATAAATAGGCATCGCATACCTCATCTAAAAATTTCAAATATGGTATATATGAATCTTCATAGGATAAATTTTGATGATTTATAAGAGGTGCATATAGTATGACCCCTTCATCATTATCCCTCTTCACAATTCCACCAACAGGCTTACCGCCATGTTTAGAGGTAAACAAAACATCCATAGAAGGATGATTCAATATAACTTTATAATGTAGAAGAGACTCTATATCTGCGCTAATTCCAACACCTTTGGCATTTTTAAAATTAACATTCATGCCTGTTTTACGAACTGGTTTAGCCTTACCGTAATGCATATTAGGTAAAATTTTATCATTTACTTCATCACACAGTATAATCAATTTTTTAGGATACTTTAAAAAATCTGTTTCCAGCTCACGAAATTTTTTATCTAGCAATCTAGCAACTGTACCGAGTCCAATTTTACGATCATTATCGTAGTAATGATGTATGCTGTCATGAACACTCTCAATTTCCCAAAAAATTGTATCATATTCAGACAGATCACGATCACAGAAACAGCTATCATTTTCAACAAAGTAGTAGTCCCTTCCGATACACGTAAACATCATATGCTTCTTAAAAATACGTCTCTCTTCAGGCGTTTTTATCATTTCAGTCAAGCTAGCTAAATTTGTTTTTTTATCCATATTAATCATTCCATTTATTTTAATAAAAACATAAACCGTTGAATTTTCAATAACAACCATTTACAACTTTTATTGAGCTTTATTTAAAAGCTTGGGGCTTAAGAACCTCTATCAGATGCGGCAATGATACAGCCGTGAATGTGTCGTTACTCAGCTATGTCTGGGTGGCGGTGTCATGTCCAAGGCGTATACCCAAAAGCATCGCGCTACTTCATCTGATGTAGTTCTTAACACCCAGTCACCAGAGCAATCAAGCTTTGGTGATTGATTGTTGGAGTACATACGCATGACGAAAAGATTACCCTTAAAAGAAAAGCTATCCATTACGGTATATGGAGCTTGGTTGTTTGCCTCATTCATAATCGCAACCGAAATAACCAGTAATTTCAGTCATCATATTATAGCAACAATCTTAATATCATCCCCTGTGCTTGCATCACTGTTTTTGCGCTGGTTCAAAGACAACACTTCTAACTCACTATGGCTTTCAATATTTAACCTTACAATTCCAACAATTGCTATGATCCCTATGCTGATCAATGAGCGCGATTACAATATCTATGGAGGTTATACAATTCCATTAATAGTTGGGAGCATGTATAGCGTATTACTAATACTAAACTATTTGGAAAAATCACAAGATGAAAAACCAAAGATAAAAAGAAAAGTATATAAATTAATATGTTTTTTAAAGAGGCATAAAACAATGATAACAAAAGGATTTTTAATCACTCTTATCTTTGCATTAAGTTTTGAATTAATCTGCATTATTGGAAAAACAAACAACAATAAATTGGGCAATTTTAAAAACGGAATAGTTGTTATAGGTAAATATTTAATGACACCTAAAAACAACCAACATTTCGAACCGCAGAAAAAAGATGAAGATCAGATAATATCTTCTTTTTTAAAACAAACGAACTTCTTAATTGAACAACTACAAAAAGCTCCGATAAAAATCAACTCTGATGTGACACTAACATCTATCAAAATAAATAAAAAACACATCACTTATGATTACAAGCTTAGTGATACAAAAGCATCAATGGTAAAATTAGATGTAGTCCCCCACGGTCTTGAATTATTTCTATTTTGCCATGATGAAAGCATAAAGTATTTAAACCAAAATGGTTTTTCTTTTGCCTATAATCAATATAACAATGGCGAAAAAATATACACAAAAAGTATCGCGCAAGGAGAGTGCCAAACACTGCAAAATCCAGTAACGCACGAAGATATTCCACACACGATTACAAAAACAGAAACTTGGACAAACGAGCACACAACCATAAAAGCCGAAATATGGGATACAGGACACGTTAAACTTACTGGGGACACCATGTGGGGTTTAAATAGAAAATACGGCCCCTCTACAGGAGACATGGAGGGCTTTGTCGATATTGAAGAATACAACAACACCCAATTCTCAATTGGAACACCTAAAAATGAATGTTACGTCTCTTTCACACGTATCAATGCTCAGACGATGCATTTAGATGATAATTACATGTGTGGCGGAATAAATGCTCGTTTTATAGGTGAAGTAAAATTAACGGAAACAAAACCTTAGCTTTTCTTAACATTCAACAACCTAAAAACACCCCAAACACTGTTTGAGACAGAACTTGATCATATTTTTGCAAATAAAATATGTCGAATTAACTCATGTTTAGTATTTTCAAGCTTAGAACAGGCATTATCGCCGCAGTAGTTGGAACATCTGTTATCGCATATACAGGCCAAAATAGCGATCAGCCCTATGCGTTAAGAGCAGAAGAAATAGATTTAGATACTATCCAAGGGTCTTCTTTGGCACCAAAGACATCGTTGCTCCCTGTTCCGCGTCCGTAGAAACAGCCTCTTCAAGCCAGTCAATAATGGATGGTACATTCTTACCAAGATAAGCACATCCACCTACAAACGCCGCCGAAATTGCAATAATAGCTAAAAATTCTTTGACCTGCATGTGAGGCACCTCATCGTCTTTCAAACGATAGTTAAATGCTGACCTTGCGTTTTCGATAATGTTTTTTGACATCCACATAATAATGCATATTTTATGGCAAAAATCAAATTCTTGTCACTGATTATGAAAGTATATTGAGAAAACATAGGTCAAAAAAAAACGGCACCAATGCGGCACCGTATATTTCATATCTTTTTCAAATCTGCTGAAACACGCAGAAAATATGGTGGGTGATGACGGGCTCGAACCGCCGACCCTCTCGGTGTAAACGAGATGCTCTCCCAACTGAGCTAATCACCCTTGCCAAAGATTTGTACGTTTTAACCTACTCTATTTTGAAATGCAATGCCTAAAATGCAAAAAAACGGCCATAAAAATATGACCGCTCTTTAAAATTACGAAAAACGTATTAACTTATGAGTTAACAGCGTCTTTAAGTGCTTTACCAGCAACAAATTTAGCTTGCTTAGAAGCTTTGATTTGAATTGCTTCACCTGTGCGTGGGTTACGACCAGTTGTCGCAGCACGGTTTGCAGTTTTGAATGTACCAAAACCGATCAATTTAACTTCATCGCCTTTTTGCAAAGCAGCTGTAACAGTTTGGATAACTGCGTTCAATGCTTCTTCAGCTTTTGTTTTTGAAAGGTCAGCTGTTTGTGCAACTGCATCAATTAATTCTGATTTGTTCATAATAATACCCCTAAGGTTAAAAGTTAGTTTTACAAAAAGATAAATTTTATCATTTACCACCTTTCCTCGCAATCCATTGCACAGCAACGGTTTGCGGTTCAAAAGGCAAGATCATCATGGCACTTGGGTGTCATCCATGTCAATGATGAATTATGCAAGAATCCTTGTTTTCTGCGGTTTTTTCACTTGACCCAACGCTATCTCCTTGATTTTCAACACATATTGGTTCTAATTTTTTTACCAATGCATGGGATAAAACCTGTGTAATACCGCTCACAGGTATAATTTCCAACGATTTTTTAACATTATCAGGAATATCGGCAAGGTCTTTCGCATTATCCTCAGGAATCAAAACAGTCTTAATTCCACCGCGCAGTGCCGCCAAAAGTTTCTCTTTCAATCCACCAATCGCAGTCACATAACCACGCAAATTAACCTCACCTGTCATGGCGATATCACGTCGCACCTCAATATCTGTCAATGACGACACAATTGCAGTCACCATGGCCGCCCCCGCCGATGGCCCATCCTTTGGCACTGCACCTTCGGGAACATGAACGTGAACTGATTTTTTCTTGAGAGATTCGTAATCAATACCAAATGTTTCTGCACGAGATTTAATCAACATCTCGGCAACCTTGATCGATTCTTTCATAACATCTTTCAAATTACCCGTTGTTGATACCGTACCATCCTTACCAGGGGTGGTTACAGCCTCAATAGATAACAAATCACCACCCGATTCAGTATAAGCCAATCCTGTAACAACACCAACGCGATCTTGCGTATCAACCTCTCCATATTTATGTTTGCGAACGCCAGCATATTTTTCCAATGATTTAGGTGTAATCGAAATTTTCGATTTTCCCTTCATTAGAATATCTTTAATCGCCTTACGACATAGATTCGCAACCTCACGCTCAAGGCTACGCACCCCTGCTTCACGTGTGTAGTAACGAATCAAATCACGCAAAGCACTATCAGACAGCCTAAACTCGTCTTTTTTAAGTCCCGCAGCCTTCATTTGTTTAGACAATAAATGACGCTTAACGATTTCCATTTTTTCATCTTCGGTATATCCAGAGATACGGATGATCTCCATACGGTCTAACAATGGTTGCGGCATGTTATAGCTGTTCGATGTGCAAACAAACATCACATCCGACAGATCATAATCCAACTCCATAAAGTGATCGTTAAATGTATTATTTTGCTCTGGATCCAAGACCTCTAACAACGCTGCTGCTGGATCACCACGCATATCGCTGCCCATTTTGTCAATTTCATCCAACAAAAACATTGGGTTTGTGACCTCGGCCTTTTTCATACCTTGAATAATTTTACCAGGCATTGACCCAATATAGGTACGGCGGTGACCACGAATTTCGCTTTCATCGCGCACACCACCTAGCGACATACGGACGAATTTACGATTCGTTGCCTTTGCAATGGATTGCCCCAATGATGTTTTACCAACACCTGGAGGTCCCACGAGGCACAAAATTGGCCCTTTCACCTTGTTTGTCCGCTGTTGCACAGCCAAATATTCTAAAATTCGTTCCTTCACCTTGTCCAAACCATAGTGATCTTTATCCAAGACAGCCTTTGCCTTGCGGATATCTTTGTGAACGCGTGATTTTTTACCCCATGGCACAGACAACATCCAATCAAGGTAATTACGAGATACCGTTGATTCTGCCGACATTGGTGGCATTTGCTTTAATTTTTTAAGTTCTTTTTCAGCCTTCTTTTTGGCCTCTTTCGATAACTTTGTTTCTCGTATTTGAGTTGCCAATTCCGCCAATTCATCTTCAGGCGTATCATCATCGTCATGCAATTCCTTTTGAATTGCTTTCATTTGTTCATTCAAATAGTAATCGCGTTGCGTTTTTTCCATTTGTTTCTTAACGCGATTACGAATTTTTTTCTCAACACCCAAAACTCCCATTTCATCTTCCATATATTGAAAGATTTTTTCTAAACGTTCCGCGGTATTGGTAAGCTCTAGCAATTCTTGCTTAGCTTCCAATTTTAACGCCAAATGCGACGCGATATTATCCGCCATTTTATCGGCTTCTGTAATTTGATTAACCGAAACCACGACTTCTGGTGGAATTTTTTTATTTAATTTCACATACTCTTCAAACTGGTCACAAACAGCCTTAGACAAAACTTTTAGCTCTTCACTTTCTGTGTGTTCCGTTTCGACCTTGGACACGGATGCACGCATAAAATCACCAGAATCATCAATGCCACCAACCGCCATACGATCACCACCCTCAACAAGAACTTTAACCGTTCCATCAGGCAATTTAAGAAGTTGGAGAATCGTTCCTATCGTTCCAAAATCATATAAATCTTCAGCCTCAGGATCGTCTTTTGATGGATTCTTTTGTGTCACCATCATTATCTTCTTTTCACCCTGCATCACGGCATCCAATGCCTGTACAGATTTATCCCGCCCAACAAATAAAGGCACAATCATATGAGGAAACACGACAATATCGCGTAGAGGTAGCAATGGGATTAGCTGTTTATTCAACTCTTCAGTCATTTTATATCTTTCGTTTTATCAATTTGATCAAAACATGAACTCATTCCACCCTATCAATAGGCATAGAATATTAATGTCTTATTAAGATATGATACGAAATTGGCGAAAAAACGGCAACACTATTTATTATTTCATCAAAAAAGGAGCAAAAATGCTCCTTTTTTAAAAATATCCAATAAAATCAGGTAAAAAGATTACTTTTTATCTTCTTTTGGCTTTGGAATATCGTCACGCGTTGCAACAACATGGTCAATAAGACCAAATTTTTGTGCTTCATCCGCTGACATAAACGTATCACGCTCCATCACACGTTCGATTTCTGGTAATTTTTGGCCAGTGTGATGAACATAGATATTGTTCAATTTTTTACGCAGACCCAAAATTTCTTTTGCTTGAATTTCAATATCTGTGGCCTGTCCCTGTGCACCACCTGATGGTTGATGAACCATTACACGTGAATTAGGTAATGAGAAACGCATACCCGGCTCACCCGCTGTTAAAAGCAATGATCCCGCAGACGCCGCCTGCCCTACACATACTGTCGAAACCTTTGATTTGATGTATTGCATCGTGTCATACATCGCAAATGCAGACGTTACAACGCCCCCTGGTGAATTGATGTAAAATGAAATCTCTTTATTTGGGTTTTCAGATTCCAAGAACAACAATTGTGCACAAATCAATGATGACACAGTGTCATTAACACCACCTGTTAAAAAGATAATACGCTCTTTCAACAAACGTGAGTAAATATCAAATGAACGTTCACCACGCGCCGTTTGTTCAACGACCATTGGTACAAGTGAGCTGTTATAAAATTCTATCGGATCTCTATCCATCATTTTTTCCTTATTTTTAAATATGAATCACATCTACGATGCTAGAGATTTTGAAACATCATGGCAAGAGGCCGAAAAAAAGAAAAAGCCCCCATCATAATGACAAGGGCTTTTTAAATTTCATTCAATTAAGAATAGTGATTATTTCTTAGCATCCGCTTTCTTTTTCGCTGGTGCTTTTTTCTTCGCAGCTGGCTTTTTCTTTGCTGGCAACTCGTCATCTTCTTTTGTTAACTCTTCAACAGATACTGATTTTTCCGTTACATCCGCCAATTCAACAATGTAATCCACCACTTTTTCTTCAAACAATGGTGCTTTCAAAGAATCTAAAGCATTTTTGTTCTTTTGATAAAATTCAAAAACTTGTGCTTCTTGACCTGGATATTTTTGCGCTTCGGCGATTACTGCCTTTTGCAAATCATCTTGACCAATTTGGATTTTTGCTTCTGTTCCAATTTCAGAAAGAACAAGACCAAGTTTCACACGACGTTCCGCGATTGCTTTTAATTCTTCTGTTTCACTGTCGTCCAATTTTACATTTGTGCAATCATGGTCTTTACCTTCTGCATGCATTTGCTGATGGCGTTCTTGTTCCATTTGCTTGGTAATCATTTCCAATTCTTGTTCCAACATCATTGATGGCAATTCAAAATCATGACCTGTATCCAATTGGTCCAACAATTCACGCTTTAACTTCATACGTGAGAATTGTGCATATTCACCCGCCATTTGTTCACGCAAGATTTTCTTCAATGCTTCCAAATCATCCATACCCAACTTTTTCGCCAAGTCATCGTTGATTTCAGAATCACATTTTTCATGAATTTCATGGATGTGACATTCAAACACAGCTTCCTTACCTTGTAATTCTTCTGCACCATAATTATCCGGGAATGTTACCGTTACCGTTACATCATCGCCCGCCTTTTTACCGATCATTTGGTCTTCGAAACCTGGGATGAACATGTTTGCACCCAATTCAAGATTGAATTTTTCACCAGCCATTCCATCACGTTTTTCACCATCAACTGAACCATCAAAATCGATAACCGCAATGTCACCTGATTTTGTTGCACGTTTTGTTGTGATTGCCTTGCTGTCTGAATTTTGTGATGCGATTTTTGTTAATGCGTCTTCCAATGTTTTATCATCAACGTCTGCAACAGGTTTTGTTAATTTCAAACCTTTTACATCCATAACTTTAAATTCAGGCATTGCCTCAACTTCCATTTTGAATTTAAGGTCTTCGCCTTTTTCAAAAGAAATGATTTCGATGCGTGGCTGTGCCGCTGGCTTAATCTTGTTATCGTTTAACACTTTTTGTGATTCACGGTTTACCGCTGTTTCAACGATTTCCCCTAAAACAGAATCACCATATTGTGCTTTCACAACATTCATTGGCGCCTTACCTTTACGGAAACCCTTCATTTGAACCGTTACCGCGATTTCCGCCAACCTTGTTGTTTGCAATTTTTCGATCTCGGATGAAGTCACAGTAACTTCGTATCCGCGCTTCAAACCTTTGTTTTCAATTTCTTTAGCAGCCATTTGCATTTCGTCTTTCCTTATCAACGTTAAATTAATGTGAGTGTTAGATAGCGCAGAAAACGTACCCATGCAAGGAATTTTCAAAAAATACTAGACATGAAAAACAAATCACCATATAACGTTCATCAATATTGGAACGCGGCTGTGGCGAAATTGGTAGACGCACCAGATTTAGGTTCTGGCGCCCCTAGGGCGTGAAGGTTCAAGTCCTTTCAGCCGCACCAATATTTAAAGTTGTTATTATACATCAACTTATGGCGATTGTAGCTCAGTGGTAGAGCCCTCGGTTGTGATCCGAGTTGTCGCGGGTTCGACCCCCGTCAGTCGCCCCATTTTTTTCTTTTCACGTGCAATCGTATACCTTCAATAAAAAGTGACTGCAGTCACAAAAATTGGTAGCATAAATGAAATTGCAAAGAAGCTGATACCACCGAATGACACTTACAAACACCGAATGTATGAACTTAAAAGGCAAGGAAAAACCATACAGAAAAGGCGATAATGGTGGTTTATACATGCAAATTATGCCCAATAATTCAAAATATTGGCGATATAAATAAAGATTTCTAGGAAAACAAAAGCAATTAGCGACAGGTGTTTAAGAGGACATCACTTGAGGCTATATATATTTTAGACATTTTTATGTTTCCTTTCAAAAATTATGGCGTAACAGCAACACTTTTAATAAGTTTAGAATTGCGATCATAAAGTACAGTCACAAATGCATTTATTCCATTCGGTGATAGAAATAGTTTTCCTAGTAATCCACGCCAAGTCCATTTATCATAGCTCACGGCATGTCGTTTGTTATCAATCATTTCAGGGGTTAGATAAATTCGCGGATCGGCTCCACCTATGCGAACCAAAATTTTGTCTACTTCTCCTCTTGGTGTTCCAACAGGAAAGCGATATTTCAAATAATCATTAAATTCGCTTGGCGTTTTAAAACGATTAAAACTAAATTCCTCATCAGGAAATGGTGACTGCCAATCCACAGGACGATCTTCCATTTTTAACTGGTTATAGTTTTGCGCTATTACTGCGTTGCTTAAACCACACACTAAAAAAAAGCACATCATCATTACATAAATTTTATTCATTACGATTCCTTTTGAATTTCCTGTTCTGAATACGACATTAATGAGGCTATAAGGAGAGTCAACAGAGGTGATAATGATAGTAAAGGGTGTATGTGGCTATTCATTACCCCCCTCGTTCGTCATAATCCTTGTTAATATCTTACTATAGTGTACTTGCGTTTCATACCTTGCGCGATATGATGAAGGCATAGACAAATATATGTAAGGAATATTCAAGACATGTCCAAGGCCATCACATCCGTTAAAAACGCATCTGAATTTTTTAAATTATTAGATGCTAATGACATTGAGTTTGTTGATTTTGTTTTTTCCGACAATCGTGGGAAATTACAACACACGACATATGCGCGTAGTTTTATTGATGCCGATTTCATGAAAGAAGGATTTTATTTTGACGGATCATCCATTGCGGGATGGCGCGAAATTCATACATCGGACATGAGTTTAAAACCTGATTTAAACCGTATTTGCCTTGATCCATTTACGGCACAACCAACCATTCTTGTTTTTTGTGATGTTTTCGATCCTGCCACGGGTGAACCGTACAACCGTTGTCCACGTCAAATTGCGAAAAAGGCCGAACAACACCTGAAAAATACTGGCATTGCCGATACCGTTTATATGGGGCCAGAGGCTGAATTTTTTATCTTTGACGATGTTCGTTATAAACATGGCATGTTTGAAAGTGGGTATAAGCTTGATTCAATTGAATGCCCTGAAAATTCAAACAAGGATTACGGTAGTGACGGTAACACAGGTCACCGCCCAACCGTTAAAGGCGGATATTTTCCCGTTGCACCAGTGGACAGCGCACAGGACATTCGTTCCGAAATGTTATCCGTTTTAGATGGCGTTGGTATTGAAGTACAAAAACATCATCACGAGGTTGCGCCCTCTCAACATGAATTAGGTTTTGAATTCGATACGTTAACCGCGTGTGCCGACAAATCTCAACTATTCAAATATGTCGTTCACAACGTTGCCCATGCATTTGGTCAAACCGCAACATTTATGCCTAAACCTGTTCAAGGTGACAATGGATCAGGTATGCATTGCCATCAGTCATTGTTTAAAGGGAAAGAACCTGTCTTTGCTGGTGATAAATACGCCAATTTGTCCCAAGAATGCCTATGGTATATTGGTGGTATCATCAAACATGCAAAGGCGTTGAACGCATTTACAAACCCATCAACCAATTCTTACAAACGTTTGGTTCCTGGATACGAAGCACCTGTACTGCTTGCCTATTCCGCGGGTAACCGATCCGCCGCATGTCGTATTCCTGTCGCCACGTCACCAAAGGCGCGCCGTGTCGAGGTTCGTTTCCCTGACCCAATGGCCAATCCATATTTGTCCTTTGCCGCGATGATGATGGCCGGCCTTGATGGTATTAAAAACAAAATTGATCCCGGTGAAGCAATGGACAAAAACCTATATGCCCTACCCGCCGATGAACTATCCAAAATACCAACGGTGTGCAGGTCATTACGTGAAGCATTAGACAGCTTACGTGACGATCACACATTCTTGTTAGATGGTGATGTATTCACAAAAGATATGATTGATGCCTATATCGACCTTAAAATGGAAGAAGTCGAAAAATTCGAACTTGCTCCTCATCCAATCGAATTTGAAATGTATTACAGCGGTTAAAAGTAAATTAACGTAAACTTTCAATCATGTGTTTATATGTCGCCACAGAGAGCGCCCATTTCTCCATGTCCGTTCCACGTGGCGGCATCATCATAGAAAAAACATAATTCTTGCCATTTTCCTTTGGTGTACGAATAACCGTCATCCAGAATTCACGCACAACGGGACTATCATTATAGGCAACGTAGTCATCATTTTTCTTTTTTCTTAATGGATACACTTCCGTTACGTTCATTATCGTATCAAAATCAACTTTAATTTCAGGCCGCTCCAATACATCACCTGCCTCATATCCCTTTTCAAATATATGATTTTGCCTTACCTTGATAATACTAGGCAGTCCCACGGGGTAAACACGCTTATCTAAATGATCTTTTAACGATTTTGAACTCACGACAGTTGCATCGGCAGTCGCAAAAATAAATTTATTGATATCCGTTGCCTTTAAATCAAAATCAATACGATTGATTGCTTCACCAATATTAGTTTCAAATTTCCAACTTCGTGGAAATTCCGTATACAAACTATCAAGATATGAATATTTTGTCATTTTTTCTGGCGGAACTATTTGATACTTATTTGTGAATTCAAATGATTTCATTGAAAATATTTGCACATCACGATCACTTTGCCACAATAAAGTCGGAATAACATACTCCACCATAACAAGCCTATTTTCATTCCTAAAACCACGCCCACGAACGATTTCTGTCCGCCCCTGATTATCCAACCGAATATAAAAAGCTTCAAAGCTGTTTCTCGACACATCATCCTCTATACCACGCAATGTATAGCCCATCTTCAAAACCATAGACACAAACCAATTTTTTGCAGAAATTAATCGGTTTAACTCTATCGATTTCACACTAACATAAGGGCGAATATCCTCAATCGCAGGACCATAGGCATTAAAAATTTCACCGTATAGGCTGTCATTCTTAATTTCATTTTTCAATTTATCATCGGCAACAATTGTAAAATTATTTGGAATTTCTATCGTAAAATTCAAACTAGAATCGCGCTCATATTTTGGTTCAATTTTTTGCGCGTTCGATACAAATGTATTGATGTCTAACGAATGTACATCAGGTAGTTTTTCCAACTTATCTTGTGACATAGATGGAAATGAAATTATCATGAAAAAAAATAATAAACGGATCATGTCTTTGGTAACTCCAATGGTTTACGATTTTCATCAATTGATACAAATGTGAATACACCTTCGGTCACCATTCGTGATTGATCTTCTGTACGTGCTCTTGCCCATGCTTCGATGTGAACCGCAATTGATGTACGCCCCTTACGCTTTATATCAGTATAAAAACTAACTTCATCACCAACAAATACTGGTTTGTGAAAATTCATTCCCTCTACCCCAACGGTTACAACACGACGGCGTGTAATTTCAGTTGCAACACTCGCGCCAGCTAAATCCATTTGAGATAATAACCATCCACCAAATATATCACCATAAGCGTTCGTGTCCGCAGGTAGCGGTACAACACGTATCGTTGGGGTTTTTTCTGGGGGAGAAATCATGTCTTTGTCATTTTTCATCTTTACCATTCTATTGTATTTCCGCACTATGGCAAGGATATGACGCAAAACACACAAAATAATTATGATGCATCCCAAATTGAGGTTTTAGAAGGATTAGAGCCCGTTCGTAAACGTCCGGGCATGTATATTGGTGGTACGGATGAACGCGCCCTTCACCATCTTGTTAGTGAGATTTTAGACAACTCTATGGATGAGGCGGTAGCTGGTCATGCCAATCGTATTGAAATTACAATTCATAATGATAATTCCGTTACAATATCCGACAATGGTCGCGGTATCCCCGTTGATGAACATCCAAAATATCCAGGAAAGTCAGCGTTAGAAGTCATCATGACAACGCTTCATTCTGGTGGTAAATTTTCTGGTAAAGCATATGAAACATCAGGTGGACTACACGGTGTTGGTATTTCCGTTGTGAACGCCCTATCATCCGAAATGTGGGTTGAAGTTGCAAAAGATAAAAACCTTTATAAACAATCATTTTCACGCGGACTTGCAACAAGCACCTTAGAAAACAAGGGTGCTGTGAACAACCGTCGGGGAACAACCGTATGGTTCAAACCCGATCATGAAATTTTTGGGCCTAAGGCAAAATTAAAACCCGCCACACTCTATGAAAAAACACGTTCAAAGGCTTATCTTTTCCGCGGTGTTGAAATACGTTGGGTAAACGAAGTCGAGGGATCGAGCACCCCTGCCGAAGATAGGTTCCATTTTCCAAATGGTTTGGCCGATTTTTTAAAAAATGAATTAGAAGGTAAGGACCTTATCAATCCACAAATCTTCAGTGGCCTTGTTGAATTACCCGATCAAAAATCAAAGGTAGAATTCGCCGTTGCATGGCCTGATCTTAAATCTGATGGATTTACAAAATCATATTGTAACACTGTTATCACACCACAAGGTGGAACACATGAAAGTGGCCTACGCGCCGCATTAACACGTTCGCTCAAGGCCTACGGTGAAATGACAGGGAACAAGCAAGCCGCAACGATTACCGCAGATGACATCATGAACGGTGCGTGTGTATTGCTGTCCGTTTTCATTCCTGACCCTCAATTCCAAGGTCAAACAAAGGATAAATTGGCCACCGCCATGGCATCAAAGGTTACGGATACAGCTGTCAAAGATCGTTTTGACCACTACCTAACCGGTGATCCCGCCGTTGCCGCCGATATTTTAGGCGCTGCATTACAAAATGCAGAAGAACGTAACCGTCGTCGCTCTGCAAAAGAGATGAGCCGTAAGAGTGCCACACGTAAAACACGTCTTCCAGGTAAGTTAGCCGATTGTTCTCGTCGATCATCCGATGATACCGAAATTTTCATTGTTGAGGGTGACAGCGCGGGAGGATCAGCCAAACAAGGCCGTCACCGCGAAACACAGGCCATTCTTCCCCTACGCGGTAAAATTTTGAACGTCGTCAGCGCGACAAAAGATAAGATCCGTGCGAACAGTGAAATTCAAGACATTACAATGGCACTAGGGTGTGGATTGGGTAAAGAATTCGACCTTGATGCCCTGCGTTATGAGCGTATCATCATCATGACAGATGCGGATGTTGATGGGGCACATATTGCGGCCCTCCTCATCGCATTTTTCTATTCCGCGATGCCCGGGTTAATCGAAAGCGGTTCACTATACCTTGCACAACCACCATTATATCGCTTAACCGCTGGCAACATCACTGCATATGCCATGGATGACAATCATAAAGATTTATTAATGGAAACAACATTCAAAGGTAAATCAAAAATCGAAATGGGACGATTTAAAGGTTTGGGTGAAATGCCCGCGGCGCAATTAAAAGAAACAACCATGAATCCCGCCAGCCGTACTTTGTTGAAGGTAACATTGCCCGATACCGTTGATGGCGTTAATCCTGTTGATGCATTGGTTGATGATCTTATGGGTAAAAATGCCGAAGCACGATTTAATTTTATCCAAGATAACGCCGTTTATGCGAACGATGATGCATTGGATATTTAATAAAAAAATTGACTTTTAACCATTATTTATTTTATTGTCGTAAAAAATTAACAAAGGATAAAACATGAAAAAATTAGCAAGACCCGCTACAGCAATGGCTATTGTTGCAGGATTATCTGTCGCAGGATGTTCGACAGATCCAACAGGAAACACTCCTGCAACCCTTATTGGTGGTGGGATTGCTGGTGCCGCCGCACAAGCATTAGGTGCAAGTGATCTTGGAATTGCTCTTGCTGTTATTTTAGGTGCTACAGGCGGCCAAGCAATCAACACTGCTCGCACAGGTGGATGTGTTATGACAGGTACTGCAAACCGTATGTTCAGTGGCGGTCACGTATTCCAAAACCCACGAACAAGACAAATTATACAATGCCCTCCTGTTTCCGTAGCAAACGCAAAAATAGTTAATGGACTTTACGATTCACCTAATTGGCATCCAGTTCAGGCGACATACCGTCAACCATATCGAACAAACGGATTACCCCAATATGGTAACAATGGAAATCGTGGCCCACGAATTGGTGGATTCAATTATTAAAAATAAAAACACCCAATCGGGTGTTTTTTTATACCTGTTATAATTTGAAGTAGAATTTTGCAATCAACGTAAATGTGATCCACATGATGATCATTAATGGGATCCCCGCATTCATAAAATCTTTGAATTTATATCGTCCTGGCCCCATCACCATCAAGTTGGTTTGATATCCAATTGGTGATGCAAATGAACAATTCGCGCCCAATACAACAACAATAGCAAAGATCATTGGATCTATATTGGCGTTCACCGCCAAATTCATCGCAATCGGCGTATATAAAATCGCACAGGCATTGTTCGTCAACAGGTTCGTTGTTATCGCCACAAGGATGAACAAAATAGATGCCATTACCAAGGGATCGTTGGCATAAGGCATAATGGTCAAAACATCGGCCATTGCCGCCGCCCCCTTTGTCACCTGTAACGTTGTCCCAAGCGCAAGCGCAGCCCCAACAAGTAAATAAATTTTCCGATCCACCGCGCGCAATGCCTGACGCATATTCAAACATCCACTGGCGACCATAGCCATCGCCCCAGCAATAGATGCCACAGGGATGGGTAAAAGGCCAAGTGCGGCAGATCCAATCGTTGCTAAAAATATAGCCATAGCAATCGGCGCTTTGCTAGTCAACGGCATGTCTTTTATCGTACCCGCCATAACAATAAAATCCGTGTTTGCACGCATAGATTCCAGTGATCCTTGTGACCCTGCGATCAACAACACATCACCTGATTCCAAACGCACACGCCCCAAACGACGACGTACTACGCGTGCCCGACGTTGAATCCCCAATACAATGGCACCAAATTGTTTGTCAAATCCAGCCTGATCCACCGACATATCAATCATACGTGATGTAGGGGTAATCATAACCTCAGCCATCACGCGAGTATTAGGCTCATACTCACTATCCGTACTTTCCAATTCATCATCAGAATTTTCTTTCTCAATGACTTCTTCAATATCTTGATCAGATAATAAATAACCAGGGTTAGAGCTCAACACATCCATCAAGGCATTACGCGTGGCCGCAACAATAATAATATCCCCCTTTTCAATCGCATACCCTTCGAATGGTGGCAAAATAACATGACCCGACCGTTGGATCATTCGCACATTCATATCAGGCAGTTTTGAGAATTGTCCTTGAACACACTCCATACCTATTAATTTACTGCCCTCTTCAATATCCAGCTCAGCAATGAATTGTTTATCGCCACCTGTTAATTGCGATGTAAAGGACGAACGATCTGGTAAAAAACGTGGTAATATAAATGCCACATAAATAAAACCAACACCTGCCATCATCATGCCAGGCGCCGTAAAATCAAAAAATTGTAGAGGTTCATACCCCAAATCTTGCATGGCACTGGCAACCAACAGGTTTGTTGATGATCCGATCAATGTTGTCATACCACCAAGGATCGCACCAAAACTAAGTGGTATCATCACACGGCTTTGTGAAAATTGAACATTAGCACATAAAGATTGAAGTAATGGAATGGCCAAAATAACAAGCGGTGTATTATTCATGAATGCGGATGCTGCCATAACAAAAAAGATAAGCAAAATAACCGCAATTTTACCCCACGCCTTGTTTTTCACCATAAACAATCGTGTAATTGGTCGCAATGCCTCGGTTTGCAACATCCCCTGTCCCATAATTAATAGCGCCAATACTGCCAATAATGATGGATTTGCAAATCCCGCAAGTAAACTCGATGGGTCTAACTGGTTTTTTCCAATAACATCATTTAGCGGAAATATTTGACCATATATCAATAAAACAGCGACAATAGATAACGCTGTCATTTCTAAAGATATCTTTTCTTTGGCAAAGCTGTATACAGCCATCAATGTGACAATAATGCCAAACCACATATGAAATTCAATGGGCATTATCATTCATTTAAATCCGATGTTGTTGAATGATCGTAGGCCTTTGTTTCAAACTCACCCAAATTTTTAAGGAACAATCTTATAAATACGCTTGTATCACTTGCCCCCGTTGAATCACGTTGCAAGTCGCGTTCAACTTCTGTTGTCACGCCAAAACAATCATCGTTATAGGTTATGCCAACACGCCCTTCTCTCATCCCTTCATCTTGACCAAGGTCATATAAAATGGATGAAGACGTAGACCAAGTTTCATTAATTTTATGGTTTGCACTCACTTGAACTTGCTCACGACTATCTTCAAATTCTGACCCAACAGCCCCTTTTTCAAATAAATACACTGCTGATAAATCAGTATCATAAATAGATGTTCCACCATAAAGTTCATGACGTTCAACACCCAATTTACGCCCGTTTAATTGAAAACGATAATTCAAATTATGTTTATGACTGTTAAAACTTGCGCCAATTTGTCCTACAATGTCCGATGATTGCTGATCTAAACCAGATCCCGCCGAGAATGGATTATCATCGTTGTCAAAGCGATAGCTTTGTCCTAAACCAAATGTGAATTCATCACCATTCTCATGATAATATCCACCTTCTAAACCATAATTAACACGTGTACGATCTTCCACACGGTCCAATCCTGGAAAACGGTCTATTGCAAAGAGATTGTTATAATCAATTTGTGCATCGCTACTATCTTCATTGGGAATATCACTGTCATTATTAACATCTGGCCGTGCGGTAAACGAAATCCGTGGCTTTAAAGCTAGGACAGCATTTTTAATTTCATTTTGTAATGGATAAGTTAACTCAAGATTAGCCGTTGGAATAAAACGAGTATCTAGTTTTGAATTATCTTCGGCTGGATTGGTTTTGGCAACATCACGGTCACTTGTATAATAACTGTCCCCGCGAACTGACAAATCTAACTGGGAAACAACGCCCGCAGGCAATACACCACGCGTCTTCCACCCAAGAGATGAATTAAGTCTGCTCATATCTTGTTCATCACCGTCACGATATAGCGATAGAAATGATGTATCCCATTGCCAACGTCCACCTAATGTCCCATCTGGTTTTCCTACAAAATGCATATTTGCATACGGTAATGCATTTGGTTGATCTACATTTTTATCAAGGCGCAAATCCTGGAATGCTAACAATTCAACAGATGCGTAATCACGGTCATCAAACCGTTCAACATATAATCTATTTTCCAAAACATCTTTACCATCGATGTTATATTGATCTAAATACTGTTCATCAGATGCTAACGCTATTTCAGCACCAGAACGCCATTTATCCGTCATATTCCACAACGCATCAACATCAATATGTCCGCGAAATTCCTCTTCAACCCTTGTGTCAATACCATTAATGCTATCAGTACGTTCAGACGATGTTGCAGATGTATTAACCTGAACAAACGCATTTTCAAATCGTTTACGCATTTCAAGGTTCAATTGTGGTTTTTCCTTCGTAAATACACGAATCCCTGCGGTAACATCTAAACTTGGCGATATTGCCCAATAATATGGGGCCATAAAATTAAAACCATAATCGCTGCCAAATTGAATATCTGGCGTTAAAAAACCTGATTTTTGTTTTACTGACCCATCGGGATGAGCAAAATATGGTGTATAAAATACAGGCACGCCCCATGCCTCAAATGTTGCATTCTCGTATAAAATGATTGCTTCGTCTTTATCATGAGTAACGTCCGTTGCCTTCAATGCCCATGCGGGTGTTTTATCTGGATCATTCTTACATTCACGACACGGTGTATAACGCGCATCCTTTAACACATGTTTTTGTGATGTTTCACGAATAGCCTTTGCCGCCCACAAACGTGATCCATCATTCAATCTAGAAACAAGATTATCTACAACTCCTTGCCTCATTTGATCACTGAGTTCCAAAACATCTGCCGAATGAACATCTCCATTTTTATCCGTCAAACGTACATCGCCCTCGGCATAAGCCAAGTCATCTGCAAAATTGTAAATAATCTTGTTCGCTTCCAGTGTTTGATAAGCCTGCGCAACCTTTACATGACCTTCAGCGACAACGACAGAACGACCTTGATCATATGTTATACGATCTGCCTCCATATCCGTTGGTGCATTAGCAAGGGAAGCCCCCGTAACGACCACTGTCGAAAAAATACTAGCTAAAATTAATAAGCGCATGCTGTTATCAGTTTGATCGTGTTACGTGAGAGAGTCAACGATCTGCCATTACGATTTTGGCATCTCTCCCCTGTTTTTGAAGATTTGAGACAATTTCACTGGCTTTGTTTTTTGAATTTACAGGGCCAATTTTCACACGATACATGTTAATTCCACCAACATCCACACGGTGAATGGATACAGGTTCACTAACATTATAAAGTGCCATTTTCATCGTCATCGCATTATCTTCACTTTCAAACACACCAGCCTGAACAAATACATTATCTTCAACTACTGGTAAAACTTGGCGTGGCTTACGTACTGGTTCTGCCGCGTTCACTTGCTTAACAATAATATCGTCAAACATGCGCGATTGCGGTTCAAGATTGGCTTGTCTTACAACAGGTGTGTTTGAATATGGTTTTCGCACAGGTTCTGCAATTTGCAATGGCATATCACTGTCCAATGACAATCCACGATTAAGGGCAATTTCCGCCCCCCGTGTACTTTTTCCTGCGCGCGCGGCACTCGCAACTTGGCGACTCGGTTTTTCCAACACATCAACCCTAACGCGTGCCGTACCCTTATGTTTCATGCCCAATATTTCAGCCGCTTTATCCGACAAATCAATAATGCGATCATGCGCAAATGGCCCACGATCATTCACACGCACAATAATTGATTTACCATTTGTCAAATTCGTAACGCGTACGATTGATGGCATTTGTAATGTACGATGCGCCGCGGTTAATTCATAACGATTGAAGATTTCCCCATTGGCCGTCATTTTCCCATGAAATCCAGGGCCATACCATGATGCAACGCCTGTTTCACTGCCATTATATGTTTCTTTTGGTGTGTAATACCGTCCTTTAATTTTATAAGGACTTCCTGTTTTAAAATATCCAACCTTCACCGGCACAGTCTTACTATCCGATGGTGTTAATTGTTTTACCAGATGAGATCCTAGTTCAATTTCAGCACACGCAGAAAGCAATCCAAGGCTTGCAATTAACAAAACAAATTTATTCATATTTTAAAATCTCGATTATTGACCAGCGGCAATAGCGTCAGCCAACAAACCCACAGATGTGGCAAAGTAAGTTGAACGGTTCCATTTCATGATAACATCATAATTTCCGTATGTCATGTATTTTGGCCCAGACATTCCATCTGGCGCAACCAAACCCGCCTTAATATTTGCAACAGGTAACGCACCACCATGTGGTAATTTTACGCCCATAGATGCCCATTGTGATAACGGCTTTTTATTCTTACGATCAACCATTGATTTTGAAAATGATGCAGGAACAGACACTTGACGCCCCCATTTTTCATCACCTTTCCATCCTGAACGAGAAAGATAATTCGCGGCCGAAGCAAAAACATCCGCCTTCGTACCCCAAATATCTTTCTTGCCGTCTTTATTATAGTCTTGTGCATACGCTAAAAAACTCGATGGCATAAATTGGCTTTGCCCCATTGCACCTGCCCATGAACCGATCATATCCGCCGCCGTAATATGCCCCGCATCAATAATTTTCAGCGCATTCATCAATTCATCACCAAAAAATTTACTACGACGTCCTTCGAATGCCAATGTTGCCAACGAATCGACAACATCAAAACCTCCTGTATTTGATCCAAAATTTGTTTCAATCCCCCATAACGCCACAATATATTGTGGTTGAACACCATAATGTGCGCCAATTTCATTCAATAATGCACGGTGTTTTTTCAATTCATGGCGACCTTGATTAACACGCTGTTTTGAAACAATGCGTTTTTCATACGTTGCAAAAGTGATTTTTGATTCAGGTTGTTTACGATCTAACTCAATCACACGTGGTAAAAATTTGGATCCCGCAAATGCACGATTTAATGTTGCATCTGACACACCCTGGCTTTTCGCCTTGGCTTTAAATTGAGAAACCCATTGATTATAAGATGCCTGATCACCAGAAAAGGCGTTCAACGGAAGAATAAAGAGTGCAGATGCGATAAGTAATATTTTTTTCATGAAAATGAGTATAAGTAATTTACATCCCCGCGCAAGGATGTTAAAACCCTTTTCGAAAGATCAATCGCAAGTATCTTACACAACGGACAGTTGGCAGAGCGGTTGAATGCACCGGTCTTGAAAACCGGCATAGGTTTATAGCCTATCCAGGGTTCGAATCCCTGACTGTCCGCCATTATCTTCTTTTGGCAAGAAAACCCCTCTAACACCTTGAATGGTAAGGTGGTTTTTGGTGTTCGAAGTCCTTCATTTCGCGCATAGGTAATTTGCTCTGCAAAGGCCAGTCTCAGGACAGTTCGTTGGGCAATCAGATTGCCACTTTTCCAGAGTTTCCAAGGGTTTGACAGGAATTGCAGGGCGTGTTCGAACATTTGCTCGAAGGTATGCATTGGCTTTCCTTGGTTTTGCAGTTTTTCGTCTAAAATCAGCTTCTCACGCTCCATCTTTTCGATGCGCTTCTCGTAGGCGGTGATCAGGGTTGGGCTATCCGCGTCCACAACACGATCCAGAAGGCCTTCGATTTGCTTATCCAGTTTGTTGCGCTCCGTGCGGATCAGGCGTTTGTCAGCCTCCATTTGTCCCGCACGTTGCCCCCAAGCGTCTTTGAACATCTTTGACGCCATTGCAAACATGCCCTCGGATGGTTTGAGGCTTTGCATCAATTCGTCAAACTCACCTTCGAGCACATCACGACGGATCGATTTGCGATAGCTCGGGCATCCTTTGGCGTGGCAGAGGTAATACGGATGTTTCTTTCCCGACTTGCTGGTGGACCAGCAGGCCGTCAGAGGCGTGTTGCAGTCATCGCAGCACACGAACCCCCGCAGAGGGAAGTCCGCATTGATATCCTTGCGTGCGGGCGCTCTGGCCCCGTCCTTGATCCGTTGCTGGATCAATTCATGGGTCTCCAATGAGATCAGACCTTCATGATGGCCTTTGCGCAGCGACACATCCCACTCAGGGATTTCGATGTAACCCGCAAAATGCGTGCGGGTCATCAGACGGATGATCCGTTCAAAACGGATCGTGCCATCAGCAAAATCTTTCGGGAACGCAGGTTTGGATTCCAGAAACCGTTTCACTTCGGCCTGTGTTTCAAAATGACCAGAGGCAAACCCTTCCAAGGCCTCTTGGATGATGGATGCCAAAGGTTCATCCCGCACCAGCATATTGCCATGCCCCGCAACGCGCTCATACTTGTATCCAATCGGGGCGCGGAACACCCAGTAACCATTAAGCGCACGCCCCGCATACGGTTTTTGGTTTGCTCGCCGTTTTTCTGACGTTGGTGCTGGGACACAGACGCCAGCAGGTTCTCGACCAGAATGCTGTCACTGTCCTCACCAAATTCAATCGACGGGCTTTCCAGCTTGCCGCCCGCTTCGGCCAGCAGCGCCCGCAGTTGCCAATGCCCGACCACATCCCGCGCAAAGCGGTTGATGTCGTCAATGATGACAACGCAGGTTTCCTTTTGCGCTTTCAGGTACGCCAGCAGTGCAATCATGGCAGGACGATCAGCATCACCACCCGATTTGTTGTCATTGAAGACCTCAAGCACCTCATAGCCCTTATACCGCGCATATTCGCGGCAACGGCTTTCTTGCGACGCCAACCCATCACCCTTTTTCAATTGAGCGACGCTCGAAACGCGGGCGTAAATGACGGCGTGTTGTTTTGTTTCCATTAAAGACTCCCTTCCTGTTGCGCGTCAGTCTCGGGGGCTGCGGCAGTTTCAAAAGTTGTTTTGGTATTGGGTAAGTTTAGCACATCCTGTGACGGGCATTTCTGCCAAAGACACGTCTTTTCCACAGGCCTGTTGGACGGGGTGTATACCCGAACCCAAGATCGACAAAACTGACCATGATGGACCACAGGGCTTCGATCAGTTCGCGCTTGTGTTCGTCCGAGATATCTTCATCTTCGAAGAATGGAAGATAGGCATCCCAATCAATCGTCAGGCGCGGCGGGGCCGTTTCGGGATTAAATTCTGGGGGAATGTCGGTCATGGCCTGCCTCTTTCTGCCTCTCGGCGTTTCTCTGGTTCGGGGTCTCCTTTGTTGCCTCTCAATGTGAGAGAACATAAGTGGAACAATATAGGATATTATTCCCAAGACCCGAAGCGATAATTTTCTGGCTTCGAGGTCTGGATATCCTAAAATACCACTGCAATGGCCGTAGGTTGCGGGTAAAATCGGGTAGTTTTGAGGCAAGGATTTTGATGTGGATAACAATTGGAAGATCAGCGACCAAAGCTGACCGTGCCGCCCTCTATCATGTTGCCCGTGCGGTTGCGGACACCACCAACCTGAGCGTGGAAGCCATTATGGAGCAGGCCTTTGGTCACAAGCTGATGGTTGGCACTGACTATCTGTCCAATTTCCGCAGTGGAGCCATCGGACGCCCCAAAGCCAAGCTGATCCACGCTTGGATCGCAGAACACCATTCTGAGACGGCGCATAACCTTCTTCTTGCCAGTCCAGGGTGATATCATCTGTATTCAGGTTCAGCGGTGGCTTTTGCGCTTTTTCAGGGATGAACTCGGCTTCGAGAGTACCGTCC
Source organism: uncultured Alphaproteobacteria bacterium (assembly GCA_943789475.1). Classification (GTDB taxonomy): domain Bacteria; phylum Pseudomonadota; class Alphaproteobacteria; order Micavibrionales; family UBA1664; genus UBA1664. The sequence continues at coordinate 68,891 of CALSUG010000001.1, forward strand.
TGATCTTCGATCACAACCTTGGACTTGCCGCCGTGTGTACCGTGGATCGTGAAACTCATCGGATCAGATACGAACTTTATCTGCTCAGTTTCAGCCTGTTTTGTTGGCTTTGGTTCTTGTGGCGAAGTGGCTTTGGCAAACGCGTCTTTGCTGTTTGAGGGTGATTTATTCATGATGGACCTCACAAAATCAAAGAAATGAAATTGGCGGGTTTCCCCGCCAATCAAGATCATTCAGCGGCTTGTGCCAGTACTGGTTCAGCCTGCAAATCCACACCCAAGGGCTTCAATTCAGGATCGTCATGCCAGCGCACCTTGTCGGCGCGAAGCGGATACGGGTGGGTGCCACGGTCAACAAATGGCGGTCGCTTTTGTAAGACACCCAATCAAGATCACCATCCACATTCATGGCCTTGCCGATGCGGATGCCATCTGTGCCATAGAGATCGTTTTCCTGAAGATCATCTTTTGTATCCGCCACAGTTATAATATCATTACTTGGATTAGGGATTATTAGCCTCACCTTGCTACAATATCTAAATATGTTTTAGATACACAAGATTAAGTGATGTACAAACTTAATTTTTGAATAAATATTGACATATATTAAAATCCTCTATAAACATACCTCATGAATAAATTAGACAAAATTTTATCCAACCAACTCAGAAAAGCTTTCATTTCTGCTCTATACACAGGATCACGCACACCTCTAGATAATTTTAAAATACGCGCACAATCAATGCAAGAACGGGCATTAGACAGGTATACAAACATCATTCACGAATCCGAAATGATGACATCACGAAACACATGCCCAAGCCTCGAACGAGAAAGAAGAAATCTATTCTTAGAAAATGACGGATCACCGGCGGAGCTTCTCAAAAAAGTTAAGGAACTAGAACACAAACACATAGAACATCTAAAAAAGAGAGCTATCACTGCGAAAGAAAATATGACAAAAATCGATCGCATTCAACAAGCCAGATATTTGGTAGACAACTTAGAAACAGATAAAGAATCATTTAGCCCCATAAACAATTTAGTCAATATCTCTGCAAAGTCTATAGGCGCAAGTATTGGGATTGGTATCGCCTCCCTCATCATGACATCCTTCGCCCCCCCACTCACCCAAATATTCACAGTGGCGGCTGTATTTCTACCCCCACAACTAATCTTACAAGCATATAAAAATAACCACGATTATCAAAATAAAATATCTAAGGGACTCAACTTAGTAGAAAGTTCATTTCCAAGCAGAGAAAAAATATCAGATCGAGCAAAGGCTATGACTTTACCCCTATTAAAAAAGTGATGACAACTCGCGCCTCACCCCTTCGCGTTTAAAAACAATTCAGGTATATTACCTTCATTGAATTTTCAGTGAGGACAGACCTATGACAAACGCACAACCAAAAACAATTTATTTAAAAGATTACGAGGCGCCAACGCACACAATTGAAAACACGTATTTAACGTTTGAATTGTTTGAAGGGCATACATTTGTCACACAAAAAACAATCTATAAACGCGATGCGTCCAAACGTGCCGACCTTAAATTACACCACGGTAAAGACATCGACCTTGTTCATGTACACGTGAATGGTAAAAACATCATAAATTACAAACTGAATACTGAATTTTTAACCATTCCCTGCCCTGGCGATGATTTCACATTAGAAATTAAAACAAAAATTCGCCCTGAAAAAAATACATCACTTAACGGACTTTATAAATCAGGTGGCAATTACACAACACAGTGTGAAGCGGAAGGATTCCGCAATATTACATTTTGGATGGATCGTCCCGATGTCATGACCATTTTTACGGTTCGTATTGAGGCTGACAAAGATAAATACCCTGTCTTACTATCCAACGGTAACTGCATCGAAAACGGCGATCTTGATGGCGGTCGTCATTTTGCCGTGTGGCATGACCCTCATAAAAAACCATGTTACCTATTCGCGCTTGTTGCCGGTGATTTAGTCATGAAAGAAGATTTTTTCAAAACCATGTCGGGCGACAAGGTCACATTACGCATTTACACACGCGATGGCGATTTACCACAGGTTGATTTTGCGATGCAAGCATTAAAAGATTCCATGAAATGGGATGAGGAAGCATACGGCCGTGAATATGATTTGGACATTTTCAACATCGTTGCCGTTGGTGATTTCAACATGGGGGCAATGGAAAACAAATCATTGAACATTTTCAACACTGCGCTTGTTTTGGCGGAACAAAAAACAGCAACTGATGCTGATTTCCTTCGCGTTGAACGCGTCATTGGACACGAGTATTTCCACAATTGGTCGGGAAACCGTGTCACATGCCGTGACTGGTTCCAATTATCCCTCAAAGAAGGATTTACCGTTTATCGTGAAAACCAATTTGGACAGGCGATGAATGACGCGGTGACCGAACGCATTGACGAGGTCACATTATTGCGCGATCTACAATTTTCCGAAGATGCATCCCCCATGGCGCACCCTATTCGCCCTGAAGAATATATCGAGATCAACAATTTCTATACCATGACTGTGTACGAAAAAGGCGGCGAAGTCATCCGCATGATTAACACACTTCTTGGTGATGATATGTATCGCAAGGGATCGGACCTTTACTTCTCTCGTCACGACGGCGATGCCGCGACATGTGATGACTTCTTAAAAGCGATGCAAGACGCAAGCGCGAATAAATATTTGGATCAATTCAAATTATGGTATTCGCAAGCCGGAACACCCATTGTGACCGCGAAATCAATATATGATGAGAAAAAGAAAAAGGTCACAATCACATTCACGCAAAGCACTCCTGACACACCGGGACAGAAAAATAAAAATCCTGTCGTTATTCCGATTAAAACAGGTCTCATTGGCAAAGACGGCGTTGATATTGATGAATCACTATTAATCATGACAAAGGGTCAACAAGAATTTACTTTTGAAAATATTGATGAAGAACCAGCGATATCCTACCTACGTGGTTTTTCCGCGCCTGTTATTTTGAACACAGATCAAACGGAAAGTGATTTGATATTCCAACTTCGTCATGACAGTGATGGGTTTAACAAATGGGAAGCCGCGCAAAAAATTATGCTCTCTGTTTTGAACAGTGATAGTAATGACCTGCCCGATGGTTTCATCGATGCCCTGCATAATTGTGTTCACACACTGAAAGATCACAACAAAGCCTTGCTTGTACGTTTATTAACACTACCAGGTGATAGCACTATTGCCGCAAAGCAAAAACACATTGATCCTGATAAAATTGCACGGGGCAAGGATGCATTAACAAAAGCAATCGCAAACGCTCTATCCGATGATTTGAACATGTTATACGAAACATGTGCACCCACGGATGATTTTTCAACATCGCCCGAGGCAATGGCACGACGTGCCCTGCGCAACCTCATCCTTAAACACAAATTATCCGTTGATGAAGGTGGTGCCATCCGCGCGGCATTTGACCAATATTCAAACGCCACAACGATGACCGAAAAATTGGGATCATTGGCGGTTTTGGTTGAAACCGATCGCCCAGAACGCGACCATGCCATCGCCAATTTTTACGAAGAATATCAACAATACCCATTGGTCATTGATAAATGGTTTTCGGTGCAGGCATGTTCCGCACGGCACGACACACCCGCGCGCGTGGCCGAATTGTTAAATCACCCTGATTTTACATTGGATAACCCAAACCGCACTCGTGCCCTCATCGGTGCATTTGCCATGCGCAATCAAAAGGGCTTCCATGTTTTATCCGGTGAAGGATACAAAATTTTGACCGACATCGTGATCAAATTAAACGATAAAAACCCACAAATTGCATCACGCATGTTAACGCCAATGCGTGGGTGGAAATCATACACAGCTGATCGTCAAAAATTAATGAAGGCGCAATTAAAACGCATCATGGATCAAGACAACCTATCCCCCGATGTCTTTGAAATTGTTAGCAAATGTCTCAAAGGATAATCGCAGGAATTGACGAGGTTGGACGCGGGCCATTGGCCGGCCCCGTCGTTGCTGCATGTGTGCATATTCCAGACACGGCACAAGATATGCCATGGATGGTTGACGTTACCGATAGCAAAAAATTAACCAAGGCAAAGCGTGAACGCCTCTCACCCTTAATTGAACAACATTGCGTTTGTGCGATTGCGGAACTCTCCCCGCAAGAGATTGATGATATCAACATCCTACAGGCAACCTTCCGCGCGATGGAACGCTCTGCAAACGATCTCCCCATCACACCTGACTATCTTTATATCGATGGCAACAAGGTTCCCCCTCACCTCCCTTGCGACGGAGAGGCGATTGTAAAGGGGGACAGCAAGGTCAAAGAAATCGCATGTGCATCTATTATCGCAAAGGTCTATCGCGACAAAATAATGGAACATTTGTCGAACGAATTCCCACATTATGGATGGGACACCAATTCAGGATACGGTACAAAAAAACATATCGAAGGAATCCAAAAATACGGCGTAACGACTCATCACCGCCATTCCTTCGCACCCGTTCGGAATCACAAGGAATCCGCATAAAAAATAATTTTTATTTTTTTCTTGACCGCAGAGTCGTTTTTCGATTCTTATGATTCGCATGAGAGCAAAAACAAATCCAAAACATGACCTTCCACTTAACCAAATTTTAAAAGGCGACTGTATCGACGTTTTAAAATCATTACCAGACAACAGCGTTGATATGGTGTTTGCAGATCCCCCTTATAACATGCAATTGGGTGGCGATCTACACCGTCCTGACCATACAAAGGTTGATGCCGTGGACGATCATTGGGATCAATTCGACACGATGAAGGCCTATGATGAACTATCAAAGGCATGGTTAAAAGAATGTTACCGCGTATTAAAAGATACAGGAACATTATGGGTGATTGGATCTTACCACAATATCTATCGCGTTGGCGCGACATTGATGGATGAAGGATTTTGGATTTTAAATGACGTTGTTTGGCGCAAAAACAACCCTATGCCAAATTTCCGCGGAACGCGTCTATGCAACGCACACGAAACATTAATTTGGGCATCAAAGGGGGAAAAGAACAAATTCACATTCAATTATGACACGCTAAAAGAAATGAATGACGGATTACAAATGCGTAGCGATTGGTTAATCCCGATTTGTAGTGGCGGTGAACGTTTAAAAGACGAAGACGGCAAAAAGGTGCATACAACACAAAAACCAGAGGCCCTCCTCTATCGCGTTCTTATGACCGCATCAAAACCAGGTGATGTTATTTTAGATCCCTTTTTTGGTTCAGGAACAACAGGCGCGGTTGCGAAAAAAATGGGACGTAATTTTATCGGTATTGATCGTGAAGATTTCTATATCAAGCACGCGCAAAAACGCATTGATGCGATTGAAACAGGCGACATGGCTTCATTACAAATTACTGGAAAGCGCGAAGAGGTTCGCATTCCATTTTCAATGTTATTGGAACATGGCCTGATAGAACCAGGAACGAAGTTAACCTGTTCAAAAGGAAAAAAGAGTGCGACTGTGCATTCTGACGGGTCACTCATTTCAAATAATGAAAAGGCATCAATCCATAAAATGGGTGCAAAATTGCAAGATGCCCCATCATGTAATGGATGGACATACTGGCACACAAAATCAAAAGGCAAGGCCGTGCCAATTGATGAGCTTCGCAAATTGATGCGTCAAAAGGTCGCACAAGCACATATGGTTGGGCGTTCACAAACTGAGTCTGTGGATAAACCGCAAATGTTGTCATAATTGGTTGACTTTTACATTTTAGATTGATAGATATACACCATGAATAAATTACTAAAAAGCGTTACAACACGCATGCACATGGCATCAAATGCTAACCAAGATCGCATCTCAATTACACCAGATATGGTTGAGGCGACATTGAAAATAGACATGGATACATGGCGTTATTTCGAAAATTTGGACGAAGACACACGCCAAATGATGTCACGTGTTTTAAAAGATTACGTTGAGAACCAGAAATAATTGGTTCTCACACCTCCCCCTAGCATGCTAAACAATATGCATGGCACTATCATTCCCAAACATTGACCCCATTGCCCTATCCATTGGACCTATCGACATCAGGTGGTATGCCCTATCATACATGGCCGGTTTCCTCATTGGTCTTTGGGTTTTAAAAAAATTCTTACGAAAATATCCGTCACAATATTTGAATGCCGATCATATGGATGACATTTTAACATGGATCATCATTGGCGTTATTTTGGGCGGACGATTGGGATATGTCGTATTTTATAATGCTGAATATTACCTATCTAATCCATTAGACGCGCTTAAAATTTGGCAAGGTGGTATGGCATTCCACGGTGGTTTAATTGGCGTTATCACCGCCATGATATTATTTGCATGGAAACATAAAATGCCGTTTTTCGCCCTTGCCGATCGTATCGCCGTAGCAACCCCCATTGGATTATTTTTTGGCCGTATTGCCAATTTCATCAATGGAGAATTATACGGACGCGCCACTGATGCGTCATGGGGAATGGTATTTGTTGAGGGTGATGTCGCAAGACACCCAAGCCAACTTTATCAGGCGGCAACCGAAGGCATCGCACTCTTTATCATTCTCGCCCTTTTGCAACGTTATGAAAGCGTTCGAAAGCATTATGGGATAATCTCTGGCGCATTCTTATCGGCTTATGCATTCATGCGATTTTTTGTTGAATATACACGCCAACCTGATGCGCATATTGGTTTCCTCACCGCGGGATTAAGCATGGGGCAATTATTGTGCATTCCAATGTTTATGGCGGGTATTGCAATTATCCTTTTTACCAAACGATCACATGCAACGTCTTGATACATTTATGGCCGATGCACTTGGCCAATATTATAATAACCGTGACCCATTTGGCGTTGATGGTGATTTTACAACTGCGCCCGAAATATCCCAATTATTCGGTGAAATTATTGGGATTTGGACTGTGCAGAAATGGGTTGAGATGGGATCCCCCTCCACGTTCAATTTAATCGAAATTGGCCCTGGTCGTGGAACATTAATGTCTGATTTACTGCGTGGGACAGAACATATAGAGCTATTTCATGAGGCCATGAATACTCACCTTGTCGAAACAAGTGAGACCTTGAAAACAAAACAACGCGACACTTTAAAAAATTATAATGTGCAATGGCACGATCATCTTTCTAAAATATCCAATGACTTACCAAGCATCATCATTGCCAATGAATTTTTTGATGCCCTTCCCATTCGTCAATTCAAATACAACGATGGTACATGGCAGGAACATTATATAGATAATAAAAAAACAACATGGATAGATGTTAAAAATCCACCTATCAAATCAACACTTCCCTCCCCCCAACATAATGATATTTTTGAATATTCTAAAATTCAAGAAGACTATACACGACTGCTTTCCACCTATCATGGAGCATTCCTTTTCGTTGATTACGGGTATAAAAAATCAACCTTTGGTGACAGTTTGCAAGCCCTATACAAACATAAATCATGTGCGATAACCGATCATGTTGGCGATGCCGATTTAACGTCACACATTGACTTTGAATGGCTTTCAACATTTCTCAAAGAAAGCATTATAAAAACACAATCACAATTTTTATTAGAAAATGGAATTATAATCCGATATCAACATTTAAATAATCCTGAATTAACATCAGGATATGAACGTTTAATGAACCCAGACGAAATGGGTGATTTGTTCAAGGTGTTGGAAGTTATTAATTCAAAGATTTAAATGATTTTTTCCAGATAGGTTTTGTCATTTGTGGATCTTCATAGAATGTAATTGTGTCCAATTGCCCCTTAAAAATAGATTTTCCACGTCCCTCTTCCTGATATGAATATTTAACATCATCCATAACAATTTCAAATTTTAAAGAAACAGCACGTTTCTCCGCAAAATCAGTATATTTATATTTTTTAATTTTTTCTAGAATCAGTTGTGCTTGCGATGACGGCACAGGAATTTCTTTTAGTGAGAATTTACTATCAGCTACAAATTTTATATCCAATGGAAAGAACTTAAATGTTTCTCGATCCCCACAATAATTTTCTGAAACATCCACGGGTATTTGAATCGATCCCGCATTATTTAATGCAAATTCAGGATCAATGATAAACGCCGACCTTTCAAAATCATAGCGATCTAATGGTACAACAGCCTTGATTTCAAAACGATTTGGATAATTTTTAGAATAGTAATCAAGTTCACGTCTCATTCCCTCACGCACTCTCTCCCATTGAAAGTCGTTTGTGCGATACAACCTGTACAAATCACAATTATTGATCGACAAATAATGATCTAAAATTTCACTATCTTTTTGATCATGCACACCATATGTCCATAACAGTTTTGACAACGATACGTGACTAATAGGATTGTAATGAAGCGTTGAACGCTTTTCATCCATAGCGAAGACAGGAATACTTCCCAAAAAGACAATTACAAAAAGAACATCGGTTATCTTCATAAATCAGACTCTATCATATTCCACACTTTTTTAAACAACGTTGGTAATCCAATTTTATCAACTTCTTTAAATTCAATCATATTATAGGTCTTTTGATTTATAATTTGAGGATAAAGCGTTAATGCAAAATGCGTAAAGACATGACGAATTTTATACGCACTCATGTCATCATCAATATTATCAACGCTATCTTCGTTCCACTCACTTGTTGGAAAACCAACCATGCCCGCCAACATTCCTTTTTCAGGGCGTTTTTCAATACCGACCTTCCCATCATGAACATAAATATACGCAACACCGTATTTTTCAGGAATTTTAGATTTCTTACGTTTTTTTGGATATACCTGTGCATCACAATGCTCAAACGCCACACAATATTTAGATATAGGGCAAATTTCACATTTAGGCGACTTAGGTGTACAAATTGTAGCCCCTAAATCCATAAGACTTTGTGCAAAACAAGATGGACGATCCGTATTATCACCAATAAATAAATTTTGCGCATATTCACGAATGATTGTTTTTGAATCAGGTAGCGGCGCATCAATACGATGAAGACGAGAAATAACCCTTTCTACATTTCCATCAATAACAACCGATGGAATATCAAATGCAATCGAGGCAATCGCCGCGGATGTATAATCACCAATCCCTGATAATGATTTTAGCGTTTTAACACTATTTGGAAAAATACCGTCATGCTCACTCACAATTGCTTGCGCACATTTATACAAGTTTCGTGCACGCGAATAATAACCAAGTCCCGCCCATTCACGAAGGACATCATCTTGTGTCGCGGAGGCCAAATCATGCACCGTTGGCCAAATCGATATGAATTTTTCAAAATATGGGACAACAGCTTGAACCGTTGTTTGCTGCAACATCACCTCTGACAACCATACATAATATGGGTCAGGCCGTTCACTCGGTTTTGACCGCCATGGTAAAACACGCGCATGGGCATCGTACCACGACAACATTTCATTACGAATTTTTACATCATTTTTCACAAGGCAAGATTACGCGACAAGTCATAAAATGAAACCCTATAATAGTTTTAATTTAGCACCCTTGAAGGAGTGTCACTCATTTTTGCTTCAACCAATGGAGCGTGATCTGTATCAGGGTCCATCTCTAGCAACATATTAAACGCAAATAACGCGCGAGGCTGCCCCGTTAATTTTGATGTATATTGCATACGCTCTGCATGTTCCTCGGGTCGCCCCTTAGGGTTACGACGATCAGCCATGCGCCTAACAATTTCACCATAGTTACTAACCCCTGCGTTTTTATTACGATCAAAAGATATTCTTAATATTTTCATTACGCTTTTATCAATTGGTCCACGGCTCGTTGGCATTAGCTTTTTCCCTGAAATTCTATTATTTTATTTCCCTAATAAAAGCGTAATTATTTTATAATTTCAACACGTAATTTTCATTTTTCCACGGCATCCCCCTATCGCCTCATACATGTTTATGTTACATATCAATGAATAACACTCTATTTCAGGAAACATGCATGCAAATCTATCTTCCATTGGCGGAAATGTCTGTGCAAGCAGAAACAATTGCGTTTTTAGGCGCGATTGTTGGTGTGATTTCTGGTGTTTTCGGTGTTGGTGGAGGTTTCCTCACAACACCTTTCTTAATCTTCCTTGGTATTCCACCCGCGGTCGCCGTTGGGACCCAGGCGTCTCAATTGGTTGCATCATCAACAACAGGTGTTATTGGCCATTGGAAAAAAAATAATATCGATTTCAAAATGGCAGGAATATTACTCATTGGTGGTTTCATCGGCACCACTTCAGGTATCTTCATTTTTAAAATTTTACAACATTTTGGACAAGTTGACTTGATGATCTCAGTTCTCTATGTCCTTTTTCTTTGCTCTATCGGTGGCATGATGTTTTACGAAAGCGTCACAACACTCATCCATTCAAGACGCCCCTACGTAATTGATGAAACATCCTCGTCAAGTGAGCAAAAGCCAAGCCGTTACGCAATATTAAAGGAAAAATTGCCCTACAAAATGGGCTTTCCCAATTCGAAATTATATATCAGCGCAATCATCCCACTCACGATTGGAATATTAAGCGGCTTGATGGTATCCATCATGGGAATCGGCGCTGGATTTTTAATCGTACCCGCAATGATCTATCTGCTTCGTATGCCACCATTATTGGTTGCAGGAACATCCCTTGTTCAAATAATGGCAACGTCTGCCATCGCCTGTATATTACACGCCGTTACAAACCAAACTGTTGATATGATTCTCGCGCTTATTTTAATATTCGGCAGCGTTATTGGCGCACAAATTGGGTTAAGACTTTCAAAATATATTAAGGGGGCAATGGCTCGTTTTGTCCTCGCGTCCATCATCCTTCTAGTTGGATTGCGATTAGGGAGCGACCTCCTCATCCCACCTGCAAATTTATACAGTGTGATTGTCAAATGATTATACGTTTTGTACTTACCTTAATTTTATTTCTTATTCCTTTTCATGTTAAGGCAGAATTGGATATAGATATTTCCGAACCCATGCTTGAAATTTCAACAGGTTTTAATGGCGATACATTGACCTTATTCGGAACATCAAAACAAAAAGGTGACATAATCATCATCGTTAAAGGTCCCCAAAAAGATACGACAGTTCGTCGGAAAACAGATGTCATTGGCCTATGGATTAATGCACGTTCCGTAACATTTAGCGATATTCCACAATATTACAATGTTGCCAGCTCGCGCTCTATTTTTGACATCACCGATACACAAACACGCCTTGATAATCGTATAGGAATTAATAGCCTTGTTTTTGAAACACTTGATAATGTTTCAAATGAACGTCACGATCGTTTTCAAGAAGCCCTTATCCAAAACATGCAATTGGCACATTTGTATTCTCTGACTCCTGATGCCGTTGAGTACATCAATGATAGTTTGTTTAAAACGCGTATTCACATGCCATCAAACGTGCCCGTCGGTGATTATGAAATCGAAGCATTCCTATTTAAAAATGGAAAAATGATTGACCGACAATCACGCCCATTTCATGTGAGACAAGTTGGCCTAACCGCCTCTATCCACGATTTTGCATTATCTCAACCACTTTTATATGGCGTTATCATTATTATAATTGCTATTTTATCAAGCTTGGTCGCAATATTACTATTAAGGAGAGAGTAAGAAAATGACTGATACTTCAAGCGAATGGAAAGGAACACGTCGTGGGGACGGTGGAACCTATCTTATTATTGCCGATGGGAACGAAGAATCATCCATTGCCGCGCATTATGCATGCCGCATCGCCGATGCTCGTCGTGGTTATGTTGCGATCGCACACATAACAGACCTTGAGGAATTCGTTCACTGGGGGAAAGTTGAAGCAATGATGCGTAATGATTTACGCATCCAAGCTGAAAAAAATATCTGGCAAATGGCAAAATCAATCAATGAAGAACATAACCATCTCTACCCCAGCTTTCATATAAAAGAAGGTAATATCATTGATGAAATCACAAATGTGATTGAAGAAGACAAATCAATTCGTGCACTTATTTTGGCTGGCTCAGCCAACACAAATAATCAAGGCCCGTTAATTAGTCACTTTGCTGGTAAAGGTATGAACAATCTACGTGTTCCCGTTATCGTTATCCCAGGACATTTAGATAAAGAAGCAATCAACGCGATTACTTAATATTTAATGCAACACCATCAGATGTCATCCACCGTGGATTATCCAGCCTATATAATTCTGTTAATTTTTTAGCCATTGCCATTGCACCAGTTTCATCAACAGCATGTTGAAAAAACACGGAACACCCTACATTCTCTATATCATGTTTAGGCACTGCGATTTGAACACCTTGCTTTGGATTAGGGACTTCAAAAACCAACCATGTCCCTAAACCATCCCTTTCCCACTCATGTGCAAGATCCGCCATCTTGCCAAAAGCTGTAAATGGAGCATCCGTTTCTATTCTTGTAACATTATTCATATAAGTACATTGCTATATAAAATAACTAATGTCAAATATCCTAATCCCCCTCGCCCTCCTCTGGGCTAAAGAGATCCATTTTATCTTTTTTATCTTTGAATTCTTCAGCCTCGGGTAACGCATCTTTTTTACGCGTTAGGACAGGCCATTTTTCGGCATAATCACGATTTAATTTCAAAAATTTATCTGCTTCTGGTTCACTATCCGGGATAATCGCATCAATTGGACATTCGGGTTCACACACACCGCAATCGATACATTCATCAGGGTGAATAACCAACATGTTTTCACCTTCGTAAAAACAATCTACGGGGCATACCTCTACACAATCTGTGTATTTGCACTTAATACAAATGTCTGTAACAACAAACGTCATTGTTTATTCCTTATTATTTTTCTGCACATTATCTACACCATCAGATTTCCGTCGTCTAGGGGCTGGTGTATTTAAATCCGCCTCTGTTGGACGAATAGGTGTCAAACCATACATACTCAATCGTGCATTTCTTCCTTTATGAATCACCTCGCGGTATAAAACAACCAATCCACCTGTGATGATAATCGCACTACCAATCCAAACATTCCATGTTGGGATATGCGCCCAAAATATCACATCAAATCCAATTGAAAATACAATAGACGCATAAGAAAACACACTAACATACGCCGCAGGTGCGGCCGCGTATGCCTTTGTTAAAAAATATTGTGCAATACCGCCCAATATTCCAACCATCAATAATGCATAAAAAACCCACACACTCACAATTGGTTGCCAGAAAAATGGACAAAGAATAAGCGCCGTTACAATCCCACAAATAGTAAAGTAAAAAACAATCGTTAATGAATGCTCTGTGTCCCCCATACGGCGTACCAATATGGCGGCAATCGCGGCTAACAAAGCCGCAAACAATGCAATAAAAGATCCTAAAATCTCTGTATTACCCGATGGATTGGCAATAATAATAACACCGATCAATCCAACGCCAACCGCGCTCCATCGCCAAGGCCCAACCTTTTCCTTTAAAAAAGGAACGGATAACGCTGTTAATATTAATGGTGATGCAAAATGAAGCGCCGTTGCATCACCCAATGGCAACATTTTAAAGGATAGGAAGAAACAAGCCATGGCCGAAATTCCAACCAACCCACGTGCTATATGCGAGAAAGGGCGCGCAGTCATCAATAATTTTTGACTATCGATATAACGACTGACCAATAATAATACGACTGGAAGAGCCAACAAATTTCGAAATAAAATGATCTGCGTAATATGCACTCCACTTTCGGCCGCATATTTCACCGCTAAATTCATAAACGAGAACAGAATCGTCGAAATAATTGCAAAAATAAATACCTGACCTGGATTTTTAACGGCTGTTTCTGACATTACAATGTAACTTTTCGTGTTGTATGTATGAGCGTGAAAGATAGAGTACGACTTAAAAAATTTAATAGCAACGATCTAAAAAAACTTATTTTTCATTACCATAATAACAATAGTTGATTTTTCGTTAATTTTTTGTTATAGTACTTTCAGATTGAGTATCGAAATAGGCGAAGATTAGAAAATTAAACACGCTATTTCATATCATATTGATTAAAGCAGACAGAAATGAACTGTAAATTTGGAACGGGTTTTGCAAATGCCCGCCCCGCACGAAGGATCGCGTGGTGATGTTGCATCAATATAGTAGATAAAGGAACGAAGAAGACATGAGTAAAAAACCAGCAAACGATACATTGAACTTTAAACAAGGTGATGCGGTTGTATATCCAGCCCACGGCGTTGGACAAATCGAAGGTATCGAAACACACAAAATTGGTGATATCGAGGTTTCTCTTTATTCTATCGCGTTTGACCGTGACCGTATGCGTTTAAAAATCCCTGTTCAAAAGGCAGAAGAATCTGGCCTACGTGCATTATGCTCAAACAACCGAATGGATGATGCGTTAACAACTTTGCAAGGTAAGGCAAAGGCAAAACGCGCAATGTGGTCACGCCGTGCACAAGAATACGAAACAAAAATTAATTCTGGTGATCCAGTATCAATCGCCGAAGTTCTTCGTGACCTTCGTCGTCCAAAAGATGATACAGAGCAATCATATTCAGAACGTCAAATTTACCAATCAGCACTAGAGCGTCTAGCACGTGAAGTTGCAGCGATTGAAAAAACATCTGAAGATGAAGCCGCAACAAAATTAGAAGATGTTTTGGCACAAGCAGCCTAATAAGGAACAAACATTCAATATCAAAACCACCTTCGGGTGGTTTTTTTATGCCTGTGAATAATTATTTCTAACATATTGTAACTATTCACGATTCACAAAAATGCCCGATTTAGGTAGAATTAACATACGATGTGATTCGCATCATTCTTTTACCGCCTTATTCAGGGACATCAATGACACAAAAAAATTTATTCAGCCGCGCTCAAAAATCAATCGATTGCAGATTTGCATCACTTGGCGCCCCTGAACGAATTTTCGCAATTCCCTCTATCCACGGTAATATTCAAAAACTTCACGCCCTTCACGAAAGTATATTCAATCAATTTCGTCCTGGCGATCGCCTTGTTTACTTAGGTAATTACACAGGATACGGACAATATTCACGCCAAACGGTTGATTCAATTTTAACCTTCCGCCGCTGTCTATTATCCATCCCAGGCGTTATGCCATCTGACATTGTTTACCTACGCGGAACACAAGAAGAAATGTGGCAAAAATTAATGCAATTACAATTTGCACCAAATCCAGCCATCGTTTTGGAATGGATGATGGATAAAGGTTTAGCTCAAACAATGGAATCCTATGGTTTGGACATTAACGAGGCAAAACGTGTATCACGCGAAGGCGTTATTCGCCTATCCCGCTGGACAGAAAATGCACGTCAGGCCGTATATTCGAACGCAGGACATGATGTTTTCACATCACAATACAAACGCGCGGCCTATACCGATTGCACATTCACACAAACCAACACATGCTCCCCCCTCCTTTTTGTTAACGCGGGGATAGATGCGACAAGGTCTTTAGAAGACCAAGGTGATTGTTTTTGGTGGGGACACGCACATTTCAAATCAATGAAATTTCCCTACAATCCATATCAACGTGTTTTCCGTGGATTTGATCCTGACAATGGTGGTTTGGATGAAAGCCATGTCCACGCAACATTAGATAATAATTCAGGCCGTGGTGGCGACCTTGTTTATGCTGAAATCAATCATGTTGGCGACATCATGAATGTTGTTGGTGTATAGCCTTATTTTTAGGCTGTGAAACATCCGCATCACGAATATAAAACGCATCTGGTTTTATTGTTTTTATAGCGCCTGATTGAATAGCCGCAATGACATCATCAATAGAAATCATATCTTGCTGTTGAATTTCTTGCGTCAAATTTGATATCTCACTCATCAAACGATCAACCGCATCCCCTGTGATTACACAATCAGGATATTTTTCGAGCATGCCCGCAACATCATTCGCAGATACACTTTGCGGATCATTCAATGCATCATAATTTTTATCAAACACTTGTACGTAAAAATCAGATCGTTTTGTTTCCACCACAACACATCGGTCTTTATCACTTTTTACATTTGCAGAAAAAGCCTGAAAACTGGTTATGCCGTGAACAGGAATTCCAAGTGAAAAACCGATAAAACGTGCAACGCTCAATCCAACGCGCAAACCTGTAAATGATCCAGGCCCTACACTTACATACACATTTTCAATATCTTGCGGTTTTTTACCGATACTTTGCATCAAATCTTCATAAAGCGGTAAAATTGCCTCGGCATGGCCGCGTTCGATCGACTCTTGCACACTTGCCCAAATATTATCTTGGTCAAACAATGCAATATTGCATCCCTTTACGGCGGTATCGATATAGATATTCATTTACAAAATTTGACGAACTTCTTCGACTTCGGGAATGAAATGTTTCATCATATTTTCAATTCCATCTTTCAACGTTAATGTCGCCGATGGACATCCCGCACATGCGCCGCGCATATGAAGATACAATATACCATCTTCAAATCGGTCGAAAACGATATCACCACCATCATTTGCAACCGCGGGACGAATACGATCATCCAAAATTTCAATAATTTGTGCGACAACAGGATCATTTTCTTGTGCATTTACACGTTGTTGGACTGCGCTCTCATCCACAACTGGCATACCGCTCATCGCATGATCCATAATTGCGGCCAAAACGCGTGGTTTAATCAATGCCCAATCAGACGTTTCATCCTTTGTCACACTGACAAAATCACGTCCCAAATACACGCCGGTCACATCACCAATTTCAAACAACATTTTACCAAGGGGCGATACCGCCATGGCTTCTTCTGGCGTTCTAAAATCAAATGTCCCATTTGGTGATACTTCGTTACCTGGAATGAACTTCACCGCATTTGGGTTTGGTGTGCTTTCAGTTTGTATAAACATTTCTTATCCTTATATTCTCAAAAAAGACGTTACTCTTCTTCATCCATCATTTCAAGCGCAGCAATGGCAGGAAGATCTTTTCCTTCCAACCATTCTAAAAATGCGCCGCCCGCAGTTGAAACATATGTCATATCATCAACAACACCTGCATGTGCCAATGCGGAAACAGTATCACCGCCACCTGCAATCACTTTTAAATCACCTGATTTAACCTTAGCCGCGGCATATTGTGCGATTGCGTTTGTTCCCTCGTCAAATGGCGACATTTCAAAAACGCCTAATGGACCATTCCACACAATTGTTTTTGCATGACCCAAAATCCCTTTAATCGATTCAATTGATTGCGCACCAATATCCAAAATCATTCGATCCGATGGCACTGCGGTCACAGATACCTCATCATAAGTTGTACCTGCTTTAAATTCTACTGCTGCCTTTGCATCACTGGGCAAAAATATTGCACATCCACTTTCTTCCGCCTTTTCAAAAATAGTGATCGCCTGATCCTTCATATCCTTTTCACACAATGATGCACCTAAATCACATCCCGCTGCATGTAAAAATGTATTCGCCATTCCACCACCGAGGATCAAAACATCCACACGAGATACAAGATTGTTTAACACATCCAGTTTTGTTGAAATTTTGGCACCACCAACAATGGCAACCACAGGACGTTCTGGTTCACCCAATGCCATTTCTAATGCGTCCAATTCACGTTGTAATGCACGACCGGCATAGGCTGGTAAAGCGTGCGCCAATCCTTCTGTTGATGCATGCGCACGGTGTGACGCGGAAAAGGCATCATTCACAAATACGTCCCCTGCTCCACCAGCCAGTTTCGCAACAAATTCAGGATCACACGCCTCTTCCCCCTCATAAAAACGAACATTTTCCATCAGGGTAATTTCACCATCGGAAAGTTCCGGATCACACAAGCAATCATCCGAGAATAATACAGGAACACCCCATTGTTTTTCCAATACAGATGGTAAAAATGATAATGAATAATCCAAATCACATGTGCCCTTTGGGCGGCCAAAATGTGATAAAATCGCAACCTTTGCACCTTTATCACGTAATTCAACAACTGTGTCTTTGACACGATCAATACGCGTTGTGTCCGTTACGTTACCCGCCTCATCCACAGGAACGTTCAGGTCAAATCGGCACAAGACCAACTTACCCTTAACATCTTTTAAATCATCTAATGTCTTCATTATATCTCTTATTTTTCTGTTTTTAATTCAGCTAATTTTGCAAATGGGTTTGGTTTTGCGTCTTCTGGTTTCACCTCGATATAATCGGTTCCTGCCTGTTTTTCAGCGTCTGTTTTTGGATAGTCATCAATGCCCAAAGCAAAAAATTGAACCGCGACTTCTCCAAAATCAATGACACCATCGACAATCATTTCTGGATCATCTTTTTCATCCTTGATTTCGTGTTCTTCTTCGTCATCACCTTCACGTTTTTGTTTTTCTTTTTCAAACGATTTTACATGTTGGCTATCGGCGAACCATGTATCGATATTTTGTAAAATTGTCGATTGAATAGCATCACCGCTAATGACGGATTCTTGTGTCACATCACCACTCACCTGCCCACTAAGGTGATATGTTACACGATCGGCCATCCGCGTGGCCTTTACATGTGCCTCAATCTTATCCACAGACACAACGTTTAATCGTTTGGCAAGGTTTGCGCACTCATCTTGTGTTGCAACAATATCTTCGGCCTTACCTTTACGATCGATATGTTCGATTCTGACTTCACGTGAAAACTCGTAATCCATTAAAACAATTCCTCAATATATTTTTTAAATTCTGGTGACATTTGCGTGTCATCATTAAACACGTTGCGTGACGCAATCATGGCATGATCGGCATTTGCCGCCGCATGTGCCTGAATAACACCGTTAAAATCTTTCATATATTTTTTCATCTTCTTTGGCACGGCCAAATCACCCACGCCAATTTCACGAAATGACAATTCAATATCCAAAAATATCTTATCAAACAACGCTTGAGATTTTGCCCCCTCACCTTGTGTTGAATATTGCGCAAAATAAGGTGCGGCGTGCAATGCAATCATCTGAAATCGCATTGCAGGATTATCCTCAACACCATAATCGGTATATAATTTTACATCACGCGCGCGCGCAACGATGTCTTCGTACACATCAATAATATTATCTTTTTTTCGTTTAAACAGTGAAAACATATTTCTTATCTCTTTTCTTCTTCTTATATAATCATTAATATCACTGATATGAAGAAATTTTTAGCCCTAAGCCTATTTTGTACACTCCTAAGCGCATGCACGCCAACAACCGCTACACGTGGGAATTACCTCATCGATGAAGATGTTAATTCATTACAAGCGGGACTATCAACGCAAAATGATGTTTTGAACTTGCTTGGCACCCCAACATCAAGTGCAGTTTTCGACAACACAACATGGTATTATGTAGGGTTAAAGACAGAAAAAGAAAGCTTTTTCGACGAAAAAGTGACCGACCGCAAAGTGTACAAAATTGCCTTTGATGACACCGGCGTTATCAGCATGATTAAACGCGTCGAAGGCGAAAACTTGGACGTTCCATTGGCATCACGCACAACCCCTACATCAGGTAACGAAATCACCTTTATCCAACAAGTTCTTGGTAATGTTGGAAAATATAATCAAAAGTAAAAATGGAATAATTACTGCTGTAAAAACCCGCCCGATTGCATCGACCACAACATTGCATAATGGCGGTCATTTTTGATCAATTCTTCGTGCGTACCATCCTCAACAATTTGGCCATCATCCATAACGATAATACGATCAAGGTGAGCAATAGTTGATAAACGGTGGGCAATCGCAATGACTGTCTTTCCCTCCATCAATGTTTTCAAACTATCTTGAATCGCCTTTTCGCTTTCACTATCAAGTGCCGATGTTGCCTCATCCAAAATCAAAATTGGTGCATCTTTCAATATCGCGCGAGCAATCGCAATGCGTTGACGTTGTCCACCAGAGAGTTTGACCCCGCGCTCACCAACCATCGTTTGATAACCCTCTGGTAATTTTGAAATAAAATCATGTGCATGTGCCTTTTTCGCAGCCTCGATCACCTCGTCATCACTAGCATTCAATCGACCATAACGGATATTATCCATCAATGTACGGTGAAACATGTCTGTATGTTGTGGAATAATAGCAATTTGATCGCGAAGTGATGACCGAGAACAGTCATAAATATTTTGTTCACCAATTAATATTTCTCCTGATTGCGCATCAAACATACGAAACAAAAGTTGTGTAAGTGTTGTTTTCCCTGCACCACTTTGCCCAACAAGACCAATTTTTTGATCTCCTGATATATTTAAATTCATATCTTTAAAAACCGACGTGGTGTCATAGTTGAATGACACATTTTTTATTTTTATAGATCGATTTTTATTTATTTCTAAATTATTTTTATTGTCATCATCTTTAAGAATTTTTCCAGATAATATCGCCTGCATTCCCTCTTGAACTTGACCAATATTTTCAAACATTCCCACCAACATGTCGGACACCCACCACGACATCTGCATAAGGCGAAGCATCATTGGTAAAACCATTGCAACCTCTCCCATGGTTAATTGCCCCTGTTGCCATTCCACAACACATAAATAAAAAACACCCCCTATAAACGCGGTAGAAAGAAGTTCTAACCACATATACATCTTGTTCATCGTATGCCATATCACAACACCAGATTGCGATGAAGTTTGCAAAGAATCTGTCAGCAATTTATCTTCATGCTTTCTACGGTTAAAGAATAAAACACCCATTATATTATTCAGGCTATCAACATATTTTCCGCGAACAACAGACAAATCATCATACATAAGTGCCGACGATTTAATAATTTTTGGCACATAAAACAAACACATCAAAATATAGCCACTAAACCAAACCAATGTTGCAATCAGAAAAGAAAGATCAACCATTGAAAAAAGAACCAATGACACGATAAACGTCATAAGAACGAAACCAAAACTCATAATGGTGTCAAAAACGATTTGAATTAACGCATAAGGTGTTTCTAAAACTTTACTGGATAAGCGCCCTGCAAATTCATTCTGAAAAAATGCATAGTCATGCTTGTACATATAAAGTGATAGTTGTCGGCGTATCATATTCATAAATGGCATTCGTGTTTCCGCCATAAATGCCGTTGCAATACGGGCGGTCACGGGTTGTAATACTAGAAACAAAACAACGAATGCAGGTAATGCCCCTCCAAATGCGCTCCAGATGTCTTGTTTGTTTTCAATCGTTTGAAAACTATCGACAAGAACCTTGATGAAATAAGGACCTACAGCTTCTAAACCACTAGAAAACAGTTGTATCAAAGCCATAAAGAAAAAAGGCCATTTTGCCTGACGAACAAAAAACCATATAAATAACCACAAACCATTAGGGAGATCTGATAAATCACAATCTTTTGGAAGTTGATCAACTTTTATGAGATCTTTGAAAGGATTAAACATGCCTACTGTCATAGCAGGATGAGTTTAAGAATTAAAGGTTAAACTCTTCACCAATGTTTGGAAGTTTAAGGTTTAATCCCACATCCTTGAATGTTTTAGACGCATTTTCATGTTCAATTGATATAGGTGGGAAGGTGTCAAAATGCATACCAATGACTTCTTTCGTGCCCACAAATTTCGCAGCCTTTGCCGCATCATCAATACCCATTGTAAAATGATCACCCAAACATAAGAATGCAAAATCAATATGCGCCTCTTCGCCGATCAATTTCATGTCATAGTGAAGTGCCGTATCACCAGAATAATAGAATGATTGTTCCTTCCCACTCACAACAAACCCTGCAGGTTGTCCTGCATATGAACCATCCGGGAAGGATGATGTATGCACCGCATTTGTCATTTTGACCTTCACACCATCGCAATCAACAGTGCCACCGTGGTTCATGGGAACACCATTTTCAATTCCCTTATCCCCATACCAATTGACGATTTCAAAATTTGAAATAATAGGTGCATTTGATTGTTTGGCTATCGTTTCGGCATCCAAAATGTGATCCTGATGTCCATGTGAAAGTAAAATAAAATCAGGATTAATCGTCGTAATATCAATATCACTTGCCAAATCATTGCCCGTAATAAACGGATCAAACAATAATTTAACACCGTCAATTTTCACCATAAACGATGAATGACCGTAATACGTAATATTTGTCATTTCTTATTCCAACCCAACAAGTGATCGTGCGTAACTGTCCGCCGTAAATGGTTGAAGGTCATCTATCCCCTCACCCACACCAACAGCATGAACAGGTATACCAAATTGATCCGCCAGCGCGACAACGATTCCACCCTTGGCAGAACCATCCAATTTTGTAACGACAAGACCCGACACATCGACAAGTTCTTTAAACGTTTCAACCTGCGACACCGCATTTTGTCCTGTTGTGGAATCCAACACCAACAATGTTGCGTGTGGCGCCGTTTCATCTTGTTTTTGAATGACACGAATAATTTTTTGTAATTCTTCCATCAGATTTTTCTTGTTGTGCAAACGACCTGCTGTGTCGATAAGTAAAACATCAACACCTTCAGCCTTTGCACGTTCGATCGCTTGGAATGCAACCGATGCAGGATCAGCACCAACTTCGCCTGTAACAACTTCACAGTGGTTGCGATCACCCCAAACCTTTAACTGATCCACCGCCGCCGCGCGGAATGTATCGGCCGCAGCCATCATAACCTTTTTACCATCACGTTGTAATTGAGCAGTCATTTTACCAATGGTCGTGGTTTTTCCTGCACCATTCACACCAGTCATTAAAATAATATTTGGTATCGCATTTGGGCGTGTATAAAGCGGTTTTGCAACAGGATCCAAAATCGCGGTAATCAATTGTGCCAAAGTTTCTTTAATTTCTATCTCGTCGACTTCTTTTCCAAATCGAGACGCAGAAAAATCAGCAATTATTTTAGCCGCTGTTTTTGGACCTAGATCAGAAACGACCAATGCATCTTCCAAATCTTGAAGCGCGTCTTCATCTAATTTTGTCTTGGTTAATACATCACCTAATTTTTGAGAGGATTTTTTAAGACCATCCGCCAAACGAGATAACCATCCCCCCTCTTCCGTATGATCAGAAAGTTCTTCTTCCTCTTTTGCATCTTCAGTGATTGTGTGCGATGGGACTGGTGTATCTTCCAGTTCCTCAACAATATTATTTTCAGTTTTATTAAGGTCTTGCTTTTGATCTGCGGACATATCCGCATCATAATCTGTTGAAGGTTCTATCGCAGGATCGGAATCAGAATGAAGAAGCTTGTCCTCTGCTTCTTGTTTTTCTTGCTCAGTGGTATTTTTCTTTTTTCTCCAAAACATGGCACCACTTTATGCCTCTAAAAATGCTTAGGCAAGGAAGAAATAAACACCTGCACACGTAATCATCGGCCCGATCATTTGAACAAGTGATGGTAATTTTTTAACCTTAAACAAGCCACGTATAAAAATAATTGCAAAAAACAAGATAAGAAACGACACGTGAACAGTCAGGATAGAGATATCAAATTCAAAAACCGCTATATTTAACATCTTAGTAAAGAACAACGTAAATGGCACCGACAATACCGCCATAACCACACATATTTTTTTTATACTTACATTTTTAAACGCCAGATGACCAAAACAAACAAATGCAAAAACTAGTGATGCAATAAACAACGGCAATAGGACTGGGAAAATTTCAATATTAATCATTTTTTGCTCTTCTTATACCTGTGGACCAAACGAGAGTACGTCATCATTGCCCCAACAATAATAAGAGATACAGCGCCCATTTCTTGATAATTCAAATATTTTTCATTAAAAATGGCGCCTATAGTTAAAAATATCGATAGTGAACTAACCATATGTATTATCGTAATTTGTCCGATATTCATGTAGGCATGTGCACGCCTATTTGCTGGTGTTACCATAAACATCATCACAACCCCGCCCAACAGCACAATAAGTGTTAAAATAAAAGATGGTAATAATGTTGAGTATTCCAATGTGCCATAGAGTGTAAAAACAAAAACAGCATGGGACGATAAAATGGCCCAAATCGATTTTTCAACATCACTATTGATACGACCAATTGTTCGGCGTGCAGGACGACCAGGTAATGGTGTTTCCAAATTATCTGGGTTTTGGGCAAAGTTCATCACCCCCACAAACATAAAATATGCCCACAGCGATAAAAACAAAACAATTGAAAAACCAATAGTAAGAATCATAATAGATTTTAATTTTATACCTAACAGTATAAAAAATCGAATATATTCTTAATACAAGGCATCCTTTTCTTGACATTCACCATTAAAAATTGCCATAAATTACATTATGTCATTATTTTTAGATCGAAATACACGCCTGAGTGGTTCTCAATTATCCGATAAATTTTGCGAGTTAACTTTAAAACAGTGGCCTCGCAAAGCACCTTATAATCTTGCCAAATATGTTTTCAATTGGGCTCTAAAGGATTTATTGACTCCATGGAATAACAATCAAATTCGTGGTGATATCGAATTAACCAAGAACAATACACATCTTATTAGGGCAATTGGTGAAATTTCTTATGAAATAGGAATGAACGTTTTTCCTGCATATCACGATACATACCATACAGCCTCTGTCGTAATGATGAGCGCTTATTTTATAAAACAAGATGGTCGATTTAACACAACACAGTATTTAACAGGTGTCTGTGCCGCGATGGGACATGATTTGTGGCATCCTGGCAAAGGGAACCCTGAAGACAACTGTGCGTTTAACGAACGTAATTCCGTAAAAAAAGTTGCTGAGATTTTACGCAAACATGATGTTGAGGAAAAAACAATAGAACAAGTCACCGCCATTATCATTTCAACAAGCCCAAATGGCCCGCATCAATTTATCAAATCTAATTTCAAAGAAGGCACACCACAACCTGAACAGGAAATTTTACAAAACGATCCCCTGTTGCTCGAACTTACAAAAATTATATGTGACGCTGATATTTTTGCTAGTGCAGGTGTTAATCTTGCTTCATCAAAAAACACATCACAAAAACTGACTAAAGAAGCAGAAGCAGCAGGACAAAATATTGATTTTGAAACACGAGAATCATTACTTTTTTTCTTGGACAACATTGTTGGCAAAGATGGATTCGCCAGTAAAATTGCGCAAGATTTAGCTAACGTTAATTTCCATCACATCCGAGAGGCAACAAAAGACAGTTTAGCACCCGCAAACCGTCGCCTAGGATTCGATTAAACTACCTGCCCCTTTAAAAGGCCATCTTCATATGATGTAATTTTGATAGTGTGGAACGTGCCTGCATCCATACGTTTGTCCAATTCGACTTCGGCAAAATGTTCGGTACGCCCGTGACCATTTTGTTCAATAATCACGCTTGTTTTTTTACCGACTTGCGCTTGGTTAAATTTCTCTACTTGGCGTTCCCCTGCCTCGCGCAATAACTTTGCACGTTGCTTACGGATCGGATGATCAACCTGTGGCATTTTCGCCGCTGGCGTTCCGTCACGTTCTGAATACGGAAAAACATGCAAGAATGTTAAATCGCATTCATCAACAATACGGTGCGTGTTTTCAAACATTTCATCCGTTTCCGTTGGGAAACCTGCAATGATGTCCGCACCAAAAACGATATCGGGGCGCAACGTGCGCGCCTTTTGACACACATCAATCACGTCTTGTCGCAAATGGCGACGTTTCATCCGTTTTAAGACCATATCGTCGCCCGCTTGTAACGACAGATGTAGATGAGGCATAAATCGTGGTTCATTTTCAATCAACCACCACATATCCTCGTCAATCTCAACAGGATCAAGTGAGGATAAGCGAAGACGTTTTAAATCAGGAACCAACGCCATAACACGACGTATCATTTGTCCCAATTGCGGTTTCCCTGGCAAATCAGGGCCATAAGATGTCACATCAACCCCTGTCATCACAACCTCATTAAACCCTTGTTCAACAAGATGTTTAACATTATCCGCAATCATACCAATGGGGACAGAGCGCGAATTGCCACGGCCATAGGGAATAATACAAAACGTACATCGATGATCACATCCATTTTGCACCTGCAGGAAAGCGCGCGCACGTCCGTCAAATCCATCAACAAGATGCGATGCGGTTTCCTCAACTGTCATAATATCATTTACAATAATTCGCTCGTCCGTTTCTAATCCCCATGTTTTGGCCTCTAACTTCAAATCATTTCCGATAATGCGATCAATTTCTGGCATCGCCGCATAACTATCTGGATCAATTTGTGATGCGCACCCCGTCACAATAATTTTCGCCTCAGGATTATCTTTACGGGCACGACGAATGGCTTGACGAACCGAACGTTCCGCCTCTTTCGTCACGGCACAACTATTGACAATAATGGCGTTATCCAGCCCCGCATCCGTGGCATGCTTACGCATAACCTCTGATTCATACGCATTCAAACGACACCCAAAGGTCAATATTTCTGGTTCAGATTTCATGAATGTTTATATGCATTTTTTCCCGTAAAAAAGCAAGTTTTTACGGAATATTGTAATTATGTTGTTTTTTACAACTCTTTTGCGCAAAAAATTTGCTTTTTATAAATTTAGTTCAGTAGGATGATACATCAACAGGCACACAATTGAATGAATTGCATGCCGCGATTGATACCCAAAGAAACCGCAGACGATTTGAAAGGAGAAAGATCATGCTTGTAACACACCCATATGTACAAAATGTTCACGTTGAAGAAGCCCGCCTTGCCGATGGAACGATTGACCGCGTTCTCATTGTCGAATCAAAAAAGGACAAGCCCAGCTTCCTTAACGCCTATAATGATAACAAGATGGATGAATTGGTACGCCAATTACAATCCCTTGATACATTGGCAAAAAATGGTTTCGCCGATTTCAAACGTGTTGAAATCCGTGAAATGCATTAGATCCAGTTAAATACAGACTTTACGATCTCCCTGTAACTAAAACCGCTTTTAAGCGGTTTCTTTTTTATCCGCTATGTAGTGATTTAAAGCAACAAACATTTATATTTTTCATATAAATCAATCGATTAACTATGCAAAACTCTATGACGACGCCGAATACCACGATTAACGTCCCGAGACAACAAACTTACTCCCTGCCCTCCAATCTCATTTGCGTTCTTAAATAAAGATGCCGTATAATCTATCTTACTCAAGTTTGTTACCTGCACAAAAGTGGTAAAATTAAATTCAGGATACTGTCTACTTGTTTCCTGTGATCCAAAAAGCGCTATTGCGACTTGTTCATGAGCTTTTTCCTTAAAACCAGCATGATCAGTATCTTCAATTGTACCAAATTCTTCCAACGGCAAGTTAATTTCTATTGCTACATATCCTCCAAGTTGTCCTACTCCGTCTTCTATGGAGATACTATCTTCTCCAATTTTTTTTCCATCTATCTCCATTTTTCTTCCTAGTAATTTTTGCAAATCTAGTAAATCCTGCATATCTTTGATATCCAACATACTGTCTGGGAACATAAAACTGCTAAATATTTTTTTTACTCTCATGGTTTTCTCCTTATTTGCATAAATTATACATATTTCATTTTTAAAAGTCAAAACTTAAATTTTCTTGACATTTCCCCTTTAACAACGCTATAACCTGTACAAATTCATGAGAGCTGGAATAATTTCAGTGCTTAACGGTACACCCAAGTCGGCGAATACGCTCACTAGGGATAAAATGGTTATATAATTAATGTTCGATAGTTTGAGCGATAAATTAGGTGGTATATTTGATGGTCTGATGGGGCGTAAATCCTTGTCGGAAGACGATGTCAATTTGGCCGCACGCGAAATCCGCATGGCGTTGTTAGAGGCCGATGTCGCCCTACCCGTCGTTAAAGATTTTATCACAAATCTAAAAGACAAGGCCGTTGGCCAAGACGTTATTAAAGGCGTTAATCCAACACAACAAATCATCAAAATCGTTAATGATGCGCTGGTCGATATGTTGGGTGGCGCAGATGGCGAAACACAACTTAATATCGATGCGGCGATTCCTGCGCCATTCCTTATGGTTGGTTTACAAGGGTCTGGTAAAACAACATCTACTGGTAAAATTGCCAAATTATTAAAAGACAAACATAATAAAAAAATATTGATGGCGTCTTTGGACGTTTATCGCCCTGCCGCACAACAGCAATTGGCTGTCCTTGGCGAACAAGTCAATGTTGATACGTTGGACATTATCGAAGGGCAAAAGCCCGTTGATATTGCAAAACGTGCGTTGAAGGAGGCTAAATCAAGCGGATACGACATCTTATTCCTTGATACCGCTGGTCGTTTGACCATTGATGATGAGTTAATGACAGAGGTTGAACAAGTTCGTGATGCGGTTAACCCTGTTGAAACGCTCCTTCTTGCCGATGCTATGACAGGACAAGATGCCGTAAACGTTGCGGCGGAATTTGATCGTCGTGTTGGATTGACAGGTATCATGCTTACTCGTGTAGATGGTGACGCACGTGGCGGTGCCGCAATGTCCATGCGCGGCATTACAGGTAAACCTATTAAATTAATCGGTACTGGTGAGAAATTAGACGAGATTGAATTTTTCCATCCTGATCGTATCGCATCACGCATTCTTGGTATGGGTGATGTTGTTTCATTGGTTGAAAAGGCCGTTGAGACAATCGATGAAAACGAAGCCAAGAAAATGGCTGAAAAATTCAAAAAGGGAAATTTTGACCTTGATGATTTTGCAAAACAATTAAAACAGCTCCGCTCAATGGGTGGTATGGGCGCCATGTTAAAAATGATCCCTGGCCTTGGTAAAATGGCCGGTCAATTGGACGCCGCGGGCATGGATGATTCCATGATTAAAAAACAAGAAGCCATCATGTCATCAATGACAAAGGGCGAACGCGCACAGCCTAAGATTTTAAACGCATCACGCCGTCGCCGTATTGCGGAAGGTTCAGGAACCAGAGTTCAAGAAGTAAACAAACTGCTGAAACAATTTGAGCAAATGCAAAAAATGATGAAGCAGATGAAAAAAATGGGTATGGGCGGCATGATGAAATCCATGAAGGGCCTGATGGGTGGAAACCCACAAATGGACGACCTGATGGGACAAATGGAATCTGAAATGGGTACACAACCAGATAACACTGGCCTTGGCGCAAATCCGTTTTTGGGTTCAGGTGGCGGAATGCCACAAGGTTTTCCTGGGTTACCAGGGATGGATGGTATGGGCGGCAACGCACCATCAAAATCGAGTTTTACAAAAAGTAAAAAGAGTAAGCGTAAGAAGAAAAAGTAATTTAATTTTAGTAACATATAAAGGAGTAAACAAATGGCACTAAAAATGAGAATGGCACGCGGTGGCCGCAAAAAAGCACCGTTTTATCGTATCGTTGTTGCGGATGCCCGCGCACCACGCGATGGTAAATTCATTGAAAAAGTAGGTACATACAACCCACTTTTAAACAAAGATGACACAAACCGTGTGACTTTGAACACTGAATTGGTAAAAAAATGGTTGGCAGAAGGCGCACAACCTTCAGAGCGTGTTGCACGTTTCCTTGGTGAAGCAGGCCTAATCGACATGCCGAAAAACCGTACTTCAATTGAGAAAGCTAAGCCAAAGGCAAAAGCAGTTCAAATGGCGGCGGACAAGGCTGAAAAATTAGCAGCACAAGCCGAAGCAGCAAAAGAAGCTGAAGAAGCAGCAAAGGCAGAAGCCGAAGCAGCGGCAGCAGCCCCTGCGGAAGAAGAAGCTCCAGCCGAGGAAGCATCTGCAGAAACACCAGCTGAAGAAGAGACTAAAGCTGAATAATCAAATCCACATCGGAACAATACGTGGTGCGCACGGGGTGAAAGGCCTTGTGCGCATTGCTGTGTTTGCCGATGACACGTCCCTATTCGATTATGAACCAACATATAAAATCACCCTTAAAAACAAGCACAAGGGCAATGTATGGCTGGCGGATATTGATGGTATCAATAACAAAGAAGACGCCGATGCATTAAAGGCAACAAAGCTTTATTGTGATCGTGATCAACTTACCCCTCCATCAGATGATGAAATATATTTTGCCGATATGGTTGGCATGCAATGTGTTGATGAAGATGGCACAATCATTGGCGAGGTTACATCCGTTGATAATTTTGGTGCAGGTGATTTATTGGATATAAAACCACCACAGGGGCATAATTTCTTCCTATCCTATGATGATAACACTGTCTTATCAATCGATGATAAAATTACAGTGAGAATTCCAGAAATACTCTAAAAATAAGTCATTTAAAAAAGAACACATCAAGATTTCTTAGTTAAAAAATCAACAAACTCTCTATATTTGTCTGCACTCTCAAAATAATTTTTCTCTAAAAAACAATTTCTACTTTCCAAACGAACGACCCCATATTTACGAAAATTATGCGTGTATACATCAACTTTAATAATTTTATTGTAGTATATATTTCTCTCTTTATTGAACGGTGACGCTGGATAAATAAAGTGATCACTTTTTACTTCTATATAACCAATTCCATTTTTACATCTATGATAAATGGGAATAAACAATGAAGCAGCTAACAAAAATGAAACAGCTCCGAATATATAGAAAATTCTCATTTCTCCATCAGGATGTAAAGAATTTTTGCTGGAAAAGGGATCTGACACCTCATATCCCATCCAAGTAAAATATGCTGACAAAGATCCAAGCATAAAAACTCCTACAATCCCAAAACTTATAGGGTAAGAATATCGGTATTTTTTATTTTGCATTTTCTAAACCTTAAAACAAGTACTTACAAAAAAATACGAACTATTTGGAAAAATCAATGGTGGACAAGGAGTGCCAACGCTAGAACCACAAGACGGCCCGTCTGTGTTGGAAGAACTGGAGCGCTGGGAAGCGGTTTTGGCGGATGATAAGAAGGCGTCACATCGTCTTCGTGAGTTGGCCAAAGAAGCTGGTGATCCCGTTTCCTCCTCACAACCACCAAAATTGCGGGGGCCACGACCATGAGCCGTCCTGCACCCTTTTCATTGCGTTTGACTGAAGACGAACGGCAGCGGTTAGAAGCGCAGGCGGGTGGGATGCCGCTTGCGTCTTATATCAAGTCGGTGGTGTTTTCGGAGGATGCGCCGAAACATCGGGCGCGGCGCAGGCCTCCGGTGGCGGAGCAGCAATTGCTGGCGGAGCTATTGGCGCGGTTGGGACAAATGCGGCATGCGAATAATCTCAACCAGATCGCGAAGCACCTTAATCAAGGCACGTTGGTGGTTGATCCGCGCGAGATCAAGCAAGGGTTCCGGCAGGCGTGGGAACACTCAGATAACCTCAAATCTTTGTCCAATGCGCTGGAAGAACGTGGTTGTTATCTGGCACGTGGGGATCGGCGTGGCTTTGTGGCGCTGGATGTGCATGGCACGGTGTTTTCGCTGGCCAAATGGTCGGGTGTGCGCAGCAAGGATGTGGCGGCCAAACTGGGAAAACCGGATGGGTTACGGCCCGTCTCTGAGGTGCAGGATGATCTGCGCAATCGGCTGAAAGATCAGATGAAGGGCTACATTCGGCAGGTGAATGAACGTCATGCGGATGAGGCAAAACCTTTGCGTCATGAACGTGATGAGATGGTGCAGGCACAACGCGCGGAACGTAAGATGCTCGCGTCCCGTCAGGGAAAGCGTTGGCAGGCTGAGACCAAAGCCCGTTCTGATCGGTTGAACAAAGGCCTGCGCGGGATCTGGGATCGTATGACGGGTCAGGCCAAGGCTACGCGTAAGACAAATGAGGCCCATGCAATCAAATGCGCCAAACGCGATCAGCTGCAGCGGGATCGGCTGGTTCAGGCGCAGATCAAAGACCGCAAGGCTTTGCAGAATCGCATTTCCGCCCTGCGTCAGAAACAGAAACGAGACCGCCAGATTTTGCTGCGCGATATGGTGCGCTACATCCGACGACAGGACCCGGAACAGCAGCGAAAGGCACACACACTTAAACGGAGCCGTGGTTTGGGGCGCAGCCTGTGATGTCAGGTGGGATCAGTGATCCAGTCTTCATGAGCATGGCGCACGCGGATGATCAGGATGTCCTGATCTTCAATCTGGTAGAGGATGATATGTGAACGAAACGGATGGACGCGCACGGGTGGGTTAAACTCTGTTCTTTCGCGTCCCATCCCGGGATTGCCCGTCAGCAAATCAAATACTGCGTAAAGTGCATTGTGATAGGCCTGCGCCTGACTTGCACCGAACATCTCAATGCCAGTTTCGGCAATTGATCTGATGTCGTCTTCGGCGGATTGCGTCAGGCGGATGTTCATTCGGAGGTGGCGTTCCCGCCCTGAGCGCTGCTCTGAGCGCTGGCCTGAACACGGGCCAGTGCATCGTTGAAAATATCTTCTTTGGAACGGGTGCTGACACCACTGGCGCGGCCTTCCTCCACCAGCGCCTGCAAATGCGCAATCTTGTCATTCCGTTCCTGATCACGGCGGATCAGATCACGCACATAGTCGCTGGCATTGCTGTAACGCCCGGTCTGACTTTGCGCCTCAACCCATTCCTTCATCGGGTCGGGTAAAGATACATTCATCGTTGCCATGTGCAGATCCTCCATAGGGATAGTATGGCACATTTTGGCAATCTTTGTCAAAATCAGAAGCTGTTGCAGCGCAGCACATCCGATTACCCGCAACTACCCGCTCGTTACCTCGGGTCAGAACTGCGGTCTCTTCTTATGCCTTGGTCACGTTCAATTTTGTAATGGAGTGACCAAATGAACTTTAATGGAAATGACTTTAAGCCGGGACATATCGTTCTGGCGCTGACGGGCATCATTGCCCTTCTGCTGCTGTTCCCGGCTCTTGCAGAGCTGGATCGATCCGTGTGGCAGCGTGACTATAACAAGATCCTGCCTGCGATCCGGATCTGGATGATTGTGGGGTCCAGTCTGGCCGGGTTTGCCCTTGGCTGGTTTCTCTCACCGCAGGCATCTGAACTGCGCGCGATTGTCGGGGCCACGGTTGCGGGCCTCGCGATCTTTGTCGCCACCTTTAACAATGATGCGCTTGGATGCGCGTTGCCTGCAGAAAGAGGAAAAACTGCTGTCTGGCGTCTTTGCCACCCTGCAATCGCACACGCATTTTCTGGACAGTCCGCGTGTGCAGGACAGCCTGTCGCGCTCGGATTTTAAGTTTGAGGATCTGAAAACCAAATCCCTGTCGATCTATCTGGCCATCCCGGCGGATCGTTTGCAGGCCTTTGCACCGCTGCTGCGTATTCTGGTGCAACTGGCGATCACGGTGAACGCCCGCAATATTGAGGTGCAGCCGGAACGTCCCATCCTGTTTATTTTGGATGAGATGCCCGCGCTTGGTCGTCTGCCCGCGATTGAACAGGCCTATGGTCTGATGGCCGGATATCCGGATGAGCTGCGCCGCATGCACAAAAGCAATCAATTGCTGTTCATCGACAACATGCCGCCTGTGATCGCCAAACGCCGCCGTTGGTTTGAGGATGCAATCCTCAAATCCAAAGGTGTGAACCTGCACAAGTGATCTGACAGACCGCCCCGGCAGAGCATATTGTCGGGGTGGCTCCTTTCCCCAAAATACACCGGAGATCCCTCATGACGTTCCATGAGATCAACAACGCCCACTGGGCTGAGGTCACGCTGCTGCTCTCTCCCAGTGATTTTATGAAAGCCGCCCGTCTTGGTGGCATGCAGATTGAACACGAAGACATTCTGGCGGTCTGGCATGCCCTGCAAAGCCAGCCAGATCAACGCAAAGACTACGCTGATACGGTCGCGTGGTTCTGTCAGGTGCTGCTGGATGAGTTCGCTTTTGAAGCCGCCTTCCGCCACCCATCTCCCTTCACAAACAACAAAAACCGCTGATCACAGGAGGCGTCCATGTCCAATCATCCGAAAAAACCATTTAATCTGAATACTGATCCTGAACAGGATATCTTGCGCGACAAAGACAATGCAGCCCCGCGCCATGAACCAAAGATAGAGCGCAAACCCGCCCCCAACCTCGCCCCCGGTGGAAGCATGGGCATCCGACGGGGTTTGCCTTCCAACGATAAAGGCAAAGATGGCGACAAAGCCAACAAACGCTTTGCACTGGGACAGAAAGGCGATGCATCAAAAGAGTTCAACATCGCCGCCCGAAAACCTCCGGATAAAGACCGCAGCCGGGGGCGATAGGAATATCCGCCCATAGCGTCAGACGGTACAAATCTGGTATCCTGATCACATGAACCACCAGAATTATGTCCGATGGCTGCGCGAGGCCGAACATCTATCCAAAGATTACCACGTCACCTCCCGCAGCTATCCCAATCCTCACGGCGCAGACGAGTTGATCTTCCTGCCTCAAAACTACTGGCATTACGTCGATTGGCTGGAAGCAAACACCGACATCACCTTCGCCGACTGGGTCACTCACTGCGCCCAAAATCCCCATAAGACCACCCCGATCTCCCACCTGCTGATGTACTGGCTCTGGCAGGACGAATGTTGCAGATGGATCAACAACGCCCCCCGCCCAAATGGCCCAGCACCCAAAGGCCTGAAGCTGTGGACCGCGAAATACAAGGGGCAAAACTGGCGTGTGGGCATGACGGGCTGATCGACGTATTGTAGGGCGAACGAACAGACCGGGCCTTCGTGCAATTTACGTCTAACGGCAGCACCCAGCCCGGAGCAGTCATTGCCCATCTTCACCGAAAGTGAAAAGCTGACATTTAGTAAGAAATTGGTTAAGTTCTGCTTTGCGGGACAAAGCGGTCATTGGCCTCGCGAATACAAAGGACCGTCATCAAACAAACACCAAGTCAGGAACGGTCATGATTGCCGAGGCCAAAAAATGTCCGGGCTAAATTATCATTATTGTGAGCGGTCAACCAAAGGCCATCAGAACAAAAAGAACTGTCAAGAATCCTGATGCTTAATTTTTTCTTTGAGCTTTTGCAGTTCCCTAGTGCCCTGTTCATCAGCAGTAGAACTAAAGAACAATAGGCCTAAATCCATACGTTCCAAAGGCGTTTTCGCGTGGGCGCGCATCTGATACGCGTTACGGTAAATCTCTTCGCACTTGAGAGCGTCCCATATGACGTCAATGATGCGCAGTCGATCAGAGGAGACGCTCGATGATAGGCTGTCATATAGTTGACTGTCCTCGTGTGTAACTTGCAACATGAGGCAAATATATAGAAAGGAACCCAATGAGTGTTCGGATGCAAATCGGGTTAATGGAGATTTTTTCTCACATGCATAGTGTTTACTAGTCTCGCGAAGAAAGAGTTTTGTCGAGTTTGTACCGCTATATGCAAAGCTGAACTCGTCTATAGCATTGTGAAGCGCATTATCGGTACAACACCCACAAAGGCTGAGCACTGCAGTGCTCGAAAAGTTTAGCCTATGGCAACTCGTTTTGCAGGATTGTCTTCAACAAGAAGAATTTTCATGCCCACATTCCTTCTAGATATGAAACAAACTAAATGACATTTGAATGCAGAAGAGAGAATGTTCCTCGTCAACAGACACAACAGTATTTGGTCTACCATCCTTCACAGTAGCTCGCGCTACCTTTGGGAGACCTGAGCCCCCTTCTTTCGAAAGCTGAGCCTCATATTCCCCAGTTTGAATTCGCTGGTTTGCAATCTTAGCCTCAGATATACCCTCCTCAATATTTGAGCAAGACCAAAAGCTGTGCCAGCTATGGAAAATCAATCCGCCGGGACACGCTTGAAGGGGATGTCGGCGATCTGCTGCGCCAGCTTGAGCCCAACCCCAGCCTGTTTGCCATGGCCAAGGAGATGTTTCGCAAGGCGTGGGATATCCGCACGGCGCAGGTGGC
This sequence comes from uncultured Alphaproteobacteria bacterium, assembly GCA_943789475.1. GTDB lineage: Bacteria > Pseudomonadota > Alphaproteobacteria > Micavibrionales > UBA1664 > UBA1664. The sequence goes on from CALSUG010000001.1 coordinate 104,758, forward strand.
ACATGAAACGAAGACCTATGGCCACCAGATTCTGGAGGTCGATAAGCAGATCAGCACCCTGCTGAACAGAATTGTGGAAACCGACAGCGCCACGGTGATCAGAGCCTATGAACAGAAGATCGACACATTGGATAAAGAGAAGATCATTCTGCAGGAAAAACAGCTCAAAAAGGCCAAACCAGCGCGTGACTTTAACGCCACGCTAGAACTCTCCCTCCATTTCCTCGCAAACCCTTGGAAACTTTGGGAAAGTGGCAATATCACCCTGCGCAGAATGGTCCTGAAACTGGCTTTTACAGACCGTCTTGCATACTGTCGGAAAACAGGAGCTAGAACACCTGAATTTTCTATGCCTTTCAAGGCTCTGACTGCACATTCAGGGATGTACGGAACGAATGGTGGGCCCGGGGGGACTTGAACCCCCACTCCTATACAGGAAACGGATTTTAAGTCCGCAGCGTCTACCGATTCCGCCACGGGCCCAAACCATGAAATATTTTATAGTTCACACATTCGTTCGATGCAAAGGGTTTTTTACACTATATTGATTTTTTCATGAAAAATTGGTGATAAGTACCGCGCAATATCATTTCCGTACATCAATTTCAGGTGATGTACACCTACGGATAAAATATCCCTTTTCATTATGAAATCATGACCGACCTTAATCACGTCGTCCAAAAATACGATATCTCGTATCAATCCATAAACCGTCACAGGTGGCCTATCCATAAAGAAATGATCACCATCACTATGGATATAATGACATCCTGAAAATAATGCAGCACGACCAAACAATGTTGAAAACACCGATGGACATGAAAATTGACATCCCGTAATCACAGCATCGGTCACATCGGTTGATGAAAAACTGGCACCATAAAAATTAGTGTTCATGAATGATCCCTGCACCAAACAAGAGTTGCTGAGATCCGCATCCGTAAAATTGGCATTATCAAATACACCTTCGGATAAATTAGCCCCATTTAAATTGGCGTTAGATAAATTAGCCCCAATCATTTGTGCATCGTCTAAATTGGCGTTGGATAAATTGGCTCCTGCCAAATCAACGCCATTAAGGCATATCCTGTCTTCCACCGCTCTTTCTACACAAGAACGAATGGAATCAAACCATCCCTCAAATAAAATTTCGTCTGTATCCTTACAGATCAGTTGATATTTTGTCTTCGTCGTCATAACTTAATCCCCACAACTTGTTGAACGAACGAGATTATGTATACACAACCCTCACGTGTATTGCACGATTTTTTTAGTTAAAAATGTCTTAACAAACACCTTATGTTGACATTTAAATCACTTAACATGTTGATATTACGCATTTTTAAAACATAAACTTTTGGATATATTTTTAATAAAAAACATACATTGGCACTCATGAATAGACTTAATAATGGCATAGACACCATCAAAATGGTTCAAAAAACACTGAGCGATCGTCCAGGAGTTTACCGTATGCTGTCTACAAAAGGTGATGTTTTATACGTGGGAAAGGCACGCAACCTATCCAAACGTGTTATCAATTACACTCGCCCTGAAAAATTACCCATGCGCCTGAAACGGATGATTTCCGAAACCACGTCTATGGAGATCATCGAAACGCATACAGAATTAGAAGCTCTCCTCCTTGAGTTCAATCTGATTAAAGAATTTAATCCGCGTTATAATATACTGCTCAAAGACGATAAAGCCTTCCCACATATTTTGATGGATCGTAGCCATGATTTTCCACGCCTTGTAAAATATCGTGGTAAACAAACCACAAAGGGTGATTATTATGGCCCATTCGCGAATGCAGGTGCCGTTAATAAAAGCATCGATACAATTCAAAAAATATTCCAAATTCGCAATTGTACAGACAGTTACTTTGCAAACCGCAACCGCCCTTGCCTGCAATATCATATAAAGCGGTGCACCGCACCGTGCGTCAATAAGGTAAACAAAGACGAATATGCAGGCCAAATTCAAGATGCGACAGATTTCCTCAAAGGAAATTCTCAAAAATTACAAAAACAATTCGCGGATAAGATGAAAACAGCATCCGAGAATCAAGAATATGAACAAGCCGCAAAATACCGTGATCGTATAAAGGCATTAAGTGCGATCCAATCATCGCAAATTATTAACCTACAAAATGTTCATAATGCGGATGTCATTGCCTTGACCATGGACGCTGGCCTCACCTGCATTTCCGTGTTTTTCATCCGTAATGGGCAAAATTTTGGTAACCGCACCTATTTCCCAAATGTGGATGAGGTCGAAACACCAGAACAAATCATTTCACGATTTATCATTGAATTTTATACGCGCAACCCATTGGTTCCCGAGGTGTTAGTCAACACAACACCACATGATATCGATTTATTGGCAGAGGCCTTAACTGTGCAATTAGGTAAAAAATGCACAATCACATGCCCCAAACGCGGTGATAAACGCGAAGTTATCGAAATGGCATACCGCAATGCCGTTTCATCATTGGAACGTCACAAAAGCCAAAAAGCATCTGACGCCAAAGGGTTAGAGCGCGTACGCGGTATATTCGATTTAGATGACATCCCCAAACGGATCGAGGTGTATGATAACTCACATCATGGTGGCGAACATATGTTGGGTGGGATGATCGTTGCGTCCCCCAAAGGATTTGAAAAATCACAATATCGTAAATTCAACCTGCGTGATACGGATGCATCGGATGATTATGGAGGCATGCGCGAGGTGATGACGCGTCGATTTGGCCACGCGATTGAAGATGGAAAAGACAGCACACATGATACATGGCCTGACATTGTCCTCATCGATGGAGGAAAAGGACAATTATCGGTAGTGACAGAAGTGCTAGAGGATTTAGGAATACTGGATCAAGTCACATTGGTCGCCATTGCCAAAGGGCCCGATCGTAATGCAGGACGCGAAGATTTCTACATGAATGGACGTGCGCCATTCACCTTGCCCCCCGCCGATATTGGGTTATTCTACCTACAACGTTTGCGGGACGAGGCACATCGTTATGCCATCGGGTCAATGCGCACACGCCGCGCCAAGACGATTGAAAAATCACCATTGGATGATGTGCCAGGTATCGGGCCAAAGCGAAAGAAAGCCCTGCTCACCCATTTCGGATCAGGCAAGGCCACGGCCAATGCATCCCTGACCGATTTGCAAAAAGTGGATGGTATTTCCACCGCATTCGCACAAAAAATATACGATCATTTTCATGGGTAAATAAACCACCATAGACCGATTGTTTTGCGATATAATCATTTTATTGACATTACAGAACCGTTTTTAAAAAATATAAAGAACCTAAGTCGTTTAAGTCGGAATCAACAATATCAAATACTTAAACATCACTATTTAAACTTAACTGACTTAAATAGTGTGGACGCACGGGCGTGTCTGCTTTATAAATATCCGCATGATACCACGTTATATTACACCCGAGATGTCGGCGATTTGGGCGCCAGAAAACAAATTCAAACATTGGCTTAATCTTGAGATCATGGCCGCCGAGGCAATGGAAGATTTAGGATCAATTCCAAAGGGCACGGCGGACGAAATTCGCACCGCCAAAATCAATGTTGCCCGCATTGACGAAATTGAATTGGAAACACGCCACGATGTGATTGCTTTCCTCACCTCCATCACCGAACAAATTGGTGATAAGGGAAAATATATGCATCAAGGGATGACATCATCCGATGTTGTTGATACTGGGTTTTCAATGCTCCTACGCGATTCAGGATTACAAATTAAATCACGTTTAGAAATGCTTTTGCGTGCGCTTGAAAAACAAATACAAGCACATCGCGAAACATTATGCATTGGTCGTTCACACGGTATTCATGCCGAACCAACAACGTTTGGTTTTAAATTGGCATCACATTACATGGCATTCAAACGATGTGTGGCACGCATGGATGACGCGATATCCGAAATATCGATTTGCGCGATGTCGGGCCCCGTGGGCACACACGCCACATGCCCACCCGCAATTCAAAATAACGTTGCAGGTAAATTAGGATTAAAGGCAGAGGATATCTCGACCCAGATCATTCCACGTGATCGCCATGCTATGTTTTTTTCTGTCCTTGGTGTGATTGCTGGATGTATTGATAATCTAGCGACTGAAATCCGCGCATTGCAAAAATCAGAAGTACGCGAAGTAGAGGAATTTTTCCACGCAGGGCAAAAAGGGTCTTCCGCGATGCCCCATAAACGTAATCCAGTGTTGAGTGAGAACCTAAGTGGCCTATCACGTATTATACGCGCCGGCGTTATACCCGCGATGGAAAATATGACCCTGTGGCATGAACGTGACATTTCACATTCATCTGTTGATCGTACAACATTGCCCGATTCAATCATGGCATGTGATTTTGCACTCGACCGTTTAGCGGGTGTGATGGATAAATTAATCGTTTACCCAAAACGCATGCGGGAGAACATGAATACATTATGCGGATTAATCTACTCGCAAAAGGTACTTCTTGCCCTAACACAGGCAGGTGTATCACGTGAAGATGCTTATAAATTGGTCCAAGAAAACGCTATGAAAATTTGGGATGGAGGATGTAAGGAAAGCTTCCTCGTCCTCATTCAATCGGACACGCGTATTACACAACATGTTAATGTCGATGACCTTGCCGCCCTATTCAATCCACAAGATTATCTAACCCATATTGGGGAAATCATTGATAACGCCTTAAAATCATCATAGTGTTGGGTTAATATTTTCTCAAACAAAGGAATAAAAATGAAAAAACTCTTGCAAATACCACTAATTTTCGCTTTTGTGCTGGGACTAACAATGACAGCAAAGGCACAAAATATGAGTGAAATTTTATACATCGATTTGGAACATGGACGTGTTGCAATTGAAATGAAACCAGACATCGCACCAAAACACGTGGAGCGTATCAAAACATTGGCCGAACAAGGCTTTTATGACGGTATCGTTTTTCACCGTGTGATTGATGGATTCATGGCGCAAACTGGTGATCCAACGGGCACAGGAACAAGTGGTTCTGACATGCCAGATCTTGAGGCGGAATTCTCAAACACAAACTTTGGCCGCGGTACAATCGGTATGGCTCGTACATCGGATCCAAACTCTGCGAATTCACAATTCTTTATCTGTTTTGATGATTGTAGCTTCCTTAACGGACAATACACAATTTGGGGACAGGTTATCGAAGGCATGGAACATGTTGATGCGATTAAACGCGGTGAACCACCACGTAATCCAGATAAAATGGTAAAAGTTTCGTTAGCATCCGCTGATGAAAAAATTTCAGAAGAAAACGAATCTGAAGATTAAAAAAATTAAAAGAGCTGAAAGGCTCTTTTTTTATTAATAACCGTCCATTGCCTTTTGAATATCTGATACAGGGACTTCTTTTGTAATCACTTTGTCCCCTATAGTAATCGAAATTGTTGCCGTCTCACCTTCAATCGATTGTAGAACCTGTTTTCCTTGTGCTATTTGTTCTGGTGTTGCCTCAGGTAATGCACCTGTAGAAAACTCATTCCCGCCCCCACCAATAAAGAATGGAAGACATGTTACAACAGATAGAACTGTAATCCATGGTAATTTACGTTTTGGTTTTGACGTCTTTGCACGCATGGCACTCAGACGTTCGTCCATCGTTTGCTGCTGAATATTAAATCCATTTTTTGCAACGTCTCTCGAGGCATCTTCAAATACCTTACGTCGCATCATATCGGATTTTGTTTCAATCATTGAATAATCATTCCCCAGTTATCTTAACACCCATTAATGATAGCCAAATTACATTGATAAATTATTAATTATTTCAATTTGACTAGGATCAAAAACCTCTATAAACGGGCCATTATAATCACGTATCCAACCACGAGCTCGTATTTTTTGTCCACCTAACTGCGTTACATTAATACCCGCTTTCGAAAATTTTCGACGTAACAATGAATCCATAGACACTGTCATGTCCTCACGCCAATCGATTCCAAAATTGAGATAAATAACATTATTTTTAACCGCTATTTTTTCAACAACACCTTCGACAATAGCAAATCTGTCTTCAACACCAATTGCCGTTTCTTCATTCAGTATCTGCCACTGATCTTCGCTCCAAAATCCTATCTTTTCTTTTTTTGCAAACTCTTCGGCTTTATAGAGATCCAAAACAGTGTCTTTATGGCTTTGTGTAGGATAAGAAAATGCATAACCGAATTTCACCAATTCTTCTTGTGCCCACATTCCATCATCTGCACGCACTAAATAGGATTCTTTATGTCCCAATGCGTTAAATAGCGCACGTTCAATATTACGTACTTGATAAATACGAACAAACTTATCTAAAAATTCTGTTTCTAAAAATTCTTTCGCCCGTTTGCCGTATTCGCCTTGTGATGTTGGTGTTTCCCACGGAATATAAATTGCCGGCAGGTGAATTGTTGTTGTGTTATTTACCACCAATGTTTGTCCATCAATGACTTGCGTCACACGAGCCTTGGGCACCGTCAGGCGTAAAATATCCTTGATCTCACTTTCACCTCCAAATACATGCCCTATTTGTGCCATGGACATTGTTATAATTAATGATAGAAATAAAGTACGTAACATATATTAAGTGATGACAAATATTATGCCCTTCGACAAGACTATTTTCCTAATCCTACCCATTTTAATTTTATCGGCGTGTTCTACAAATCAAGCCACAGGCAGAAACCAATTCACAGGATTAATGCCCGCATCACAAGAGGCGCAAATCGGAACACAAGAACATCAAAAAATCCTAAAACAATTTGGCGGCGCCGTAAAAGACAAAGCCCTACGTGATTATGTTACACGTGTCGGAGAAAAAATTGTTCCACATACAGAACGTAAGGATGTTAAGTACACTTTTACATTGTTAGATAGCCCCGTCGTCAATGCCTTTGCCCTGCCCGGCGGATATGTTTACGTCACACGTGGAATTTTAACACTGGCAAATAACGAAGCTGATCTCGCTGGTGTTATAGCGCATGAAATTGGGCATGTTACCGCTCGCCATTCTGCAGAACGTTATTCAACATCTGTATTAACTTCAATCGGTGCAAGTATTTTATCCGCGGCCATTAAAGTTGATGGTGCATCGCAGGCACTTGGCCTTGGTGCAAATTTATACCTCAGTTCATACTCAAGATCACAAGAACATGAATCCGATGATTTAGGCATTCGTTACCTATCACGTGCCGGATACGATACAATGGGAATGGCAAATTTCTTAAAATCATTAGAAGCATCTAGCATATTAGAGAAAAAAGAAGCTGGTAAGAGTACCCAAAAGCGTACCTAACTATCTTTCAACACACCCTGTGACTGCAGATCGTGTGACGCGATCAATTACAGAAGCAAATAAATATCCAAAGGGTGAGAAAGAAACTCATCGGGTTACTTACCTTAAACAAATCAATGGAATGACCGTTGGAGATAGCGCTGAACAAGGTTTTATTGATAACAATAAATTGTGTTCACCCTGAAACTGGGTTTCATATTCAATACGCCTAAAAATTTTAAAATTCACAACACACCAAAGGCCGTTATCGCAAAGTCAAAGACAAAAAAATGGCCCTACTTTGATATTCTCAAGCGGTAAGAAAGATATTTCACAAACTGCAAAAGATATCTTAACACAAGTTGTTCTCAAGGGAGACACATCCACCGCTCGTGATCTTGGTACTAACATGATTAATGGTTTCAAAACAGCAAGTGCAGAAACCAGTGGTGTTATAGGTGGCCTCAAATCAAATATTCGCCATATCGTTATTGAATGGGATAAAGAGCACGTCTATTTCTTTAGTCTTGTAATGCCTGAACGCACAAGTGTTGCAGAGATAGAAAAACTAAAATCATCAGCATATAGCTTCCAAACGTATGAAAGCCTCCGACAAATCTAAATACCTCCCAAAACGCATCCAAATCCGCGTTGCTAAATCAGGTGCAACAGCGGCAGCAATGGCAAAAAAATTTCCCTATGATGATGATTTAAATGCCATGAGATTTAACGTTATAAACGGATTAAAGTCAGGGCAACCACTACAAGAAGGTCGCGCGTATAAAATTATTAGTCAATAAAAAATCAAGATATTGAATCTTTCAGAATATCTTTTGCGGTTTTGAACGTAAGCCCATCGTAATAGCGCATAGCCATACGAAGCTCATCTGCATTCACAGCTTGATGGGATCGTGCAACAGTACGGCTTAACAAGAACATTGATACAAAATTTTCTTTTGAAATTGCCATCGCACGACATGCAACAGCCAATCCTTGTCCACCGACTTGGCGCATCATATTCCACACAATATCATTATTCAGGCCAGACTTCATTGAAAAGAGTGCAATAAAGAATCGTCCCTGACGACGACGCAATGTATTAACCAACATATGTTCGCTAATTTTATCTTGAGCGAAATATAATCCTGCAACCTCATTCATTAATGTTGATGGTTCGCGTGTATTATCTTGTAAAATTGTATCAGAGAAATCTTGAACACAATCCTCCAGCGCTCTATTAACCTCTTCATTTACAATATCAAAGCGATTAGCGATATCATTACGCAATGCAATTGATATATGCCAATAAATTTCAACCGCCAATTGACGCGGAAGTGTTTTATAATTCAACAATTCATCAGCAAGACTTTCATCGCAAATCGCATGTTCTTTTACTTTTTGCAAATGACGATTATCCATTTCAATGGTGTCATTACGTAGCAAGCCTACCGATGTTTTTACATCTTTTTGCGCAACAAGAGAATCAACAACACGATCTGATATCTCTGCACGCCCTGCCACGGCCTGCCAATGTCCAGCCCCTTTTGATTGAATAATCAACAAAAGGTCCATATCTTTTAATAATGGTGAAAATTTCAACACTGGCCCAGCAACATCAATGTCATCATAAGCCAAATAATGGAGAAGTGTTGCATGCAAATCATCACGCGGCGCAAGGCGATCTGCCAAATTTTTACGCACATCTGTTTCTGCTTGTTTAATTAAGCTAACAAGAACGTCTGCGGCCAAATTTTCTTCTGAATCCGACAGATTAGCATCCAATATCGCCGCAACATTATTAATTAAATTTTGAGAGCCGTCAGAATTAGTGCGATCTTGCCTATATGCAAAAACACTATCGTGCAAGTTGACTAACAACGGATCAAAACGATCAAACGCTGTTTCTCTTCCTTCTGATGAAGGTCTGTAATGATTATCCCTATATGCCAAAATGCATTCCCAGTTTTTTTTATAATTATTATTTGTTCCTCAATTATCAGAATGCCAGAAACAGGTTACCAAACTCTTAATAGGAAAAAAGAGAGATACACACATATGCATTAAGGGTTTATTAAGAAAATATTTACTTTAATGCGATAGCCTAGTATTCTTATAGGGATATTAAGGGGACGAAATTACCATGACAAATAACATTGGATCAGCGCCACAATACACACCAAGTGTTGTACAAAACAGCCCGCAACAAAGCGCGGTTAAACAACAGGTGCAAACAAAAGTGGCCCAGGGCAACAGCGAACAAACACAAAAAATAATCAACGATCAAGTCGGTGGCGTAGAAGCAGCAGTTAAAAATGTTTTAGCGCAAGCCGAATCATCCCAACAACCCGTTAGTCGCGGCCAAGTTATAGACATCGTGGTATAACACGTTCCCTCTTAACTCGTTTTTAATCTTGGCTTTGAATTTTTAAGCGGACCCTTTTGTTTCAGAAAACATAAGGGTTAGGTTTTCTAGAGACCAATCTTCATTATCAAATAAATCCTGATCCGAATCTTCCATATCTGTGATCGCTAACGAAATACAAAAACGATCAACTTCAGCTATTGCATGATCAATTGAATCTTCAACCATCATCAATATTTTTCCATCACCACTACCTTCTAATTGCAGTATTGATTTAAATAAGCTGTTCCCTACCCCATCAGTCATAAAAAATCCACGCCAGGCTGTTTCATTCGCCAATGCGATGGCTGTTTCTAAAATATCACGTTCTGAATTTTGAGTAGCCTTGATAATAACTGTTGATTTCAGTGCATTATGATCCGCATTCCACTCCAAAACAAAATCATACTCCCCTTGTTTTCCACCACATGTAAAATGTAATCGTGTTTTCGTTTCTCGGGTAAAACTATAATCAGACGCCTCGAGCAAATCATCAAGAATATCAAGAGGATTAGAGAGCGTTTTTGTTTTATGAAGCGGTATCACCATGCAAATAGGTGTAACAGGTAAACAATGTCCACTGCAAGGAAAAGTCAAAAGTTATAGACACATAGATAAATTTTGAAGATCTAATTTCTGCATCTCACCTAAAGCCATTTCAGCTTTTTCCCAATATGCATTTAGAGATATAATGTCAAACGTATCAAATGCAAAATCAACTGGTGTTAATGTTTCTTCACCTTCATATACAACAGTTTCTGTTAATGCATATCCTCGTTTTAAATTAATTTCCATGGGATACGATAGAGTTGAGCCATTTGCATTATTAAAAGCAGAGCGTGCAACCTCAATTGAAACCACAGATGCTCGTGACATATGGGGGCCAGCATAATCAACACCATCCATATTTTTAATTCCATAGTATGTCATATCATCCAACATTTTTTTCAATTGCTCTTGTGTTAACAAAGGCAAATTTAAATCAGACACTCCTAAGTGACCGTCCTCTTGCGTAGAATCTGACCACACATTAATTAACTTCCCCATATCATCACTCATCACCACGTACGCCTGGTTTTTTTGACGATCAAAAACAATTCTTTCAACAGCTAAGTCTGCAAAACACTCCTGTGTCATTACACCTGTTGAAATTCCTATAAACATTAAAGCTATCGCAGATGTTGATTTTAAATTCATTATGTCCCCTCCTCACAAAAGTAGGTGTCTTATAATACAAGTATATGCAATATGTCAACTTATTTTATAAATTGACATACCTTACCAAAATTTGCCATAGTACTAATATGAATACTGCAACACGCACTATTACTTCTATCATTATTATTGGCGCTTAAGCGCTACATATTCCTATTCTCAAACCACAATTTAATACGTTTATAATAATCTAGGATCATAATGATGGAACTCCGTGTTCAAAGCATACAATTTAAAAAAGAAAAAGATGGTACATATAGCGCCTCACTCGAACTATATACAGATAATAATAAAGCAGAAATAATCAATGCACACTGTGATGTAAGCACTCTATCTCAAACTTATTACACAAACAGCACTGAACAAATTACAGACCAATTAAAGTGCGCGTTCCATGTTGCGGGATTATTTTTAGAAAAAATATTCCCAAATATCGATTTTTGTTTCGTTATCCCTTCTGCAGGGGACGCGCCAGAATTATGGATTGATGAAAACGCTTATTATTCAAAAAAAAGATCAAATGAACACACGTTTTCTGAATGTTTACATGCCTGTGTTCACGCCATTAATGAATACACGAATGGGAATGGTGAAAAACTAAAATATGGTGGAACATCAACTCTAGCGTTATAAATTAATATCCTGCTTTTTTCCTTAGTGATTTAATTTCTTGCATACGGGTGCTAATTTGCCATGTGCTTAGGTCTGCGTCCAAAATACCCGCGTAACGCCCTGCTCTTTCTGTACGATAGGCAACCAGTTCTTGTGGGTTAACTTGCACCATCTCGTGAGTGTCTTGTGCCATGTCATCATGAAAGAATGCTGCGTATGCAAGAATTTCAAGGTCATTGTATAAAGGGTCATCTTTTGACAGCACACTATGCCCATAGGTCATGATGTGATGCATATTTTCATGCAAAACAACTTCAATAAATCTTTCAAAATCAATGCTCTGCCACTTTATTTTACTATTCAAATAGAGCGTTCTATCTTGTGGAACATACAATCCATTCGCATCACCACGTAAAGGAATAAATTCTACATGCGGTGGTTCTAATTTATCTTTAAAATTATACGCTTCCAAATGAAATGAAATAAGGTGGTTTGCCTTATCCGCAAGATCACCTTTATCCTCATTCCAATTTTTACGAAGATGGCTAAGCTCTTTATCTTCAATAATAACATCAATGAGATTGAGGCGTGATTGAGATTCCCAAACCCAAAATTGTTCAGAAATTCCACGTTTTAGTGGTGAGTTCACATACGTTTGATCTGCGTTTATAACATCACCCACAACGACAACAATAGGAGTATTTTTTTTATCAAAATACCCTATCCACATGAACACCGCCCATATGGAGACACCAATTAATGTAAAAATTTGCGTCTTTGACATCACACCCCTTTGTTACAGGGTATCACACGAAAAGTCAAATTTATGTTAATTTATTGAAATGCTACTTCGTTAAACGATCTTAATTTTCGAGAGTGAAGCTTTTCTGGACCAATCTCCCGCAACATGCTCATCGTTAATAAGCCAATTTGCAAATGCTGATTCACACGATCACGATAAAATTTATCTGCCATACCAGGTAATTTTAATTGCCCATGCAACGGTTTATCCGACACACACAATAATGTTCCATACGGAACACGAAAACGGAATCCATTAGCGGCAATCGTTCCACTCTCCATATCCAACGCTATCGCACGTGATTGACTCAATGGTAAGTTTTGACTAAGTGATGGTTGCAACTCCCAATTACGATCATCAATTGTCGCAACGGTTCCTGTCCGCATGAATTTTTTAACATCATACCCCTGTTCACCCGTAATTTGTCCTGCCGCCGCAGCCAACGCCAGTTGTATTTCAGCCAATGCTGGAATAGGAATTGATGGGTCAAGATTACGATCCAAGATATTGTCCAAACGTAAATATGCATGAGCCAGAACGTAATCACCCAGCTTTTGAGAGTTACGAAGTCCTGCACAATGTCCTAACATCAACCACGCATGTGGACGTAAAACCGCAATATGATCCGTTATTGTCTTTGCATTTGATGGCCCAACCCCAATGTTCACCATTGTGATACCACCACCATCTGGACGTTTCAAATGATACGCTGGCATTTGCGGTAGGCGTGACAATGGTTGCCCCTCACCCGGCTCTATAAATTCACTATATCCACTTGCACCATTTTGAACAGATTCATTTCCAATACGAATAAACTCATCAATATAAAATTGATAATTTGTAAAGATAACGTATTTTTGAAAGTGCTTCGCAGCCGTTCCTGTATAATGCTTCAACCGAGAAATACTGATATCAACACGAGGTCCAGTAAACAAACTCAATGGTTTTGGTTTCTCACCTGCATCATCACGGCGACCATCGGCAATTTCATCATCCATAATCGACAAATCAGGTTGGTCAAAAATTGATGGAAATGCCGCCATGGCCTCCGTCGTTAAATCATCCTCAACGTGATAATATTCACCCAACGCAAAATGAATTGGGATCGGTGTTTCTGAATATCCAACCTCAATAAATCCACCATGATTACTTAACAGTAAATTTATTTGTTCACGGTAATAGTTTTCAAAAATATCTGGACGAGTTACGTCCATCACATAATCCCCCATATAGGGCACAAACCCATAAGATAATCGCGCATCATTGCGATGCATTGTTTTGGGAGAAAATTTAATCAATGGATAGAATGCGGAAACAGGTCTTTTGGGGATACTTCCTTTTGCAAAGGATTCAAATTCCTCCTTCAGATATTGAACTGACTTATTATACAGACGTTCAATTTCATCAAAGGCTTTATCAGCATCTTTATATTTTTTGAATCCCATACTCTTAGAGCCCTCCAATTTGCTTTATATATTTTTCAATTCTGTTTTTTGCATATCCTTGGTTCATATGATAATAAGCCGCATATATAATTCCTCCTACAAAGAAAAACAGTGTCATTCCTTCAGATATAACTTGAAACAAATCCGATCGTAATTGTAGCGCTATAAGATGAAGAATATAACCAATGACAACCGCAACAACAGCTGAATTAATTCCCATCATTATTTTAGGTATAGAAAATTTCTTATAAAGAGGTTTTCGGTAAAAACAATAATATCCACTATCTTTATTCAAAACAGCAACAACGTTTTTTCCTGAATATACGACCTCGACATTATCTTCCTTCGATATCTTTAAAATGTCGGCATTAAGAGCGAAATACTCAACAGCCTCTTCACCAATTTGAACAGTGATGAACTTGTCACTTCCTTCTGGCGCATGAAAGTTATCATTTTGTAAAAATCCATATTCCATAGGGCGTTCGTAACTATCAAACCCTGGAACGGTTTCACGATCAAATTTTTCTATTGAATGAATTTCGCCTTTAAAAAATTGAAATATCGCCATTGTATTTATTTGTCCCCTCTGACATATACAACCATATAACAGCGAATCTTAAAAACCAATGAACAAACATACAAAAAAGGAGGAATATACCCTCCTTTTTTTTCAAAATTATTTTCAGCCAGTAGTAAACGATTAACGCTTTGCCCACTGCTTCGTACGACGCGCTTTATGCTTACCGATTTTCTTCGGTTCAACTGTACGACTATCACGTGTGATAAATCCAGCACTCTTCAATGAAGGACGTAATTCAGGATCGAAGTTAGCAAGTGCACGTGTAATACCGTGACGAACCGCACCAGCTTGACCTGATAATCCACCACCTTTTACTGTACACATAACATCAAAACGACTTACTTGATTTGAAACCAAGAAAGGTTGGTTAATGATCAATTGTTGTGTTTTACGCTTGAAATATACTTCTTGTTCGCGACCGTTCACGATGATTTTACCTGTACCTGGTTTAACCCAAACACGTGCAACCGCATCTTTACGACGGCCTGTACCATATGCACGACCAAGTGAATCAATTTTTGGCTCACGCTTTGGCGCTTCTTCTTGTGCAACAGTTTCTGCTGTTTCAGCAGGAGCGTCAGCAGCCGCAGCCGTTGTCGCGTTTTTCAAATCTGCTAAGTCATTTACTTTTGTTTCTGTCATAATCTTAATTCCTTATCCTTAGCGCTTGTTCTTTGGGTTCATTGCCGCAATGTCAAAAACCTCTGGCTTTTGCGCTTCATGTCCATGCTCAGTTCCCGCATAAACGTGCAATTTTTTCATTTGTGCACGGGCCAATGGACTTTCCTTTGGCATCATACGTTCAACCGCTTTTTTAACAACACGTTCAGGGTGCGCGCCGTCAAGGATTTCACCTTTTGTACGTTGCTTAATTCCACCTGGGTGGCCTGTGTGCCAGTAAAAGATATCTGCATCACGCTTGTTACCCGTTAGCTTTACTTTTTCTGCATTGATAACGATAACGTTGTCACCTGTATCAATATGTGGAGTAAAGATCGCTTTATGCTTGCCGCGCAATACTTTTGCGATTTCGGCTGACATACGACCAAGAACGATGTCCTCAGCGTCAACGATCCACCATTTTTTCGTCACTTCTGACGGTTTTGCTGAATATGTTTTCATGTTTATTTACCTCTTTTGTCTAAAACATGGCCTTTATGAAGGGTTTCAAAACAAAAGTCAAATATATTTTCAACGAAAAAATGTTTAAAAACAACATGTTACAAAAAAGGTATCAAAATACCCGGTGTCATTTCGTGCTTTCAGATGCCATCCAGTCCAAATAGGGTTGAAATCCTTGTGTAACAGGCAAGGCACATATACATGGGCATTCATAAGAATGAAGCGCCTTTACCGCCTTTTCAACCACTTCATAATTCTTTGTTTGTGTTTTAAGGATAAGGACGACTTCTTGTTCTGAATTGATCTGACCATCCCACCAATACACACTTTCCATACTGTGCAAAATATTACCACAAGCCGCCAAACGTTCGGTCACACAATGCCCTGCAATCTTTCTTGCCTCTTTAATATCACCACACGCTACATATATAAAAATTCTATCTGTCATATTTTTGTTATAACACATCAAATTCAGTGGTGACATATATTATCTAAATCGTTACAACATAAAGGATGGAAGCGATAAAAACACAAGATAACAACGATATGATTACAATTACATTGCCTGATGGCGCAACACGCGAATACGAAACCAATACAACGGGTATGCAAATTGCAGAATCCATTTCAAAATCATTGGCCAAGGCGTGCGCCATGATCGCGGTTAATGATGAATTGTGGGATTTATCACGCCCTATCGATGCCGATGCATCCATTCGCCTGATCAAACGTGACGATGCCGAAAGCATTGAATTTATTCGCCATGATTGTGCACATGTTTTGGCCGAAGCGGTTCAAGAACTGTTCCCCGATACACAAGTTACAATTGGACCAAATATTGAAGATGGTTTCTTCTATGACTTTGCACGTCCAGAACCGTTCACGACGGAAGACCTTCCTAAAATCGAAAAAAAGATGCGTGAAATCATTCAACGTGGTTCAAAATTTGAACGCGAAGTATGGAATCGTGATGACGCTATCAAATTCTTCGAAGATAAGGGGGAGGCATATAAGGCCGAATTAATCCGTGATTTACCTGCGGATCAAACAATTACACTATATCGTCAGGGTGATTGGATCGACCTCTGCCGTGGCCCTCACATGCCCTCAACAAAACAAGTTGGAACAGCTTTCAAATTGATGAAGGTTGCCGGCGCATATTGGCGTGGAGATTCAAATAATGCAATGCTGACCCGTATTTATGGAACTGCGTGGCATAATCAAGATGATTTGGACGCTTATTTACACCGTTTGGAAGAGGCCGAAAAACGCGATCACCGTAAATTGGGTAAAGAAATGAACCTTTTCCATCTACAAGAGGAAGCTCAAGGTTCTGTATTTTGGCATCCAAAAGGATTTACAATTTTTAATCAATTGGAACAATATGTCCGTCGTCGCATTACTGATGGTGGCTATGTCGAGGTTAAAACCCCACAATTAATGCATTCTAAATTTTGGAAAACATCTGGGCATTGGCAAAAGTATCGTGAAGATATGTTTGTTGTCCCTGATTGTATTCAAGAAGGACAAGATGACGCCCCTGTCGAAATGGCAAAGAATGTTGACTGGCTTGCGTTAAAACCTATGAACTGTCCTGCTCATGTTCAAATTTTCAACCAAGGCATAAAATCTTATAAAGACCTTCCTATCCGCATGGCGGAATTTGGATGTTGTCACCGTAACGAAGCACATGGCGCTCTACACGGTCTAATGCGCCTACGTCAATTCACACAAGATGACGCACATATTTTCTGTCGTGAGGATCAAATCCTTTCCGAATCCGTTGAATTTTGCCAACTTGTGAAAAAGATGTATGATGATTTGGGTTTCCAAGATTATTACATCACGCTTGAAACACGTCCCGAACAACGTGTTGGATCGGATGAATTATGGGACAAGGCCGAAAAAGGTCTGATGGATGCCATGGATGAAATGGGTTTAGAATATAAATTATGCCCAGGGGACGGTGCATTTTATGGCCCTAAACTAGGATACATTATTCGTGATGCGATCGGTCGTGAATGGGGTTGTGCGACATTACAACTTGATTTTAACTTACCAGAACGCTTTGATGCAACCTATGTTGCCGAAGATGGATCAAAACAGCGCCCCGTTATGTTACACCGTGCGGTGATGGGATCAATGGAACGTTTCATTGGTATTATGATTGAAAACTATGCTGGTAAATTGCCACAATGGCTTGCCCCAACACAATGTGTTGTTACACCAATCACGGACGAGGCAAAAGAATATGCCCAAGACGTTCATAAACAATTGAAAGACGCAGGATTACGCGTAAATATTGACACACGTAACGAGAAAATCAATTATAAAATCCGTGAACATTCTGTTGGTAAAGTGCCATACATCTTTGTTGTTGGTAAACGCGAGGCAGAGGAAGGCACTGTCGCCATCCGCACATTAGGATCACAAGATCAGACAATCTTACCTATCAAAGATGCCGTCATGATGATGAATAAAGTGTGCAAGGCACCCTTTTAATGACCATCGCCGTTTACGGGATTAAAAATTGCGACACCATGAAAAAAGCCTTTAAATGGCTCGATGAACATGGTGTCGATTACGATTTTCATGATTACAAAAAGATCCCCCCTGATAACGATGTTTTAAAACAAGCGATAGAGCAACACGGGTGGGAAAATGTTATTAACCGCCGTGGAACAACATGGCGCAAACTATCCAATGATGAAAAATCAAACATAAACACAGGTAACGCCGCTGATCTCGCCTTTGAGACCCCATCTATCATTAAACGCCCCCTTATCACATATAATGATTCGATTATTTTGGGGTTTGATATGGACAAATATGAACAGGCGTTTATAAAGTAAAAAAGACCTTAAAAGGAAAAATGACAATGTCACCAAATGAAATTCAAAAAGTACAAAAATATCTTCAACAAAAATTTGGACAACCTGACCTTATTTTGCGCACGCGTAAAACAAACGATTCTGTTGAAGTCCTTTTAAAAGGTGAATTCCTAGGTGTTTTGTACAAAGATGAAGACGAAGGTGAAACATCATACGACTTCAACATGGCGATCCTTGATATCGATTTAGACGAGGTTGCATAATCTCTCTTCTATTTTATTGGGATAAAACGTGACTTTACCCTCTACAAAACGCACGAATTAATATAAAATTTTATAAATTATTAATATCTTCTTTGCTATACTGGAAAGGTATAACTATGTGCGTATTAAAAAAAGGGGTCAACGTGAGGTTCAAATTCTCCATCATCATAATTATGGCGGCTGCTGTTTTTTTAACAACGGCTCTAGTGAGCGATGCTGGGGCCCAACAAAGCAAACCAAAACTATCCCCCATCATTTTGGATAAAGATACTAGCGACCCTGAGGCTACTAAAATCGTAAAAAAACTGACCGCCAGTCTTTTTAAAAACCAATCCATAAAAATTAGTGACATTTACGCACAATATGTACCTTTAGAAAAAAAAGGTTCTCACGATAAATTCATAATCTCACATCTCTATGAACCTCCCCAAGGATGTTATGCTGCAGGTTGCCGTACCGCTATATTCAAATCCTCTGGAAACAATAAATGGAAACTTGTTTTTTTAGCTTTTAGTGAAAATATTTGGTTTGATAAAACCTCTACAGAAACGAAAATAGCCAATTTAATATTTAAAAGCTCAGATAGAAGAAAACCTATCGCTGTTTGGATGTGGAATGGTGAAAAATATGAGTTAATTAAGGGAAAATATGAATAAAAAACTTTTATCACTTTTTTTTACAATCTCTTTATTAACTTTTGGTTCCGCAGAAACACGCGCAAGCAGCTGTTTATCTGGTGTAGATTGTAACTCATCACTGTCTGGCGCTGCCGGAGAACAATGTAGTATGAGCGCATGGGTGGATGCTTTAATTGGAATGGAAAGTGGCGACAACTATGGAGCAGAGGCTCCAAACACATCTGCGGCAGGACGATACCAGTTTATTAACGGAACCAGATCAACTATTGGTAGCAACTACGGCCTCCCCTGTTCTGGAGGAAGTGAAGGAAGTGCAGAATACAATGCTTTCTTAAATTGCCCTGGATTACAAGATCAATATTTTCTTGCACTTGTCGAAGAAAACACTTCTATTTTACAAAGTCAATGTAATCAATATTGCGGTCAAACCCGTGATGGTGTTGAAGTGACAATGTCAGGATTACTTGCTATGGCACACAACGTAGGGCCTGGCTGCGCACAACAATGGGCTGCCGGTGGGCGAGCAAATATGACACACGATATTGGAGGAACACAACCCTGTCACGATGCCAATGGTACAGATCCCGTGCAGCATTACGCTGCAGATATGGGAGGATTTGATGTTGCTGGCGCTGGACAAGATGGAACATGTGGACAAGGAACCGCTCACCCCAATGCCGTCCCCTATCAAAATCACCTCCTTGGCTGTGACACAGCTGTACTAGATCAAAACAAAACAATTGTTGATGCGATGAATGAACGTGACATGCAAGTTGCTAAATCTATGATTACTCAACCTGCATCCATTGCACAAACAACATGTACAGATCAACATATTCAAACACAATCTGCCGCAGGTGGTATTTTGTCCAATCTTCCAGGTGGAAATATTAGTGAAACCATGGGGCCGTTAATTGAACAACCCTTCATTAAAAATTTAACTTCTAATTTCATGAGTGCAAATCCTTTAGGAAGCTTACAATCCATGATCAACAACAGTTACGCTCAAGTGACGGAACAGTTTAACACCATGATGAGCGGATTAAGCGGTGGTCTCTTAGGTGGACTTGGCGGTGGCGGAGCTGGTGATACATCTGGGGGATGCGATATGATGAATGAATCATGGTTACTATCCCAATGCATCCAAATGCCTAAATTCCCATCTGTTAACGATATTTTGAATGGAGCCATGAACGAAGTCACGGGCGCCGTAACAGATCTCATCAATTCACCTTTCAAGGCCTTAGATCAAGTCTGTCAGGGAATGTCCGATAAATTGGGCGATTTCAGCAGTAAGGCAGAAAACATTTTTGAGGATGCGGTAAGCAGTGCCACATCACCAATCACAGATAGCCTAAATCAAGCAACAGGCACAATCACGGATATAGGAAACTAGATAAAAATGAAAAAATATAAATTTATTTTAAGTCTTATTTGCGCAACCTCCTTGTTCGTTGGTATTAATGCACATTCTCAAGATATCAAGATGGTAGAATTCACAACACAGCCGTCAACAGTATTAAAAAAAGCTATTCGTAAAACACTTAAAAACAAAATCGATAAATTCTACAAAGAGTATCAATACATCCCCTACCTACAATACGGTTTCGTTGATTTAAATTCCGATCGTAAAAATGAAATCGTTGTTCGATTTGCAGAAGAATACGAATTTAGAGACCGTCACAACAATATAGACACACATGTGTTCGCACAAACATCAAAGGGATTGGTTCAGATACTAGAAACACAAGCCTTTTCAATTGGTATTGGCCCACGTGATCATACTGCTCTTAATCAAATATATGCCTATAAGGGTAAATCGCAACGTCGATATGAACGGTTTGGTTGGGATGGAAAACGGGAGTACAAAAAAACAAAATGATAAATACCTCTAAAAAAATACTATCCTTATTTTTTATTACAGCACTTGTCATTGCCGATGTAGCGCTAGCATCCTCTCTTGTCGGAAACCCCACAGGAAACCACCGTGAAACTAGCCCATTCGGCTGGAGATCATCTACAAACTCAAACCACTTAGGCGTCGATTATGGTGCTAATACTGCAGGAACTGCAGGCGATTCGACCTATTCAACCATTTCAAGAACCGTTGTTGAATCTCGATATCAAACCAATTCGGCTGGAACTGGTGGATGGGGGAATACAGTCCTTATTGAAAGTAGTTCAGGTAATTATCGTGTTCGTTACTCTCACCTTGATCAACCTGGCCTTGCCTCAGGTACAACAGTTAATCCCGGTGATACCGTAGGTGCAATGGGCGGCACCGGAAGAAACGGTGGATATGCCGTACATCTTGATTACGCAGTTTATGTTCGCAATCCTGCAACAGGAGAATTTCAAGCTGTTGACCCAAATGTTGCAGCAGGCCTCGATTTAGATGATCCTGCTGTTGCTGCTATGCTTATTGCAGATGCAGAAAGTAAAATTGCCGGAGAATTACGCAACGAAGGTGATCCTCAAGGAGGCGCTGGCGGAGAGGTCACTGTTGACGATTCCGGCGGGTCAGATGCTGCACCTCTTGGCTGTGACACAGCTGTACTAGATCAAAACAAAACAATTGTTGATGCGATGAATGAACGTGACATGCAAGTTGCTAAATCTATGATTACTCAACCTGCATCCATTGCACAAACAACATGTACAGATCAGCATATTCAAACACAATCTGCCGCAGGTGGTATTTTGTCCAATCTTCCAGGTGGAAATATTAGTGAAACCATGGGGCCGTTAATTGAACAACCCTTCATTAAAAATTTAACTTCTAATTTCATGAGTGCAAATCCTTTAGGAAGCTTACAATCCATGATCAACAACAGTTACGCTCAAGTGACGGAACAGTTTAACACCATGATGAGCGGATTAAGCGGTGGTCTCTTAGGTGGACTTGGCGGTGGCGGAGCTGGTGATACATCTGGGGGATGCGATATGATGAATGAATCATGGTTACTATCCCAATGCATCCAAATGCCTAAATTCCCATCTGTTAACGATATTTTGAATGGAGCCATGAACGAAGTCACGGGCGCCGTAACAGATCTCATCAATTCACCTTTCAAGGCCTTAGATCAAGTCTGTCAGGGAATGTCCGATAAATTGGGCGATTACACAAATAGTTTGACAGATTCCATCAATGATGGCGTTGACAGCATAACGTCACCAATAACGGATAATCTTAATCAAGTAACCGATAGCATTACAGATATAGGAAACTAGTGTGTGCCCTTGATATTTTTAAGATCCATGAAACGAGTCAAGACATGCATCACTTGTTCCTTATCAACAGGTTCATCTTGTGTACGATGATCGCTCAATTGGTTTCTTAATGGCACGCATATTACGCAGAATTGATTCTTCTGCGGCTTTTCTTTTGTCTTTTTGACTAGGCACGTGTTTCATAATCCTTATTATAGCATAGATTACTTAATAGGACTTTATGAAACGTGATTACAAACATATATAAGACATTAAACTATCTTGCCTGGCCTGTATTACGCGCCCTTCCCACATTACGCTTGCGTGATGGAAAAGAAATAAAAGGCAGAACATCCGAGCGTTTTGGTATACCATCAACATCACGACCTGATAAAAAAGTTATTTGGTTTCATGCAGCCAGTAATGGTGAAACATTATCCGCTATTCCTCTTATCCATTCATTTCTTGAAAAAAATAGTGACCTCCACATCCTAATAACAACGATGACCGTTACCGCAGCACACCTTATTGAGCAACGCTTCGGTAATCATGAACATCTTACCCATCAATTCATTCCCTACGATCATCCATCATGGGTTAAACGCTTCCACAACCATTGGAAACCAGATATGGCTATTTGGGTTGAATCTGAATTATGGCCGAACCATTTAAATAAGCTAAAGGAAAACAATACCCCCTCCGTTCTCGTCAACGCACGATTATCAGATAAGAGTGTAAAAAGATGGTTCTGGGTAAATCATTTTTTTAAATCTATGATGTCATGCTTTGACATTATATTGGCGCAAACCGACCGTGATTTGAATAACTTAAATATCCTTGGCCTTAACAATGTCCAATCAATTGGTAATTTAAAAGACTTAGCCTCAGCACTTCCTTTTGACCCTGTTGCCGCCGATGATATTCGCCCTATCATTGATGCCCGCACATCCATTTTATTCGCCAGCACACATGATCCTGAAGAAAGTATAGCTCGCGATATTCATGTTGAATTAAAAAAGAAACACCCAGACCTTCTCACCATCATCATCCCGCGCCATCCAAAGCGTGGAGAAGATATCGTAAACAGTTTGAATACAAGCGACCTGAATATTGCACGCAGATCACTAAGAATGTCCCCACGTACAAACACAGATATCTACGTCGCTGACACATTAGGTGAAATGGGATTATTTTACGATCTTTGCCCTATCGTGTTTGTTGGTAACTCTCTAGGTACAAAGCCAGGTGGTGGACACAATCTAATGGAGCCTGCATGGTTTAATTGCGCCATTATTTCTGGTGAAGATCTTCATAATTTTTCTGTTCTTGCTGATGAAATGCCACAACAAAACGCATGCTTAATTGCAAAAAATAAGAATGAATTGTTAAATAAATTTAATAGCTTAATTAACAATGAGAATTTAAAAAATGAACTATTAATTAATGCAAGAAAATATGTATCTCAAAAACAATCCAGTGGATTAAACGCCATCCTTAACGCCATTGATCCCACTTGTAAAAAAGCTAAAATTCTTTAAATTATCCCTATGGTTAAAAAACAAATTCCACAATTTTGGTATGCATCCGAGGAAGAAACCTCTCCACTTGCAGCACTCCTACTCAAGCCGTTCAGCTTGTTATATCAAGGAATATCAACAACAAACCGCGCCATAACACGCACGCGAAAATCCCCCTTACCTGTCATCTGTATTGGAAATTTAACAATGGGTGGAGCTGGAAAAACACCGACAGCGCGCGCAATACATGATGTTGTTAAAGCCCAAGGAAAATTCGCAACACCTTGTTTTTTAATGCGTGGATATGGCGGCAAGAACAAAGGCCCTATCGAGGTTGACCTTACCTCACACACATCATGGGATGTAGGTGATGAAGCGTTAATGCAGGCACGCTATGCCCCAACGATCGTTTCACGCAATCGATATGATGGTGCAAAATTGGCAAAAAAATTAGGATATGACATTATTATCATGGATGATGGTTTTCAAAATATGTCCCTCAAAAAAGATATATCGATCATTGTTGTCGATGGTGGATTTGGCTTAGGCAATAAACAATGCTTTCCATCAGGACCATTACGCGAAACAGTTGAAAGCGGTTCTGCACGCGCAAGCGCTGCCCTTATCATAAACCGCACAGATATAACGAAAAACATCAATATCGGCACACTCAAACAATTTGATGCAGCCATAGAATTACAAGACACAGGCAAACCGAACAAAAACAAAAAAGTCATCGCCTTTGCAGGAATCGCACGCCCTGAAAAGTTTTTCAACACACTCGAAGAAAATGGTTACCATCTCCACGCACATTATGGCTTTCCCGACCATGCAACATACACACACGGTCAACTCAATAAATTAATGTCACTTGCCGATAAAGAAGGCATTCCATTAATCACCACAGAAAAAGATTGGGTACGCCTATCCAAGAAATGGCAATCAAAAATATCTTACCTTAAAATTGCCATTAATTTAGATGATAAATTCCAAAACTACATCACAACAAAATTGGATAATATCCCGTGAAGAACATACGGTACTGGACTGAACACTTAACACTTCTGTCATTGCATGGTTTTTGTAAAATTTTACCGTGGAAAACAGCCTCAAATCTATTCGGGTGGATTGCTTGCACTATTGGTACACACATGGCAATGAACCGCAAGGCCGTACGCCACGTTCGTGCAGCTATGCAATGCGATCACGAAACAGCTAATCTAATTACCCGCAATCATTGGAATAATTTAGGTCGCGTTATGGCGGAATTCCCACACCTGAAAGATATTGCCGAATCTCATGTTGAATTTCGTGGTGAAGAACATCTTCGCGCTCTTAAAGATGACAATCAATGTGGCATTTTATTTGGCGCCCATATCGGAAATTGGGAAGTAATTCCCCACGCCTTACTTCACCATTTTGATTTGGCAATGCACCCTGTCTATCGTGCACCCAACAACCCGATGGTCGATAAGAGATTACACAAATATAGATCTCCCGATGGTCGTCTTGTCCCCTATTCCAAATCTCGTAAAGGAATGGTTGGTATGGTTAAGGCATTAAAATCTGGCGAACATCTTGGCCTTCTTATCGATCAAAAATATAACGAAGGTGTCGACGCTCCATTTTTTGGCATGAGAGCACGTACAGGAACCGCCTTTATTGAATTATCACAAAAATACAAATGCCCACTTGTTCCTATACGATGCATACGTGAAGATAAAAAATTTATTATTGAGGCTTCTACCCCAATTCAAACACAAGATAGAGACACAATGGATGTACTCAATGATGCTCATACTATTTTAGAAGGATGGATCAAAGAAAACCCATCACAATGGTTGTGGGTTCACAAACGCTGGAAAGCAGAGGAATTAAGAAATGTCGCATAATTTTGACTACGATTATTTTGTTATTGGTGCTGGATCAGGCGGGGTACGATCTGCACGTATAGCCGCATCACATGGCGCAAAGGTCGGTATTGCGGAAGGCCGTTTCATGGGAGGAACATGCGTCAATATTGGATGTGTTCCAAAAAAATTGATGGCCTATGCCGCGGATTATCATGCTCATTTCGAAGATGCTGCAGGATTTGGATGGTCAAAAGAAACGCCTTCATTTGATTGGTCAACACTCATCAAAAACAAAGATATCGAAATTAAACGATTGAATGGTATCTATAAAAACTTGCTCGGTAATGCTGACGTTACAATTCATGGCGATTACGCATCATTCATTGATGAACACACATTGAAAATTGGTGATGAAACGATTACAGCCGATAAAATTCTCATCGCAACGGGTGGAACACCACGCCTACCAGACTTTGGCGGTGCAGAACACATGATCGTATCCGACGATGCGTTCTATCTTGAAAACTTGCCTGAGCATGTTGTCATTTATGGTGGTGGATATATCGCGGTTGAGTTCGCACACATCTTCCATGGCCTGGGCGCAAAGGTTTCACTTATCTATCGTGGGGACATGTTCCTACGTGGATTTGATGATGATATTCGCGAACACCTCTATAAAGAAATGCAAAAACAAGGCGTCGAATTCCATTTCAACACAACGATTGAACATATTGAAAAATCACAACAACTCAATATCACCCTATCCAACGGAAAAACAATCACAGCCGACGAAGCAATGGCGGCGATTGGCCGTGTGGCAAAAACAGATAACCTCAATCCATCAGCCGCGAATGTTGAATTAAACGCCAATGGCACGATCAAAACGAATGATGGATACCAAACATCAACCGATAACATCTATGCCGTGGGTGATGTGACAGGTCGTGTTGAACTAACTCCTGTCGCGATTAAAGAGGGACACTGGTTGGCCGACACAATGTTTGGCAATATTGATCGCCCTGCCCCATCCTATGATAATATTCCAACGGCGGTGTTCTCACGGCCCAATATTGGAACGGTTGGCCTGAGCGAAGCACAAGCCCGCGCACAAGGTCATAATATCACCGTTTACAAATCGGATTTTAAACCCATGGTTCACACCCTATCCAAACGGGATGAACGCACATTCATAAAAATGATTGTCGATAATAAAACCGATAAAGTTTTAGGTATCCACATGGTTGGTTTGGATAGCCCCGAAATGTTACAAGGGTTTGGCGTGGCGATTAAGGCCGGCGCGACAAAGGCCATATTTGATGAAACCATCGGCATTCACCCGACCAGCGCAGAAGAGCTGGTTACGATGCGATAAAACGACTTAATTAAGTCGTTTTTATTCTTATAACCTATAGATTTTATTGATTCCGACTTAAACGACTTAGGTGTTTATTTTTATAAGCCTTCTGTACAATCCTTACTCACAAAATAATGGTTTTGTGGTATTCGATATAATCACTATACCACAAAACTTTCGTTCCCTGCCTAATTTTACAAAGCGCTTTTTTGAATTTCAGTCAATTCTGCACATCCTTTTTTCGCAAGAGACATTAACTCCATGAACTGCTCATCACTAAATGCGAACTCTTCGGCTGTGGCTTGCACTTCGACAATACCGCCCTTACCTGTCAGGACAAAATTGCTGTCGGCTTCGGCATTTGAATCTTCGATATAATCAAGATCAAGAACACTTTTGCCCTTGTAAATTCCACATGAAATTGCGGCGATAGAATCAATGACGGGACTTTCGTTCAACAAACCAATTGTTTGCAAATGTTTAACCGCCAACATTAATGCGACATATGCACCTGTAATCGACGCCGTGCGTGTACCACCATCAGCTTGAATAACATCACAATCAATTTTAACCTGACGTTCACCCAATTTATCCATATCAACAACGGCGCGCAGGGCACGACCGATAAGACGTTGAATTTCTTGTGTACGCCCAGATTGCTTTCCACGTGCCGCCTCGCGGTCCATACGGCTATGCGTTGAGCGGGGTAACATGCCATATTCCGCCGTGACCCAACCTTTACCTGTTCCGCGCATCCAACCAGGTACTTTTTCCTCCACAGAGGCCGTACACAACACATGCGTATCACCACATTTAATCATGCATGATCCTTCGGCGTGCTTTGTAACATTTGTTTCAATTGAAATTTCACGCATTTGGTCATTTGAACGGGATGATGGGCGAGACATAGATTATTCCTTTTTGTTTTTATTATTTTTGTCACCATACATAATCTTGCCAAATTCACAAAGCATGATTATATTCCGTAACAAAGATTAATCGAGGAATAGATGATGACTGAAAACGCAGCCGAAAACCAAACACCAGAAAACGAAAACATGTCAGAAACTGACAATGTTGAAAACCTGAACACTGAAGAAGAACTTAATCAAAATGCAGATGCACAATTAATCGCTAAATTGGAAAACGACTGTAACGACATGCGTGACAAAATGATGCGTGCATTGGCCGAGGCCGAAAACACACGCAAGCGCGGTGAAAAAATGCAAGAAGACACAAAGAAATACGCTGTGTCATCATTCGCAAAAGACATGTTAGACATCGCCGACAATTTACGCCGCGCATTAGACGCGATTAGCGAAGATCAATTAGCCGATGAAACGGTTAAAACATTATATGACGGTGTGGCCGCGACAGAACGTGTGATGTTGTCCAATTTTGAGAAACAAGGCATTAAAAAAATTGAACCCACCGAAGGAAAATTTGACCCTAATTTCCACGAAGTAATGTTTGAGGCAGAAACACCAGGTAAACAGGCTGGTGAAATTATACAATTACTAGAAGCAGGATACGTTCTTAACGATCGCCTCTTACGCCCTGCGCGTGTTGGCGTTGCTAAGGCTGGTACAACAGAACACAAAGTTGATACACAGGCATAATGATACATAACACATTCAGCGATAAACATGATGATACATTAACATCCCTCGTCGCTGAACTAGTTTCACATTTAGAAGAATTTCATCCCGACTGCTGGGATGAAATACAATCTCGCACAAACACTTTATTTAAAAGGAAGTTGAACACAGATTTTGCACTATCTATAGTAAATCTTTTCAATCCCCTAGCCCTATTAAAAAAACATAAGTTTCCAAAATGTCGCCCAGAGGATTACTGGATGAATGCACAAAGGAATTCCATTCGTGAATTCATTGATCAACAAAACGTTTCCATTGAAAGTTACGAATTCACAGATAAAGAAAAAATATTTCTTGGTTATAAAACATGCGACATTATTCACCTCACTCAACAACAGGAACGAACGATGAAAGATAAACTAACTAATATTTTTTACGGAGCCATTGCGCCAATCATTTTTCATACAAGCCGCACAAGCTATCCTAGGGATCATGTCAGAACAAGAACAGTTCGTTTTTGGTTTTAACCAACGCCATAACATCGCCTTAATATATAAGTATCCTTTTAAAATAATAAATTAAAAGGATATTTTTTATGCGTTCGATTTTCAAATTTTTAGGAATATCAATGGTGATTATGATGGCAACGACTTCTTCATTTGCAAAAGGAAAAACAGCAACGGCAACACTGGCCGGCGGATGTTTTTGGTGTATCGAAACAGATTTTGAAAAACTCGATGGTATCATTGATGCCGTATCTGGATACGCGGGTGGTGATCGCCCTGCCCCAACATATCAAAATTACAACAAATTATCGGGTGGGTACAAAACACCACATATAGAGGTGATTCAGGTAACCTATGATACAGAAAAATTATCCTATAAAGATATCCTTGAATATCACATGCGCCATATCGACCCAACGGACGGTGACGGACAATTTTGTGACCGTGGCGCAGGGTACCGCCCCGCCGTGTTTGTAAAAAATGACGAGGAACGTAAAATCGCAATGCGCGTGAACGCAGAAACAGCCGACATTTTAGGAAAACCAGTTAATGTAGACATCGTTGACGATGCACCGTTCACCGCCGCAGAAGATTATCATCAAGATTATTCAAAGAAGAATCCTGTGCGTTATAAATTCTATCGCTGGAATTGTGGACGCGACCAAACCGTTGCAAAAGTATGGGGTAAAGACGTCCCTCAAAAATCATTGACAACAAACAAATAAAGGAATATATTCTTATTATAAGATTATTGATTTTAGGCGCCATTGGGCTTAAAACAATATCCTATATATGAGGCGCCTCTGTTGAGGGCTTCGAAACATGTAAAACTTGCTTATATTATAAGGAGAAAAAACTATGAGTAAAATTATCGGAATTGATTTAGGAACAACAAACTCTTGTGTATCCGTAATGGATGGTGACAAGGCCAGCGTTATTGAAAATGCAGAAGGCGCACGCACAACACCATCATATGTTGCGTTCACAGAAGGTGAAGAGCGAATCGCAGGGATGCCCGCAAAACGCCAGGCGGTTACAAACCCTGAAAAAACATTATATGGTATTAAACGTTTAATCGGTCGTCAGTTTGATGATGCCGAAGTTCAAAAAATGGCAAAAAATGCACCATTCAAAATCGTTAAGGCGAAAAATGGTGATGCATGGGTTGAGATCGATGGTGACACATTCTCACCTTCACAAATTTCCGCGATCATTTTGAAAAAAATGAAGGAAACTGCCGAGGCACATTTAGGTTCAAAGGTAACAAAGGCCGTTATTACGGTTCCTGCGTACTTTAACGACTCACAACGTCAGGCAACAAAAGATGCGGGTAAAATCGCTGGTTTAGAAGTTGAACGTATTATCAACGAACCAACAGCAGCGGCATTGGCCTATGGCTTGGATAAAAACACAGATACAACAATCGCGGTTTATGACCTTGGTGGTGGTACATTTGATGTTTCTATCCTCGACATTTCAGATGGTGTTTTTGAAGTAAAGGCAACAAATGGTGATACATTCCTTGGTGGTGAAGATTTTGATGAACGCATCATTGATTTCTTGGCTGATGAATTCAAAAAGGAACAATCTGTTGACCTTCGTGAAGACAAAATGGCTCTTCAACGTTTGAAAGAAGCGGCAGAAAAAGCAAAGATTGAACTTTCTTCTACAACTTCAACAGAAGTGAACCTGCCATTTATTACAGCAGATGCATCAGGCCCTAAACATTTGAACATCAAATTAAGCCGTGCAAAATTAGAATCACTTGTTGAAGATTTGATCAAACGTTCAATCGAACCAATGAAAGCCGCATTAAAAGACGCAGGTTTAAAAGCCGCCGAAATTGATGATGTTGTCATGGTTGGTGGTATGACACGTATGCCAAAAGTTATCGAAGCGGTAAAAGACTTCTTTGGTAAAGAACCACATAAAGGTGTGAACCCTGATGAAGTTGTTGCCAACGGTGCGTCAATTCAAGGTGGTGTTTTACAAGGTGATGTTAAAGATGTTCTTCTTTTGGATGTGACGCCATTATCACTTGGTATCGAAACATTGGGTGGTGTGTTCACACGTATGATCGACCGTAACACAACAATTCCAACGAAAAAATCTCAGGTTTATTCAACAGCAGAAGACAACCAAAACGCCGTGACAATTCGTGTTGCCCAAGGGGAACGTGAAATGGCCGCGGATAACAAAAACCTTGGTCAATTTGACCTTGTTGGTATTCCACCTGCACCACGTGGTGTTCCACAAATCGAGGTAACATTTGATATTGATGCCAACGGTATTGTTTCTGTTTCTGCGAAAGATCAAGCAACAGGCAAAGAGCAACAAATCCAAATCCAAGCAAGTGGTGGATTGTCCGATGCGGATATCGACCAAATGGTAAAGGATGCGGAAGCAAACGCCGAAGCAGATAAAGAAAAACGTGAAGGTGTTGAAGCTCGTAACCAAGCCGAATCAATGGTCAATTCAACTGAAAAATCATTAGAAGAATTTGGTGATGACGTTGAAGCCGCAGATAAAGAAGCGATTGAAACGGCAATTGCCGAAACAAAAGCTCTTCTTGAAAAAGAAGATGCAACGTCTGAAGAGCTAACAGAAAGCACAAATGCGTTGGCTCAGGCTTCAATGAAACTTGGTGAAATGGCATACCGTAAGGCACAAGAAGAAGCCGCGGCAAACGGTGAAACACCAGAAGGTGAAACAGGCGACGAAACAAAAGCATCAGAAGATGATGTTGTTGATGCCGATTTTACCGAAGTTGAAGACGATAAAAAATAGATACAGATTTTTTCTGTATAACTTTTCAAGGTGTATTCCATAATACACCTTGAATCGCCTACTAAGGATATATGTTGATGAAAAAATCTTTGACCAGTTACGATATTTTAAATATTACCCCTCAATCATCTCAAAAAGATGTTGAAACGGCGTATCGTAAATTGGCCATGGCATGGCATCCCGATCGTCACGCACATAATGGAAAAGCATCAATTGCCAATCGCAATTTCAAACTTTTGCAACAAGCGTACGAAAATGTAAAAACACCTGATGCAAGGTCACGATACAATCATCAATTATCCGTACAAAAACGTTCAATCATTATAAACCAAAACAAGGTTATGAATGACAATCGTCCACTACGATCCTTTATGCAGGCACTTGATAATCTATTTGGCGCGTCCAAATAAAAAGTGGAGAATGAATAAAAATGTCTGACGATTACTACGATATTCTTGGTGCAAAAAAAGGCGCCAGCGCAGATGAACTGAAAAAAGCTTATCGCAAGAAGGCAATGAAATATCACCCTGACACCAACAAGGATTCAGGCGCAGAAGCGAAATTTAAAGAAATCAATGAAGCCTATGACGTTTTAAAAGACGATCAAAAACGTGCCGCGTACGATGCTTATGGCAAGGATGCCTTTAAAGGTGGTATGGGTGGCGGCGCAGGTCGTGGTGGTTTTTCCGATTTTGGATTTGGTACAGGCGGTCAAGGCGCAGGTTTTTCGGACATATTCGAAGAAATGTTCGGTGATATGATGGGCGGCCGTGGTCGTGGCGGTGGACAACAACGTGGTGGTGCCGCGCGCGGAAATGATTTGCAATATTCAATGGATATTTCATTGGATGAAGCCTTTAAAGGCGCGGAAAAAACAATCCGCATTCCAACATGGGAATCATGCGGTACATGTAAAGGAGACGGTGCGAAACCAGGAACAAAACCACAAACATGTGGTTCATGTAATGGCGCGGGTCGCGTTCGCGCACAACAGGGTTTCTTTACCGTTGAACGCGTTTGTCCAACATGTAGTGGCGCCGGTGAAACCATCAAAGATAAATGTGGTTCATGTTCTGGTGAAGGTCGCATGCGCACATCAAAAACATTAAAGGTCAATATCCCAGCAGGGATAGAAGATGGTCGTCGCATTCGCCTAAACAATGAAGGTGAAGCAGGATTAAAAGGTGGCCCATCCGGCGATTTGTATGTTTTGGTAAGTATCAAATCACATAAATTTTATCAACGCGAAGGATCAAACCTTTATTGCCGCGTTCCCGTTGCAATGACAGATGCTGCGTTGGGTGGATCGGTTAACGTACCTACAATAGAAGGTGGTAAGGCCGAGGTTAAAATACCCGCAGGAACACAAACAGGACAACAGTTCCGCTTAAAAGGTAAAGGAATGAGCGTTCTGCATTCTTCATCACGTGGTGATGCCTATATCGAAATTTTTGTTGAAACACCTGTAAATTTATCGAGTAAGCAAAAAGATGTTTTGAAAGGTTTTGGTGGTAAAGATCCGTCCAAAAACTCACCTGAATCATCTGGATTTTTGAATAAAGTTAAAGAATTTTGGGAAGATCTAACTGATTAAAGCCATATTATTCTAAGGAAAAAGAGTAACGACAGTTGCCTGCATGTCAGGTGACTGTTCTTGAATGTTACGAACCTTCGTTGAGTTCAGATACGTAACGCCATGGCCATCAGGATCTATATCACCCAACATTTTTTCCATGTTGGTTTGAAATTTAATTATATCGCCTTTATTGAGAGAATTAACAAAAGAATCCTCTTTTAAACTATCTTTACCAACTGCAATACCAGATATATCCGAGAGGTCATGATGTGCCCCCTGCCCTGAAATCGTTCCAACAATTACAACGCATCTACTTCGTGGGGATATATATTGAATATCATCAACAGTAATGCGAAGCCATCGATTTCCCTTTGAGGCAAATCTATCAGCTAGTTTCACAATATCTGTTTCGTCTTTTTCACTCATAAAGAATTCACTCTCTGTCTTAATGGGTGTTCATGTAACTCACCTCCTAATTTTTCAATATACGAAACAATTCTATGGGGTGTTTTACCGCTCATTAATCCAACCAATTCACTTGTAAGCCTTAATCGAACCATATCCCCTTGTAGAAAATGAACATCAGAATACTTACTAAGCGGAACCGCTACTGTCATGATAGTTTCACTTGAATTTGGTTTTGCCAATTTCAAAAACATATAATCTT
Source organism: uncultured Alphaproteobacteria bacterium (assembly GCA_943789475.1). Classification (GTDB taxonomy): domain Bacteria; phylum Pseudomonadota; class Alphaproteobacteria; order Micavibrionales; family UBA1664; genus UBA1664. The sequence goes on from CALSUG010000001.1 coordinate 139,051, forward strand.
GTATATTGGCCACACAATTTACACGATAATCTTGTAATGCTCTTGCTCGTGCCCTAAACAATGCCTTTACATTAATAACCTGTCCCATATTCAACCTTTTTATTTTTAATGTACGGTAAAAAAATATGACAATTCAATGTTTTTATTATATTGATTTTTTTTGTGTGCTTGTATAGTTTACATCATGGAACATATCAATACATACACTCCCCCCGTTATTACAGAAGCCCTAACCTATGACGATGTCCTACTAACACCGCAAGATACATGTGTGACGCCTGACCAAGTATCAACACAAACATCACTATCTAAATCTTTATCACTTAATATTCCAATCCTATCCGCCGCGATGGATACGGTATCTGAATATGACATGGGTGTTGCCATGGCGGATAATGGTGGAATTGCGGTTTTACACCGCAATATGGAGATAGAAACACAAGCGGACATAATCAAAAAATTAAATGATAATGGTCACCAATCTGCCGCCGCAATAGGGTCTAACCCTGCACAGCTTGATCGTGCAAAAGCACTCATTGACGCTGGCGTTAATATGCTCGTGATCGATACAGCTCACGGCCACTCTAAAGCTGTTTTAAATCAAGTTGAAACCGTTCGTTCATTATCAGACGACTTAACATTATGTGCAGGTAACATTGCCACGGCAAAAGCAGCCGAGGCACTCATCGATCTTGGCGTGAATGCCGTTAAAGTTGGTATTGGTCCCGGATCAATTTGCACAACACGTATTGTTGCCGGTGTGGGTGTCCCACAGCTTAGCGCGGTTATGAATGTTGCATCCGTAGCAAAAAACAAAGGCGTTGCCGTTATCGCCGATGGTGGGTTACGCCATTCAGGTGATATTGTGAAGGCATTGGCCGCAGGGGCAGATGCAGTGATGGTTGGATCATTATTGGCCGGAACAAATGAGTCCCCCGGAGAGATAATTTCAATTAATGGTGAAAAATATAAGGCCTATCGTGGAATGGGATCCATCGGCGCCATGCAAGAAGGTTCCGCCGATCGTTATTTCCAAAGAAACAATTCCGAGGCGAACAAACTTGTCGCCGAAGGTGTCGAAGGATTAACAAAAGCCAAAGGTTCTACATCTGATATTTTATATCAACTTGTTGGTGGATTACGCTCAGGCATGGGATATATCGGCGCACAAACAATTGCACACATGCCACAACGCGCTGAATTTGTACGCATTAGTAACGCAGGGTTAAAAGAAAGCCACGTCCACGATTTGGCATCAATGCAATCCGCACCAAATTATGGATGACATAATATAAAATATAGTTTAAACATAATCCTAAAATAAAATTAAATACAGGGATTATAAAAATGGTTACAGAGGTGTTCGAAAAAGTCAAAATGCCAAGAGTTCATTACACAGTTCCAAAAGCAGAAATGCATGTCCATATCTCGCTCGCATTATCCGATGAAGGATTTAAACGCCGCGTAAAAAAACGTAGAACCCCTCTCGAACTCGATTTTATGGTCAACCGTGAAAAACGATATTATCAAAACCTAACCGAATTTCATGGCACATACGAAAATTGCCGTGACATGACAAAAACACCACAAGAACTTGCCGATACCGTCCAACAATATTTACAACGTATTGCGCGTGAAGGCGCCGTTTATGCCGAAATATCAAATTCTTTCCGTGAAGGTGCTCTATTTGAATCACAGATGGAGGCCGTTTCGGCAGGAATAGAAGCTGCTCGTCATAACATGGGTATTGAATCCCGCATTGTTGTCACATCACTACGCAATAGTGGTGCAGAAAAAGCCGAAGAAGCAGTTAAATCTCTCGCAAAAATAAAAGAAAAATATCCACTTATTACAGGTTTTGGCTTGGTTGGGGATGAAGGTGTAAATCGTTTTTCCGACTTTAAAAAATCTCTACATATGGCCTGGGATGCAGGATTTGGTCTAACACCTCATGTGGCGGAACAACAACTCCACAATGCTGTCGATTTTTTAGACTCAATTCCTGAAGAAGCATGGAATATCAATCCTAGCGATCAGCGCCGTTTACGCGTTGGTCACGGTGTACTCATTCATATGTCCTCTGACCTCATGCGCGAATTTGCAGAGCGACAAATTTGTATGGAACTTTGTATTTCTGCAAACAAACGTATCGGCCTACCACAAGAAACAAAAATTTTAAAATCAGGTAACATTATCAAGGCAACAACAAGCGATCGCTTTATTACAATTGACCGTGATTTACGCCCATATTATGAACAAGCCGAAGAGCACCCAATAAAAACACTTATAGATGCGGGCATTCCAGTATGTTTAGGATCAGATAACCCTCTTTTGATGAATACAAATATTGGTAAAGAATACTCCATGTCTCATAAAGCTGGTGTAACGGAAACCTCTGACCACCTACAAATAACACGCAATGCCATTATGAATGCAAACGTTGATGCGGTCACACGGGGGCGCCTGTTATCTCATATTGATAATTACACCATTGATCCTCGTCCGACAGCCACAGCTCTTGGACACAAACGTGTTGAATTAGCTCTTTAGGATTAATCAAACTCTTTGACTTACAACTTATAATTTCCGATACTGCGTTTCATGACATACGAACCAAAAAGAAACGCAGAAGGCATCCCGCTACATACCGAAGAAGGATTTGCAAAAATGCGTGTGGCCGGAAAATTAGCCTCCGAAACGCTCGATTTTATCACACCACATGTTGTGGAGGGCGTAAGCACAGAAGAACTGGATGACCTCATCCATAGCTTCATCACACGCAATGGCGCAACTCCTGCCACATTAGGATACAAAGGATATCCCAAGTCATCATGTATTTCGATCAATAATGTTATTTGTCACGGTATCCCTTCCCGTGAAAGAAAATTAAAAAAAGGTGATATTTTAAACATTGATGTCACTGCAATTGTCGATGGGTGGTTTGGCGACACATCCCGCATGTATACGGTTGGTGAGCCTTCCATAAAGGCTAAACGTCTCATGGATGTCACATACCGATGCCTTATAGAATCTATCGAAATGGTTAAACCTGGCATCACACTGGGTGACATTGGCCACAAGATTCAGTCGATCGCCGAACCAGAACGTTTTTCCGTGGTTCGTGATTTTTGCGGACATGGTATTGGAACACAATTTCATGAACCGCCAAGCGTTGTTCATTTTGGTAAACCCGGCCAAGGAACGGTATTAGAAGAAGGCATGATGTTCACCATCGAACCGATGATTAACGAAGGTAAATTTGACGCAAAGATTTTGGATGATGGGTGGACCGCCGTCACACGTGATCGTAAACTTTCAGCGCAATTCGAACACACCCTCGCCGTAACCGCCGATGGGTATGAAATATTCACACTCTCACCTGCGGGATATACAAAGCCACCTTATGACATCAAGGGATAAACCACACCATACGGGTCATCGCGATCGCCTCCGCCAACGATTTCAAGATGGTGGTGACACCGCATTGGCCGATTATGAGTTATTAGAACTACTCCTTTTTACCGCCATTCCACGCAAAGATGTGAAACCAATTGCGAAAGACCTTCTCGCTCAATTTGGCACGATCCACAAAATGTTTGCCGCAAAAATTGAAGACCTGTGCACTATAAAAGGTATCTCCGAAAATACTGCAATATTTATAAAATCTATCCACGCTCTACACACGCGTGGCATGTCTAATGATCTAATAAACAAACCGATTCTCAACAATTGGGATCGTTTGCTTGATTATTGTCATGCAACCATGGCCGAAGACGATATAGAAAAATTTTATATCCTGTACCTTAATCGCAAAAACACCCTCATTCATAAAGAAGTTCACGCATCAGGGACCGTTGATGCCGCCAATGTCTATATCCGTGAAATCATGAAAAAGGCCATGAACTTGGGTGCGACCTCCCTCGTCCTCATCCATAATCACCCCAGCGGCGATCCAACACCTTCAGGTGACGATATTACCGTTACAAATTTATTAATCGATGCCGGAAAACCCTTAGGAATTGAAATCCATGATCACCTTATTATTTCACGCAGTGGTCATATGAGTTTTAGAAATTTAGGCTTGATAGGATAATCTTGTATTTTTTTGAGGGTACATCATGCGACCGAATTCGAACGGAGAAACCGCGTTATTAATAAAAGCATGAAAACCTGCAGAATGAAGGCTATTATTTCCCAAATCAACAACACAGTTTTCCAACTCAGGATTTCTTTCTACTATCCCACGTATATTCGATGATATTAATGAAATTTGTTTTAGAACATCTGCATCTGCTTTATAATATTCTTGAACCTTTGAGGAAGATTTATCTAATAAGTTTAAAAAGCCAGACCATGTTGAACTATTATCATTTCCCAATAACATGGCCTCTTCCATCATTCTTTGTAGGGTTTGATAGGTACGAGTACGCATAGCATTATTTCCACTATGACCAAACGCGATTGTTTTGCACAACACATCAACAGATCGTTGCAAGTCTCGACGTGGTTGCCCAACCAGCCCTCCAATAAAATTTACACCATCTTTAAATATTTGCGAAACATTGATCATATTATTATGTATAATTTATTTTTATCTAAATGTCAAATTTAAAAATTTGCATCCGTGTGGATAACCTGTCATAGTCAAATTGCGTTTGATAGACGCCATGACGACCACGTGCCTTTTTTGATTATTTTTTAATTAAGCACCGACTACGCCCATAACGACTATCAGTGCTTAATATGAAACAGCCAACAAAGGAGATCTTCTCATGGCAACAGGTACAGTAAAATGGTTTAATTCAACAAAAGGTTACGGGTTCATTACACCTGATGAAGGCGGACAAGATGTATTCGTACATATTTCTGCAGTTCAAGCAGCAGGCATGCAATCTTTAGAAGATAATCAAAAGCTTTCTTTTGAACTTCAAAATGACCCTGCAAAAGGCAAAACTTCTGCGGTAAATCTACAAGCTGCTTAATTTAACCTTTGGTTATATAAGAATTCTAAAACCCGCTATTTTTAGCGGGGGTATAGTGATAAGTTAGAAAGTTCTGAAATCTGACCATATTGACTAGCTAGAATTGATTAAACCGCTATCAGAATGATAGCGGTTTTTTCTTTATAAAGATTAAGTAATCTTCAAGGTTCGTGATAAAGGCTTTTGTTTTTTATCAGCTATTAACAAACCTCTTTTCTCAAGTAATGCAGTTGTATCTGGTAGCTTACCTGTGAAATTTTGAAATTGATTTAATGGAGATATAGTCGCACCCTTAGATAAGATATCTTCTCTAAATTTTTGTCCTGCATCTCGACTTCTTAACCCAGACTGTTCAAATACCTTGAATGCAGCAGTATCTAAAACAGATGACCACATGTAAGAATAATAACCACAAGCATATCCACCCGCAAAAATATGCGCGAATGATGTGGTAGTGCATGCCCCATATGATGGCATAAGAGCAGCACGAGACTTTATTGATTGCTCTATATCATATGCACCACTTTCGGGACTTGGTGTATAATAATTCCAAGCCAAATCGGTTTCAATTAATTGTAGTTGCCTTACCGTACCGATAGCGTTCCCTGACTTTTGTGCCTCTTCTCTTGATCTTAATAATTTTAACGGTATGGTTTCACCAGTTTCATGATGCTTAGCGACTGATTGCACATACTCAACATCATCAAGCCAGTTTTCCATTATTTGAGAAGGCAGTTCAACAAAATCCCATGGTACCGATGTGCCGCTCAAACTGTGAAATCTTGATTTACTGAGAAGCGTGTGTAAACCATGTCCCATTTCATGGTATAATGTTTTCGCTTGACCTACAGTTAATAAAATAGGCTCACCTTCACTCGGTTTAGATATATTCATATTTATATCCGCAACTGGAAGGTTCGTTTTCCCATCTAATGTTTCATAGTGTCCAGCGATTTGATAAGCCCACGCCCCAACCTTTTTATGATCACGGGCAAATAAATCCATAGCAATATTACCAATAATACTACCGTCTTCATCATAAACGTCATAAGTAACTATGTCTTGCTGACTCTCTAAAGTTGAATAATCATCGTTTTGAACAAAACGAATGCCATAAAGATCGTTTAGTAAACCAAATAAACCTTGTTTGACTGATTCTAACTCTAAATAAGGCTTCATATCATTGGCGTCATAATCGTAGTTTTCTTTTGTATGAAGCTTTGAATAATAACTCATATCCCATGGCTCGAATACTTCTAAACCATCTTGGGATTTTGCAAAATCTGCCAATTCAGATATCTCTGATTTCGCTGCATTAACGGCATAAGGATACATTTCTTCAACAAAATCTATAATGGCTTGAGGTGATTCAAGCATGCGATCATCCATTGCATAGTCACCATGCGTTTTAAATCCCTTTAGGTTTGCACTTTTCTTGCGAATAGATGCTATCTCTTTTAAAATTTCATTATTATCGAATTCACCATCATTGCAACGTGTGGAATAAGCTCTCCACATTCTTTCTCTAAGGCTTCTATTGGTCGCATTGCCCATTATTTCTAAGTAGTCATAGGGTTGTAAATTAAATAGCCAACCATCTTTCTCATTATCTGTTGCACGTTCTTTCGCTCTATCAATTACATCACTCGGAATGCCGTCTAGCTCTTCTAGTGATTTAACTGCTATCAATGTATCGTTAGTTGCACGCGTGACATTCTCACGAAATTTAACAGCCAATTCTGATAATCTGTTGCTTAAGTTTTCTAATTCTTTCTTTTGTTCATCAGACAAAAGAGCACCGTTGTTAACGAAACTGGTTTGATTGTTTTTAAATGCCTATCTGATTGCATGCACAGTAAAAAATTAAAAGGGCGAACACGATCATTATAACTCCTATCGGCGTTATAAATATTAAACCATCTCTCTAATATGGGTTTTGTTGCACCATATCGGCTAACAGCAGGTGTATTGAAGTTTTTCAGACTTTGATAATCAGGATGTCTATTTCCAAGTGAGGCACTAATAATTTCAAACCATAAATCTTGTTGCCATGGTTGAGCATCTTCTAAATTTTTAATATCAGGGCTTTGATAGGGTGCGATTAAATGGCCTAATCCATGGGATGATACCTTTCTTAAAACAGGTTTCCCGTTGTTATCTAAATTATATAATGCGTATCTTTTGGATGATACGGCATGACAATAAAGAGGCTCTAAATCATCCTTATTATCTCGGCTATAATTATAATCTTCGATTTTAAGTAGTGGTGATTTATTTTTTGAATAGGGATTCAAAGGCGTAAACCATTCCGAAATTGAAAAGGATCGATTATAAAAATCATCTTGTGTCATGTTATGGGGTTTTGCCAAGGCCATACTATCGGTATCACAAAATGCCCAATCTAAACCCGCCTCAATCGCTAGATGTTCCGTTGTTGCAAGCATCAAACGTGCCGCGCCCGTTATTAATGTCGCTAAAAGAGGATGAAAAAATGTCCCTGCTTTTTCAAACTTATTCTTTTCTAAATGGTTTGGAGTGCCGTTATAACCGTTACAGATTAATTTCTGCTTTAACTTTTCTTCTTCAACATTTAATTCAACAAAAATACCGTAACTTGTCGCATTGGCCAAAATTTTAAGTGCCTGTTGCTGATTATCTAAAATATCTTTCTCAAATGGCGTTGCTGTTTTGATTTTGTCTTTAACCGCACTTCGCAAATCAATAGTCGTTTTGAAAAGATCGTCTTCATAAGGGTTCACGATATAATCTTGATTACCTGCAACACAAATAGATTTCAAGTCTTCTTGCGGTGAACACGGTGTGAATGAAATTGCTTTTATTATTTCAGGTGTTTTCCCTGTTAAAATCTGAGATGAAATACAATCAGCAAGCGTAAACCATAAATTTTCATCACTCGTTAAATAGTTTAATCCGATTGTATATTGAGCATCGCCACCATATTTTGCACGTACAGGAAATATATCACTATCAGGCTTAATTTTAACAAGCGTGGTTAATAATTTCCACGTATCAGGATTTTGTAAATCGGATATTTTAAAATCATTAAAGAATGTTTTTGTTTCTATCGTGCTGTCATAATAATTCATGCCTTGTGATGTTACAAATCGCCATAACCCCATGAGTGTGCAAACTGTTGGATACATGGATAGAAAGTCACAATATAGAATTTGCGTTGGTGTTTTTCGAATATGCACTTCCGAACGCCCACCAAAATAAGAACTCATGATGTTCCCAATAAGATCATCAGGGAAATCAGGTTGCATTTTTTGCCATGGTTGAATGCCCATATCGCGTAAATAGGCTTTGCCCAAACTGGCCTCGCTATGAATATTATGTGATGACGTCAATTTCAATCCATGTAAATCATAGAGCTTTTGAAGCTTTGTATAGCATTGCCAAGTTGTTTCAGTATCGCGCACCGCATATTCGATATAATCGGCTGTTAGTGCTTTGCCGTGATCATCCGTTAATTGTTTCAATGCATCAACACTCAAAGATTTAGCCAATGAATCAAGTGTATGTGATTGACTGGTCAATGCCGCCGCTAATGTTTTAACATCAATAAAAAAGCCACGGCGAATAGGATTTTTTCGTTTTTTCTTGCGATTGGGTTTTGATGTTCTTTGTCCTTTGGGTGTTGTAAATTGAATAAATGAATTACGCGCGGACATATGCTTGATTTGTACCCTTGGATAAAAATCATTCTCGATTAATTTAAACGTAAATCCACCCTGCATTAATTTATTGTGTTTTGTTGTTCGTGCCTCGGCATGATCAATTGCCAAACGTGAAATATCGAAAGGTAAATTAAATCCAACAATACGAGAGCGATATTTATAACCAACACCAAAAAATATCTTTTTGATAAATTCAGCAACCGTCAAAATAGTTAAATTATTTTGCGTTGCACATTCTTTAAGGGTTCTAATTTCACCCTCTGTTAAAACGTCTTCATCGTAAAAAATACCTTTATGCGTTATCACGTCACCTTTACGCACTTGATATGTTCCAAATCGCAATTTTTGTGACGCATCAATTGTAGTTTCAGTATCAAAGATTAATGTCCAACAAGATGGTTCGGGTCGTTTGCGCGCGGATTTCTTCTGTGTCGTCGGTGACGCGGCTGTTATTGGATCATTTTTTGTGACATAGGCACGCAACGCAATTGGCAAATCTTCACTTATCGGAATATTTTGATTACCCATAATGTAACCGATCTTGTGCGCTTTGGATTAAATATTGTCCGTATTCCTTTAATCGTTCAACTAAGAGTTCGAAAAAATCAGCAAGCCCAATTAACAAATGTCCAATATTTTCGAGTGTTATATTTTCGGCACTTATTTTCTTGGGATGATCATATTGTGAATCGCTTAATTTACGGTGACAATTGCGGCATACGTTACATAGATCATCACCATAATGTTGACCTGCAATATGATGTTGCTCAAGGCACTCCCAACTATCTTCACCGCATATAATGCAAGTGGGATAATTAGAGCCTAAAGTTTCAAGGCGTTTTTGTTTACGTGCTTCTTTATCATTCATGTTTTTTCTCCTTCTAAATAATGATGCGATAAACTTGTTCAAATGATTCATTGCCACTCGTCGCAATGCGATAGAGTGAATTTGGATTTGTTTCAAAAATATAGATTTTGTTTTTTTGATCTTTGATAGATTTGCCGATAAATGGCTTTAAATGTTTAATATCATTCGTGCGTAAAAATCTTTTAACGCCCGCCATATAACGCCCTAACTTAGAGGCATAATGAAACTTATCAATGATTATAGGTGTCGCTTCACCATCGCTATAAATAAGCATTTTGCGAGGTAGGGTGTTTTTTACAATCCAACGGTTGCCCTTTTTACGAATTGCTCCTAATTGTCTAGCTTGGTTGCGTAATCGTTGCGGTGATACACGGATTTCTTTTGCGGCGTCCGATAAAGAATTACCCTCGCGTAAAGATTTCAAACTGATTTGTAATTTATTATCGGCAATCGGTTTAGACTTACCAACATAGTTTTCATTGGCTTTAGGATGTCCTCGCGCTTGCGATAGAGATAATCCTCTCGCCGTACCACGTGCAATGCGTCTTTTATATTCTGCGGCGTAATCGCGTTTTTTACCCTTGGATTTTGTTTTTACCGTCATAATTAACCTTTAATTCTCATTCAAGAATCAAAAGTAAATCAGATATAAACCTCGATAAATGTCACAAAAATAGAAATAATTTTGAGGGTATTTTTGAGGATGGTTTTTTAAAAATATTTACGAATAGTTCGCCTTATAGTTTCGTCAGATAGTCCTTTGTCGTTAGCATCAGGATACAATATCTCTATAGCATTACGAATATGTGAGTAATGAGATTGAATGGAGTGATCGCGTATTATTTTTCCGTCAGCATCTAATTTTTTAAACGCATCTTCGATCATCACCTTTTTTGAGGGGCGACCTCGTGTAATATATGGCTCTTTATCAGGAAGGGGAGCATTTTGTTTTTTATTCAAAATATTCCACCGATAATAGTCGGTTGCTGTTTCTAAAAACTCTTTTAAAAGCACTTGTTCAGAAATTTGAAAACTTGAGTCCTTTTTATAGGGAAAATCTAAAGTTTTTCCCGTCCAAATGTGGTGGTACTCAAAAAGATAAAATAATGCCTCTAAAAATATATCTTTTTTCAAATTAGATATCTTAAATAATTCATCAATCGATACAGAATCATCAAGGCGTTTTTTATATAAATCAGGAAGCAGTGAATATATTTCAGACATAGCCTTTAATAAAGCTTTTGATTTATTTATTTCAATTAAAGGCAATGCATATGATTTTAATAAATAAAAATCTTTGTTTTCAATTCGCTCAATATAAATAAATTGATACTCATGCTGTAAAGTATCTAACAACACCATATGTTTGGGGTTATTTGCACGGTATCTTTTTTTCTCAACACGCGGCGGTTCACTATCTAAATGAATAAATATATTTTTTAAGCACTCTAAAATATCGCTCCCTAATATTTCTTTTGCACTTTCTATATCTTGCAAATAATTATTCAAATTTAAAATACCGTTATTATTATTTTCTTTTTAAAAATATAACGGAATTATAGATTGATTTGAATGTTTTTACCGACTAATTGCTTAATAACCTTATTTGTTACTGTATTTATTTCAGGAATATCATACATTAATTTCACAACATATCGCGCAAATTGAGGATGTAGCCTGCATACGCCATTTTTATTTAATGTAAAATCGTCTGGTGCAAATGTACGGCTAAGAACAAATTCTAAAATATGTTGATCTATCAAAGGGCGCAATGGCTCCATAATATCAAATATAAGGGATGTGCGATCTTTGGTATTAGAGTGCATATATCCAATGGTGGGATCAAGCCCTGCGGCAACAACATAACCTCGAACTTGGTTTTCAAGAATAGCGTAAGCGTAATTTAAAATGGCATTAACAGGGTGATTGGCTAATTGATTGCTTTTACCACCTCGACCATATCCAATACGCGTACCGATATTTTCCCATTCTGGTGGAATATGTTTGCGATTTAATCCACGCCATTTAAGAGGTAAGGTGTACCAATACCGAAAATAAGCCGCCGCCGCAATTCCCTCTACTGCAAGTAATGAAGCTAAGTTACAGGGTGGATTATTTTTGATCTTAGTTTCTTGTTCTTTAATTTTTGTCAATATTGGCTTTGCCGTATCGCAATTATCAGATATTTTTTTAATTGTTTGATATGAATTTTTAATTTTTTGTAAAACAACCCATTTTGAAAATTCAAAACCATTATCTTTTACTTGGATTTCTAATTGCCGGTTTACCAATTTGGTATCGGCGGCATAGTAAGTATTACCAATGGATGAAACATGACCTTGCCAGTCAATTTGAATAAGAGGCACGCCTTGATCCGATAACCATTGAAGGGCATTAAAACTCAAACTGCCGTCACCATCCAATATAACAATACGAGAGGGTAATTGGCGATCATTTGGAAAGAAACGGTATTCTTCTCGTATTTGAGGATAATGAGTAAAGCCGCATTTAATAAGTAATGTATCTCTATCAATATTTAATTTGATACCATGACCACTTAATATAAGAGGTTTATGAATGATACGGCGTTTGCGAGCTGTATATTGTGGGATTGGATTTATCTTTTTTAACCAATAATCACCTCTATCTGACCACTCATTATCATTCGATATATCGTTATCAATATTCAATTTTAATTGTGCTTTTGTCATGGTTATTTGTAGCAAAAACCGAACAATAAAACCACTTCAAACCGTTAATACACAAAGAAAAAAACCGCCATCAATAAAGATAGCGGTTTAATCAATTCTAGCTAGTCAATATGGTCAGATTTCAGAACTTTCTAACCTATCACTATACCCCCGCTATTTTTAGCGGGTTTTTTAATCTCGAAATAATTTCATTTCACGAACGGAACATATGTTGCACGTGTAAAGCTGATATCAACATCAAACCCCTCATCATCACGAACAGGTATTGTGGTATCGCCACACGTACCAACACCGCCTGTTTTTTTCTTATATATAGCATCCGCAATTTCACTATCACTACCACCATCGACAATTACCGCAACAGAATGAGACGGAATCGTATAGTTTTGAACTGTTACATCCTCACCTTTATCATTGTCACGCCCTATAACATCAGAAACACCCTCTATACGTTTAATTGCACCAACAATAGACCCAACAATTGTTAATGCGTTTTTTTCTCTTTGTGCCTTGTACTGTGTTCTATAAGAAGCATCTTGTTCGACATCTCGCCCTAATATCGCATCATCAGTGTTTAAAACAGTTTCCCACCCTAGAACTAAATCAACAATTTGTGAAAGCTCACCTGTTGCCGCTGGAACAACCCCAGCCTCAACGCTATACATCGTTGCAGCTGCACTCCCGTTACTCTCCAGTTGAACATCTTCATCCAACTGAAACATATCTCCATCTTGTGTTTTCGCTCTACTCCCAGCAGGAATGAGCGTTGAAGGTAATCCGTTCAAAATTACAGGTGTAAGCGATCTTTCTTTATCGCGCCTTGAAACACCTAAAACATTCGCAATTCCATCAATTTGCAAGCCATAAGCTTGATCAATATCATTCGCACTCGCAACAGCAACTATCGCATCATCTGATTGAGATAATGACTGTGCTAAAATACCAATGATTTGTCCCTGTGGTGTTTCGCTATCTAAATCTATATTTTCACCAAAGGCACTTTTGAAAGCACCCTCAAGTTTTTCAATATATCCTTCTAAGCTTGTAGCTTGAACGCCTGTATCAGTTATTTTAGCCATTAAATTTCCACCTCAATATCGCCGTATATTGTTTGAACTGTCGCCTGATAGAGCAATGTCCTATCGATAATTTTTGTTGATACTTTTCCAATTCCAGTAACACCATCTTCTTGTAAAATTTCTTTATTAAAAATACTGGCCGCTAACCCTGCATTTGCAGGACGCGTTAGAATTTCTTCTTTGTATGGGATTCCTTCATTAATATTTAAAAACCAATCCCTCTTAAAAAAACGAAGACGTTGCAATATCTTTTGTCGAACGCGCTCTAAATCAGATACAGGCTTTAAACTTCCTGAATTATCAAGAGATATATCGCTATTCGAAAAATCTAAACTAACCTTCATTCTGATGTACCTGTATTTGATGGCCCTGTTTGAACACCACTATGCGTGTGTGTGTCACCAATATTTTTTCCATTGTGAGTTATTTCCCCATTAGTCGCTTCAATTCCCGAACTAAATCGTGCGGGGCCGCCACCCGCACCTGTGGCATTTCCTGTCCATGTAAGCGAACCATCAATAAGAACATCACCATTAATCACTGTGTCTGTACAATTAACCTCAGCATTCGTGCAATCCACCTGAACCTTAGCTGGTGTTTTTAATCGAATGTGACCATCTTCAACATACACAGCATTGCTACCATCTTCGCTTTGCATTGAAACTCCGTCACTCGTTGCTGGTGTAATTGCAAGAGAACCGAACCCCGGTATGGCAACAGCATCTTTAATATCAAAAAAACCCTCGTCTGGCTTTGATATCTGATAATTCAACTTGAATTTTGATAACCCTCGCGCAGAAAACATACACAAAACTGCATCACCTTTTTTCACAGGCAAATGAAGAACAAATCCCCCTCCTGATGGGTGGGCAAATGGCACGTTTGCAATTGGTGGACGATCAACCAATGTTCCATCCGTTTTTTGTAATTGAATAGCTGGTTGAACGATTCCCCTTTTGGTTTCTTCATCATAAGACACAACAATACCAGGTAACGTTGTGTAAATACCCTTGAGCATTTGTTCAAAAGCAAAGTTTAAAACACTTGATAGGTCAGAATAATCTTTTTCGTTATCTATATTACTCATCTAATGGCACCGCTATAATTTCACTAACAAAATCACCGTTTCTATTATCCCCTCGATGAACGATTTTTGTCACCTTGTAGAAGCCTTCTTTTGATTGTGCTCTTGCATTTTTGTCATCACCAGAAGCGGGTTTTTGAAGCACCGATGAAACGGGCTGTATCTTAGAATTAATGTTTATTAACGCATTGAGTAAAGAAACAACCTTAATACCTTTATCCGTGAACGATGGAGAACCCACCATTCCACTATCTTCACTCAATACAAACACCGCATCATTAGGAACACCGCCATTACTTGAAAAATTAATAACCCCATTATCTTCATACCACTGAATATTTGAAGGTCGTAATATTCTATCTAACATGTCGGATGTTCTGCCTGACCACGCAAAGTCATTTAAAATCAAATTATCTGGTATCGTTGATAACGTCCCCGATATTAACGAAAACGAAGGTAGTGCATCTTTAACCACCTGTTTCGCGGACACAGGCCCCTGATATGATTTTACAAATTCCGCACTGGTTGTTTTAAAAACATTTCCCCCGAGAGTAATTACAGTCACTCGGTTTAATCCGCTTTTGTCTTTTTCGACCTTCCGAACATCACCATCAAAAACAAGATTTGCAATTCCATCATATCCAGCAAGAAAACGAATCCGTTTTCCTCGCTTAAAGATGCGAGCCTCGGTACTTTCATTCAAATTATATATCTTTATCCAGCCCTCCGCAGGCTTTGAAGATGTTTCTTTTATTATTTCAAATGCTATAAACAAATCAGATATGGAATCAGCATTATCATCATCACCTATAATGACCTCTACGATCCGTTTATAGAGACGCATTTAATGCACCCTTCAATTCTTCATTCGTTAAATAAACCATCTTGTGCGTATTTCCCCATGCTCTACGTCCAAGCTCTTGCTCGGGCGCTGTTGATGGAACAACAACGAGTTCACCTTCGAAATCTTTTATAATATTCCGTATAAGGCGAGCTTTATTATTTAGGCGACGAGCGCTTACAATTTTTTTATTTTCGTACGCTATATCGATATACCAACCACTCCCTACGTTTTGATACCAAATTTTTATTTCGACCGGTTGTTTATTGAGGAAAGTCACAAATTTTTGACTAGCATCATTTGTTACTGGGATTAACTGCACAATATCTCCTACGTTCCGCTTATTGCATTGATGATAAGATCAGTGTCGTCATCACTTATTTCTATTGATTGTTTTTGTCCAAAATCAACCGTGCTTGTTTTATCAGCAGCCTCACTGTCTTGATCTACATTTGACGGTGGCAATTTTGTTAACCTTGTTTGAGCAAAAATAACTTCTTCTAAATCAATTCTAAAACGCAAAGACTTGCCCGTTTTTTCATTTGGCGCACAATGAACATTCTTGATCATCATGTTTTCATATGTTTGCAATCTTGTTACGACAGTCAACGGTTCTAAATTTTCTGCTAAAAACCTTATGCGGCCCCACGCCTCAGTTGATCTTCCATATCCGGGAATATCCACGATAGCGTTCGAGGCCACAAACAAATCAGAAACCCAACCCTCAAGGCTCAATTTATCAGGCAACTTAACCGCATTGTCTGTACCGCTTGAACCGCTTTCAATAGGATAATTTGTTGTATCTATGGATATTCGATGTTCTTCATCCGGGTGAGCGTCCACCACCCCCCAAAGCCCCTGTATATAAGTCGAA
The DNA here is from genome assembly GCA_943789475.1 of uncultured Alphaproteobacteria bacterium. GTDB lineage: Bacteria > Pseudomonadota > Alphaproteobacteria > Micavibrionales > UBA1664 > UBA1664. The sequence goes on from CALSUG010000001.1 coordinate 155,188, forward strand.
TACCGATCTATAATCGTAAAATCAAAAGACGTTAACGCATCAACAATACTCATCGTGCGAAGGCTCCATCAAAATTTTGTGCCGTATTTTGCATTTGATCCCGTAAGGCACCACCCACATTTTGTGCAATTTCTCTACTATCGCCGCCTTTGGCATCAACGGTTAGGCTTTGAATGCTCACACTGTTTGACTGACTGTTAACGGATGATCCCACTGATGCAGGCAACGTTGAATCTGGTGATGCTGTGTTTTTAGCGATAATATTTGTATCACCTATATTAAACCCAAGAAGTTCACCAATGGATCCCGCGATGCCCTTTATTTTATCCCACCCCCAAAGGAATGCCTTTACGATATCGTCCCACCAATACCAAACAGCGGTTAAAACGCCGACTAGCGCATATAATCCAAGGATCAAAAACCCAACAGGATTCATCGCCATGACTGCGTTAAATATCCCCATTACAATAGAAACACCTTTTAATGCCGCAGCCAACCCCAACAAAACAGGCCCTAACGTTAGAACAAATCCTGTAAAACCTCTTATGCCAGATGCTCCATCACCGCTTAAAAGACTTGCCAGCCATCCGATACCATTCGCCACCCGTATTATAGCATCCGTTAATCCAGCGTCACCAAGAGCCAACAATAATCCTTCAATTTTTGATGTCACCGATGCAACCGCACCCGGCAAGCCAGCCATTTGTTGATCTGCCATTCTTTGAGCAGAACCACCAGCGCCTTCATAAGCGGCCGTCAAATCTTTGATGCCCTTGGTGTTACCCGATAAAATCAATGCTTGGGTTGTTGCCTCTGCACCGAATATTGCCGCCGCTTGCGCTAAGTCTATATTTTTTTCACCCATTTCAGCCATTAAGTCAGCAATTTTTCCTTGCTTAACGGCCTTTTGCACCTCACTCAAACTTAACCCTAATGAAGCCATAGCGTTGCGTGCTTCTTTTGATGGCTTAGCAAGTCGCAACATAATTGTTTTTAATCCTGTACCTGCGATCGATGCCTCAAGACCGTTGTTTTGCAACGTCGCAAGCATGGATGCTGTCTCTTCTAATTCCATTCCTAAGCTTTGAGCGGTTGGCGCAACTTTGGACATCGCAAAGCCCATTTCGGACACCGTTGTTTTTGCGGAACTTGCCGCAGCCGCCAGAACATCAGCGACACGTCCACTATCGCTCGCCTCCATTTTAAAGGCAGCCATAACAGCTGTTGTTGTTTCAGCTGCCTCTTTCATGCTCAATTGACCAGCAGCCGCCAATGCCAAAACACCGGGCATTGTCTCAAGAATTTTTATAGTGTCGTAACCTGCCTTACCTAATTCCGTTTGTGCGTCTGCAGCCTGTGATGCACTAAATGATGTTTCTCGACCAAGTTGTTTTGCCTGTTTGCGTAACATAGCCATATCTTCATCGGTAGCATTTGTAGCCGCGCGCAATGCATTCATGCCTTTCTCAAAACCTAAAACGCTATGACCAACGCCAAATAATGCCGCCGTTAAAACAGCACCACCAACCGCCGCGGTATTAGCCGCCTTGTCTAATTCAGCGCGTGTTTCTTTTATCTTTTGTTTCGCGTTCTTTATCCCTTTATCATCCACTTCAAAACCAAGGACGGTAACAAGAGTATCAAGTAACGTTGACATTGTTATTTCTTCCTTTTTCTTTCTTCCACGGCGCGGGCGCGTTTTTCATTTTCAGAACGAACCATCAATATTTCGTTCATGTTTGCAAAGTCATCTATGGATAACGTGTATATATCCCCATACGAGCAAAGCCCCGCATCTATGGGCATCGCAAGAAATGGTGGTAAATTTATTGTTTGGACGGGATTAAACCCAATATCTTTTTGGGAAGTTTTGAGGCCATTCCGCGTAATGAACCTGTAAAATTTATGGCGAGGCACCTCACAAGAACCTCATAAATATGGATTGGCTCTAATTTGGCAAAAGCCATTTCTTCCATATTGTGTAATGTCACCCAATCATCAACACCATTTCCTTTGAACTTTGTTGATGAGAAAAATTCTTCTCTTATTTCTTTTATAAAAGATGGCGACAGTTGCAATATTGCCAAAAGATACGCACTTCCATCATCGCTTTTTTCAGCGGGGATACCATTCATGGTTTTGGAAAGTTCATACCTGATTTTTTCAAATAAATCATGTCCCGCTATTGCCGATAATTTATCAACACGAAAAGAAACATTCTCAATTTTAAATTCAGGTTTATTAATTCCATCCCTGATAGATTTGATTAATCCTTCAACGTTATCTGTCGCCATGCTCTCTATCCTTTATTAAAATTTAGCTGCACTGTAGTCAGGCATAATTCGTTCAAACGATATTTCAAATTCAGCATTAGAAACTTCGCCCTTACCCATGCTTGGCCCAAGAGGGAATTTAGTTAAAACGCCACGTTCCAATAGAATGCTAATTCCATTTGCTGCGTCTTCAATCGTTCCGTTAAATTCCAAACGTGCGCCATTTTGAAATGCCGTTGCCAAGTTCGTTAAAATTTTTGTTGTCGGACTGTTGGCCAATAATTTAAAAATTACCGCGCCCCCTTTTGTTCCTGTCCCCGCACCTGTCATAAGGCCATCCGCCCCAAACTTAGTTTGTGCAATCTCCACATCTTGTGGCAGGCTCAACGCATCGGAATCATCCGACCATCCAGTGACAGTAAAGTTGTTTAAAGTCACAACTGTTTGTTCAAGTGAAAAAATCATTATTTATATCTCCTAGTTTTCAAAATCGATTTGAATGTCAACAAAGTGAATTGCGCCCGCACCCTTAACCCAAATACGGAAAGGTGTTGTTTTACGTTGGTTACGATCCGACTGTGATAATTCAGTAATCGGCGCCGCGTAAATCAAATAACCATTTGGCAAAAATCCTTCAAAGTCTTTGTTACCTGTCGTTTGTTGTACATCTAATGTTAAAGCGTCAGATAATTGACCAGGTGCAATACCACCGTTTTTAACACCTTGACGACAGACCTGTTCAATCACACGTTTAATTGCCGCGTTACCCTCTTTTGTTTGAGGTACCTTTGTCGGGTTTTGACGCAACAAATTATAAACATCTGCTTGAACAGTATTTGTGAACCAATCTAACCAGTAACGAACATCCACATAAACAGATGGTGCAAACGTTATGCCTTCTGCATAAATATCGTCACCCGAGAATGGCGCATAATAATTAACATTTTTACGTTCTAGTTCTGTTTGTTCAGTCGGTGTTAAATTATCCGAAGCTGTACCGGGTAACGATTTAAACTTACCTGTAATCAAACTGTTATTCGCTGAAAAATTAACCGCCGAAAAACGACCCGCAATTGACAGTGACTTATAATCCTTTGTACGTGACCATGTACCAAATGTGCGCTCTGGCTTTAAAGCACTTACTTGTGCAAATACAGACGATGTTTCACCTGTTGTTACAACGTTTTCATCATTGCTTTCTGCACTAAACATGTAAATGCGAGAAGCAACCCAAGAACGAACTTTATCAACTGTTGCCGTATCATTTAAAGATGCATCCAATGTGATAAAATACCACTGATCATTCAAAGCCAAGATAGACGTTAATGCATCTTCCAATGATTCTGCATCTGCACCCTGTTGAAATATTGAAGTCTCATTATCAATTCCAAGCAATGATGCTATTTCTGTTCCTGTTGCCGCACTTGTGCCGTGCGTTAACAATGCCGTAGCACCAACGACAGAACCAGTTGAAATTTCAAATCGTGCCTTTACCGCATTGTATGTTATTTCAACTTGATCAAGGCTTGCATCTGCACCGGCTCTCAATGCCGTTTGTAATGTTGTCGCAACATCCGCATACGCAGTAACCGCCGAGAAATCAATCCCTGTAAAGTCTTCATCATTAATTGAAATTGAACCATCATTAATTGCCTGAAAATCTGACAATTGAGATACTGATCCACCAACGATGATAGCAGGTGCATCTTCATTAATCCAGCGCGCAATTATTAAATTTTTAGGATACGGACTTTGTTGGAAATAAACGTTTGCAGCCTTATATGGTTCCGTACTTTCATCAAACACAGACTCCACATCAGGCATTGATGCGTTAACGCTCACGCGCCCCGCCCCTGTTGGAAGTGTTGTATCATTTGTTAAAAAAAGTGGAATACCAAATTCTCTACGCAATACGCCTTGCGGTGTAATTGTTGCGCTTACCTTAACGATATCTGAAATCTCAAGTGTCATTATTATCTACCTCAATGTTGGTTGTTAAATCTTTTTCCGCAGACATATTCAATGTGAAATCAACCTCACGAATTGCCTGTGTTTCTTGTGTCACAGTGTCAGAAACACCGATCGTCAATTCTAAAACTGCGCGTTCTTCCCAAAGAGAAGAAACAATCGCATCTAAACGTCTTGCCTTGGTTGTGTTAATTAACGTCAAACCTTCTTTTGCAAGATATTGTTGTCCTTTTGGGGTTTGAACCTTTAATGCCTTACACATTTCAAACGCCCCATTTTGATAAAACTGTACTGAAAATTTATGAATGTGATTTCCATTTATCAATACATCCAAATCACCCTCAACCGCCCCCTCGTCAAAGCGAATTGAATTTGTTCCTTGTTGCTCCATATCAATCAACAAAACAGATGCATAAAGTTCGCTGGGTGATGGATTGTTATCATTGCCTGGTATCACAAGCGAACTATCTAAACCTGTTTCCAAGGCTACATATTTTCTAACTAATTTTTCGAAATCATCCTGCGTCATGGTTGCTTATCCAATCTGATCGCTGTTATTTCAAAATGTGAATCGCTTGAATAATCGACAACGCTTAAAACAATGTACGTAATATCTTTCCATACGATCAAATCAGGGGACCCATCATTTTCGTGCGTTCTAATTGGCAAAATTGCGCCAATGTCTTTTACATCAACAAACACCTCAATCCCTTGTGATATTTTTTGCCCTCCAACTGTATTTTGACGAAGAAGCGCAAGCCCTCCTGTATCAATAGGATCAACGCTTGCCATTATATCAACCGTATTATCACCACCCGTTACATATTCGCCGTTTTCATTGCGTGAACCAGTCGGTTTTTGTTTTATCGTTATGAGTTCATAACGTTGTCTTGATCGCTGGTATTTCATTATTATTTTTTCACCTTATGTGTCACGGATGCACGCATAAATCCCGCATCCACCAAAGGGTTTGATGAACCTTTTTTTGCAATCGTTTGGCTTGCCAATGCTGGCGCTGTTAATTCTGTAATTGATCTTTGAACCTCGCCCGCATGCATGGCCCCTATTCGCTCTGCCAACATTGGGTCAACGGCCATCGTTTCAGGTTCAATACCACTCTTAAGAACATTTAATAATTTGTCTTTGACCTTACCGTTGGCTTGTCTAAAGAATGGTCTTTCAGGTAAATTTCCATCACCAAATTCATGTGCGGCCGCAACCCCCGCAACAGGTGTTCCGTCTTCGTATTTTGCATTGTCAAAGAAACCTGTTTCAACCGCTTTGATGTGGCCTTTAAATGCATTTTTCAAAAGGGCATCTAATTTTTTACCACCCTTGAAACGAACTTTTTTAGCCATAAACTCTTGCTCTGAATTTTCCACCTGCATCATGGCGTTTGAATTGTAAATATTTGCGACCGTACGAGGTTATCTCATAGAATGAATCTGCATCACGTTCGCTTTGTGTTTTATATGTGTTTTGTTTCTTACCTGTTTTGTCAGAGGTAACGACACCCATACCGCCATCGATCGAAGCATCATTCCCTTTATCGACAACATACAAATGTGCCGCAAGGTAAATGACCGCCCGTTCGGATTGTGCGTAAATCACAAGAGCATCTTCAAGATACATCGTAACCGTTTCATCAGACACACTATCGAGTTCATCAAAACGATTACGAAAGCTTCCCAGCAATTTATTTAAATCGAAAGACACGATTATTCGTCTCCCTCAATCATACCTTTATAAGCCTCGGCTTGATCCTTTGCGAATGGTCCATGAACTTTTTCTTCTTGATCCATGACATACCATTTACCACCACCGCGATGTTCAACATGGTGAACTTCTGGATCAAAAACGAATTCATCAACTTCATCAACTTCATCAACTTCATCAACTTCATCAACTTCATCAACTTCATCAACTTCATCAACTTCATCAACTTCATCAACTTCATCAACTTCATCAACTTCATCAACTTCATCAATGATGACCGCTTCGCCCTCAATCATGTCAAATGATTTTTCAAGGTGAGCCTTTCCAGCCGGATAGGATGCAAACGCTTCATACGCCTCATCAGTTAGGTTAACCGTACCCTGTGAGGGTACGATTTCACCATTAATAACGATGGGTGCATTTGTTTTATTCAAAAGCACTGGCATGATTAGATCCCGTCCACGTAACGCATTGTTGTTGGGCGTTTCACGTTCAAGCCTGAAATTTTGTACTCCATAGGAGCCTTAACCACAAAACCTTCATTGATTGTTGTGATAACACGTGGTGAAATTGGCATCGCCATTTCCATGATACGTTTATCCTTGAAACCAATTAACATACGGTCAGAGCCACCAGCACCAGCACCCTTTAATTCAGCAACAGATGCAAGCTTAACTTCTTGACCTGTACGAGCTGTCCAAGGGTTGTTCTTTTTAACGTATCCCCAAACAGTCTTATCCGCGTTATCACCATAACCAAGTGTTGTTACACGGTTATATTGTGCGATAGGCAAATAGATTGTTAGTTCCTTGCGGATGATACGTCCAACAACTTCGGCAGATTGCTCAACAATACTACCAATTTTCTTGTTCAACAGTTCAACCAATTCTTGCGCTGTTGACGCTTCCATTGTTGCAGGCGTTGTGTCTGTTAAGATTTCGTCATGATTAACCAAACCTTTAAACCCAACTGTTTCATCACCCAACAAACCAACTTGTTCGATATGATCCATTGCACCTTCTGATGCGGCCTTTACCGTTTCGCTATCCAATGAAACACCAGTGAATGCGGCACGGCGCAAATCTTCCAATGTCCACTGTGGAACGATACCACCATATTCAAGGCTATACGCAACATTACGCATACCAACTTGTGCATTGTTCGCATCGCCACCATCACTTGTGATAAACGATCCTTTACCTACTTTATCGCTTACGCGGTAAGAGTATGTTGTTGCACCTTCTGGCACATTGTTAATCAAAGGAACCAATTCATCTAAACGGAAATCCGTGTAAAGAGTTTCTTCAATTTCAGCCTGAACCGCTTGAAGGTTATTTGTTAAAAATCCAACCGCTTGTGCCGCTGCATCTGCATCATTCATTGGGATTGCCAATGGATTATGTGCATCACGTAACGCCGCAAAGTCATGATTACGACCACGTGCATTTAGGTTAGAGTTGTGTGAATCCATAAATCCAGCCGCCTTGATCGCCTCAAGGTGATTGTAGTCATGTAAGTTTTGTCCAAAAATATTAGGCATTTCTTTTGCTCCTTAAGTTATGCGCGAGTTTGGCCGTTGATACGTGCTTCGATAAGTTCACCGTTAGCACCACCAGTTACGACAGTTACAAGTAATTTAGGTTGAGTTGTGATGTCATCCACAGTGACCGCAGGGGCCTTAACCCACTGGCCTGATGTGTGATCAAAGATTAACGCATCATCGCAAACAACAGTTTCACCAGCGACCAGGTAAAACACACCTGATTTTGCCAATTTAACCATTGTGTCTGCGGCGTATTCAATTTCGCCGCTTGCAACAACACCAACATCATAAGATACGATTGATGTTACGTTTAAACGTTGGGCTTCGTTTGCTGGTTTAACAAATTTTGTTCCATCAAAGAAAACGCCTTCGCCACCTTTTACAGCAACACCAGCTTGCCCACGGTCAAATGCATGCGCTTCGTTTGCGCGTGCCAACATTCCTGCATGACCTTTACCAGAATATGTTGAATAATTATTTTGAATAGTCATTGATTACTCTCCTTGTTTTTTCAATTTACGAGCATCCAAACCAGACATTGGTTTAGCTAATGTTGAAACACTCGTGTTAGTTTTGATTTCGTCCGCTTTGTCCGACGCCGCCTTACGATCTTTTAAAATTGTGTCTAAAACACCACGTAAATAAGCATCGTCTTGGTCTGCGATATTTTCGATATCATCAGCCAAAGCCACTTCAAGAATTTCACGATCATTCATTGAATGAACATCTTGTTCATCATCCAATAATGGTGCGACATCCGTAATCAATTGCGTACGAGCCTTTACAGCATCCGCAACATCTAATGGTGCAACATCATCTTGATCATCGCCTTCATCATCAGCGTCATCTTCTGCATCATTTTGAGATGCATTGATCAAATCCTCAATTTTAGGTAATAAAGCATCACCCATTTTTGAAACGATAGCGTCAATATCTACCTTGTTTTCAGTTGCTCCTTGATCCTCGTTCAAAGCATCACGCAGCAGCTTAAGAAGTTCTTCTTTTGTCATGTTATTTGTTCTCCTGTCTAAAATACGAACCTCAGGGCCACAGCGACCCTGCTCAACAATTGCCAGATGGTTAATAATCATCGGTCCGGCAAACCGATATTTGTATGGCTGGCCTTCGTATTCACCATCTTCACGAATGAGATAGCATTCATACCCTGCGCTTGTTTCGCACAGACCCGCCTCAATCTTCTTAATCACATCTGTGTCTGTAATTTGAACAGACGCACCAAGTCGTTTTTCATCTAACGCCTCGACACGATCACCGATATGACCGATTGATAATTCTTTGTAATTATTCGCATCAACATTGATGTCAGGGTGCTGATGCGTAATTGGTTTCATTTTCGCGCTTGCAATTGTTTCGGCATGAAACACTGTGTCTTCTCCACGAAACACACCCACAAGCTCCCTTTTTTCACCACCAAGTTCACTATCAAGATACATTTGAACCCCTACCCCTGTGATGGCGGCAGTGGCTTTTAAATATCCCTCTGGTGTTTTCTCGCGTGATGTCGTCACGGACTGTAAATCCGTGCCGTGAAATTTAATTTTATCTGGCATTATTTTTCCTATTCGATAACTGGTATTGCGACACAACGACACATCACGGCCTCACCTGGATGACCCGTTGATGGTGTTATTTCCCAATTTTGACGAGTGCCATGCATCATGGCGTGATCTTCGCGCACCCTCTCATCACCCGAGGTAAACCAATCATATTCTTTAATACCGATTTGTTGGTGCCTAAGTTTTGTTAACTTACCAATTGTCTTTGATGTTTGGTCACGCGCAATAATTTTTGCACGGCGCTCACCAGTCTTAAACCGTCTTTTTAACGTTGCATTCAACGCCTGTTTATCAAACCCCTTGTTTACAAAGGTGTCCTCTAGGCTGTCTTTCAAACTACCATGCAATTGCGTCGGTATCGATTTAATCAAATCAACGTTTATTGATATTGCCTCTTTGATATGCGGATATATCGCCACATCCTGTAACAAGGGGGCAACATTAATACCCAGCGCACTGCGAAAGCTGCTTTCCGTTTTTTCACGGTGATATTGATTAAGCCCTTCAATATGCTTTTTGGCTTGTTCTTCTGGAACATCCCTTAAATCAATATCTATATATTTTTCATAGTCTTCTTCGATATTATTAATTAAAGACTTTAAATTATCTGTTTCATTAACCCTCGCTTTTACACGTGCAAAATATGGGGCAATAACATCGCGTTTTAATATTTTTTCGTAGCGACGCTCATCAATTCGCCTTGTTCGTTACACAAGCGTTCCGCCTTTGATGCCGTTTGATGTTGAAATTCTGCTTGCCATTCGGTTGCACATTCCAACAAAGGACCATATCGATCAGCATATCCGTTTAAATCAGCACCACCATCATTGGGATCTAATCCCGCATGGCGAATACCCGATATATCAACATTCAAATCCTTATGCGCATCAACGCATTTCAATAACCATGAATACGGCAATAACACATATTCGCTTGCCCCATCATCAGGTTCACCCAACCATATGTGCGGATAACGTTCTGGTGTTGTTTCCAAACACAACAAACGTTCATCTTCCATTTCATCAGGAAAGAACGGGTTATCATCATAATTAACTTTAATAACCGTTGATTTAGGAGGCGGGCCACTTTCACTAAAAAACATCTCATCAACGGCGCCCGCCCTATCATGTCGGTTCATCGAGAACCATATTTGCGAACCAGGCTTTCTTATCGATGGCCTTAATAGCTCTAAACTTTTATGTGCTAATGATTGACCCTCCTCAACCCACACAATATCGTAATCCTCAAGCCCCTTAATGGACATGATGTTACGTGCAAATCCCTTAAAGGCAACCCGTGTACCATTGGCACCAAGTATCACCTTGTTTTGCACCTCGTAAAAATCATCCAAATCAGCCTTTGAAATCATTAATTCCAATGCTGGCTTTACACTCTCATCAATCGAGTTTTGAAATTCACGACCACATAATATTCTTAATGGTCGTTGCGCCCCCATAATAACAAGAGCCTGAGCAAACGTATGTGTTTTTGCACCACCACGCCCACCATATGCTACAAGGTAACGTTCAACGTCCCATAGCTGTTCCGCCCAATCGGGCAAGTGAACATCCGCCATATCATTTCTTTGACTTTACAAAATTGACGTTCAACGCATCAGGCATCAAGTCTTTACCATCCGCACCCGTTTGTTCCGTGCGTGTTGAAAATTCTTTCTTAACCTTACGTTCAAGATATTTAAGCGCCAGTTCAGGATTGCTTTCAATCGCGTTAACAACAGACTTTCTAGCCTTAAAGGTTGGCTTCTCTTTTAATAGTTTTTTTCGCTCCGAAAAGTCAGGATTGTTTCTTTCAAAATCATAAAGCGTACTTACACCAATATCCGCATGGATACAGGCTTCCTCGTCTGTACACCCCAATGAAAAAGCATATTCTAATTTATCTATAGTTTTCGGAGTTACCTTTATCGGGCGACCCATCTTTTTTGTATCTTCTTTTTTTCCCATAGATCAATCTCTTTTGACTTTTAAAATGCCACCGTTTAATGTGCATTTATGAGTGACCATACCGATAACGTTCAATCGTTACCTATTAACCACAAGACCGTAAAAAAGGATGATATGTCCCTATTGGCCTATGGTGATTCAATGTCACCTGATTTTATTGAATTACTTATTCGCTCTGCCAACGATTTTGACAAATATGCCGACCTTGCGCCGGACCCTGTAATGATGCATAGACAAGCAACCCAAATACGAAAATTGCTAGATTATTTTAAGCATCTTGAAACAATGGAAAGCAAAAAAGAAAACCCTTAATTTCTTTCCGATATATACAACTTCCCAGTATCGCTTTCAGTGATGGCCGCAATATGCGTGTGACCAACCTTAATGTCCATATATTGGTTCGCTGGTAAAAAATGATCGTTCGTTGTTGCGACAACCGTATTATCACCAAAATTAACAAACATATCCGCCGTGGCATATAACGACACAACCGCGGCATCATCACTTTCAATAACAAGCGCATTAACACTACGTGCCGATGCGGTCGTAACACCAAATGATTGAGAGCCCAATTTCTTAAATCCCAATACGGGTATAGAACGACCCTCACGGTCTTTTGGCATGTTTACATCTGCTTTATTCATGGCACTATTTCGCTTTCATGTTTCTCTTATTTTGAAGCAAGCCGCATTTACACGTGAATGAGTTAGTTTCCAGATTGGGAAAGGAGAAAACCTTGCGCGGCCTGCCACAGAATAAGAGGGTATAAAAAAACGCCCCGAAAGGCGTTTGTATCAAATTTTATTGAGGTTGCTGTTGTTGGTATTGTTCATACAACATTTGAAGACGATCAATCATAGGATCAAATATTCCCTCATTATACATCTCACCAAAGAGATATATTGCAAACGCAATATACGCTATGGCTTTAAGTGACGTATATATCGGCTGTTTCATTTTAAATGATGGTAAAATATTCATACCCACATCATATCGAAACTATCGACAAAAGCAATACAGCATAAAAAAAGCGCCCAAACTTTGGACGCATTAACTCAAGAACTATTTGAGTGTATTCGCAATCGTATTGCAAGCACTTTTTTTAAATTATTTTAATTGATCCCCCATACCACGCATAATGCACCATTGATTAAGGACAGCCACATAAACTTCCATAATTTTTTCTTTACTAAGGCTGTGAATACGGGCGGCCTCATCCATATCATAGACAACGCGCGAAAGATTAATGACAAAATTATAGAATGGTTTGTATTCTTTTTTAAATTGCCCCAACGCGTCTATCAATTCAATTTGACGGTCCGACCAATCACGCCATTCATTATCACCCTTTGCACAATCAACACGCGCGCCGTATTCTTGGCCTGCATATTCCATACCCTTTGTTAACAATCCAAACGCTTCGATTATCTCTTGTTCCGCATCGGACAGGCTTCCAACCATTAAATCCTGTAATTTGGCTGTATCTTCCGCCACATCAATAATTTGCGTGACCTTATCCGTAATTTTAATCGTTCTTTTTACAATCGTTCTGCTCATTTTTTACCTTCCCTTGTTTTTTAATGTACTGATCTGCGCCCGTATAAACGCTCGCCAATTTCTGCTAATGTTTTACGCTCCGCTACGCTCAAACGTTCGTCTTGGCAATGCACTGAAACGATGTATCGTTCCTTCCAATGCTTGCGTAAATATTGATCGTTCCCTGATGTATCCCTTGATGGCAATGTGATGCGCACCTCTGGCAAGTAATCATTTATATTTTGTTTCTTCATTTTTATTTACTCTCCTCACCTTTCATAAAACTCATTGGAATTCCGTGTTTTCTGTTTAGATATTCTAAATATCCATCATCAACGCCTGTTGCTCCGAGACCGTTTAGAAACATTGCCTTATCTCTCTCCGTGAATTCGTGCCATTGCTTATCCATCCAAGAGCGAAAAATTTCTTTTTTTGGTGCTGGCAATGCCATACGTTTTTCGTGGACAGCGTCAATGCGCTTGTACTGATTCTCTTTCGTACGAAATTTAAGACATATGTCGCGTATATCCGAAACCAAAGGCATCGCTTTTCCAACCTTCCGCCATTCATCAAACGCATCGTTAATACTTTGGACAGAAAACGTTTTTAATTCTGCCGTAAAATCAAGGATGATACCTTCCAAAGATTTTTCATCCCTTCCAAATTGTGGGAAATTTTCAAAGGCTCTCCTAACGCGATTAATGATGATGTTTGCACGATCCAGCTCCTCCTTCGTTTTGTCCGATAATGTCTCGTAAGATTTGCTCTCGTGCTGATTTTTCTGACTGTTCCCTACGTTCAAACTTGGTATCACTTGTCCTACCTGTTGCATTTTGTTGCCCTTCCTTCTTCAATTTTTCGATGATTTCTTTTTGTCTTCTCCGCCCCCATGTTTGCAATGTTGCCCAGTAATCCTTGTATGGTTTTCCAGTGGATTGGCAGTACTGCACGAGGTCATCACGCAAATCATGAATATTCACATCTGGGCATTTCTCCTCGAAATACGCCTGATATTGTCCATCAAGTGAGTGATTCTCAATCTCCTCGATTGATTTGATTTTCATGGATGGTTTTTGGCTCGCGCACGGAATAGATATATTATTATTATATTCTTTAGGTGTGGTTGATTGATGGTTAGTTGTTGGTTGATCGTTGGTTGATGGTTGGTTATCCGTTGGTTGCACCCCTTGATATTCCCCCCACTTAACCACTGATATTATTGAATAAGCGTTGGTTGCTTGGATGGTTATCTCGTTGGTTGATTGTAGGTTTTTAAGCGCTGTTCTTATTTGTTGTTCAGACAGGCCAAGTTGATCCGCTAATGCCTTGCGACCAGTCACGATTGACCCCACAGGCACAACATCACCGCGAAATCTTTTTTCTTTAATGTTCGCCGATAACAATAGGTGTATAAACACGTCCTTTGTTGGGGCATGCGTATACCATTCCCATTCCTTGAATTGACGATGAAGTTTTATCCAGCTCATGCGACCTCCTCCATATTCCATCCTTCAGGAGTAAAACGCGGATATTCAGTGTGATTGATATCAAACAGATACCATGCACAATCATCCTTTCCCTTCATTCCACTACCTTCAATCCACTCAACACGACCAACACGCACAATCTTGACGCAATGCCTCAGAAGCTCTGAAACGGTCTTGCATCCCATGCGTTTAGCCATATGTTTTTGTTCTGTGTATTTCCATGATGCATCAAATAGCAACCATGTGGGCGCCATGTTCATAAAGTGCCATATCATCGGGTGAAGTATTTCACGCGTCCAAGCAGGGTTTGTAATGATGCGTGATGCGCCACCCGTATTTTGAAGCTGCATTGCATCTATTTTATCCACGTTTGGATGTTTTGGATCTATATCACACGAAAAAAGGCAGGTATGACCGTTACGTTCCAAATGTGCCGCCAGTCGATAATCACCAGCGCAAGGTTCAATGAATATCGTTTTATCATCCAAATGTTCTAACAAAGGAATCACAGCCTCATACGGTGTAAAATAAGCGTCATTTTTACAACGTGGAAAATCTGATCTTTTACCCATTATGCGTTCCCCCATTGTCGCGCCATCGCTTTTGCAATTCCTGGGTAAAAACGACTACGCTCTTTCCCTCTATTTGCACTTGGTGGCATTTTGTGTATCCGAGCTTCACGACCTTCTACGATGTCTGTTGGTGTTAAAGGGGTAAGGTTTTTTAACCACAAGCATGTGCGCTTAGTTTCACCGTGGCCAAATTGCCAAGGTTGGATACTCTGCGTAAAATCCCTATATCCCTCGATTAGTTTTTTTGCATGTTTATGCATGACCGGATTTTCAATGCATATTTTTTCAATAGGAGCATTCAATAAATCAGAGAACAATTGAGCGCCCTCTCTTAACTCCTGCCACATCTGGTCTTTTGTTTTTCCATTAGGTGGATTAAACAACCAGCGCACACCGCTATTACAAAGGCGTGTGCACGGTGGATGCGCGACCATCAACATATCCCATCCCCAATGCAAAACATCTCTAACATCACCCTGTATATGACGATTGCTATTTGTTTCCGTAGGCAGGATGTCGCAACTCCACGCATCATGACCTTCATCTAGAAAGGCATCCCTAACAATTCCGCTATATTCGCATGCAACGAGAACCTTCATGATATGTATGCGCTCCTATTGACTGGTGATAAAAACTGGTTGATTATCAGGCCATGACAGATGGATATTGGATTACATGCACTAAACTCAAAGATTGCACTAAAAATACGTATCATTATTGGGCTTATTTGGAAGGAACCACCATTGGAATTGTCTCTCACACGGATGACACCAAAGAACTTGCTATTCAAGGCATGAAGGCCAAAGGTAAAGAACATAAAGCCATTGGTGGAATGGACTTCCCTGCGCTTCAATCCGGTGATGATCATGAGGCTATATCCACTCATGATCTTGAGGTTTTCTTTGTTGAACCTGACTATTTCGATTAAGGTCATTACATTATCCCCCATCTCTTCAATTGCTCTGAAAATTGCAACCATCCATCAATTGGATCGATTGCCGTTATTGTTACGACCTCATGCCCTGTACCGTTTAAAAACGCGTGAAATGCCTTTTGTTCAGGAGATAGGTAATTACCCTTTTTCTTCATTTTCCACCCAAAACACACGACCTTCACTGCATAAAATGCACAAATCAGGAACCCCCTTTTGGACACCTTCGGCCTTCATAGCGATTGCAACTGATTTAGCCCGAAGGCCACCATTCGGAATTGCGAATACAGTAAATCGCTTACCAAAATAAGGAAGCTGTCTCACATGACGCATAATGAATTTTTGAATGGTGGACTCGGTGGCTTTGGACATGATTACTCCATCCCAAGTGATGATTTATACAAAACAAGCATGTCATCGGCTTCACGGCGTTTTTCTTTGTCCAATTTACGAAGAGATATAACCTTACGAATTGTCTTGGTGCAAAATCCTGTACCCTTGGCCTCGGCATACACATCTTTGATATCTTCACCGATGGCCGCCTTTTCCTCTTCCAAACGCTCAATACGTTCGATGAGTGATTTAAGGCGTGCGCCGGCTACTCCTCCAACATCCTTGGTATCTTCTGCCGTTGTTTCTTCTGCTTGTTTTAATTCAGTTGCACTCATGGTGTTTTCTTCTTTCTCTTTTGGTTTAGTGATTAAAGTAAGTCGCGTTGATTGGATGGCATGACACGGTCAGACAAGCGCACCATGCACTCACCAACGAGCAAGAAGCCCAAAGCAATTAATCCAAGTAAATTTGAAATGTGTTTACGCGTGAGACGTCCCATGCTTTTGAGCAGTTTGACCACCCAATAATTTTGATATGTTTGTGTATTCTTCATTTTCCAACCCTTCCCCGTGTTGTCTGATTTGTTGAACATCTTGGCGCGCCTTTGAAATGCGGTTTAGAATTTCCAAGCGTTGTTGAATAAGCTTGTATTCCATAACCTTCATTTCGCATTTTTCGTCATAGGCAAGCTTGTGAAAACGGTCTTCTCCAATTCCCGTTTCACGACCCAAACGCCATAGATGCTGTTGTTTTGGCTCCCCATTTTTGAATGGAAAAACCTGTCTTACCCACTCTCTAAATGGTGATCCTGTGCGGTGTTCAATCTCCATTACAAACACCCCTTTTTTGAAATATCGACATCTCGACAAAGAATATCGACACTTCGATATTTTTCGGTGTTACCTCTATATCCAACGGAGGTAATAACCAAATGACAGAAAAAAACGTAATCCCTTTCCCACTTACGCAAACAAGACAATGCGATGAAGATCAACTCTCCAACCTTCCCCCCGATGTTCTTCGCGTTGACTTGCTGTCTATTGCGAATTACCTCCACCGATGCGCCACGTGGACAGATAGGCCATTGTGGATGAAATCCATGGCGCATGAAGTCAAACGTGTTGCAAGTGAGGTTGGTAAGGCGGCTCATTGATTGGCCAATCCAAGAATGTCTTCAATAGATATCTTTGCCTTTTTCTTTTTTCCTTTTAAGGCAAGGTATATTGGAGCAACCCATTTTTCAGGGAGGCTTCCACTTGATTTGATTTTTCGAAAATTAGTGTCGGACATACCTATCTTTTTTCGAATAGATTTGATTTCATTCCATATGTTTAAATCTGTCATAAAATTAAAATGCTACTATTGGTAACAATTGTCAATAACAAAATGTTACTTATAGAAACAAGACTTTCAAGGAAACATCTGCTTTATTGTGAATATGAGTAACACTATGCAA
Organism: uncultured Alphaproteobacteria bacterium; assembly: GCA_943789475.1. Lineage (GTDB taxonomy): Bacteria > Pseudomonadota > Alphaproteobacteria > Micavibrionales > UBA1664 > UBA1664. Next base: position 172,544 of record CALSUG010000001.1, read on the forward strand.
GAACGAGTAACAAAAGCCCGCAAAGATGCTGGATTTAAAAGCCAAACAGCCATCGCAAATGCCATGGGAATAACAAGAGCGGCTTATTCAAGATACGAGTTAGATAGAAAAATAACTGTAGAGAACATTGGCGCATTTGTTGAGGCTACTGGTGTAAATGAAAAGTGGCTTTTAACAGGTCAAGGGGAGCCAAAACGAGCAGGGTAATGCAGAAGAAACACCATTGGAAATGGCCAAAAAACTGGAACAAGTTTTAAAAAATGATGATTTGCTATCACCAATTATTCAATCGTTATCTAAAGTCTTAGAAGAAAGAGCAAAAAAATGAACGAAGACAATACAAATATGTTCCTTGCAAAATATGCGAAGAAATTTTTCGTTTATATTATCATGCCACTATGCGCTCTTGTCACTCTTTTAATAATTTTAGGAACTTCATTGCCTGACACACCAAATCAAATAAGAGAAAAACAACAATCCCAAAAAGAAATGATTATCAACAAGGCTTTCAACGGGTGGAACGGCGAACACAAAGCATTAACGCAAGCAATCAAAGATAGTATGCACGCACCGGAAACATACAATCATATAAAAACATTTTACAGAGATGATAATGACACCCTTCTTGTTACTATGGAATACTCAGGAACTAACGCGATGGGGTGGACGTATAGTGAGAAAAGTTATTGCCGTGACCGATGTTGAAACAGGCAATGTTGTCCGTATAATTTCAGAAGAATAGATAAAAAATAACGACCCATAAGGTCGCTATCTATTATTTACTTACTACTTTCTCTATCTGTTGAACATTATCATTACCAGCGCTCAATTCTTGTATAACCTCACATACAAACAATATATGTGCATTAATACTGCGTAACGACTTTGCAATTGAAACAAGTGTTTCTCTTTCTGCTTCTGTCATATCTCTTTACCTCCTTTCCCCACTTTAATTAGTATGAATATTTAAACTTGTTGATATCCGCCATGCATTTCTTGAATGCCTGTACTGATAATTTCTGTGCCTTGCGATAATCTTCATAGGCCATCTTGTAATGTGCCATATGGATACATACGATCCCATCGATACCGTTTGAACAACCATGTTCACGCACCTTCTTTGTTAAGTCACGCAAGCGGTCACGTTTTGCATACGCATCATCAATAAAGTATTTTGCATCAACAGCGCTCATGCAGTAATCATCCGCGAATACGTCGATTGATTGGCGCTTGTATGTGTATTTAATATTGTTCATTTGTCGTTCTTCCCTGAAACATGTGTTTAACTTATGATCTATGTATATTACATAATGTATTAATGAAAGGTTAAAAAAGATTGATTATACTATTTTTTTAGTATATAAATATTATTATTGGTAACGAACAAACTTTAACACTATAAAAAACAAACTTTACGTTGGGTATATAATGGAACTTGGTACAAAATATAAAATGATCAGGTATGCTGAGGACAAAAACATCAGTGAATTTGCAGAACTTTGTAGTTTATCTATACAAAATTATGGTGAAATTGAACGATGTGAGAAAGCCCCCTCACCTAAATCTATTGAAAAAATCAATCAAGCAGTCACCAAGCTCGGTTGGGAAATACTCGACGATGGCGTGGTTAAAAGAGAAAAAACATTCTTAACATTTGAAGGTGATTACCAATTTCATGAATTGTTCAATGATATAGATCGCCTATTGGATACAGGTGAAGAATTGTTGATCGATGGCGCGGTAGAAAACAAAACTCCTAATGACATTCTTTCAAAGGTAATTGGGCTACGCACAAAGGGTGTTAAAATGCGTCACCTTATATGTGAGGGAGATAATCAATTAAAAGCCCCTCTTGATGAGTATAGATGCATCCCGACACAATCATTTGTCAATCAATCAGTGTTTTTGTACAAGAACACGGTTGCTATTACACTCTATAGAAGAAAATAAAATCATCGTCTTACGCGACAAGAACTTTCATACATTCTTGCGTAAGCGTTTTGAAACTTCATGGAAGCAATACCAACAGCCAACACACACAGAGGAAACCAATGTCTTCACTGTATAGAATCACAACACCACGCAATGAACGTCACGGCAAAGATATAGCTCGTTTAGATATCTCTGTAGGGCAATCATATCATGAAGGTGAAAAAATGATTGCTCTTGCTGAATGGACATCCCGTCACTTTAACGAGTGTGTTGTAAATGTTTGCGATAGCCTCCAGCGCCATAATTTAGAGTTTATGGGGATTGAAAAAGGACGAGCATATAAGATGGCACTATCCGCAGGTGATGCATGGATAAATAGAAACCAAGAAGCCCTTAATATGTTGCCCAACCTTACCATTACACGTTGGGACGATTGGCGCCAAAAACCAGAATGGGCTAATGCCGTAAAAGAAATTGAGAATCTATACAATACAGATCAAGAGTTTAAGAGTGTCGTTGATCAAACAGCTCAATCATTCTGGGACAAGAAAGAATTGAAAGCTAACTCGGTACAAAACGATTTTGTACGTGCATCAAAAAAATACATTTTAGAAGAAGCTGTTTATGCTCTTATCTCATCATTTGATAATGTTGCCGACATTTACCCTGGTTCTTATCTGCCAGTATTTGATTATATGCGTGATCGCGGACTACCAGCGCCACAATCAATGACCACAGTGAGCTTTAAAAGACGCAAGCAAGCACAAAAGGTAGCTTAACCCCTACCCCAGCGCGAAGATTGTATAAAAATTTCTTTGAGTATAGATTTTAAATTTGCGCTCTCGGCAAAATGGTGTTAGCTTTTATTTAGTAACCTTTAAGTTACTGTTAAGGAATTTAAGATATGATGAAAGTAGTTTGGTACATCGACGAACAGGGAAAATCCCCGATGGAATCCTTCTTAAAGAAGGTGAAGTCAGTTCGTGATAGCGGAAGGATATTAAAGGAGATCGATAAACTAGAATACGGAAATATGGGAGATTGCAAACCATTACGGGGAGGCATACAAGAAAAAAGATTACATTTTACTCCTGAGCCTTACAGATTATATTTTGGATACGACGGAGATAAAATTATCGTATTGCTAAGCGGAAGCAATAAGGGAGATCAAGAAAAAGAAATAAAATCCGCAATAGAGTATTGGAAAGATTACAAACGCTTAAAAGCATTAAACAACAGGGAAATAGCTTTAAAAGGAGGGGACTAAAAAATGACAGAATCAAAACACATGATTGTAAAAATGATTAAAGAAGATAAAGAACTTTTTAAATCCTATCTCGCAGAGGTCTTGACTGGTTTATTTCAAGGCGAGATAAGAACAAACTTAGTTTCATTGAGAAACCTTGTGAACGCCACTTGCGGATTCCCAGCGCTTTCAACAGCAACAGGA
>CALSUG010000002.1 GCA_943789475.1 uncultured Alphaproteobacteria bacterium
CATCTTCTAGTAGTCTAGAAACATTTGTTTTATCCCATGAATATGGGCGCTGATAGGCAGGGATATAGCAACCTTGTCCATTTGTAATCATAAACTCTTTTGTGCTTTGGGCTTTCGCTCCAAATATATTCCCAATATCCAATGCCATATGTAGCAATCCTTATAAATTATATTATTTGAATCGATATTAGCAATGTTTTGAGTTTATAACTAGAGAGTATTATTTATGACAGGCTAAACAAACTTTAGATTTACCATACAGCTCATCCATATCAATTTCCTCGTCTTTTTTTAGTGGGTTTGCAATACGCTTTTGTTTCGCACGCTCTAACCTTTTCTCGTAATCAGCTTTTATTTGAGCTATACGCTCTGGCTTTTCTAGCTCATTTAGAGACTCACGTTCCGACCATGTGAATGGGGAGCCATGTTCAACTGCATTTTTCTCGTATGCTTTTGCTTCTTCAAAGGCATCTGGATGTGTTTCTCTTAGGCGAACCCATTCTATTTTTCTTTGGAAGAAGCAGAACGTGCATCCACTCCGTGATCGCCAGCTATAATATGCTGGCATTCCTAAACCGGAATGCTCCAATATATTAATAACACTCTGTTTATCGATACCATCATCTTTAAACGGTAACTTAACGATTAAATTTTCATTATTAGATTTATAACCTTCTCTATATTCTTCATCTGATCGAATGGCTACATAAGAGTAAACTGTGTAACCATCATCAAGATACGGTTTAACCCACTCTTCAAATGGTTTTAGTTTCATTTTAATAGTACACCAGCGTGCCTGGGCAGAGGGGAGGTAATTGTTGTGCTGCATGAGCCAAAAATCGAAATCACGATTTGGATTAATTCTTAGAACAGGCTTGCCAAGATAGCCTTCTAATTTACTAAGATACTCATAGACCTCGGGAAGCTCTTTACCTGTATCGGTAAAAAAGTAATCAATATCCAACTCAGGATAATTATCACGCATATAAACAGCCAGCGCAGCACTATCTTTACCTCCAGATATTCCAAGAACATGTTTTACTTTTTTCTCATCAGCCATAATTATCCAGCCTTTCTATCATCGGGTTTGCCAGTAGATTCATATATTCAACACTTAGTTCTGTTAGTGCCGCCAAAACCAATTCAGGATCGGATTCCTTGATGAGTAGTTTTGACACTTGATCTTTAATTTGATTAATTTCAGGCTTTTTATCTTCAAGCACATCAAATGAGAGTTGGTGGACTTGTTCCTGACCTGACAGCCCTGACATCAACGATATTGCATGGCGGTTTTGTTGTTTGCCTTTAACACGTGCGTAAAGCTCAGCTTTTTTAAAACCTTGGCACAAAACAGCAATTTCAATACAAGCCCTGTCCACGTCTAAATCAATCCAATCATGAATAGGTTTATTCGCGGCTAAGCCAGCAATACCAGAAATGCTTTCCTCTGTTTCTTCAAAGGTTGCCAAACGCGCAGCAAGGGCATCAATTCTGAAATCACCACTGGATTGTCGGACATTCTCTGCACGCTCACGGAGACGTTTTAATGAGGCTTTGTTGACGATGCCAACTTGCAATTCAGACATAGTGATTTGGCCAAGTTTGGTCAGAAGATCAGGGTAAGCGTTTGTGATCTCTTCCAATGCCACTGAGAACGCATCCATGCCTTTTTGTTCGTGATCATACATATCAAATAATGTTGGAATATCATCGAATATGAGCTTATTGGGGGTCATGCGCTGATTTTAAAATTTCACGCAGTTTCGTAGCTTTTGATGTTAGCGATCTTGTCCTCAAAACCCAAGGATTTACGGCCTCAGTAATACCAACTAGCGCCCGAGCCACCTCTAAAGGTGAAGCTTGTTTAGGGAGTTGGATATTTAGCGTTTCTAACGACCCTAGGTGGTTGGATATTTTTTCAAGGATTTGTTGTTTGGATTTATCATTACTCACATAACGCAAACTAATATCGGCTGTGTTTTTAATCAGGTAGTCGATAAAGAGATCATCAACCTCTGGGATATATGTTCCATTAAGATAGACGGCTACATGCCCCTTTTTTGCTAAGAGGTAAGATGTGATCAAGTATGTTTGAAGACCTTTTTTAATCCCAAAGGGTGGCTTTTCCCATTCAGCATATATTTCTTTCAGCTGAATATTGTCTTGTGATTTTTGAAGGATTTTATCAGTTTTCTTCCAGAGGGGTAAAAGCTGATATGTATCTTTTTTAGGAGTGCCAAAATGCCATTCACCATCTGTGGTTGATTGATAAATGCCCGTATCTTCAAGCAGAATTTTAAAGATTCCGCCCTCAGCAGGAAAACCATCAATACCAAGTCGCGCTTCGCCATTGTTAAAGATCATACGTTTCAATAAAAGATTAACTGCGGCATTTGCATTACTCGAAGGCTTATTGCGATTAAGCATTTCACTTCTTAAAATGGGCGCTTTATCAAAGACAATATCTGCTAGATCAGATGCAGTTGATGCCATTTGACGATCTGTCATGCTTCCCATAGATTGAGCATCTTTATACCACTCAGTTTGATTGAGTGTTTGATCAAGCAGGCTTGTAAGCATACTCGAAACAAGGCTATGTCTGTTTTCGACTTCACGGCGAGCAATTTTATCGCCAGCCAATGATGTGGAGTTTTTCTTGATCCACTCCAGCGCTAATAATTCTTTTGAGAGATCAAGGAGGTGTTTGTAATTATCTGCAACACTCACAATCTGTGGGAAATCATTAGCTTGGCTTTTATGTTTCTTGACTGTGGCTAAAACAGATTTGTATTCCTGATTGTCCTTTGGAACAACAATCATAAATTCGCCAAATGCATATGTGGCATCTGTATCTTTTGAGAATTGCAAATCATCGGCTTGAACCAAATGGATATCCATCCAGCGCATTGCACCTGATTTGTGGTAGTGACGTTTGGCAACGATTGGTTTGAATGATCCAATCTGATTGAGCTTTTTAAAATCAATGTCGTAAATATTTTTGTAAGCCTCATCCAGCTCTTCATCGATATTAAAGTCACTACCTTCAAACAGCGAATAACTATCGGAATAGCGATTGGCGCGAATAAGGGACAGCCCTTCAAGTTCTTTGAGTGATTTTTTTAGAGTGCTTGGCTTGAATATTGTTTCCAATAGATCTTTAGAGGCGATAAGCCCTGAGTTACCTTTGAATATATCAATCACTGCGATGGCTTGCATTACACGCGTTGTGTAGTCGCCTTCCGTTGAAACAGCACACTTGTTGATCGCCTCGACAGCAACTGCCCAAATTTTAGCGTCTGGGGATGCAAGGATAGAGCTTTCAAAGTTAGTTCTTAAGTAATCCCAATACATATCAGGTGTGTAGAATGCTTTTTTATCAAAGTCATATTGCTTTAAAAAAAACTGAAACCCATATGGCTCGGCTGAGCTTAAAAATGAAAAGATGCTTCGCTGGTTTTGGCCAAAACGTTTTCTGGATACTGGTCCCAATAAAGAGGCAACAATTGGGTGGAGTGGCCAACAGGCATTCAATGTATTAGCAAAGGCTTTCAGATGTGAAACAGGTTTATTCTTTGCAATTAAATCAGCCGTAGCTTTAGCCTGTTCGGTTAAGCGCTTTGGCTTATCATCACAAATAATAGCACGTGAGATTAAATCAATTTGCTCTTCACCAGCCGCATTGACTGATAAATCAACAAAGCGCCCCTGAATTTTTGTCCACTCATCACGCGCAGCCTTAGAAAGATTACGAGAATATTCAGTTAATGACTGGTGCAAGATACCAACAAAGATAAATTGGCCAGCGCTTCGATTGGCTAACTCTGCAATTTGCTGGAAGAGATAAACGTCAATAGAGCTGTCATTCGTTGCTTTTTCTAAAAACTTACCCATCTCATCGATAAAAAGAACAAGTCCGCCGTTAATTTTAGAGCGCTTTTCAAGTTCAGATAAAACATCAGCTGATGTCGCGTCTGTATTGAGCGTTTCAGCCAAAACCTGAATCGGATCTTCGGGGATTCCTATAATAGCAATGATTTCTCTTTTTGTTTTGGCAGGGAATATTTTTGTAATAGTCGCCTTATCAAGAGATAGTTTTTGCGAGGCTGTATCATATAGTTTCTTATTACCAGATGATAATGCGGATAAGAAAACAGCAAGACTTGATTTTCCTGATCCGTAAGGCCCTGTCCATGTAAAGGCAGACTGCCCGCCTGTTTGAATATGGTCACACATTGAGAGCAAAACATTCTCAGAGGATGGAGGGCAGACGTAATGATTTAAAACCGCAATATCTGAGCGATCTTTTTCAAGATTAATAGAGCGCTTGAAACCAGCGCCAATTGTTACTTTTTTCTCAAATTTCATGACTCTTGGTATTCCTTTCGGATCAACTCTTTTGCCTGCGCTTTGATTTCCGGTAATGTTGCTTTGCCGACACGGCTGAACTGACGCATTCCAGCGGTTTCAGACCAGTCCAAAAAATCGCCTACGGTTTCAGATGTTTTATAAACATGCTCAAGCAGTGATGTTTCATCCAGCAAAAATATGCGCCCGGGTGAGCCTGCGTCAAAAAGCATAGATTCTAAAGATAAAGAAATGCTATCGCTATAATTATCCTTCCAAAATTCAGATAAACATAACAAGAAAACACCAGTGCTTAGAGTCGGTTTAGGCCCACGGCTCGGAGAGTAAAAGCCATTTTTATTAAGCGGTTTGATTAAGGATAACTCAGACAAAGGCGATTCAATTGAATCATCGTTATAGCCAGATTGCGAAAGATCTTTACCAACGTAAGTTCGGATAAAGCATTCAACATCACGTTTTAAAGTTGTAGGAGAAGGTAACTTCCAAGACCTAACCTCACATAGATTGCGAAGCTCATCATTTAACGCGCCACGGTCAAACGCTGCGCCATTATAGTAGTTAAAAAACCAATGGTATGTTGTGAGATTAGGGTTTTTAGAAAGCATAAAATGTAAAATCCAGATCGTGGAGGGGTGCTCCATCCAAGGATCAAAACCATCATCGGCTAAAATTTCATGGGCTGTTTCTGTTATGATGTTTTTTTCTTTATCTAAAATACCAGTCTGTATTGCCCAATGACGCATTGAAACAACCATATTTTTACCAACACCAAAGGCTGATATCATTTCAGGATTATTGAAGACGTCCTTTGCATCAAGGTTATCATTCGTTGCTGAATGAACCTCATCATAGGTTTTCTTAAGCCATCCATAGCGGAGAGGGAATGTTTCATGACCTGAGAAACTAGGCCTTACATCTTCATTTTCATATAATTTACCGCGCATCTTTTATCTTTCTTGGAACATCTAACCAAACAAATCTTGCATTAATTTCATACTGTCATATATTTAGAGTTATTGGAAGAGTGTTCCAAGAAGGAATGAGATTTTTTTAACATGTATTTTGATAATAACGCATCAACGCCGACTGATCCTGAAATAAACAAGTTATTTCAACAGGTTAATTCGAATTTAGAAATAGGAAACCCCCATTCTGCTGAACATCAGCATGGATGGAACGCATCTCGCCTCATTGAAGAATCACAGGAAATTGTGGCAGATTTTATCAATGCTTTGCCAGAAGAAGTTTATTTTACATCAGGGGCAACAGAATCGAATAATTGGGCGATTATAGGAACAGGGCTTGCTGCACAAAAAGCAAAGAGTGATAGAAACGAAATTATTGTGTCGGCCATTGAGCATAAATGCGTTTTAAACGCCGCACATTTTTTGGAAGAATTTCACGGATTTATTGTTAAAGAAGCGCCTGTTACCGCAGATGGTATCGTTGATTTAGATGCGCTAAAAAATCTTATAAGCGATAAAACGCTTTTGGTTTCAATCATGGCCGTAAATAATGAAATTGGAACAGTGCAGCCGATCAAGGATGTAGGTCAAATCTGCCGACAAAACGGTTCAGTTTTTCATGTTGATGGTGCACAAGGGGCTTATTCAAATATTGATATCATAGAAAATAACATCGATATGTTGAGCCTGTCAGGTCATAAGATATATGCGCCTAAAGGCATAGGCGTTTTATTTATCAGTGAGGATTTATCGCCTAAGCCAATATCATTAATGCATGGTGGAGATCAACAAAACGGTATGAGGGCAGGAACACTATCACCAGCGCTTTGCCGTTCCATGGCGATGGCTTTTGAAATATTGAAAGAGAATAAAGATAGTGAAATCGGGCATCTGAAATCACTGCGAGGTCAATTTTTAAATGGTCTTAAAAACAAAAATATAGGCTTCAAGGTCAATGGAAACATAGATCACCGTCATCCTGGCAATCTAAATATTCAAATTTTGGGAGTAGATGCTAAAACATTGATTACGCGCCTACAGCCGAATGCTGCAATTTCAACAGGATCAGCGTGCAATGCAGGCATGATAAAATCATCTTATGTATTAGAGGCACTAGGATTAAGTAATGATCAAATTGAAAGCTCTGTAAGAATTGGCTTTGGACGTTTTAATGGTAAAGATGAAGTCGAAAGAGCGCTTAATCAAATAATTGAAATCATTCAAAATGTAAAAGAGCCATTAGCTCTCAGCGCTTGATTTATAATCTAGATTTTTATCAATCTCTGGCTCATCCCATTCACGCGTAAAACGTTTGTGGTAATCCATATTTTTATCAAAGCGTGGATCGTCACCTTGCATGAAAAATGTATAAAGACGATTAACAGCGCCTGTCATTAGAACTTTCATTTCATCATCAGAGATATGTGACATTTTATCCCACGAATATTCATTACCCTCTGCGTCTATCACTTTAACATCAGAATAATCTCCTGTTTTTGTGATGGGTGATTTACCAGAATGGATATTTTCAATCTCGGCATTGCGAACACACATTGCCACTAATGTTTTGGCAAGCTCAGCCGAATGCTTTTGATCAAATATACTCATGGATTTATTTTAAACAATATCTAATAAATATCTATGATTTGTTTTTACATTTGATAAAGATCAGACTCTGCCAATCTTCGCCGAATAAGACCATTGAGCTTTTTGCCACCAGCCCAAACCCAGCGCATAAGTTGCCACGGAACATCATAATGATCACCACGATTAATAACACGGCGCAAAGTAGATCGTTGAAGCGCTCCACCACCTAAATTATAGGTAAATGATACAAGCGCATCAAATTGGCCATCAGTGAGTGGAACAGTGATAAGTCGTAATACCGCTCGCTCTGCAATTTGAGCGTCTTTTTTGAGCAAGGTTTCAGCCTGACGTTTGGATACGCCATTGCTAAAATCCTCATGATCTAAAACAACATGGCCATAGCCGATGGTGGGATACCCTGCAGGACAAAAATAAACGGTTGAAGAGAACCCCTCGAACCGTTTGATTATATCGATACCATTTTGTGTGATATGCCGCATGATCTAGCCCTCACGTAATTTTGTTAACGCACGCTGGCCAAACCAGAAAGACATCACAGCAGCAAATAATGCTTGTGTCTCACCATCCCAGATAATGATCAAGCTATCGGCGACCGTAAACCCGCTATTCAGCAGTTGGAATAATGCAGCAATTTTGACCGTGGCAAAAAGGACAAAGAAGGCATAGGTAATCATCGGACGCACAGTTGCACGTAATGCTTCCACCCATGGAACGCCACTTGGTTGACTGGCATGGGAATAAAGCGCCTTGCTCTCGCTGATATCAGCTTGCACATGAATCTCTTCTAGGCGGTTTGTATGGTTGAGTTTTTGCGCTTCCATCTGACGATCTAAAATCGCCAATTCATGTGAGCGATCTGCGCGGTCTTTCCAAATATTGAGCAAGTCCGGAAATGTTGATGATATGAAACCGAGCAGGCTTCCGAGTAATGTAAGCATAATATTTCTCCTTTTTCTTTAGTTGGTTTGACAGTTCGTGATTTGGGTTTTGATAAGCTCAAATTCAGATTCAAGTGATCGGAGCCACTCACGTGTTTCAGTGCGCTGTTGTTTGCGTTCTGATTTTTCTTGTTCAAATTTTTCAGTTAAAATTTGGCGCAGGCTATTGCCGTCCCGATCTGTGAAACGATCAAGATTCATCTCGTTAATTTTGTCGGTGTTCCGCTCAATCTGTTTGGCAATCGTGCCCTGGGCTTCTTGCATGCGAAGCAGAATATCGTTTTGAGCATCCTGCTTTTTTTGGATACCCTCAATAAAGATCGATGTTGCATCCAATCGTCCATCCTGACGGCTTTGATCATTTTGATAGACGTAGACAACAAGACCGATCAAGGCCATTGCAAAGAGAAGTGAATTATTGAGTGCTTCAAATATAGGTGTGGGTTGACGCTTTCGTGCCATGGGGTAGTCCTTTCTTATGTGCGGTAATTTTTGATTTAAGTGGTAATTTGATCTGCGCTGTGAACCATTGCGTTTTCTACAACAGATGATATTTCGACTTCATTACCACGAGGGCGAACACCTGTTACACGGGATAAAACACCCCATTGCTCCCCAATGCCGAATGAGAAATGCGTACGCTCCTCTGCATTACCTGTATAGGGTGTGAAATCTATTTCTTCTTCCAGTTTCACTTGCCGATTATTTCGACCAGCGGTGACTAACCATGGCCCACTGATTGTTCCATCTTGCTTACGCAGAACGATATAATGGCTGTCGCCATCGCTAAATTCGACAGCTTCCGATAAATCAAGATAGGGATCATCATAGGCAACGACATCGCCTGCTTGCCCCCAGCGCGGCATATCATGTGACACCGCAATCAAATCCCCATAGGTTGGAATTAATCCTTCAAGCTCTGTTTTGAAATTCACCAACCGTCTGCGATAACGATTGGCGGCGGCCATATACAATCCCTCACGCAAAGCATGATCTTTGTTGCTACACCCAAACAATGACACGGTGGCTGGTTGCTCGGCGTTGCTATCCGCAAGGCTGGCTGTGATTTCATCGGGCTTCCATGTTTTCTCGTTGAAAAACTCAACCGTGACACTATCGGCTGTATCTTCGCCTGGCATCACATAGTCGATTTTGAAACTATCTTTTATAATATTACGCGGTGAAAATAATGCCACGGGCAGTGTTTTAGATTCATCCCTCACAAACCGAAGAGTGCCTCCTTGTAAAAATGCAACGGCACGGCCACACCGTGCCACTTGTGATAAGGCTTCCCACACGGTGAGCTTGCGATCAAAGATGCCGTTAAATGTATCACCACGCCCGACCCAAATATCATCTAAGGCTTTGAGGGCTTGAAGGTCAATCCTGCTATCATTCAATTTTGCACCATAGTCGGCTTTTAAAATATCGGCACATGCCCATGCGATTGAACGTGTCGCTTGTGGTGTCGACCATCCATTCACCTCATCCCAAATAGGCAATTTACGTGTGACGATGCAATTGACCATCCGTGAGGATCGTTGTGAGAGATTATCGGTAGCCTGCATTTTTAATGCCAATAATGTCACATCCCCAAAATTATCATCAGATACAAGATGTGCTTTGACGGCATTCCAATTGAGATCATTGCCTGATCGTGATGAATAATCTTTGGCATTGGTGCGAATGGCTTGCACTTCGTAACGACCAGCGCTTACTGGATATTTATAAGTTTTACGGATCGGCGTATTGCTATTATCGGTGATGGTTTCTGATCCAAGTGTGATCCAAGACCCGGTGGCTACACCGTCATCATCAATCAGGCGTGCCTGCACATCCCAAGTGACAGTTCGATTACTCAGGCTTCCACTATCATTGGCGTAGTAAAGACCACGGGATAAAGCAATATCAAAGGCTAATAATTCAGTTTGTGTTTCGGCTGGGTTGGCAACAAACGGGCCGATCCATGATTCACCATCACCCGTGCTGAGTAATTCTTGTCCGGCAACTTCGGGGGCAGTGACGACATCGGTATCGAATAACGTTACTGTTCCATTGGGTGGAATAATCTCATGCGTAATCTCTGAGAATGATGTGATTGGCGTATCTTCGATACGGATGGTTTCAACATCATATTCCCCCTGACCAATCACATGGAGTTGGAAGAGAAACTGATCATAATTTTCAAATTCAGAATATGGCGTTGATCCAAAATCTGGATACACGATATGACGACCATAAACACAGGGGATTGGCTCACCAAGGCGTGCTTGATTACCTTGTGCCTGCAGTGAATATGTCGGGCTGGGACTGCTCGTATTGAAATTACTAATTGGCGATGATGGGCTTGGTGGTGGGATAAGCGCATTGAGCAATGCTGAGCCTGCAAAACCAACGGCTGCGGTAATTAAAGATACGCCAATCGCACTGGTTACACCAAGCGTTCCAGCAAGTGCCGCGCCTGCATAGGGAGCAGCAACCATAATAGCAATGGATAAAACAGTACGCAGGATTTTACCACCACCGCCGCCTTGTGGCAGGGACACAAAGCTGACAACCATATCGTTATTGATATGGATGAATGCCCAATCTTTACGCAGAACAGGATCACCGTTTACAAGACACAATGTTGGCTTTGTGAATTCTGATATGTTTTGTGTGTCGAGCCAGCTTCGGATTGTATGATGATCATGCGGTGTAAACAGCTCAACATTTTCATGTAACTGAAACGGATTATGATGAATGGCGATTTGAGCCATGATTATTCACCTTTGTTGTAACGATAGTAATTTTCGATCTTCCAGCCTGATAATGCGAGGCTGTTTAAATTTTGAAAGACCACTCCAGCGCCCTGCATAGAATGGAGCATGCCACCGCCATCAATATCGAGCCAAATGCCGACATGGATCGGATGGCGTGATTGACGCATGAGGGCTATATCACCCTCAATGGGATTATGAACCACGTCCCAATTGGCACGCTCTGGCGATGCATTAATGGTTTTGATCAGCTGGCGGAGGTTGTTTTCTTCAACAGGAATGATCTCCAGCGCCCGACCATAAAGTCGTTTATGGATCGCAACAATCAGACCCCAACAGTCATAAGCCTCTGGTCCATCACTCGCAACCACCCATGGCTTGCCAATATAATCCATTGCCCAATGTGTCATCGTGTCAGTCCTGCAAATCTAAAGGCATTATAAGTTTCTGATGGAAAAGCTTTATTCCCAATATCCAGCATGCGTGCCTTGCCTGTGACACGCGCGGCATCCGCACTCACTTCGGTAAGCACAAGCGTGAATGGTGGGTCCATTTGTGGCCCTTGCAAATCATCTGATAAATAGGGTCGATAAGTGATTTCGATTTTATCCTGCGTTTCGACCGCAGCATCCAAATGCGTCACAATCTCACGGCTGACATTATCAAGTGTGATGGATATTTCAGGAACAGGCGCGGTATTGATGGCTGGTAATTCTAAATCAAACCCCATAGCGATAAATTCAACAACCTCACCAGGATTCAAAGGCGCGGTTGCCTCCAGCGCAGCATTCAAATTCGAATTATCACGCACCACTCGAATGGCGATATTTGCACCCTCATCATCGATAAAAGACGGATGACGAAGCTCCAGCGTGTGGAGTATCACAACATCACTCGGCGCAGAGGCGTAAGCCTCACGTAAGGCTTGGGACAATGTATCATTGGGCATGTGTGTTATTCCGATAGATTTTGAAAGTAAGTTTCAAAGGCTTTTTTCATACCTTGGACAGTGAGATATGGATTTGTTGCATGTCGCTCAGTAATAATCTTTTCAACATCAAAGCATTTTTGAACATGTGCCCGAACGGCATCGGCCAGAAAAACAATCATAGGAGAGGTCAGTGTCACAAACCCATTTTCTGATTTCCAATTCACAATATAATCAGCATCTTCTTTGGCAATAATACGCGCCGCCATTAGCCGTTGCTGTGAAAGATCATCCGTTTGAACATTGATGCCATTCACAAAGATTCCACCGAATAATTTTTGATCACGGCATAAGGTAATGGATTGCGTCACCAACTCGGCTTTTTCAGCTTCCAAGGCAATGATCTCGTCAGGCGTATATTCAACTATTATGTCTTCATGAATTTTCCAGCCCGATTGACAATCATTAGAGCAATCCATCCATGTCAAAGGTGCTGCGACCGGAAAGGCTTTTTTTTCGACCTGAATAACAAGTCCATCATTTATAAGTGCTTTTTTCATGATTATCCGTATGACCTCACAAATACAACGCCATTGCCTGAGACAGTAACGCTTTCGGTTGCTGATAAATTGTCCGCTAAAATTGTTTTAATGGCGGTTGCTCCTGCACCACCACCGCCTTGAGCATAATATTGCGAAGGGTAATTCCCTTGTTGAATGCGATCACCATCACGACCAGCGCCATAAACAATATTATAACCACCACGCCCCCAATAAGACGCTCCTCCTGCACCGCCTGTTGAGCCTTGTTGTGCTTTAGCATATCCACCATCCACGCCATCGCCGCCGCGAATATTAATATCACCACCAGTGGCTGTTCCACCATTACCGCCATTACCATGTGCGCTATTCGCCCCAGCCGTTCCACCAGTCGCAGAGCAATGAGATCCAAAAGATGATGTGCCACCAGTCGATGTCGTTGCGCCTGCACCTGTACAAATAACCTCGATATATTTGCATGCCAACGGCTTTGACCAAGTGCCAGATGATGTGAATACATCGGTTTTGATATATCCGGAATTGGTCAGATGATTTTTAATGATCTCAGCGTCAGGGAATTTGTCAGGTGTTCCTGCGCTCATTTCAGCTTGGGTGGCTTTTTCAATAATGCCTTTGGCTTCAGTTGTTGCATCAGGGATTGTTGGCACAGTTGCAGTGATAACCAGTGCTTCATTCCCACCATCATTTTGGACGGAGAGAACAATATTGCTGCCAGCAATAATTTTGCTATCAAGCGTTCCTGTATCTGTATCATTAACCGATATCTTGACCTTACCGGATGCTGCAACAGCTTCATCACGCGCCGTTTCTGATCCAGCTTGCGCGCTTTGTGCATCAGCCACAGCATCCAATAAATCAATGCCTGCTTGAGATATATTATCGGTGATATCCTTAACAGCCTTCGCGACAGATTTAACTGTGCCATTCTCAGTTGTAATGAGGGCCGTTTCATCACCATGGGCAATATCATGCAAAATATCACTATCAGCTTGGATGCGTGTGATCGCATCCTGCAAATCAGTTTGTAGGGTCATAAGGTTATCCTTGAGAGGTTAATTCAAATGTTGGGAGAGCGTGTGATGTACCAAAATATGAAACTGATTACCAGTTTGTATGAGGCCATTAATATCTTCGGTTAAAACAAGGTTCAAAGCGCCTTCTTCCAACACTGGGCGTTCTCGAATTTCTAATTCGGATTGAACCTCCCATAATGTTCCGCCAGCCAATAACCGTGATGAAAATTGCCGTGTGAAACGAGCTTCTTGATCCAATAAACCCAAACCACCAAGAAGATTAATCGTGAAAAAACTCGCACCCTCACGTGCATGCCATCGATACCACCCTTCAAAGATCGCATATTGATCACGGCGCATAATCCAGCGCACGGCAATCTTGGTTGGTACATCGGTAAAACGTCTGCGATGCCGTGCCAATCCAGCATCCATTTCGGTGCGGATAATGGTTTCACCAGGTTCGACATTATATCCCTGCACTGTGGGTAACGGCAGTGTTGATGGCCACGTTATCATTGTACTTCCGTGCGTTAAGTTGATAGGATTGAAGAAAATTTATTAAGGATTTAAAGAATGGCTTATTCTAAAGACTCTGACTGGAACGAGTTATTTGAATTAGAATGTTTATTAATACTCAAAAAGCTAGAATTAAATGGCTTTCCAAGAGGCATGCAAATGGAACTCTGTAATACTCTTTCTAAAAATTCACCTCTATCCAAAGAAAATATTAGTGCTAAAGTTTCAAATTATAAATCAATAGCGGGTATAAATAACAAATCAAATGCCTCAAAAAACACTCAGATTGTTTATGAAACTTATGCTCATAAAAGCATCCCTCAACTGGAACAAATAATTGCTAATCACCGATAACTCCCTGCTGCTGGATTAAGTCCATATCGCCTCTCTAATGTTGGGGCCATGCCCTCACCACGTGACACATTTCGTGTCATGGTGTTTTCAATTTCTTCAATGATGATATTGAGATCTAACCCACCTGATCCGTCTCGCCTAACATCGGCGCGTGCAGTTGCATTGCTCGCATGATTATGGACATTCACACGCACATTGACTTTATCGGATGATCCAAGCGCACCACCCAGCATTTTCATTTGACCTGGCGTGAATACGGCTTCCCCTCTTTTTGCAATGATTGGGACTTCGTCTCCAACAATACCCCCTGTGTGAAACTTTGGTGCGCCAATAAAGACTGATGGTGAAACTGTTTTTGTTGATAAATGATCACCTCCAATAACACCGCCTGTGTGGGCTGTTGCGGTTTCTGACCCACCAAAAAGACTACCAACAAAATCCCCTAGAGCATTTGATAATGGTTTTGTGACGGAAGATTGGATTTGCATCCTTATCATGTCCGATATGATTGAATCAGCCAGTGATGCAAAATCCAACTTGCCTGTTTTAACAAAATCAACCAGCGCATCTTCCATGCTACTAAAAGCATTGGTGACAAGATTTTCTGCGCCTGATGCAGCGTCACTCGCTTCATCAAAGACTGATCGAAACCCACGTTTTAATCCGTCTTCCCAGATCTTAGAATTTTGTAAATCTTCATCACGCGCCTTGGCGATCATATCTTGATAGATCGTCTCAACTTGAGAGGCGAATTCATCATAGCCAGCTTTGGTTTGATCAAGACTTGATAAAGCTTCCGTTTTCCAAGTATCCGCCTTGGCGATTGTTGCGCCCATTGCATCGGTCAATTCATGATATTGCTCTCGAATATCCATGATTAATTCACGGCGCTTTTCTTCTGCCTTGATGCTTTCATCTTGGGATTTGCGATAGGATGTCTCAGTTGTCTGTAGATTATAAATATCTACAACCAGACCTCGCACCTCCGATGCATAAACCTCATGCTCTTCTGTTTGTGCACCTGTTAAATTTAACCCTAATTTTCTTAAGGCTTGATCTTGTTCATTGGCAATCATCGCTTTTTTAAGGGCATCACCCCCTTGCAATCTGGCACGATTTAATCGTTGCAAAGCGCCTTCTTCAATTTGTAACTCAGATATGCGTTTTTGTATTTTAGATCGTTCGCTGTCGGATAATGGGGTGACCTCTGGTTCAGTATTGATTGTGAGAGCGCTCGGAGCATCTGACTCCTGCTTTGGATTGCGAATATTATTCAGTGCTTCAGCGGCGCGTTTTGCTGCCAACTCTGCCGCAAGGAGGGCATGGACTTGTTGTTGAATATCTTCGGCTTGCTCTCCAAAGTCAGGATATTTAGTCGCCAGCTTAAACAGGGCATTAGAATATTCAGTGGCTGATAATTCGCCTGAGTTAAATGCTTTTCTGATTTGATAAAGATTACCCTCTAGATCAGTTCCAGCACGCATAAATTGATCCCAAAATCCGCCAATCCCTCCAAGACGAAGTTGTTTTTGTAAAGCTTCAATATTGTCTTTGGCGGTCTCGAGCTGTTTTGTGTACCGATAGACACTTTCTGTTTCACTTAAGGCTTCGGTGGCATCATCAGCCGCATCTGCTGTTTCTATTAATTGTTGTTTGATTTCTTTTAATTCTTCGGCGTGATCATTAGCGGCTTTGCGTGCAACATCATGTCCCGATGCCAATTTTAAAATGGCAATCCCAGCAAGAACGGCGACACCGACAGGGCCACCAACCAACATCAAAGCAGATCGGAATCCAATGATTGCAATGGAAGCCAGTTTAGTTGCACCTTCAACAGCAATGAGGCGAGCAGCAAATCCAGTTGATAATGTATTGGCCAGTTGTAATCCAAAGACTAAACCAGCATTTCCAGCAATGGATGTATTGAGGAGCGTGACACCGCCTGCAACAGTTCGAGCAATAATCAAACCACCAATGGCAGTTACAGCGAGATCGGCGTTTTTAACTAAAAATGCTAATCCCTCAGCAGTCGTTGCAATCACATTGCCGAGTGTTTCACCAAGATCACGCGCAGCATTTTGAATGGCTGGATCATTCAACGTATCGGTTAATGTCCGATACCCCTCAGTCATGCCATCAATAAATCCACCAGCGGCAATGGAACGCTCAATCTCTAAAATGGCATTATTGAATCGATTGAGTTCCGCTCTGGCATTTTGAGATGCGGCAGGGACACCATCACCAAATGTCTTGCGGATTTCAGCGGCAAATTTTGGCAGGAAGTCTTCGGAGATGACCTTTCCTTGCTCGAGCATTTTATCCAACTCTGCTGTGGTAATACCCATACCCCGTGCCGCCAATTGGAATGCACCATAAAGTCGTTCACCCAATTGCCCACGCAGTTCTTCAGCCTGTACCTTCCCTTTGGACATGACTTGCGTAATGGCGCGAATAGCCCCGTTGGTTTGATCAGTCGATAATTGTAATACCGTTGCCGCCTCACCAATGGCCGTGAAAATATCACGGGTGGCTTGTCCTTCCAATGTTGTGCCTTTGGCAGCGGCAGTAATCTGCATATATGATTTTGAAATCTCAAGCAGATTCAAACCAAGGCGTTCGGATTCACTTTCCAAGTACGCCATTTCATCGGCGGCTTGTTTGGATGATCCAGTGATTGATACCAGCGCAGTGCTGACTCCTTGAAAAGCCATTCCTGTTTCATTGATGGAGCGTGCAGAGTTAAATAATCCACTCAATCCGGCATAAGCGGCAACCAGCCCCACAGCCTGACGAAAGACACTGTTTAACGCACGAGCCGTTGTATCAACGGCTTTTAATCCAGTGTTTGCTGGGGCCGTGGATCGTGTAATGCGTTGAAAAGCCTTCTCGCCTGTTCCACCGATCCGTTGGAATTGGTCTTCGACCTTCTTCCCATCAACCACCGCTAAGCGGATCGACATTGTTTTTTGTGAACGCATTTATATTTTCCCATTAAAAAACCCCTCCGAAGAGGGGTAATCTATTATTTCCAATATGACTTTAATCGTTGGATTTGTTGGTTTATATGATCTATTCGTATGGATTCATGAATATCCTTCTTCCATAAGTAATAAACGACTTCTTTTTCAAAATCGTCATAAGACTTTCCGTTCGAACGACCGTCTTTAATCAGAGTTCGAAGTCGTTTTTCGTTTATTGAGTGGGAAGCTAGTATGTGATCATCACATCCAAAACAGGGTTTAATTATGTTATTTAAGTCCATTTAATGTCTCCTTATTTAACACTAATACTGAATTGTATTAGTATTATATTTATATAAATTTTCAGCAAAAACTTGTGTTTTTGGACATTTTTTCAATTATTTTTTCAACAATGCCGATGTAACGCCACGAGCGATGGCTGGCAGGAATTCGCCCATGGCGTGATCTTTATATCCCAATGAATGCGCTAAGGTGAGCGCATCAGATAATGGGAAATCTTGTCTAATTTGAGGGGCAATGCGGATTGCAACATCCCATGCCTCAAAACCCTCTAGGCTTTTTGGGCTGTTTTCTTCGAACGGGCATGTTTGGCACGTTTGGGGGCAGTTTTGGCAGTAGGTTGCACCGTCCCCGAAGTGCCATTCGGCTCGGCGCTCAAGTCTTTTTTTTCGGCTTCTATCAACTCCCGTACACCCGTATATTGTTGTGAAAAGCTGGCGGCGATTGACCAAAACCCTGTCATCAACTCATCAATTTTTTCAGGTGTCACAGGGGCTTTGTCTGCACCATCCGCTTCCAATATTCCCTCCCAATCAATAATCGCAGATCGTGCCAATCCTCTAGCGAGATATTCTTCGGCCAGCGCCTCACGAATTTCCGCATTTTCAACATCAGGTAGGCCATCAAGAGACGCACCGATTTCTTTGCGCTTACGATATTCTTCACCAATATCTTGCAAGCGTTTATTCATGAAAGCACGCGCCGCATAAAAAATAGGACTGGTGCAGGGGCGAACTTCAACTCTTACACCAAGACCGAGTTCAATCCAATAAGGTTCTGTTTGAATATTAAGTTTCAACATGATTAATAAATCTCCACATCGTTAATAAGGGCCATTGTCATCATATTTCCAAGGGTGACGTCTTTCGCGCCTTGGAAATCATAGGAGGCTTCGATACCGTTTGGACCAGATACAGACCGCTTAGGTTTTGGTAAATAAACTTCATGGCATGTGATAACAAATTGACGATCCGCATCAATGATGTAAGACAGCTCAAGATCAATAGGTGTGCCGGCCCTTGCTTTATCCATCAAGATATTATCGGCATAGCGAACGGCAATATTGCCACTCAGCGATGCAACACCAGGGTCAACGCCATCAATTTTACCGTCATCACGAATAGTTTCGATTTTTTCTAAATTATTGCTGTAAGTAACTGATGCCGAGGTCACATTGGCCAGCACCTGTCCGCCTTGTTTAATTGATCCTTGGAATTGTGAAAACCGCGCATAATCAAATTCAATTTCAGCATTACTGATTGTCGCATTTTGTGGTGTTTCACCCTGACCAATAAGACCGACTGTAATTTGAGCCTCACCTGATCTGGCAAAATTAAAGGCCATGCTGTTTGCTCTGACACCCGTAAATAATGGATAATCAGGAATTTCAGGAAGGCCAGTTTCAATAGCGATACTTGGTAATGTGATCGCACCTGATTTAAAGACATGAGTGTAAGGATCATCACCTGTTGTGGTTGGTGCATTTAATAATGCTTTGAGCCATAATCCGATATTACGAAGATCAACAGGAACGACAATATCACCATCAACATTAATCACGTCTTGAAATGGGGCTGTGGGGTCACGCCCAAGGCCAAGCACATTTGATTCAATCAAACCTTGAGATGAATCCAGATCGCTGGACACAAAAGGGATGAGGTGAAAATTGGCAGCAAGTGGTGGTGTTCCATAAGCTGTTTCAAAGCCCAATAACATTCGAGCGTTCCATCCATAAGCACGGGACATATTCTTTCTCCTTTATTGAAGTGGGTTGGTGGTTGAGTATTCAAGTGTGACAGGCACGACCGCCGCTTTAATTGCAGGGCCACCTTCAACGGGTTCGATAATAAATTCAGGTGAGCCGGTGATCATATAATCAACTGCGCCATTGAGGTATGGATCAACAACCAAGGCTGATCCAATCGCAACAAGCAAACTATCCAGCGCAAGGTCACGCATTTCATTATTACCATTTTGTGACAGCACTTCGATTTCAGCTTGATGCTGATAATGATAGCGTGTCGGTGACAATGTGACCTCTGGCTCTCCTGCATCGCCATCACGAAGAATGACCAAACCTGCAATTGGTATTTTGACAGGCAGAGGATCATTGCGCGTGATTGTGATGTCGGTTAATTCGTTTTTCAGGCATAAAAAAAGCCCCTGAAGGGCTTGTTCGCGTTTTGATATCATTACTATTCATCTGGCCAATAGCGCAATATGAATTGCGGTATTTTACCATTCCATTTCTCTGCTTCTTTTTTAAAACTTAAGTGCTTTGGCATCTTCACTTGTGGCACAAGCCAAAACATGACAACGCTTGTTAATCCACGACCAGTTCGTAATGTTCGATTACTGGCTTTTCTAAAATTTCTTAATTCCCCTGTCTGGCGTTTATAGGATGGTTGCATGTCTTTTGCGATTAACAGAGATGGTCCATTCCTGCGGTAAACAAATTGCAATCGAATACCACGCGCCTTTTCAAAATTAGCTGGTGTGGTTTTTTTACCCATGATCCGTTTTGGTGCATTGGGGGTTGGTATCGCCAGCCAAAATCCATCTTTAGATCGGATCGTGGTTCCCTGATCAAACCCCTCCATGATCTTGCTGGCACGTGTATAAACAACTGCCGCCGCACGGGTCGAGATTGTTCCTTTAGGATAAACAGCATCTCGCCATGTGTTGGCAAGACGCTGTCCCAATCCAGCGGATAAAACCTGTCTTCGCATTGTCATCTTTAGGCCATCGGAGGCTTCTCCAACCGCACGGGTGACAGCATATTCAGCGCGTTTATATTCACGTTTCATATGCTTTTTTAGGTCACCTTTGAGAGCTGCCTTCAATCTCATAAGTTTCGACTTTCATCACTAAATTATGTTGGTCCATCACTGGTTCACCTTGGATTTGATAATCACGATCATTCACATGGATTTTATCCATGACACGTCCCGTGGGAACATCGCCTGCCTTGATATCAAACATGTGGGTGGCATTGTGAACACGGGTTTCAAAAATATCAGTAATCGCATCAGGGAATCTTGGGATTACAGAGATGGAAAGCTCAAACCCGTCTTTGCACGTAACAATGGCTGGATCGGCAAAAACACGAAATAAACTCTCCATACTCTGTAAAGCTCTTGAACGAAACCTACTCATGAGGCATTATCATTGCGATCAGCCAAGACTTGTTCCCAAGCCTGATCACGAAGATCAGCGGATATATTGGCTTCAAGTACTGTTTCGATAGCATCAACATTAGGCTTACCGCTTTTGCCGTAATCCTTTTCAGGATCAAGCATTTCAATCACTTCGATAATATCTTCAAGCGATGGCGTATTTTCTGCTTTGGTTTCAGTTTTCTTTTCACCCGATAAACCGCCTGTGGCGGCGAAACCTCGGGCGATTAAACTTTCTGCTTCTTTTTTATCAAGGGTGACAGTTTGATTGGGCTTAATCACTTCACCATCAACGTGAAGTGTAATCAGTGCTGTTACTTGCATATCGTTTTCTCCTTATCGAACAGTTGCACAAAATGATGCGTTGGGACGGTACGGCACAAGAAGTGGTGCAGATTGTAATAGCAACCAGCGCACCGCAGGGTCTTGTTCCAACCACGATTTTGAGAAGTATCTCTGCGCCCGATAATTGGCGGACTCATCCATGATTGAGCCATAGCATCGTGTTCCCTCAAGTTGTGAGGTGCTGGCAATCATCACTGTGTAATCAGGAAGAAGTTTTTGTGTTTGATCCTGCTCATCAACGTAGCGATCATTGTAAATCCAAAAATCAAGGTCACCGATTGACCCAACATAACGCGCAAGATCATTGCCTTGTCCAAAAGCCACTGGCCCAAGGTTAATGCCTGCATTATCACGAAGACGTCTGATATCGAGCAGTTTTTCGATATTGGCATCTGATTTGAAGATGCGCCATGCCATGGCATCCATGATCACAGTGCGTGCAACCGCACCTGATTTTTCTTGGATGGTGGCCACCCAATCCTCAAGATTATTGAGGACATTGACACCTGCTTCGCCCCAGCGTGATGATCCTGCCAAAGCAACGGTGAGTTCAGGATCACGACCAAAATCAACCACGACCGTGGGATAGTTTTCACCTTCAACGGTGATCTTTCCTGTTCGCATGGCCTCACTCGCCATGACCTCTTCACGCCGTGTCAGGTTTTCTAACTGTTTCATCATGGTGCGATTCAAATTGGCTTCAAGACGTTGTTGCGGTGCTAATGTTCCACCAATGCGCTCACCAATAGAGCGTTTTAAAGGACGCGTTGGATCGAACCGTCTTTTGTCCTTGGCATAGGCTGGTTTGAAGCTTTTGGTCATGTAGCCTTCATCATCAACAACTTGTCCAGCAACAAGAGGGGATACGAATGGCGTAATGCGTGGCTTTGATTTATCAATATCAAAGTGGATTTCTTCTGACTCTTCGGTTTGTTCTGACATGAAAAATGTATCGAGCAAGAATGAGCTGGGTCGGATTAAGTTTTCGACCACGCGGGTCAAAACATGGGTGCTGAAAATATCAACGGACATGGGGTGTTCTCCTTATAAGATTAGATTGTGATGGATGGTTAATTTACGCCGATAAGTTTTGGCGTAAGGTGATATTGCGAAGTCGAAGTTCTGCAGATATGGATTGGAT
Organism: uncultured Alphaproteobacteria bacterium; assembly: GCA_943789475.1. Classification (GTDB taxonomy): domain Bacteria; phylum Pseudomonadota; class Alphaproteobacteria; order Micavibrionales; family UBA1664; genus UBA1664. The sequence continues at coordinate 21,929 of CALSUG010000002.1, forward strand.
GGTATGGCCTGCGCCTAGTGTCAGAGCCTTGGTGTTAAACTCACCACTGAAATACACAACGGCTTGAGCATCTGCATTCGTGGCATCAATATCTTCAGCCAAAATGACATCGGGCACTTCTGAGCCATCATTTGATGATGATGCTGAGAGTGTGTATTTGCCATCAGCCGTGATTTTACCAAGCACCGATCCTTTGGTGAGATTTTGACCCGATGCAATTGTGACTAATCGCTCTACGCGCGGAAATTCACCTGCAAGTAAATTACAGGGTGTGTATTCACCATTATTGTTAAATCCTTCAGTTCGATTCATTGTTTTATTCTCCTTAATTTAAAGTTAGGTCATGTTAGCGATGCGTCGGGCGACAGCATCAATGTCATCTTCTTGGCTCTCACCCTCGGGTTGGATATCAGGGTTTTTTGTTGCTGCCATTGCCGTTTCAAAATCACTGACCTGAGCTTTCACATCAGGTGATGCGCACGCCAAAAGATGAGAGGCTTCGACATGACTAAGCTCTGTTCCCAGCGCAATTTCTTGTGCTAGTTTTTCACGGCCTTTGGCTTCTTCTGATCCGAGGATATCTTCGAAGCGTTTGCGTTCCGTTGCACGTGCATCAGATGCAATTTGTGTTACCAATTCAGGGTGATTGGCTTTTAATTCTTCAAGTGTCATGGGGGTCTGCTCCTTTGTTGATTGTGGTTGTGATGCTAAAAGCCCCTCTATTTGAGGGGCTTTGATTGCGGATAATTCTTGAATGAGGTTGTCGAGTGATCCGATACGATCTGCTAATCCAGCAAAGACGGCCTGCTGGCCTATCATCACATCGCCACCGCCATAATCGCTTAATACATTTTGTGGATCGATATTGCGGTGGCGAGCAATTGAGCGAATAAATACATCAGCCATTGAATCAATACGTGTTTGTAGGCGTAACCGTCCCTCATCACTTGAAACATCCAAACGCTTATGAGGGGATTGTGATGAGACGATTTCAATCGTTTTATTATCATCATCAGCGCGATACATGCCCACCACACCGATTGATCCAAGGGCGGAGGTTTCGGACACAACGATTTCATCTGCGGCAGAAGCAATCCAATATGCGCCTGATGCCGCGTCCCCTGATGCATAAGCTAAAATAGGCTTTTTGCCTCGTGCTTCATAAATCATTGAGGATAATTCAGATACACCGTTCACTTCACCACCGGGTGAATCAATATCCAAGATGATGGCTTTGATTTGTGGATTATCCAACGCTATGCGAAAGTCTTTCGCGATTAACTCATAACTGGTTGCACCGCTGATTGATGTAAAGATATTGGCGTAGCGAAACAACGGACCAGTCACTGGTAAGATCGCAACCCCTTCACGCTCCGTTGCATTATAGGTATTTTGTAATTCACGGCCTAACTTAGAAGCCACAGCTTCAGGAGATTCATTTTCTCTTGCTGCAACACTCAATATTGTCTGCATTGCCGTTTCTGTTATTGCCCATGGTTCACGAGCGAGCTGGTTCCACAGTCTCATTATCATCTTCCTTTTCTGGTTCATTTGTATTTAAAATGCTGTTCACATCATTAATGGTCAGGCCAAGTTCTGTGATCTTCGCTTTTTCTCGGGCGAGTTGTTCCAAGACCTCTTCCCAATCAAGCCCTTGTGCGGCGCATTCATCTTCTAAAGTCGATAAGCCAACTTGCATGCGAAGGTGGGCGGCTTTCGCTTCCTTCACAGGATCGACCCATCCACGACCGGGGCCGATCCATTTAACCCGTGTCCAAGCATGGCGTTTCTCGTAAAAATCAGGCGCTTCAATAATGCCTTTATTGATTGCTTCTTCTAGCCACAGCTCATAAACAGGCTTTGCCCAATAGGTGGAAAGCCATTGACGTTTCGCTGAGAAATATCGCCATGCTTCCAGCAATGCCGCACGTGCAGATGAATAATTGGTTTTTGAAAAGTCCTTCATTAGCAATTCGAAGGGAATATTCAGCCCAGCGCCAATATGACGCAGGATATTCTCAACAAACATACCGTATCCACTATTGGGTCGGCTTGGTGTAAAGGGGGCAACCTTATCACCCGGAAACATTGGAATAATTGACCCACCTTGAAGCTTAATATCCCATTCGTTGCGAGCCGAGAGGTAATCATCTCCAGATCCGCCAAACACTTCAGCAATCGATTCACCATCCATCGGTGTTTCAACAAAAGCGGCAATCATCGCATTAACCACTGCGGCTTGAAGTTCTGACCGCTCATAATGATCCAGCATTTTAAACATCGGCATGATGCTGGTTAGAATTGGTTTACCTCGGTTTTGACCTGTGCGCTCCTTATCATGAACATGGATGACACGTCTGCGCCCAAATTTTGTATGGGTTGGAATACGTTCCCAATCATAAGAATCCAAGCTCATGCCGAGCATTGCATCACCGGGATGGCTTTTGCGAATATGATAGGCGAGTGGCGCACCATAGGCATCGATTTCAATTCCAGCACGCAGATTTTTACTGTCTTGTTTACCCGATGGATTTGAAAGTCGATCTGGTTCAACCATCTGGATTGTCGTTGCATATTTTGTATCGCGTTTATCAAGCCATAAAGGGAGAGCCAAGGATTCACCGTTAATTAAACTTGATCTGAATATCAAGGCCGTCATGCCAGCGAATGTTAGGCTTTTTGCAGCATCACAGTCTGTACTCTCAGCCCATGATCGCCACTCGGATTCAACATTTCGCGCCCATTCATCTGCCCATTCCTTATCGCGACCAAGAGCTTTGTAATCAGGTGTTGCTGATAATCGCAATCCCGTTCCGACCACATTATCGTTCAGGGTTTGCATCGCTCCTGCCGCCACACCGTGATTACGGCTTAAATCGCGTGAGCGTGATACAAGCGTGGGTAATTCGCCGAGCAAATCACTATCCGCTGACCCAATTGGTGGAAGCCAACTGGATAATTCGCGAGATCGAAATGATGCGGCGCGGTGCGCTGTATCATTGGCCTTCATCGGATTGCCAGATGCGTCAAGTATTTGAACCATAAATTATAACCTTAAAATCGTGTTCGGATGATGCCGCGACGTTTGCCACCTTTTTTACGAGCGACCTCTAATTCCATCTCATTGATGTATTTTTCTAGCCGCTCAATATTGGCCTCTGAATATGTCGTTGCACCATACCCATGCATATTGACGCTGACCTCTTGTGTTCCTGTGAGTATTCGGTGGCGTGCTTCTTTGGCTTGAACCAATCGTGATTCAAGTTCTAAAAGTGTTTCTGTCATCAAAACCTCTTGTATTTTAAATCTTATCTGTTGATATTTAGATATGGATGAATTTATTAACTCGCTTCTGATCTTGCATAAAGACTATCAAGACCTCATTAATCTTATAAAAGACGTCATATTTTTTGCTGGAGCCTATGCATTTTTTCATGGCGCGTATTTATTTGTGAGATATTTGAGGAATAAGAAATACCAGAGTGTTTCATATGCCATTCATGAAAATCTTAAATTTCGAGAGAAAATTGAACACGATCTTGATCCTTTTATTCGAGAAACTGCAAAGAATACCAAAGATGTTTCTATAAGGTTTGTGCATTGGAAAAATTACCCATGGAATCTTGATGATGATGGGTATAAATTTTTATTAAGAATAAACTATATAGAAAACAAAAAGCCTCACTATGGGTGGATTGATAATACGGGCATTAATTTTGAAGAGCCTCTAAGTTTTTTCAGTAACAGTGTGTATATTGATAAAGATGACATCTTTTTTATTGCTGAAAAAAATCAATCCTTTAAAGGATTCAGAGAATATAAAGACAGTGTTTTGATTTTACATCTTCCTTTCACTAACATTGTTAACTTTGATTTTAAACAAAGAATTGAATATGAACCTGTCTTTTATACTCGTTACTATTACAGGCAGTGGAAAAAATTATATGATGACCTTGTAATTCTTCGTGAAAAAGAAGGTGCAAAATATTTAAATTATGACTTAAGCCAAACAAGGATGCTTAAGAAATATAGCTGGCTTAGCTATCATGCCCTCAAAGTGAAATTATGGTTCTTCCATTTGTTTAACTCTAAAGATACGGATCATCCGCTTTGATAGCTTTGCGCTGTTGAATGCGCGGTTTGTTTTTCTGTGCCTCAATTGGTTTTGTCTTGACGTTATCATTGTTCTCAGACACGGGCAATTCAACGCCTCGTGTTGGATTTTTCACATCAACACCTAACGCTTGTTCAAGCCTGCGCCACTTGTAATCAGACATGCGATCCAAACCATAAACACTTGCCGCGGCTCTGGCATAAACACGACAGTCCAAGGCTTCGTTATTACGGGTCGGGTCTTTTTCCCAGACTTGTTTTGGAAATCCGCGTATCACTTTTGTGACGCATCGCTCCGCCGTCAGTTGTTTAAAATACTCCTCACCATATTGAGGGAACAAGCATGCACCCGTTGGCATTGGAATACCGTTATTCAAATCTTCAATCGTTGGCCATTCCAATTTTAACCAGCGATAGAGTTCCATTTTAGCCACAGGGCCAGACACGTTCCAAACACGAAGACCGCGACGTTTTCCACCAGTATCGGCTTTGGATACGCTTAAAATTAATGCTGTATCACGGTCTTGACCTTTAATCGCCATGACGGTTCGTGGGCTTGATGCACGTGCGCCAGCACCACCCCATACGGCTTGTGGATGTTGACGTACAAAGGCGTAGACATCTTGTGTGGCATAACCAGAGTCAACAGCCATGACCCGAATAGGCATTGTGTTGCCAGATTCATGTTGCCAGTCTTTTTCAAGAACCTCAATATTGAGGCGTTCCCATGTTTCGGGTCGGGCAGTGTCACCATCGACAATAATATAATCGACTGACCAGCTTTTCTTATCTCGGCCCCATGCGACCACTTCGCATTCAATACGGTCTTTTTGAACATCAACACCAGCGGTAAGAAATAATCCCTCCAATGGCACAATGCTTTGCTCATATGTTTGACGGCGTTCATATAGTCTTTGCCATTGTGGTGCTTCGGATGATTCCTCGTAAGGCTCACCCAAAACCGTATTCACAAAACCCTTCATCAGATCCGGATCACGTTTGGCCTCCTCATACATCACCGCCGCGTCTTCCCATGAGAACCAACCCACAGGCGAATATAATGATGAGAGGTGATAACCGATTGTGCCATCAATGCTTTCAGACAAACCACGCCATTCACCACGTGAGAGCATCTCGGTCTTTTCATGATTGCGAATACCGTAGGAGCATTCTTCGCAAATGTAAGTGACTTTTTCAGGTTCACCTTCAGGCCATTTTAATTGCTCAAATCTAAAATGCTGATGATGATTACATTTTGGACACGGCATGTGATAATAACGTTGATCCGACTTTTCGAATTCACGTTGAATGCGTGATATGCCTTTGACCGTTGGTGTGCTCACCAAAAATATCTTCCGTCTGTTTCTAAATGTTGCAGATCGCCTCTCCGCCAAAAGGATTGGATCACCCTCACCATTTACATCGCCTGGGTAGGCATCAATCTCATCCATAAACAAATACCGCGCAGGCATCGACCGTAATCCTGCGGCAGAATTTGCACCCGTCATCACAAGAAATCCGCCATCGAACTCCTTGCTTAAAATCGTATTTCCACTGTCACGTTCGCGTTGTGGTTTGACCTTTTCTCGCAAAACAGGGACATCTTGCAATAATGGATCAATCCGTTGCTTTGAATTCCGCTTTGCCAAATCAACGGTTGGTGACACCGCCATCATTGGTCCGGGTGCAATATGGATCACATAGCCAATCCAGTTATTACCGCATTCTGTTCCACCAACCTGTGCGCCTTTCATGAATACAATGCGTTGTGTCGGGGAGCTGGTCGACAATTCATCCATGATCTCTTTGAGATAAGGCGTTCTCGATGTTTTCCATTCCCCAGGTTCGGCAGATGACTTGCCTGATAAAAGGCGATGTTTGTCAGACCAATCAGAAACCAAATAATGAAGCTCAGGAATAAATCCGTTTAAGAATATGCGCTGAACAAAAGATGCATCATACTCAATCGAAATTGAGTTTTCCGTCTCCAATGTCATTTAAATGCTCCCTCACATATCGCTCAAGAATGATGTGTAGTTGATGCTCCTCAATTTCTAATTCTGCTGCCATAAGAGCAGACACTCGTGATGGCCAATTCATCCAACTATCCCGAACCTGTCTTGAAAGCTGACCGACCTGTGCCTTCACCATTTCTTTTTGAATAAGCTGCCCCTTTTTTTCTTGAAGGGCGAGTTGGGTTAATTGCGCCTTATAAAGTTCATGCGCCGTTTTGATTTTGGTGTAAGAATTGCGATCTGTTTTTGGTGTGTTTTGATCCATCGCCACCATCATATTTTGTTTTGTTTGATCGGTGTTTTCTGCCCAATCTTCATCGGCCTGATCCACATCGATTTGACCATCAGAACTCAATGTAATGCGCCCTGCATCAATGGCCTTTCGAACAGCTCTATCACTGACACCACGATGGCGTGCATATCCTCTAATAGATGTTTTCATGGGCTTAGTTATTCCACTTTACTTCCCTCCACGATGAAGCGTTACTTGTCTTCATTTTAAATAAAAGAAAGATTAAATTATGAATGTAAAACATGATATTAATGATGTTTTCTTATCTAAAAAATTATGTGTTGAGCGTACGCTTTTATTCTTAAATTATTCAATTGAGACACTTTCAAAAGCCGATCTTGAATATATTAGGCAAGATCATGTAAATGCTTTAGGCGATATCAGCGAGCGTTTGATTTCTATCCGTAAAGACATGGATCAGTTCCTTGAAAATGATCCTGAAATATTCAATATTGAACCCTCAATATAAGATTAAATCATCTGATCTATTCAGCTTTACTTGCGTGCAAATAGAAGCATTCATGGGACACGTCAATGAAAGGAAAAGCCATGACAGAGCAAACTCAAAAACCAGAAATTGAAACCCTAAAACAGGATCAAGAAATCAAAACACCTGATCCAAAACCAACGTCTCCTAAAGTGACTAAAAAGGCAATAGTCGAAAAACTTCTTAAACAAGAGGGTGGTGTCACAATCGAAGAGGTTGCAGAAAAAACAAGCTGGCAACATCACACCATTCGAGGCCATTTTTCTACAATTAAGAAATCAGGCAACGAAGTCATCAACACCATCCGAGATGGTAAACGATATTATTCGATAAAATCTAAGTAACGCGCTCCTTTGTTAAGTCATCAAAACTCTGGCCACCATTGGCCAGAGTTGCTTGTTTTCCAGTGTAATCCTGCCAGCGTCTGACGATGACATCAGCATATTTCGGATCAAGCTCAATGAGCCTTGCTCGGCGATTTGTTTTTTCGCATGCAATCATGGTTGATCCTGACCCGCCAAAAGCATCTAAAACAATATCTTTAGTTTTACTGGAGTTATGAAGCGCACGCTCCACTAATTCAATTGGTTTCATAGTGGGGTGAAGATCATTTTTGACAGGCTTATTCACAAACCAAACATCGCTTTGATCACGCGCACCGCACCAAAAATGTTCATGCCCTTCTTTCCAACCATAGAGGATCGGCTCATATTGTCGTTGGTAATCGGCACGACCGAGTGTGAATGTGTTTTTGGCCCAGATGATGAATGTTGACCACTTACCACCAGCATCTTTGAACGCGCTTTGGAGAGTATGAAGCTCAGACGAACTCATGCAAACATATAATGCCCCTTTACACATCATCATAAGATTAGTGCAAACATCGTAGAGAAACTCGCCAAATTCATCGCCGAGATTATCGTTTTTGATTGGACGATTTGTGCCACGCATTTTGTCTTTGGCAGAGTTAGCGTAATTGACATTATAAGGGGGATCAGTGAACACCATATCAGCCAGCTCTTCACCCATCAAATTGTGATAGGCATCGATCATGGTTGAATCACCACATAAAACTTTATGATCACCGCAAATCCAAATATCACCTGCAACTGATGTTGGATTTTCTGTGATTTCAGGGATTGCATTTTCATCTGTCATTCCGCCTTGCGTGGCATTGGGATCAAGAAGAATGTTTTCAAGGTCATCTTCACTGAACCCCAAGATATCAATGTCGAAATCAAGGTCATCCAACACATGAATTTCTTGGCGTAGAAGATCTTCGTCCCATCCTGCATTTTCAGCAATTTTATTATCGGCAATCACCAACGCACGGCGTTGCGTTTCATCCAAATGATTGAGACGAATGACAGGAACAGTTGTTAAATTAAGCATTTTCGATGCCATCAAACGGCCATGCCCTGCAATAATCGTGTTGTCTTCTGCGATCAGTATTGGATTGGTAAAACCAAACTCGGTCATGGATGCAGCAATCTGCGCCACTTGTTGATCTGAGTGTGTTCTTGCATTTTGGGCATAAGGAATAAGGTCATCCACTATCAAATGCTCGATTTGTATTTGTTTTTTGTTTGTCATTGGATAGTCCTTTTTTGCGATTTGGGTCCGCATGAGTCCGCACCCTAGGTCCGCACCTAGAGGCGTTGCAAATGCTAAATTCTGGTTATATTTTTTGTCTGGGTGCGGACCCAAAAAAATGGTTGGCGCTAAACAATTTTTGCGCCTAAGCCCGCCGCATAGCAATAAACCGCCGGAAGTACCTAATTTTGTTCTGAGGGAGACCAAACAAAAAAGCCACGACTGTGCGTGGCTTTGGGGTACTACTCCGGCGATGATAATTTAAAAGTTACGTGATTTTGTACGCCGTGTCCGCACCTAATTTGTTCGCGAACAAATTATTTTGGATGTGCCTCTAGATGTTTTTTCAAAGCAGATACTACTGGCTTGCTTTGTAGTGCCATTAACATTTGTTCTGAAACACCGACTGGTCGATTATCATTGCTGTAAGAGTTAGGATTGTTAACGACATCAATAAATTGCGCAGGAGAAAAACCATCATCTTTATGGGGATCTGTAACAGGCTTTAATCTCCAATTCCACTCTTTCATTTGCTTATATTCCGATTCTGTTAAAAGCATTTTGGCCGTCGCCTTATATGCCTCTGGCCTTGAACGTGGAAACATAGACATGTGATCCCAACCTTTTTCTGTAAGATCATCGATCTGCAAATCAATATCATCTTTGTTAATTCCTTTAAGATCAAGCACGCGATCTAAAGTCTCAGAGATTTGAGATTGCTTAGCTTCAATAACTTTTGGAAGCTTCTTTTCCTTATATTCTTGATACTCAAGATCAAAGGCTTCCATATTATATCTAATTTTCTTAAGGCCCTTTTCTCGTCTTTGTATCTCATCCGCAAAGTCAGGATTTTCAGCAAGTTCATCCATAGCTTTACGATGAGAAGATAATTGTGCTCTATGTCTTTCTGATTTTATTTCTAACTCACGAATTTGCTCAATATCATGCTCAAAATCCATCTCGTATGGACGTCTTATTTCATAAGCACCGAATGGCTGAATAATATCGTAAAGAAGGTTCATCGGCTCTTCTTCGTTTCTTCCTAAAGACAAAAATACATCTTTCGACTTTAGCAAACTTGCATCCAACAAACCGCTATCAACAATGGTGTCTAATGTTTCTATAAATTCATTCGCTTTATGATCATTTTTCCAGTGAGCCATTATTGCGAGTACTGTTCGAATTTTAGGAATACTATACGCACTGATAACAGAACCTAAACTGTTCAATGCTGTTATAAAACCCAGATTGATAACTTCTTCATCATCCGTTCTGTAATCGGTTGTTATAGAGTCAAATTTACCTAACGGTCTGTCATGGTAAATTCCACCTAACCGATCTAATCCAAGTGAAGAAAAACCATAGCCTCGAGCATCAAACGTTTTGGCAATGTCTTTGTCTGACTTTATGTATTGAGCAAGTTGATTCAGAAAGTCAGGAAGCATTTTAGCAAGCATGTGCCTGTGTTTGGGTGACAGTGATTTAAAATCAGCATCGTTTAATTCAACTGAATAACCGTCGCTCAAGCCTTTAGGAGCTGTCGTGCCCTCTACAAAAGCGATTACAGAAGGTTTTTTGCCCGAATTGTGTGATTTGACTGTTAATGGCAGCTGAGGTATATGCGGAGAATACTGGCCATTTTTAATAACCATATATCCATGGCTTGCCAATTCAGCAAACGTTACGTCAGCTTTACGGTTCATTTTCTGATTGTAATGTTCGACGCGCTCCGTAATTTCAGGATTGATGTCATCAAGTTCTGACTGCCATCTTGGAACATCAGCATACTCAGGATAATCACTAATCAAAAACTCTATACGTTCACGTCGCTTAAGCCTTTCACTCAGTTCTTTAGCACCGTATGTATAGGCGTGGGTAACCATCCATCTTTTTTCTATTCCGGCATATGCTTTACATGCATTGCGAAATGCAATGTGTGGAAATTTTGCGTTTTTGTTAAAGTCAGCATGCATACGATACATAAAATTCTCCTTTTAAGAAGTTTTAATTAACATACCGCAAACTTAAAAGTCAATAATATTATGTAATTATTTTAAAATAATTATTATTTAGGCATACTCACCCTCCTGAAAAATCCGCCATGTCACGTCCTGCAGTTCGTTGGCTATATCGCTCAATAGAGCCACATCACCCCATTGAATAGCCTCTGGGCTTTTGCCAAAATGGTCAGCGCTGGTTTTTTGAAGACGTTCTAACATCGCGTCAATATTGGCCTTGTGTCCAATGAATGCCTTGATTTGGGCATCGTTATTTTTAAGTCTCTTAGTCATTATTTGCTCCTTTGTTAACACCAGTAACGCTTCATTCCAGCGCACTAGCAAGTTTAATAGACGATCATTTGATTGCTTTGTTTACGATGTTTTGATTGGGTATTTCATCTGGGCATCCGCATGTTATGCACAAGCCCAGCAGTTATCTTTTCAAGTTCTTTTTTATAGTTCTCTTTTCCTCCTTTATATGGTCTGGACAAATCTGTCGTGTCTGGAGTGGACACATTTGTCCGGTTTAGAGTGGACAGTTTTGTCGTGGTAATTTTTGGAATGTGGATAACTATCGACTTATCCAAATGGTAGATATTAGACTGGCCACGGCCACGTTGTTCTGAGCGAATAAGGTCGGCTTGCTCCAATTCTGCAATAAATCTCTGCGCTCCACGTGAAGACACGCCTAACTCATCACCAAGAGTTTTGAGTTTAGGGAAGGCTTTACCATCCTTGCCTGCATATTGAATGAGACGCGCACAGCAGAGTTTTGCGCCGTGACTGAGGTCTCTACGGCACAATATCTTATTGGGGATCGGGGCAAATGTGCCGATGATCATCTGCGTTTCGCAATCTTACCCAGCGTATATTTATAGATTTCCCATGCCTTGGTACGACCAACGCCCAGCTCACCACAGACCATTTTCCATGGGATGCGATTGGCTCGTGCCCATAATAATCGGCGCTCCTCGACTGTCAGCCAAGACATCCATTCAAACAGGACTTCCTCCAATTCTTGGATATCATGGGCGCTGGGACGCACACGCAACGGCTCTTTGGCCATCGCCATGATTTCGCGGTCATCGCGGACAATGTCAGGCCACGCACTGTAATAGCCTTGAACTTTGACTGGTGGCATTCGCCGCAATGTTCGCACAGCAGATCGCATTTGTTGTTCAACATTAACCTCGCTTTCGGAGAGTGATTGGGTTTGTTTTTTCATGATTATTTCCTTTTTAAGATAAGGATGCACGGCATCAGCAACGCCTTGATTAAAAGCGTGCTTAAATGCAATGACATCGATTTAAAGTTGATTATTTTTTAGGTTTAGATTTACGGTGGGCTTTGATCGCATTCAAACGGATGATCCCATCGACCCATTGCACGCAACGTGTGACTTCACAGGATTCACGTATCAATGCTTTGCGGATGCCTTCAAGTTCCCGCTGGTCTTTGGATTTAATATCCCGAACAGGCATCGCTTGGATTTCTCGAAATAGTGCTTTTGTTGGCACAACGTAGACAGGGTTTATTGGTGGTTTTCTATTATCATTCATCATTGGTCTCCTTTTTTTAATGACAAGGATGAGCATGAGTGAAAAGAAAAACCCCTGCGTGGGGATGCAGGGGGGTAGCTGGAGGGGGATGATGGTGGGATGTGGTAGGATCAGCTGGGGGATGAGGTGGTATTCAATGCCATTATAAAATCAGGGTGAAGCCAGTAATAGCCTCGGCTATCATGACATATCAGGTCTTTCCAATCGGGCTGACTTTTAAACACATCACGCATTCGCATGGATTGTGATCCGGCTTCAACAAATAAGCGTTTAAAATGCACTTTTGGATCACCAGCGCATGCTGCCTTATAAAGTTGTTTGAGGATATCGGCCTGTACCAAACCAAAGGCAAACTCTTGTCCTTTAAAAACAACATTATCAAAATTTGGATTATGCGCTGGTTGTGTTGCCTTGCGCTGGAGGTCTGGAATGATGTCGGCCAAACGTGCAATAGCGGTGACCTTAATATCATTGGTTTTTTGCTTTTGGCGATGTTGAACAAGGCTATCTTCCAAAACAACTAAGTCTTGTGCTTCAACCCAATAATTAGCAACACCATGCCTGAGAACAATCTCTTCCCCGTCTTGTGTGCCAGGAAAGGATCGGACAGGAATGCGTTTGGATTTCATGATTTGGCGCACATCAACGGGGTAAAGCTGAACATAGCCTTCATAGGTGCGCTCTGATTTTGTAAAGACCACTTGATCCGCTATTTTCTTCTGCTTCACTTCATTCACAACTGTGTAAGGCAACCACGCATGCACTGGTAATCGTCCATGGTAAATATCATGCAAAACAGATTGCTCACTAATCGATCTTAAACTTGCGATTTCGTTTATAGTGTAGCTTGTCTCGACTGCGATATTATCCATGAGTGAGGTCTCCTTTCATCATCTATGGCCTATTAAAATGTTGGGAATTCTTAAATTCAAAACCAGACTTACTTAATATTCTGTCTGTAATAAGACAACTTGGTGTTGATTTAATTTTTAAATTGTTCCTATTATGTTCTTATCACAAAGAGAGGAATATATTCAATGGCTAGCTATCAAAATCCACAAAGAAATAATCAATCTAAATTCTATGGCGAAGGCATATCACGTGTCATGACTTTGAAAGAAGCTGGATTTCCTATGGGTCGCATCCCAATGCTTAATGTTGGTGTGCCAGCTGGAAAGCCATTAGAAAAATCCAATGATGAGCATACACATGCACTATTCCCTTTTAACTTCTTTCCCAAATCATCGGATGGATACGTCATCCATGTGAATGGTGATTCTATGACTGGCGCTGGGATCAGCGATGGCGATCTTTTATTGGTGAACAAATCAGCGTCTCCTGAAAACCGCGATATTGTCGTTGCCAGTATCAATGGTGAAATGACCGTGAAGAGATACCTCAATCAAGGGGATCGGATTGTTTTTGCACCAGAGAATAAAAACTACGATCCAATAATCGCTACGAGCAAGGATGACGTTGATATTTTTGGTGTTGTTGTTCGCATTATTAAGGAACCTTGTTAGGGCGTCATCCCCCTTTTGATCCTACCATATCCCACCACCATCCCCCTTCAGCTCCCCCTTTGCATCCCCCCATGGTCGTAATGGAATGATGGCATCTTGGTTTTTATGAATGAGACCAAAATGAATACAGCGCCAGCGCACGATCTATCAACCAACCAGCGCCTTAATGAAATCGCCCAGCTCATGATGCGTGGTGTGATCCGCCTTAAAAATAAATCAAATAAAGAGACTGGTTCGACTGGACTAAGTGGCGCTTTGAAGCATTCATGTGACAAAGGAGACCAAAAATCATGAATACAAAACCACAAATGATCTCGCAGTTAGCGAACTTACCAAATATGCAGACACCTGATTTGGTGACGCTCTGGCAAAGTATCTTTGATATGCCACCTCATAATAAAAACAAAGTCTTTCTCATTCGTAAGATTGCATGGCGATTGCAAGAACTTGCCTATGGTGGTTTAGCAGACGATACGCATAACAAGATTAGAAACATGCATGATTTAACGGCGAAGAAGACCATCAAGAAAAACCTTCCGCCGATTGGGACAATATTGGAACGAGAGCACGGCAATGAAACGCATCGTGTGACAGTGTTGCGTGATGGGTTTGAATATCGCCAATGCAAATATAAAAGCCTGACTAAAATCGCCACGGATATTACTGGCACAAAATGGTCGGGACCTCGTTTCTTTGGGTTAAAATCATGATGAGAGATATTGCACAAAACCACCAGCGCAAACGATGCGCCATTTATACCCGTAAATCCAGCGAAGAGGGATTGGACAAAGAATTTAATTCTTTGGATGCCCAGCGCGAGGCAGGAAAAAATAAAATCCTGTCTCAGCGTCATGAAGGATGGGAGTTAATCAACGAACATTATGATGATGGCGGTATCTCGGGTGGTACAATGGAACGGCCAGCACTCCAGCGCATGATTGATGATATCAAGGCTGGTAAGATTGATATTGTGCTTGTTTACAAGATTGACCGATTATCACGCTCCATGCTCGACTTTTTAGGCATGATTAAATTCTTTGATGAATATAACGTTTCCTTTGTATCGGTGACACAGGATTTGAATACGGACAGTGCCATGGGGCGATTAGTGCTGAATGTCCTGCAATCATTCGCACAGTTTGAACGTGAAATTGCATCGGAACGGATTAAGGATAAAATAGCTCTGTCAAAACAACGAGGCATGTGGATGGGTGGTACAATCCCCCTTGGATATGATGCCATCGACAGCAAATTGCATGTGATTGAGGACGAAGCCAAAATTGTACGGTTCTTGTTTGACAGCTTTATTGAGACATCATCACCAACCGATACTGTGAAATTGGCAAAGACACAGGGTTATAAAACCAAAGCACGGCGCACATCGACAGGGAAGCATTATCCAGCACGTGACTTTACCAAATCATCGCTGTATCAAATCCTGCGTAATCAACTCTACATCGGCAAGATTGAGCATAAAGAAAAAGGCGAGGTCTATGACGGCCAGCATGATGCGATTATATCAGAAGAAATATTTAACCAAGCGCAATCTGTGTTGAACACCAATCCAAAATACCGCCAGCGCAAATCAAAAAATGATAGGCCGTATTTGCTCAAAGGATTATTGAAAGACCCTAAGGGTTATTCTCTGACACCGACTTATTCTAAGAAAAAGGATAAAATTTACCGTTATTATGTGAGCACCCATGCGATTAAGACGACTTATGATAATTGCCCACTCAAGACAATATCTGCACCATTTTTAGAAGAAATCATTATGGAGCAAGTGAGGCGGTCTCTAACCAATGTGGAGTGGGTGCAACGCATCCAACAGCAAGACACAGCCCTGAAATTGCCTGATATCCGCAAAGCCTTGAAGAATTTTGATATGATGTGGGCGGAATTGTTTCCAGCGGAGCAAGCTCGCATTATCCAATTGGTGATTGATAATATTTTGGTGCATCCTGATAAAATCATAATCACCTTCCATCCATCGGGCATGCTATCAGTGTTACATCAATTTATGCCTGACTTGAAAAATCACGGTGATATTGACGACCCGATGGTCATCGAAATACCAGTGCAATTCCAGCGCAAGGCGAAGCGGAAGCGCATCACAACACCAGACGGACGCAACGTGGTAGATATGAGCAACGAAAACATCGATGATGCCCTTATCAAAGCCATTGCACGAGCGCATCGCTGGCAGGAGATGTTGGACACGAGGGAGGCAAAATCGATTGCAGATATTGCAAATCAAGAAGGCCTGCCTAAAAGCTATGCTTCACAAGTTATAAAATTAACAGAACTTGCACCAGATATTACCAGCGCAATATTAGAAGGTAAGCAACCAACAACCTTACAACTCAAAGATCTGATTAAAGCTGGGCCATTACCACTTAATTGGAATGAGCAAAGAACTCAGCTGGGCTTCGCCTAAAGTGTTCACCTTGAATTAAGACATAATTGATTTTATACGCACAAAGGTGAACACAGTAATTCATATATTCCGACAGCTTGCGTGTCTTTCTCAAAAATTAGCGCACGCTTTCTCCAAAAAATTAATGACATGGTAGCCGTTTCACAACTTTAACTTTTTACAAATGGCTGTAAGGCGCATCAATAAAGGAAAGCTGTCCGTTCACCTCGAGGGGCAAAGGTGAACACCTTAAGGAGACTATTGCCAAAAAGGAGACGAAATCGTCAAAAAAGAGGGTAATAAAGAGTCACTAAAGTGAACGGGTAACTACCGCAGAACGGCGCATAAACTGGCCTTTGTGGCTTAATTGGAAAGCGTCTTAAAATGGTTTGAAGGTAGAAAAATGGCTGGGGTACCTGGATTCGAACCAGGGATGGCGATACCAAAAACCGCTGCCTTACCGCTTGGCTATACCCCAACAATGAAATGGTGCCGCAAACAGGATTCGAACCCGTGGCCTGATGATTGCAAATTAAAATATGTCTATATTAATATAGTTTAATATATCGTGATATTAAGCCATAAAATGTAGTTAAAATTTAAGTATTTTTAGGTTTGATTTTAGTTTTGAAAGCACCCCTCTTAATATAAGGCAAACCACCTCCATATCTTTCAGCATTATTATTACATTGTTTTTATAAATGTACTATCGACGAATCTGTTTTAAAAAATCAGCTACAGCTACCTGCAATTCTTTCGCCATCTTAGACATCTCTTGAGATGAATTGAGGACACTCTCCGATGATTGCCCTGTTTGTACAGCGCCATGTTGTACTTCTTGAATAATTTCAACAACATTTTGCACGCCTTGTGATGCCTCTGTAACGCTCCTACTTATTTCACTGTTTGTTACATTTTGCTCTTCTGTTGCAGAAGCGATAACAACAACAGCCTCATCAATAGAAGCTACACTATCGATAATCATACGCATTGATTCAACAGATGAATATGTTGCATCTTGAATTTCACCAATGCGTATTTCGATTTCATCGGTTTTTGTGCCCGTTTCATTCGCAAGCTTTTTAACTTCATCAGCAACAACTGCGAAACCTTTCCCTGCCTCGCCCGCGCGTGCAGCTTCAATAGTCGCATTAAGCGCCAGCAAGTTTGTTTGTTCCGCGATATCACGAATAGCACTTACAACTTCACCGATATTTGAAACAAGTTCATTAAGATTTGAAACATTATCATTTGCGGTTTGGGCGTTAGAAGCAGTTTCATTTGATCGTTGCTTCGTATTTCCTATCTGTGAAGCAATTTCTGCTGAACTCGCTGACATTTCCTCCATAGCTGAGGCAACAGTGCTGACATTGTGATTAGCACTATCTGATGTTGATACAACAACTTGCGATGATTGTGAGGTTTCATCCGCAACACTACGCATACTTTGTGCTGATTTTTCAAGCTGTGAAGAAGCATTTCCAATATCTTTTATCAAAGTTCCTACTTTTTGATCAAAGTCATTCGCAAGTTTTTCCATCGCCTCACGTTTTTCTTGTTCAGAGCGTGCTTGTGTTTTCAAGGCCTCTTCTTCCAAACGCTTCTTATCCAACAACCCCTCTTTAAAAGCCTCTATTGATTTTGCCATTCCACCAATTTCATCTTTTCGTTCTGTGCCCTCAACAATAACATCCGTGTTACCAGAGGAAAGCTCTTGCATAACATACTTTGTATTATTGATGTTTTTGATCAAGTCTCTCAAAACAAATATTGTTAAAGTTGCCGCAAGCAATGTTGTAATGGCAATAACCAACAAATAGATATTGCGTAAAAATTCCGTACGTTTTGCCTCTTTGTAAGCTAGCCCTTTCACACCTTCAGCAAGATGATTTTCGATTTGCTTGAGGATATTAATTTTCTTAGTGATTGTTCTGAACCAATGTCCTGCATCAACAGTTTCACCAAGATAAAAAGACTTAGCCATCGAAAATGCTTTTTCTCTCAGTTTTTTCACATCTTTAAATGAAGGGTCTTGTATTTTTTTATTATAAAAATCTTTTTCTGCATCCATTGCGAAATTGTAAAAAACATTCATATAGGTATCTTGAACGTTTATAAGACTAGAAAATTTTGCGATAAGCTTATCATTCCATCCACCACCAAAGCCTGCAGCTCCTACAGCGCGTTCAATACCCGCACGTTCTTTTGATTGCATAAAATATAGATACGCCGATAAATCACGGATAATATCCTGATTAGTCGCAACAAAAATTGTGCGTGCCGTAATATCTAAAAAACTAGCGTTCATATTTGTGTAATATGTAACCGCGTCAGGCAGATTAATTGCTAGTTGCGATACCTGTTTTCGTTTGTTCTCAATTTTTTCTAAATTGCCAAGAGCCTGGTCCAAAGTTTGATTATATTTTTCACCAATTTTTTTCGTATCTACAGTGCTTAACAAGTCCAAAAGAATGGCTTTTTTTTCGTTTGTTAATTGGCGCTGCTTAATTAATGTATCGGCAAACTTTTTCCCCTTTGATCCAATAAATCCAGCTGATGCGCCGCGCTCTTTTTGCATTTCATGCACCAAATTGCTAGCCGCCACAGAAACACCCATTAATTCAACAACATCAGATTGAGCATTAACATCATCTTGTAAAATTTTAACCTTCATTGCCGCCACTACTATCATACAAATGATCGGTACTAAAACAACGATAAGTAACTTATTTTTGATTGAGATATTATTCATGATTACTCTTCCCCTACTGGATAGCAATTAAAATTTTGTGCCAATTTGAAACCAAATTTTTTGCGTGTCTACATATGGTGCGTCCTCCGCATTATAATCCGCGTATTTCAATTGTACGTTCAAATTGTCCAACGAATATTCCTCAGGAAGATCAAACGACTTTGATACAGACAAATCAATTTCTGAACCGAAATCGCCGCCTTCTTCACCACTAAAATCATGATACATCGCCAAGAATTTTGTGCCATCTAAAACACTGTCTGTACCAGACGGCTTATACACAATTTTTGCATAACTATCTTCTAAGCCAGCCGCAGGTGTATTAAGGAACATATCAGCCCAACCATTAAATTTATGAAGCGTTGCAAGCGGTGTTTTAAATGCATTTGTGTCATCACTTTCTAAAACCTCATGCCCAGCACCGAATGTAAATCCGTGACCCGAAACATGAGCACCGACATGATAGTACCCTTCGTCATAACTTGCCGTATTATCTGCATAATCATTTTGTTGTGCGTATTCTGCCTCATAGCCCAGCGTCCAAGAATCATTAACCGCACCTTTACCTGTTAGACGAATACCATATGTTTCGTTTGACAATGACGCCGCGTCTTCAAAATCCATCCAATACCCATATACAGATGCATTCACCCAATCATTAAATTTGTATGATAAATCCAATAAATGAGTGTCTGAATCTTGCTGATCTCCGATCCCTTCAAAAATACGATCAACATTGTCTACATACGAATATTGAATTTTTAATTTATCAATAGATGTGTTTGATACAGTAAATGAATCAAACGTTTGGTCATTTTGTCGCCATCCAACTGTACCGACAAAACGTTGATTATTAAGGTTAATAAACTGGCGGCCAAGCTTAATACTTGTTTCCGGCAAGCCACTAAATTCAACCCATGCACGGTTCAATTCAACCGTATCTGGATCCGCAACTGTTGAAAATCCTGTCTCACCATTATTCAGTGAATTAAATTTTTCACTGCCTAAATGTGTTACCATCTGTGCCTCCACCAAAGCCTTTAGACCTTTGTATTCTCCTGACTCAATACCAAAATTTGTACGAAGCGTGTGCGCCTTTGCATTTTCCAAAGCATTATCCTGATCTACATGTTCAAAGCGATAACGTGCCTCACCAAAGAATTCCGCATCATCTATAAATGACATTTTGGCTTGTGCTACATGTGATAATAAGCTGGCTGATGTAGCCAACATAAAAATAATTTTTTTCATATTCTTCCCCAATATAATCAATAAAAATTAAAATATATTGTACGCTAACATATTCACGTGAAACATAAAAATTATTTTTTCCCGTTAGTAATTCCGTGATACTTCATAAACAATGAACAGTTCAGGTTTAGTTAAAAGGTCGCTGGTTTAGTATGGTTTCGTACAGAGCCCTATAGTTCCGTATAACTTTCTGATTTAATTGATTTATTTTTATTTTCTGGTTGTCTTTTACGTGTATTTGGGTTTATACAATTCATTATTACACCCTTATTTTTTAGAAAGCGTTTTAGTGATGCCCAAGGCAAAAATTACAAAATCATTCGTTGATAACACCCCTTATACAGATAAAGGACAGGTGCTTTATTGCGATATTGATATGGCTGTATTTTATGTATGTGTTGGCATGTTGAAACACGTAATTGACCTTCAATGTAATCATATAAATCAATTTCACGATAAAGGACTTTGCGTCCCATTTTAACAAAGCGTGGGCCTTGACCTTCAGCACATACGGTTAATGCTGGAACTTCGGCCTCAAGCACAACGCCCGTAAATATTTGGCCTGATTGTAATCGTAAGGCGGATGAAACACCGTGCCAATCTGAATCAACGGTTTCAAAAACACGGTGAGCGTGTTTAATCAATTTATAATCAAGATCGTCCAGTAATGCTTTTTCCATAGATTTTTTATATCATGTTTATATGAATTAGCCAGTATGAAAGGCTTTACTTACTCATAAGACCACGCGCTACTTGTGTTTTATAAGGAGATTAAACATGGTCAATTCTAATTCAACTGAGGATCAATTTTTAGCGATCAAGGTAGATATTGAACGTACGGTATTTTTTATTACATATGCGCTGGATAAAATATATCAAGGAAATATTGATGAGATAGACAATGAGCATATACAATTTTTAAAAACCACCCTTAGCGATTTTGAGAAATGTCACAAGAAAATCGATGAATTTATCAAAAGCAATGATCGTATCTTTAATATAGAGCCTTCCGCCTAGTATTTTTAACTCCCATGACTGTAAACTTATATGATTTTTCTACCTCATATTGAAATCTATATTTTCGTAAAATTATCATCACACGCCCCCTGAAAACCTGTTAATATTTACTAAATACACATCTTTCACCTCGGCATTCGCATTTTATCCCCAAGCGCGAGTGTTATCTTTTCTATTTCTTTTTTGAAGTTTTCTTTTCTTCTATATGGATACGACACATTTGTCGTATCCGGAGTGGACAATCTTGTCCTGTTCGGACTGGACAGATCTGTCGTGTCCAAATCTGATCTGTGGATAAGTATCGACTTATCCACACAGTACATATTGGAGCGATTGCACCCGCGTTGATGTTTTACGATTAAGCCCTTTTCTTCCAACTCAAATAAAAGACGTTGAACATTGCGCGCGGACATACCTAATTCATCACCTAATGTTTATAATTTTGGAAATGCCTCGCTATTTTGCCCTGCATATTGAATGAGACGAGCACAGCAAAGCTTTGCACTACTACTTATATCCGTTCTACGAAGAATATCATTGGGGATCGGCGCAAAGGTTATTTTACTCATGAATCAAACATTCAAGATTCTTATTCTCCTTGTATGTGACTAATTTGTTCGCACACCCCCGCGCGAACAAATTAGTTTCGAAATGTGGATAAAAATGCTTCTCAAATATCCTTGCACGGAAATTTGATTTTTCCATTAAAAAACACTATAATAGTAATTAATTGATTTAATTTTAATTAAATAATATTATTATGGTACTTATATCACTATCAAAAGCACAAAAGCAACTTGCGCAAAACACACGCGCAAAACGCTTGCAAATGGATCTAACACAGGCAGGTCTATCAAAACGATCTGGTGTCCCGTTGGCAACATTACGCAATTTTGAACAAAAAGGCAGCATATCACTTGAATCATTTTTAAAGTTACAGATGGTTTTAGGAACGTTAGAGGATATTTTGCAAGCAACGCAGGTGAAAGAAACTGCATTTTCATCCATCGATGATGTCTTAGAATCGGATAATATTCTCCCTCGGCAAAGAGGAAAACGTGAATGAGTGCATTTCAAGCAATAAAAGAAATTAAAGTCGGAATTGATTTTGGCGATGGCATAATTCCTGTCGGTCGATTGGCAATTCGTGATCGTGTTATTTACTTTGAATATGATCGCGGTTTTATCGATCATGGCATGGAGATATCACCGTTGCGTCTACTATTACAATCTGGTGTTCAGCAATTTGATTATGATCTTTTTGAAGGACTACCTGGTGTTTTTAACGACAGTCTCCCTGATGGATGGGGACGATTACTTTTTGATCGATATATTCGATCAAAAGGGCAATTACCATCCGGCGTAACACCATTAGATCGTCTCGCCCATATCGGTCAATATGGTCTAGGTGCGTTGGTGTTTGAACCTGATCATAGCGCTGATGAAACGCAAGATAATATCAATTTGGATACCCTTGCAAACCAAGCACAAGAAGTTTTAGACGGCGCCTCGGATGATGTTCTGGCGGAACTCATCGCACTCAATGGATCATCTGCTGGAGCAAGACCAAAGGCTCTTATTGGAGTTAATAAAAAACGAGATCATATTATCCATGGTGCACATGAATTGCCCCAAGGTTATGAACCATGGATCGTAAAATTTCCCAATACGCAAGATGGTATGGACGCAGGTGCCATTGAATATGTGTATGCTCTCATGGCGAAAGAGGCTGGCATTATCATGCCCGATGTGCATTTGTTTCCAGCGCAACACGGCGCAGGATATTTTGCTATTAAACGCTTTGATCGGGATGGAGAGAAGCGATACCACATGCACACGGCCTGCGGGTTACTTCATTCGGATTTCCGCACACCGTCAATGGATTACGAAGATTTAATCGCCTTGACCAGTATGTTAACACGTGATGTACGCGAGATTGAAAAACTATACAGGCAGACCGCGTTTAACGTGCTAGCGCATAACCGTGATGACCATTCAAAGAATTTTAGTTATTTGATGGATGACAATGGACAATGGACACTTTCCCCTGCCTATGATCTTACATTTTCATCAGGACCACGTGGAGAGCAAAGCACAATGGTCATGGGTGAAGGACGCAATCCAAATACGGAACATCTATTAAAACTTGCAGATGAGGCCAGCATCAAAAAAGATTGTGCCGTTGAAATTATCGAAACTATAGAATCATGCCTTGCCAAATGGCCAGAACTTGCAAAACAATATGGTGTTCACAAAGCAAACATCGATCTAATCGGCAAAAAAATTAACAGTGATGGTTAATTTCCCACTTTATTGAATTATCTGACTTAATGTATTCAAACAAATATAACGTACAATTTTTAACATCTATGTACGGCATATTATAATGCTCAAAAAAAGCGTCAAAAACACCACCATGACTTACAATAAGAGGTGTTCCTTTTTGAGTATCGCAAGATATGCTTATGCCATTTAAAGCTCTTTTATAAAACTGAGGCAATGTTTCACCCTTCGGTGGATTTTCTCCAGATGTAATCTTTTGGCGCATAGTTGACCAGTCCATACCACACCATTCGCCAAAGTTTTGTTCTGATAGATCACTTATTTCATAAATTGGTAATCCAATTTCTTTGTTTATAAAGTTAGCCGTGTCTTTAGCTCTGCTTAAATTGCTATGAGTAATATAAGAAATTTCAGAAGCGTATTTGGATATTACATTTGCAGCCGATTTTGCCTGTAATATTCCATCATCAGTTAATGGGCTGTCGAAGCTACCTGCAGCGATGTCTAATTTGTTTGCTTCAGTTTGACCATGTCTTATCATGTAAAACGATTTCATCATATAATCACTTTTTATAAACTTGGGTAATCTAGGACTATTTATTAATTGTTTTTCTGCAATTATGCCATATTTAATCAATTATTTTGTCATATTGATATCTTGGGCGCTAATTCTTCTTCTCTTTTGCACTATGTCTAAAACTAATTTGTTCGCGCGGGGGTGTGCGAACATATAAACATTATTTTTCTAAGCAACGGTGCGTTATTTTTAAGGCATGTATCAACCGTGTCCACCAGCACTGGATTATTCCATAGAGGAATATGAAGAAGCTCTAGATAAGCTTGCGTTGATCATTGAAAACGGAAATCAACAATATTTGTGTTTGTTTGAGGCTCTTAACAGAGTATATGAGTTACGATTGAAAAATAAAACAACCCTTGATATGGTGAGGGAGAGAGTGAAATATTTAAACGAAACTGGGACACTAACTAGGACACATTTTGGGACACCATAAAATTATCATAAATATAAACATTTGAATTATAAAGGTTATTTTTTATTGAAATTGCATGGGATGCCCGTCACCCGCTCCAGTCAATAAAATCAATGACTTAGCCTTAATATCCTCCTTGTAAATCGTTAAAAACGTCACAAAATCATGTCTTTTTGTCACAATATATGACCGTCTGCACCCCCCAGTTTCCCTACATTTCATTTTTAATCGGTATAAATCTGTGACAAATTTGTGTCAAAAACAAATCTTTTACACCCACGATTAATCTGATACAAAAAATCATGAGCGAAGATAATAATCTATCAAAAGATATCGAATTTATAAAAAACCTAACGCGTGAAATTGTTAAAGATGAACCTTATTCACAATGGCGTGAAACAGATCAGATTCATGCTATGAAAGCATTTGAGAATATTATGCTTATGGATACGAAAAATGCGGCCTTTTTTGTAAATGATCTTGCAAAGCTTATTAATCAAGCCGCAGATTTTGAGAAAAAAGAAAATTCCTAAAACCCCTGCACAGATAAGAATAATCTGCCAACCAGATGCAGGCGATTCAGGAGGGCGTATTTTGGTAGGAAATAGTGCTGGTTGTCACTGTTCAGTGCAAATTAATCATTATATTTGGGGCGTTTGATTTCATCATCTGAAATATTGTTTTCGTTTAAACCTGTCGAATTCGACATCTTTTGATATTCAGGCATTGCAATGCGTTTCAAAGCATTAAGTTTGCCCCATGCTTTAGGCATTTTTTCAACTGCTTTTGTTCCGAACCAAAAACCAATAACCATCCATATTGTCACCCATCCCTCATAGGGCATGTGTGTTTTAAGGGCGACCATAGCTCTTTCAAATTTTTCTGTTTCTTCAATGCAGAGATAAAACAAATAGATTATGCCGTATGTGATAACAGGTCTTGGCGTTCTGTTTATTCCATCCCACAAACTATCCCACCAGGTGCGACCTTCAATTGCTCTAAACTCTTTTCCGAACTGTTGATAAACTTGCATTTGTTCATTGTGCATTTGGGAATCGCGTTGTTCACGTGAACCAAACACAACTTTAACCAAATCGCCAACCAACGGTATTGTGCTTAAAAGTGACATATCAATCAATCCTGTTTAACAACCACCCATAGGTGAATGTTTCATCTTTTTCTCTACGTTCTGAAAGAGTGATGTAAAAAGCCCCTTGCAAACAATTCAAGGCTTTCATCATCACAACTTCTCCATCATGCCTACGATGGGTTATGTACGAATAAAAAGCGTTAAGTGTTTGCTTTCCAATATCTCGATCAACTGAAATATCTGCATATAGCTTTTGACGCTTATTCAAAACATTTAGAAGACGTTGAAAAAATTCTGCCGCGCGACCAACGCCCATATTAACACCGATATCAAACAACTTATCGGCAATGGCTGGGCTTGATTGTTCGACAATATCAAGCTCCAAACTGTCCCAATACAAAGCCTTATAAATGGATATGGCATAAGAGCGTTTCATCTCTCTCATATCGCCCATATATCCATTTTTACGTGCAACGGATTCTGTAATACCGAAATTTGTTGCTCCACCGCTATCATTTGGATTGTTCACGTATCCACCTTCATGATGAAGAACCTTTTCAACTGCGTTATCAAATATCGTCATATTAAAATACCTTGTCCCAAACTTTTGAAGCAGCAGAGCCAATAACCGCGCTAATGAATGTGAAGAATGTGAGAATTTTTGTTTGACGATTTTCTACCGTCCTTATTCTCGTTTCATGGTCTTCCGTTTTATCAATAAGTTGTTTTAACAACGTGTGTGTTTCAATAAGCATATGCCTATCTTCTGGCCTAAAATCACTCATTACAGACCCTCCAACATCATAGAGAATGGAACGCCGTAACAAATTGCACCAATGGCGATTTCAGACCACCCCCACGGGTCAAAAATTTTCTTAGGTGTATAATTTAAGCAAAGGTCAGCCAATGGAACGAATGCCAGTGAGAAATAAATAAAAGGTACATAGCCCGTCACAGCAGTCATACATGCACCAATCCATACGCCACGTTGAACGGCTTTTTTCAAACCATACATGTGCCCTTCTACCCATTGAAATTTACGGCCAAAAATACGAATACTTTTGATTTGGGGCATCCATTCACCGTATTTATCGGGTCGAGCCATTATCGCGCCATATTCTTCACCCAATGATGGGGCAATGGATAACAACCAACCAAGGGCAAATAATCCAACGCTATGCCATGCCAATTGACCGACACCGATATTGACCTGTAAAAAAACCGTTACAAATGCAACGGTTATAAAAACAATCAATGTGGATGTTAGCTTATTGGATAAGGGGTTTTCTCGTTCCCAGTTCGGAAAAATGTATTTTCCTTGACCGCCTTTAATAGCATATGCAAGCGCAAACAAAATTGTAAATAGAACAAATTTAAATATCATAATTGTAATTACTCCCATGCAACGTTTACAGAGCCACTATCAAAGTTTCCTGTTGTTGCAAATTCAATTGTTGTTAATTCTTCTGTAAGTGTTTTGACCCCTGACACTGTACCTGTTCCATGAATACCGTTAGATATAGCCCCAGATAGCACCCATTTATTACCACCCATATTAATCAATGTTAATGAACCTGTTAAAAAGTTAGTCGATACACTGAACCCAGAAGATAGTAAAATAAATTGTGTTGTGCTTGATGAACTTGAAGTACCACTTCCTACACCTGTTGCCATGGAAACATATCCAGTGTTTTCTATACCACCTGCATCACCGATTCTTAAAAACGGGGGTGTTGATGTGTCTGTAGACATTTCATCAAACATGATTGTCACACGTTTAGCACCCGATGGAATGGTAAACGTTTTCGATGTTCCTGACGTGGTTGCTTGTTCTGTTCCAATAGAAAGACCAGAATTGCTTGCCACCTGTGTATCCACATAGTTTTTTACCACTGCACAATCAGGAAACTGATCTGCTGTACCAGCACTCATATCACCTGATGTTGCTTTTTGCACGACACCTTTATTGCTCCCTGATGCAGAAGGTACGGATAATGTCATCGTTTCATTGCCACCATCGTTTTGCAGGGTTTTGATAACATTTGAGCCGGCAAGCAATTTGCTATTCAAATCACCAGCAATTGCATCATTGGACGTGATTTTAACCGCACCAGAAACAGCCGCCGCCGCTTGTTGCGCGTAATGTTTTGCCGAATATTCACTTCCGTCAACTGTACCGCTTGTTTTTATTGCCCAGTCTTCTGCTAAATCTGCGCTATTTGATGCATTTGTTGCATGGGTAGAAGAGTTTGCTTCACTCGTTGCCGCATTTGTTGCCGATGTTGCAGCATTTGTTTCACTGGTTGCAGACGCGGTTGCGCTTGATTGTGCATTATTTGCTGATGTATCAGCAGATTCCGCCGATGCGGAAGCAGCATTCACTAATGTTGAAGGTGCAGAAATAAATATATTATTTGTGCCTGTAACTGGCGCAGTTGAAAAAGTTATTGTATCACCGTTTAATGTGTATTCGTTAGGATTAACCAAGCCAGAAGCACCTTTGCCTTCTTTATTGGGTTGAGCAATGAATATGTTGTCTGTGCCATTAACTGGGGCTGTATTAAACGTTAATGTTTCTCCATCAACAGTGTATGACGATGGATTTTGTGGTTCACCACCAATAAATACAATTAATGACTTTTCATCTGTTCCCATGTCTTGAGACAATGTAAATTCTGTTTCTGTATCATCACCTGAAAATGATTGAAAAAATCCTGATGTGGATTCTGATACAAAAACCATGATTGATTTTTCATCTGTTCCCAAATCCTGTGACAAATTAAAGGCTGTTGTTGTTCCATCACCAGACAAAGATTCAAAGTAAGCATTTCCCGATGAAACCGCCGCGGCAGAGAATGCAGAAACATTATCTGTTTCTTCAATCAAATTACCGTCAACATCCTCAACACGAAATTTATATGCTCCTGAAATCCATATTGTTGTTTTGCCTTGTGCATCTAAAACAATTGGATTGGCGGCTTGTGTATCACCGGATGCGTCCGTAAACGTTGCTTTTGGTGTCGTTGTTCCTGCGGCATATGTGTATACCTTCCCCCCTGCCAAGGGATTATCTCCATTAAAAAATTGAAGATATGGTGGCGTAAGTAATACTGGCATGTATCCTCCATTAAAAAAGCCCCAATCAAGGGGCTTGAATTGTTATTTTGTTGATTGTGTTTTACTTGTTGCAGTTGGTATTTGTTTTAATAGTTCACGCGCCTGTGGTGGAGGAAGTTTCATAATTTCCTGAATTGATAACCTTGGCTGTGTTTGAACCATTCCGCTTTTTTCTGCAATCATACGCGCTACGTCATTTGCTTTTCCGAGTTGCATACGTGTCGCAGAATTTCTTGCTGCCATTGCTGTTGCCGCCCCTGCTGTACCAGCACCTAATCCCCCTGTTGTCGCTGATACAATAGGGATTAAACGGCTTCCTGCTGTTCTTAACAAATCAGAAGTAACTCCCGATTCTGCTGCTTTTTTAATGGCCTTGGCTTCATCCATTGAAAACCCCTTCATTCGATTTGGATTTGAATAAAGAGTACGGAATCCAGATTTTATAGATGTTGCTGGATTGTCGGTCATTTCAGCACGTTGAATAATTCGTTCAATATCGGAAAGTCTATGAGAAGTTGCCCATAATTTTTTTCCCTCTTTCCAAGCCTTAAAACCTTCTTTACCACCCTCTAAAACTGTTTCGTCCGCTTTATCGATCATATTACGAAGTGTGGTTTGGATATCAAAAAGTTTTTTTCCTTGTTTTGTGAGTCGCCCCATTTCAGTAAAATCATCAACAACATCCCCAAGAAGTTCATCAAGCTCTTGTGCTGCATCTAATGTCATTGGTCTATTACGAATAGTAGATATTTTTTCAACAACTTTTGAAAACGGTGTATCTCCACCAATAATTTGTCCTATATCAGTTTGGGGTTTCAGTTTTTCAATATCATCGACAAATTTATTGGTAAATTCAGCTTTTAGAATACCACCTTTTTGTTCCGCAAGCCTATAGAAATCGCCGGCCTTCGCTCTGATTTGATCCGCATTAGGAACGATAACACGTTTATTTAACCGAGATGCCGCAGCACCGATAGCAGGCACAAGCCCCCCAGTAGCACCGCCAAAAATTGCGCCTTGTCCAGCAGATTTAAGTCGTTCTTGTCCTTCACCAGAGCCATATCCATATAATCCGCCGGATGACGCACCTGCAAGCACACCTTTGCCCACACGCGCCGCGGTGTTACCAGTGCGAAGAGTATTCGCAATAGCGGCTCCCGTTTTTGTCGCTGCTCCCGTAAGTCCTGTTCCAATTGCGCCTCCTATTTCAGAAACACCAGAAATAATAGGTTCTTCATTCCTAAATTGCTTGGTTCTGTTTCTTTCATCTGCAAGGATTTGATTATAACTATCTGATACAGAATTTCCAGTAAATAGAGAGGCCACAGGCGCAGAAACACCAGCCACGACTTCATCACCGAAACCAAATGTGTTGCCCTGCGTATAAGAACGCAAAGCACCTTCAAATTTATTGATATTATCATCAGGTTGATTAGCACCTGTTTCATTTGGAAACTTGGATGCAATCAATTCTTTGATTTCTTCTTTTGGCATTTCATCAGGAAAACTGACAAGAACACCATCGGGCATACGAACATTAGGCATTATTAAAAGTACTCCTGCCAATCTGTGGCTTTTTGTTTACGTTGATTAAATTGTTGCTCACTTTTTTGATAAAGCGTTTGTGGTTCTTGATAGAGCGAATTTAAATCTTCTGGTTGCCCTAACTGGCGGCGTGTTGTCACAATTTGTTGCTTTTTCTGATCGATGAATGAGCGAAGAACAGCGTCTTTTTCTTGTGGTGATTTGTTTGGATCACCCAAGGTCGCTTTCAAACTTTCCCCTTCTTTTTGAGTGAACGCAGCACCAAAGGTTTGACGCAACAATGGCAAAATTTGGTTATCAACCAGAGAAATATATTCTGCACGCGCCACCGCGCCATCACCAACTTCTAAACCAAGCTCTCTACGCCCCGTATCATAAAGCTGTCCTGCTTTAGTGTATGTTGCCGTTTGTCCAAGCTCACTAAGTTGTTGAGCTGTCCTTTCGAGTTGTGGAAGTGCTGCCTCCAACTCCGCCAATTCAGATTGACGTTTTGATAAAGATTCCGCAGATTTTATAGCACTTGTGATTTGGGGTTTCATTTCCAATTGCTGGGCAAGTTTTGCGCGTTCTTCTAATCCCTTTGTCGTGGGATCATAGTATTGATCGCTTCGGTTTTGTGCATCAGCTTGTGCCTGTTTCTTTGAACCTTCAATTTGTGCCACCGCATCGGCGTACCCAGGCATAATACCAACACCATTACTTTGATATTGATTTGGATCTATTAAATTTTCAGGCAATCCAATATCAGGTAAAGACGCTACATCAAGAAAATCACCATTAGAGGGAAGACGTTGAGTGGTTGGGCTTATATATCCGCTATCGTTTCTCAAACCTTCCTGCATTCCGCCCATGGTTGGGGTAGGAATATTGCCCATATGCTGGGAATATGCACCATATGGATCAATCCCTTTATCAAACATCTTATGTGTTTGTGCCAAAAGGGTTGCTCTCTCGGTGTCGCCTGCTTGTTTTGCTTTTTCAATCTCGTTGGCAATTTGAATTGTTGCAGGTAAATTTCCGCCAGACTCGATATTACCTATCTGCGCCTGAATTTTTTGTTGCTGTAAATCGCCAAGCATTTTGCGTTGTTCAAATGCTTCACGTTCACGATCGAAATCGTCTTTTGTTTTGATACGTTCAAATACTGATAAATCTACTGGCATATGTCCTCCTTATGCGTAAATAGGAGTGCCATCTGGGTTGTACCCAATGACTTGTTTTGCACCACTACCGTTAAGTAAACCAGATAATGTGCTTGTTAATGTGTTGCTTGTTGCAGACGTTTTATTTGCTTTAATATTTCCAATATTATCATATACCCCAGACAAAGCCCCCGATGCACTCAAACCTTGATTAGCAATAGATAGGTTTCTATTAAACGCGTCATTGTATGTTTGATCTGCAAGCCCTTGACCATATTCTTGCGCTGCTTTTAATGCCGAACCAGAATATAAACTTCCACGTGCAGATTGCGCTCTATTGATGGATTCTTCACCTTGCTTTAGGCGGAATTGATAACCAGGATCATTTTGCAATGTTTCATAATCAAAATTATTTAATTTATTAACCGCATTTTGTCCTGCTGTTGTGTATGGAGAAAACAATTGCGCTGATTACCTTTGCCCGTGATGTGCTTTTTGATTGTTCCAACAGGGACACCTGCATATGCAATGTTGTTTTCCTCACAAAAGGCGGTAACCCTATCAATCCTACGGAATGGGTTGAGTACGTTACAGGAAAACAAATCATGAGAGTTGCCACCAGCATTATATTTTTACTAATCATCGGCCTCATTTGTTGGGGTGAAGATATGGAAGGACACGAAGAGTGAAAGAACATGAATTAAAATGCCACCCAGAATATTTTTCACGCGTTGCATCGGGACAAAAGACATTTGAAATACGCAAAAATGATCGTGATTTTCAAGTTGGCGATATCATTATTTTGAAAGAATACGATCCAGATATTGGATGGCCTGATCACGCCGCCTATGCGGTCTTAGATATTAAAATCACATACATGACGACATTCGCTCAAAAGGATGGATGGTGCGTTTTGGGAATTGAAATTAACAAGCGCTGTAGAGATACAAATGTAAGGACTAAAAAATGAACACATTAACACCAGAGCAGATTGATGACTGCGTAATGTGGACTAACCAATTTTTTGCCGCATGGGATCTGAATAGCAATTCAAGGGCATTATTGCAAAAAGAGCGCATCCTACAAAACACTTTTAGAAGTGGCACACAGTCAACACGTACACATGTTTATCATCTTGGCGATAGGAACGGCGGCAAGGGTCACTGCACTGCTTGAATTAACGTGGGATCGTGTCGATTTTGAAAAACGACTTATCAATCTTACAAATGCCGATCACAAAAATAAAAAACGTGCGCTTGTTCCAATGACAAACAATGTCTATAAAGCCTTAAAAGAGGCATATCAAATACGTACATGTAATTACGTTATTGAATATGGATCTAAACAAATTAAAGAAATTAAAAAGGGATTTAAAAACACTGCAATAAAAGCTGGTATGCCACATGTCACCCCTCATGTTTTAAGACACTCTGCGGCAACATGGATGGCAGAAGGTGGAATCCCTATGACGGAAATAGCCCAATATTTAGGACATACAAACCCGAATATTACGTATAAAGTTTACGCCAGATACTCCCCTGATTACCTAAGAGATGCGGCCTCAATATTGGATATATAACAAAAAAGAGGTTCAATTGAACTTTTGACCCATGGATTTTAAGAATAAAGAATATAGGAAATGCGGGGTTTTGAATGGTAGCGAGGGGCGGATTTGAACCGCCGACACATGGATTATGATTCCACTGCTCTAACCCCTGAGCTACCCCGCCAAATAAGATGTGATTTTATCGCTTATGTCGACAAAAATGTCAAGCAACCTTTTGCATTTCTTGCAAATTCGTTTTAACAATCCAGCCACCACCAATAACACGATCACCCGCGTAACACACAGCGGCCTGTCCCGGTGATATACCATATTGCGGTGTATCAAGTACAATATCGACAGTTCCATCATCATTTTTTGATAAAACAGCACTGTACGGTTGTGAAACAGATCTTAATTTTACACGTATTTCACCTTGATAATCATCCAACCAATTACAATCATTCAACGTCACGATATCACGCGCCAAAGCCTGTTTCGGACCAACTATAACCTGATTATCATCAGGCTTAAGACCAATAACATATAAAGGTTCATTATTGCTACTAATTCCACCACCAATACCGATACCCTTACGTTGGCCTATAGTATAGTTAACGATTCCATCATGTTCACCAACAATACGTCCATCAATATGGATGATATCGCCTTTTTTCTGAGCCTCTGGCCTAACCTGTCGCACCACCTCGGCATAATCCCCATTGGGGACAAAACAAATATCTTGTGAATCAGGTTTATCTGCATTCAAGAGTCCAAGACGTTCAGCCTCTTTACGTGTTTTATCCTTTGTCCATCCACCAAGTGGAAAACGCAGGTAATCGAGCTGTTCTTGTGTTGTTGCAAAAAGAAAATAACTTTGATCTTTCAACGTATCAACAGCACGATGCAGTTCTGATTTTCCCGTGTCATCATTAATCATGCGTTGAATGTAATGTCCTGTGGCCAAACAATCACCACCAAGATCATGAGCCATTTTTAACAAATCTCTAAACTTAACAGTTTGATTACATCGCACACATGGGATTGGTGTTTCACCACGCAGGTAACTATCCGCAAAATCATCAATCACACTTTGACGAAATTTATCCTCATAATCTAAAACATAGTGTGGAAATCCACGCTCCTCGGCAACACGTTTCGCATCATAGATATCTTGACCAGCACAACACGCACCTTTTTTAGCAATCGCTTCACCGTGATCATATAATTGCAGTGTGATTCCTACAACATCATAGCCCTGTTCGTGCAACAAACTTGCTACAACAGAGCTATCCACTCCACCTGACATGGCAACAACAACACGTGTATCCGATACTGGTTTATCAAATCCCAAACTATTCATGACATGTTATATATGATAGTTTTCGATAGAATTCAAATTTTTGTTGAAGCACCATGGACATTGCATCTTTTATTTTACTTACTATCATCATTATTGTTATCGTAAACACGATTTATTCAACGAAATACAAAGTGGTTAATATGCCGAGTGCGCCAAACACGCGCAAAGCAATTATAAAAGATCTAAAATCATTAAAAGGAGATTGTGCGAATCTTCGTATTTATGATTGTGGATCTGGCTGGGGCGGATTATGCAAAAAATTATCAAAATTTTTTCCTAATGCAACTGTTACAGGTATTGAAATATCACCCATTCCATTTATTGTGTCTTACTTCAACCCATTTCGAAGGTACAAAGTCAAACGCGATAATTTATTTAAAATTGATTTATCAAATATCGATGTTCTTATTTTTTATTTATCTCCTCACCATATGGAGCAACTAAGTAAAAAATTAAAAAACAATACAAAAGAAAACGTGATAATTTATTCGCAAGGTTTCCCAATTTTGGAATTAGAGGCATCAGAAATTATAGGCATCCCCTATGCCTTAGAAAAAAAATTATACAGATATGATTTGTAAATTATTCTTGAAGGTCAGACGTATTCAGCACGCGATGAATAGATTTTAGTAAATCATCCTTACCAAACGGTTTTTGCAAAATTGCATTTGCATTCTCGTTCACCATTGATAGAGCCATTTCAGAGTTAATAGTTTTGCTTCCTCCACTAATTGCAAGAACAGGCGTTTTCCCCTTGGGAGCAGGTAACGAGCGTAAAAATTCCATGAATTCAAATCCATCCATTTCAGGCATCATCATATCCGTAATGATTAAATCATAACCATTCTCTTGCACGCGCTCAACAGCCTCCTTACCGTTTTTACACATTTCACATTCAAAGCCATTGTCGCCTAAAACTTTGGTGATAGATTTGCGAATATAATCCACATCATCTACGATTAATATTTTTGCCATCATCTTCCCCTTTTTTTTTACGTCTTTATATTAGATAGGTAGCAGTATTTATTTTTTAATTTTATTCTATATAAACAGCTCCATCAACATCTGGAGAAACACTCTCCTTCTTTATGAGTTCAGCTGTTTTATCCAACAACTCTTTTTTACTAAATGGTTTTTTCATGATTAAATCAACTTTTTCCTCTAATGCATTTAAGGCAGAGTCTGCATCAATCGTACGTCCACCACCACTAATCGCAATAATTGGTGTTGATTTTACTGGTTCCGTATATCCACGAATAAAATCGACTAATTCGAATCCATCGGTATCGGGCATCAATACATCTGTGATAATAAGACCGTATTCTGTCGCACGCAATTCATCCATAGCGTCTTGTGCATGACCAACGCCCACTACATCATATCTATTCATTTCTAAAAATTTAATCATCGACGCACGAATAAATTCATTATCATCAACAACTAAAATAGGCAACTGAGCCATACTACTTCACCTTTGTATTTCATTTAATTGATTATAATTCTATATCAATTTTATAAAAAATGGATAAAAAAATCATAAAATTTTAATTAATTACAATCTTTTACAATTGTTTCAACAACAGTGGAATCTGCCAACGTTGATATATCCCCTAAATTTTCAAAATCTTTTGCTGCAATTTTCCTTAAAATTCGACGCATAATTTTTCCAGATCGTGTCTTCGGTAACCCTGGAACAATTTGAATATGATCAATCATCGCAATTGGGCCAATGATGTCCCGCACCAATTTTACAATTTCTTGGTTAAGGCCCTCATAATTTAAATATCCTTCACGTAAAATTACATAAGCATAAATACCCTGCCCCTTAATATCATGAGGAAAACCAACAACCGCACTTTCTGCAACCGCAGCATGCTCATCAACTGCGCTTTCAATCTCTGCCGTACCAAAACGATGACCCGACACATTAATCACGTCGTCAACACGACCGGTAACCCAATAATAACCATCCGTATCACGTTTCACACCATCCCCTGTAAAATATCGCCCTTCAAAGGCTGAAAAATAGGTTTGAATAAAACGGTCGTGATTTTTATAAACGCTACGCATTTGACCTGGCCAACTTTCTTTAATACATAAATTACCTTCACACTTACCAAGCAGTTCATGACCTTCATTATCAACAATAATCGGCTGAATTCCTAAAAACGGTTTTGATGCAGATCCTGGTTTCATGTTTGTCACCCCAGGTAATGGGGTGATCATGTGCCCACCTGTCTCCGTTTGCCACCATGTGTCCACGATTGGGCATTTACTGTTTCCAACAACGTCATAATACCATTCCCATGCCTCGACATTAATTGGTTCGCCAACGGTTCCTAATAAACGTAATGAAGAGCGATCTGTTCTGGTGACATAATCATCACCTTCTTTTAATAAAGATCGAATCGCCGTAGGCGCTGTATAAAATAATGACACTTGGTGGGTATCAACAATATTCCAAAATCGTGACCACGACGGATAATTTGGAACACCCTCAAAAATTAATGTTGTAGCACCATTGGCAAGAGGCCCATAAACAATGTAACTGTGCCCTGTGATCCACCCCACATCGGCGGTACACCAATAAACATCCCCCTCTTTCCAATCAAAAGTTAATTCATGAGTATAGGACGCATACACCATATACCCACCAGTCGTATGTAAAACGCCCTTTGGTTTTCCCGTCGACCCTGACGTATATAAAATAAATAATGGGTCCTCTGCATTCATCTCTTCACAGGGGCACTCTGAATCTTGTGAATTAACAACATCGTGCCACCATACGTCACGCTCGTCTACCATTGGGCTATCCATTGTTGTTTTTTGCAAAACCAATACAGTATGAACATCACTACATTCTTCTAACGCTCTATCAACATTGTTTTTCAACGATATGTTTTTACCACCACGAACGGATTCATTTGCTGTTATGAGACATATTGATTCACAATCAAGGATGCGATCACGCAATGAATCCGCCGAAAAACCACCAAAAACAACGGAGTGAACCGCACCAATGCGTGCACAAGCCAACATAGCATACGCGGCCTCCAACACCATCGGCATGTAAATAGTTACAACGTCACCCTTTTTAACACCGCGAGATTTTAATGCGTTCGCTAATTTACAGACCTGTTCATGGGCTTGGGCGAAAGAAACATATTGATGTTGGTCTGGCTCATCCGCCTCAAATATAAATGCAACATTATCTGGCTTTGTGTTCAAATGACGATCAAGGCAATTATAACATGCATTCAACGCTCCATCCTCAAACCATTTAATTGATACATCACCGTCGAACGATGCATTTTTGACCTTCGTATAATCCTGAGACCACGTGATACGTTGCCCAATATTACCCCAAAATGTATCTGGATCACTAATTGATTGATCGTATAAACGGTTATATTCATCTAATACAATGTTAGCGTCTTGGATAAAATTTTGAGGTACAGGAACAGTTGAATATTTTGACATTTCAAAAGTATAATCCGAAATATTTTATAGCGCAAATACACCATTATATTGCGTCAATGCAGAAAACAACAAAAAACATCCAATCAGAATAAAAGAAACAGATGTCACCACATTGATCCTTTTAACGCGCGTTGAATTAGAGAGCGCTGTTCGCACTTGTGCCGCTAATGCCGCAATCATTGTATCAACAAAAACACCAACATATGCCACGATTGTTGCTCCTATAATAATATCTTTTGTTTCCAAATCGCCCAAGGGCACAAGAGAAGGGAGAATACCGATAAAGAAAAAAATTGCGAATGGGTTAGCTAACGTTATTAAAAGCCCCGTCGTGTAATTTTTAAAAATTTCTTTTTTCGTGTGTGTATCCGAACGCCCCGTCCATTTTCCACTCTCGATATTGTTTAGGCCTTTATATCCAATATAGAATAAAAAAATGGCCCCCATTATCTTAAAAACAAAACCAATTTGTTCAACGTATGTTTCAATAAAAACTGCTCCTAATGCGGAGACAATAAAAAAGAAAACTCCTCCCGTAACAATACCCATAGCAACGCAAAACCCCGCAACAAAACCATCGTTAAGCGATCTGGTAATAATTGCCGCTTGTCCTGGACCTGGTTTTACCCAGAGCAAAATTAGAGAGATAATAAAAATAAAAGCCGTTTCAAGAGTCATATTGTTCTTTCAATGAGTTAAACAAAGCTTATTTCACCACATTCAAAAATAAAATAAAACCTAATGCATCTCTTTTAAGTGCATGATCATCGTTCCGTAGTTTGTTTTTATTTGAAACCGAATTGGAATTTTCGGCATATCATCGCGCACCTTTCCAAACCACATGCGAGGTAACTGTCCATTATCCTTGGCTTGTTCTTGAATACTCATCCACCCACGGGGTTTATCACGCCACCTTCCCGCGACGGGAACGATTTCAACCGTACAAATTTCTGCATCACCAGAGAATTGAGAATATTTGCTTTTCTTCATCTCCACACGGTCTTGATGTCCAAAAACCATATTAAATCGTCTTTTTTTATCAAACCCCATAACTGTTCCCGCACACGTATCTTGTTTCATGGCCTGAAACAACGCCGATAACATATCAAGCGGATTTCCCTCATATACATCCGTTGCGGGCATATTATTTGTTATTTTACCATCTTCATCTATACGAATTTGTGATTTTAAAGAACCATCCGTGTTAAAAATAAATGTTGTTTTTTGTGTATCATCTCTCCATGTGTTCGAAAATGAATGTTCCGAAGGGATAATATTTCCTTCCTTTTGATATCCTACGCTTTTAATTTCACCAGACCACGGAGCCAACTTACCCAATAATCCTGTTGTTTTTAAATCCATACTGAGGTCATAATTATCGCCTGTGACATTATAGACACCCTCAATATCAACTACATTAAATCCTCCGGTATATAACCCGTATGTCACCCTTAAAGGTTCGGTCGCCATTACAGATCCATTCAAAAAAACAAACAAAAGTGTCATTAAAAATTTATTCATGAATTTAACTATAACTCCCAACTAAGGCGATATCTTGTCCGCCCATTCCTTGTTTAAATTTGCGTATACCATCAATTTCATCGTTATAACCACCCAGATCAAATGATGTAACACCCTGACCTTTCAATAATTGTATTGCATGCCAAAATAACAAATGGTGCACACGCTTGTCACGACCACACCGTGTTGTCCAACCAACTTGATATGTTGCCCCAGATCCATGGATTAACATCAAAATAGATCCAATATTTTCACCGTCCTCGGTCGCGTTCAAAATCATGCAATCATTTGTCAACGTTGCGTATTTCGCAAGAGATGCCAAAAATTTAGCAGAAGGACCAGAATATCCCTTTTCTATACGATCTTTTGTATAACGTCGTAAAAATTCACTAAATGTAGTTAACTTTTCATCTATTTCGACAATCACACCGCTTTTTTCGGCCTTAATCAGGTTTCTTCGCCACGTTTGTTTGAAATTTTTACGAATATCATCTATATTTTTTGAAATATCAATTAATATAGTTTGATAATCATTCGTTTTTTTACATTTTTTCCACATTCTAATACTAAAAACACTGTTTTTCATCGTGTATTCAGGAATAAATCGTCTTTTCCGACAAAATCTAGAGGGATATTGTTCATTTAACACATTACTAAACACTTCTAAGTGATCAGGTTTACCAAAACCTTCAAACCATAATGGGCCACGGTCAATTGATATTGCATGAATACATTTACCGAATAATGACACTTCTTGCATTTGCACAACACCCGCATCCATACCATCAATTTGAATCAAACCATGGCGCACGCCTTGTTGATACACTTCGCGCATTGCCTGTGCATAATAATATGACTGCAACAATGTAACCTGATTACATTTTTTTAGAAGATTGTTCCAACTCGTACGCGTGTACGTGTCCCATTTAATCGTGCATTTCATGACGAGATACTGGCTTCTTAAACAATCGTGCCACCTGATCTAATGTCTCAAAATTTTCTGTTTTTAAATCACTTTCAACAGGTGGATTATTTTTTGATTTCACGGGCTTCGGAACAAATCCGGCCTTAAACCCTAATTTTGAGGCTTCCTTCATACGTAACTCAGGTTGCGATACATGTCGAACCTCCCCCGCCAAACCAATTTCACCAAAGATCACCGTGTCTGCTGGTACAGGATCGCCACTCGCCGCACTAATAAGTGCAACGGCTACGGCCAAATCTGCCGCAGGCTCACTAATTTTCAGACCACCCGCTACGTTCAAATACACGTCCATGCCCGACATCATAACACCACATCGAGATTCCAAAACGGCCAACAACATTGATAGGCGGTTTGTATCCCATCCGACCACCGCGCGTTTAGGTGTTGAATAAGATGTCGGCGCCACCAACGCCTGTATTTCAACTAACACTGGACGCGATCCTTCTAGTCCTGCAAAAACAGCAGAACCAGAAACATTTTCAGCGCGTTCGGATAAAAATAATGCGGATGGATTTTGAACCTCCATCAACCCTGCCCCGGCCATTTCAAAAACACCAATTTCATCTGTTGGGCCAAAACGATTTTTCACCCCCCGTAAAATCCTAAATTGATGTCCTCGATCCCCTTCAAAATACAACACCGTATCAACCATGTGTTCCAAAACACGCGGTCCCGCAATTGCACCTTCTTTTGTTACGTGCCCCACAATCAATAATGTCACGCCAAGACGTTTTGCATTACGAATTAATTCTTGCGTAGATGTTCGCACTTGTGTCACCGTTCCTGGCGCACTATCAACCGTATCAACATACATAGTTTGAATAGAGTCAATAACCATAATGTCATATGCTTTTTTACCATTCGCACCTGACATCGATTTAACAATATCACGTACATTGGTTGCCGACGCCAAATCAACAGGCGATTGTGCCAATCCCAATCGTTTTGCACGAAGTCGCACTTGATCCACAGCTTCTTCACCCGAAATGTAGGCACATTGAACGTTTTTATTCGCCAAGATACATACCAATTGTAATAATAATGTGGACTTACCAATCCCAGGATCACCACCGATCAAAACTGCGGAACCAGGCACAAGCCCACCCCCAACAACGCGATCAAATTCTGATATTCCAGATACTGATCTAGGAAGATCCGGGCTTTCCGATTTTAAATCTTCAAATTGGATCACATTCCCTTTTGTCGACGAACCAAGCCCTTTTGGTGTAGATTCAATACGTTCTTCCGTAATAGAGTTCCATTCCCCGCATGATTCACATTTACCCTGCCAACGGGGTGCTACAGATCCGCATGATTGACAAATAAATTGAGCTTTTGATGATGATTTCGCCATGATTCATAGACTATAGACAATATAATGTGATGAAAAGTATTTTAGAAAATTGTTACGCTGGAACATTCAACATTATATGTTAGGATTTCTATATGATACATAAAGCACCATACATATATTTTTTTAAAACGATTCTTTATCTTATAGCTATGATTGCGTTCACAACGACATCATCACTAGCTAGTGATGATCAAGACAAGCTATTTAAAAGATACATAACAGAAAATTCACAATATAAAATCCTCCTTAAACTAAATAACGATAAACTTCAAAAATTAACATTCCCAAATTGTGATACACCTGCCACATACAAACGCCTTAAACCAACAATTTTAATCCCCACAACCTTTGCTCCAAAAGAGAGTGATCACAAACATCCAGCAAAAGGACAGTGGATAGAAAAATCTATTATTACAGCATGCAATAAACAAACATTATTCAACCACATCGTCATTGCAGCTAATGTAAAAAAAACACCCACTCTTTTTCCAATGATTAATGGTCAAACCAAAATAGATCAAATATACCAATCCACTGTTTTAAAAAAAATTATTAGCAAATTAAAAGATCATGAAACACGTTGTCATGGAAAATCATTCATAAAAAATACTGGTATTTTAGGTTATCGTAATCCAGAAACAAATGCTCTTTCAAAAAAAGATAAAAACAGCGGATGGTTCGAACGATGGGTTGTAGATGCATGCGGTAAATCTTACGATATTAACATCGCTACATTACCTGACCCAAGATCAACTTACCGTTTTATCGTTAACATCGCTCAATAACACGCATCAATCAAATCACTCTATATTTATTCACCAGATTTCTTTTTTGTATCTAGTGCAACAATGTCTTCCATACCATTTTTGTCTTCAGCATCATCTTGTCCAGCCAACATACCATCCGCAACTAATCCAGCATTTGCACGAATTTGATTATCAAGCTTCGCCTCAAATTCAGGATTATCCTGCAAGAATTTTTTAGCATTTTCACGGCCTTGGCCAATACGCTCGCCTTGTGATGAGAACCAAGATCCAGCTTTTTCAACGATTCCAGCAGCAACACCAAGATCCAAAATTTCACCTTGTTTAGACACACCCTCACCATACATGATGTCAAATTCAACCTGACGGAATGGGGGTGCCATTTTATTTTTAACCACCTTTACACGTGTTTGATTACCTACGATTTCGTCCTTGTCCTTGATTTGACCAATACGACGAATATCCAAACGAACAGAAGCATAAAACTTTAGTGCGTTACCACCAGTCGTTGTTTCAGGTGATCCAAACATCACTCCAATTTTTGATCTAATTTGGTTAATAAAAATAATAACCGTGCGTGATTTCGAAATTGATCCTGTCAATTTACGCAAGGCTTGTGACATCAAACGTGCCTGAAGACCCATATGAGAGTCCCCCATATCACCTTCTAATTCCGCACGCGGAACAAGCGCAGCAACAGAATCAATAACAAGAACATCTAATGCACCTGAACGTGTCAATGTGTCTGCAATTTCCAAGGCTTGCTCACCCGCATCTGGTTGCGAGATCAACAAATCTTCAACATTACAACCCAATTTTTTTGCATACACAGGATCCAATGCATGTTCTGCATCAATAAATGCACATGTTCCACCCGATTTTTGAGCCTGAGCGATGACTTGCAGAGCCAATGTTGTCTTACCAGAACTTTCTGGCCCATAAAT
Source organism: uncultured Alphaproteobacteria bacterium (assembly GCA_943789475.1). GTDB lineage: Bacteria > Pseudomonadota > Alphaproteobacteria > Micavibrionales > UBA1664 > UBA1664. The sequence goes on from CALSUG010000002.1 coordinate 65,070, forward strand.
TTCGGCAACACGCCCACGCGGCAATCCGCCAATTCCAAGCGCGATGTCCAAACCAATAGATCCGGTTGATATTGCCTCAACATTTAAAGCCTGCGCACCCTCACCACCAAGTTTCATAATAGAACCTTTACCAAAAGCTCTTTCGATTTGTGATAAAGCGGCATCTAACGCTTTTGATTTATTATTATCCATTTTTTTATCCTTCGCATCGTTCAAATTTGTAACAGCCATAAGAGTAATCCTTTTCTATGATATTTCTAGAAAGCGTCAGTTAAAAAACGCCCTCATCCACATATAATTATAAGAACATGAAGAGAACAAAATGTAAAGAACAAAAACAGAACATTTTTTGTATTGCTCTTATTTTTTATTCAAAACCTCTTTTACACGTGATGCAAGCTGTTGCAACGTAAACGGTTTTGGAAGAAAATGAGCATTATCGCCTATTTCTTCTTTAAAACGATCTTCTGTATAACCTGATACAAAAATAATGGGCATATCAGGATAAATTTTCATGACTTCCTTTGCCATTGTTGGCCCATCCATTTCTGGCATAATGACATCTGTCACAATGATATCAACACTACCCTCATGATCATTCAATACATCCAATGCCGTTTGACCACAACTAGCCTCTAAAACATTATATCCCTTATTCGACAAAGCACGAGCCGAAAACATACGCACCGCATCTTCGTCCTCCACTAACAAAACCGTCGCAGTTCCCGTTAGATCCTCTTGCGGTTTTTCTTTTTCTTCAATAACCGGTACGTCAGTATTTTTACTGTCAATGTCATCTAAGTAACGAGGTAAATAAACGGAAAAGGTCGTTCCCTTTCCAACAGAGCTATCCACATCAATGTATCCACCTGTTTGACGAATAATACCGTAAACTGTTGCCAGCCCAAGCCCCGTTCCTTCACCAATTTTTTTTGTTGTAAAGAACGGTTCAAAAATACGTTCCAATGTTTTTTGATCTATGCCTGTCCCTGTGTCAGACACATGAATCGCAACCCAATCACCAGCAGGCATAGAATCATTCATAACGGGTTTTGATTTTTTATTTGTTACATTTTCTGTGGTGATCTTTAAATGTCCTTTGTCACCCATTGCATCACGTGCATTCACTGCCAAATTGATAAGAACCTGCTCCAATTGACCTTCATCCACCTTAATATCGTAAAGGTTTGCAGCATGAGTCAATTCAAGATCAATTTGAACGCCGATCAAACGACGAATTAAGTGCGATAACTCCGTCAACACCTCTGTAACGTCCAACACCTTAGGATTCAATTGTTGTTGCCGAGAAAACGCCAATAATTGACGCACAAGGTTTGCCGCACGATTTGAATTTTGCTTAATCTGCATAATATCGTTAAAAGATGGATCACCTGCCTTGTGACGCAGTAAAAGTAAATCACAAAACCCAATCATGGCCGTCAATAAGTTATTAAAATCATGGGCAACACCACCCGCAAGCTGACCTACAGCCTGCATTTTTTGCGATTGATTGACCTGAGCCTCTAATGATTTTTGTTCCGTTCTATCAAAAATACGAACCGCAATTTTATGCCCTCTGAGAGGTGATGCGTATATTTTAACAGCAATTTTTTCATCAAATTTTGGAGAAATAAGATCAATATCAACCGCTTCTGTCACGATATTTTTGTGACGCACCTCGCTCAATAATTTTTTAGTATTATCACGATCGTCTTCATCAACAAAATCTAAAAAATTGTGCGCATCAATGTCAGTTTGAAAAATTTGCAACATATTGGACAACGTTCTATTAGAATCTGTGACCTTGCCATCCGCATCCACCATAGCGATACCGAGTGGTGCTTCTTCAAAAAATTGACGGAAACGATCTTCAGATTCTTGCAGTGCCTGACGCATCTCACGTTCAGATGTTAAATCATGAACAACACCTCGTACACGAACATGGACGTCATCCTCTATCACCACAGATTGATTAATTGATGCTAAAAATGTGCGCCCTGCAGGCCCCTTCATATTAATTTCTGTGACCTGACGCACACCACCACCATCTTTGATATCATATGGCTTAACTGATAAAAATTGATGATCCAGATATGAATGCATTGTCCCACCACCAAGTAGCGTATCAATATCACTTCCCAACCAACGTGCAAGGGTTGCATTTACAAACGTAAAACGCCCATTCTCATCCAATGCATAAAAACCGACCGGTGCATGATCCGTGAAATCCACCAATTTTTCACGCTCTTCACGAACAACTTCCTCAACTGCACGACGTTCAGTTATATTATCAACACGCCAATGAACCGTTCCCAACCATCCGGGCACGGGTTGTGCCGCCAAACGATACCAATGCTCTTCACCTTGAGAACTAATGATTTTTGCTTCCATTGCGTCTTCGTGACCGCGCATCGCATTTTGAATTAACGATTCTAACCTCTCTTGAACCATAGAATCATGTTCATTTACAAACAAACGGCGAATAATCGTAAGATTCGGCACCTCCCCATTAACGCATAAATCTTGAAACGCAGGATTAAAAAATATAACTTTATCTTGGATATCTGTTACAAGTCGTGCAGATGTAGAACCTTCAAAAATTTCTGTTAGAATCGATTTGTCGCGTGCATGTCGACGATAAAACTGAACGTAAATTACCCACATCACAAACAAAGTGATTAACAACCCACCTACAATTATAAAATCATTCAAATCCAACATCCCGCAAACAGGATGCCATATTCATGGAACAAGGAAAAAGAATTATTTCTTTTTTGATCGACCTTTGTTGAGTGAATAAACGTATGAAATTATTTCAGCCACCGCCTGGTAATGTTCTGTTGGAATAATTTCACCAATTTCAACAATATCATATAATGCACGAGCCAGAGGTTTATTTTCAACCAATTGAACATCGCTCTCTTTCGCTTTTTCACGAATACGTAGCGCAACATCATCCATTCCTTTTGCCAAACAAATCGGTGCATCCATCGTATCACCGTCATATTGTAAGGCGATGGCAAAATGTGTTGGGTTGGTAATCACGACCGTTGCATCAGGAACGGCTTGCATCATTCGTTGTTGTGACTTTTGCATACGAAGTTGGCGCAATTTTGCTTTCATATGCGGGTCACCATCTGTTTGCTTATGTTCGTCTTGAATTTCTTTCCGTGACATTCGCATTTTTTTCATATGTTCCATACGTTGATACACCACATCAATAACGGCCAACACAAACAAAGTGACCAAAATACCTGCCATCAAGCGAAACAACATTCCACGAAACTCTTCCATCATACTAGGGATAGGCAACCCAATAAAATGATCAACACCTTCAAAAAATGGCGCTAATAAAACAAAACTAACACCGCCAATCAACGATATTTTTAACAATCCTTTTAAAAATTCAAATAGAGAACGCATTGAAAACATGCGCTCAAACCCTTTCATAATCGAGAGTTTATCTAGTGATGGTGCAATTGAACCTGGAGCGAACAAAGGCCCCACCTGTATCAGTGGTGCAAGGATCGCTGCAATAATCAAAAAAATTAGTGGTAGCGCCATAGCCTTAAAAATACTGGTGAACAATTCCGATAACACGGCACCCAAACCACCAGACACACCATGGAGTTGATAACTATTTTCCATTAATCCTTTAAAAGTGGTCGCCATATCAGACATCATTGAACTACTCATAGCGACAATTACAATAGTTCCCGCCAGCAGCATCACCCAATTATTGAGTTCTTTACTCATCGGAACCTGCCCCTTTTTTCGCGAATCCTCTAATTTTTTCGAGGTGGGTTCTTCGGTTTTTTGGGAATCATCGGTAGAATCATCAGACATGGCCTATCCTATCATAACTTTCTAAAGAACACCTGAATGGCTTCATCATAATGGTTAAGCCAAAACAACATCATCGTTGAAAAACATAGCAATAACGTCAAAAGGCCTAATGTAATTTGCAAGGGAAGGGCTAAAACAAACACTTGAATTTGTGGCATTAATCGTCCCAGAACACCCATCGCAATATAAAGAAATAAAGATACAACCAAAAACGGTGTCGCCATGTAAAAACCAATGGAAAAACTTTGTGAAACTGCCTTTGTAACAGTCAGCGCCATATTTCCTACCAATGGAATATCACCGCCAGCAGGAAATGTATGATAACTTTCCACTACACCAAAAATCAACATATGATGCAAATTTGTTGAAAACAATAAAACACCACCGATAATGGACAAAAAAGCCCCCATAATCGATCCTTGAGACGCCATTTGAGGGTTAAACACTTGCGCATTCCCCAAACCTAAATTCATCGACACCAACATTCCCCCCGTATCCAGAGCCGCCATAAAAATTTTAGCAATCGTTCCTATAAAAAAGCCAATTAAAATTTCAGTCATCATCATCCAAACCAAACTCGCTGCATCACCATGCCAAGTAGGGATAAGTTGAGAAATAGCTGGCGCCATAACAAAAGACATCGCAACAGCAAAAACCAAGCGAACATTCGGATTGATAAAACCATCACCGACACCTGGCATAATCATCACCGTTGTTCCAACACGGCAAAATACCAACATATAAAGGACGATCTGGCTTAGGATATATTCTTCTAGTAAAGATTGCATAGAGGGGCGATTACCCTCCTAAATTTCCGGCAATAATAATATCAGACAATGATTTCATATATTCCGTCATCATAATTGCAAAAGAAGGTAGTAAGACATAAATAGCCGCAAAAATTACAACAATTTTCGGTACAAAAGCTAATGTCATCTCTTGGATCTGTGTCAAAGCCTGAAACAACGCCACAATCAAACCAACAAATAAACCAACCATCATGATCGGCATCCCCAATTTTAAGGTCATCCAGATCGCTTCACGTGCAAGGCCTATTATTTCCGCTTCTTCCATAGACATCATTATGGCGTGAAACAAAAATCATCGCAAACAGATTATGCTTTCTTTATTGAATCTCGTGCTTGTTTTTCAATTTCTTGCGGTGATTCCAATTGATCAGAATGATTTGTCGCTTGTAACTCTTCAAATTTACGTGCCTTGGATAAAACGTTACGTTCCAACGATCCCAACGCATCATTATACGCACCAACGGATCTATTTAAATTTGTTCCGACCTTATCCAAATGCCCTCCAAATGTTGACAGGCTTTTATACAAATCACGCCCTGTATCGGCAATATGTTGCGCATTTTCCGCCAATTCACCCTGACGCCAGGATAAATGAACCACACGTAACAACGACAACATCAATGACGGTGATGTTAGGACAATGTTATGATCAGACGCATAATCAATCAATTCTGGGTCGCCCGCGACCGCCAACGAGAATAAATGTTCTCCCGGTAAAAATAACACCGTAAAATCAACGGGTGAACCCAGCGCATCTTGATATGATTTTGCCCCCAACGCCTTTATATGCGAACGAACCTGTGTCGCCAACCGCGTACGAATTTCATCTTGAGCCTCGGGTTTATCTAGATCTTCCAAAATATCTTGGATAGGTGCCTTGGCATCAATGGCAATTTTAAATCCATCTTGTAATGCAATAACAATATCCGGGCGTAAACGCGATCCATTCTCACTTGTTACCGTGGCTTGTGTATCATAGTGTACGCCCCGTACCATTCCCGCCTTTTCCAACAAACGGTCCAACAACATTTCACCCCATCGACCACGCATCGCAGGATTATTCATCGCACCCGCCAATTTCAACGTTGATTGTGATAACATCTGCAAATCTTCACGAACCAGCGCACTTGTACCTTTTAATTCATTAACCGCACCGCCCAGTTTTTCCAAATTTTGTTGAACTGGCTTTACAATTTCAGAAATTGCAAATTGACGTTTTTCAAGATCACCTTTGTTATTTTGTTCCCACGCTTTAAAGCGTTCTTGCGCAACTTGCATAAAACTTTCATTCGTTTCGCGTAAAGCCTCATTCGACAAAACCTTAAACTGATTCAGTAAATCCGCACGCCCCTGTTGTTCAAGTTTCAATTTGGCGCGTGTAATAATAGCAAATACCATTACCACAATAAATAAACCCCACCCAAAACCACATAAAATCATTAATTGTTCAAATGTCATGGGTCATATAATATGGATCAAACTGTCGAAATGCAAAGGATTGATCGATGTTTCACAAACAAAATGGGAATGCACTTTTATATGTCTTAATCGCCGTGACATTATTGGCGGTCTTAACCTATACCATTGCTGGTGAAAATAGAGGCCAACAACAAAATCAATTAACCGAATCTCGTACTAAATTACTAGCAAGCGATCTAATATCACATGCCAATTCTGCAGAGCTTGCTTTTAAGCAAATGGAAATGTTTGGTATTGAAGCCGATCAAGTGTTATTCGATCTTCCAGGAACAGCAGCATACAGCACAAATGTAACACGACAAATTTATCATCCAAGTGGTGGCGGATTAAGCCTTATGGAAACATCATCTTATTTCCAAGGAGATCCTGTTCTTAGCGGATGGTATGGACGAACAAATGGACAAGTGGAGTGGACTCCAAGCATCAAAACAGATTTATTATATTCAGCCATAGATATTTCTGCTGAGGTATGCGAAAAAATAAACCAGAATTTGTTAGGAAATTCATCAATTCCAACCGCGCCAAACTTATCACTTCAAGTTACATTTACAAACCTTGGTACAATATCTGATACATTCACCGCAACACAATGCCCTGGGTGTAATAATATCAAAAGTCAGTGCTTTGTCAGACCCGCTTTTGGAGCTTTTGAGGAATATTACGTGTTTTATAATATCATTGGGACAAGATAAATCACTTCTTAAAAATCCACATCCATCAACGACAATAGGGTATACTATACTCATAAACCATGATCCGTGCACTCCTAATTACAGGTCAAAAAACTTAAGTCGTTCAAGTCGTTTTCAACCTAACCACTTGAAAATAAACAAAACCATTAGACTTAGTGAAGTTTAATTAAGTCGTATTTAAGGTGACTTTCATAATCCTTAATGTTATAAGCCACATTATGAGCGAAAAACGTCTACCCCGTATTGCATTAATTGGTCGTCCGAATGTTGGAAAATCAACATTATTCAACCGTATGGCACGTAAAAAATTGGCCATCGTCAATGACACGCCAGGTGTGACACGTGATTGGCGCGAGGCGGATGCCAATTTAATGGGACATGATGTCATGATTATTGATACGGCAGGGTTGGAAGAGGCCTTTGACGATTCCATCCAAGGCCGCATGCGCCGCCAAACCGAGCAAGCCATTGATAATTGTGATGTTGCCGTGTTCATGATGGATGGACGCGCGGGCGTTACACCAATTGATCAACATTTCGCACAATTTGTTCGCAAACGCGACATTCCTGTCCTCCTCACCATTAACAAATGTGAAGGTAAGGCAGGTATGGACAGCATGGGCGAGGCCTATTCATTAGGCCTTGGCGAACCAATGCCTATTTCTGCCGAACATAACGAAGGTATTTCCGTGTTATACGATGCCATCCTTAATGCCGTGAAGGATCATTTTATCAACCTTAATGAAGAGGAAGAAAAAAATGATGATCACGACCGTGAAGCCACCGTTGAAGAAGGCGATGAAAATTTCGAATTAACCGACATTGATGATGTTGAAAAACCAATCAAGGTTGCCATTGTTGGTCGTCCGAACGCTGGTAAATCAACACTGGTCAACACTCTTGTTGGGTCCGATCGCGTTATGACAGGGCCAGAGGCAGGCATCACACGCGATGCCATCGCCATCGATTGGGAATATAATGATCGCGCATTCACACTTGTTGATACCGCAGGTCTACGCAAGAAAAACCGCGTCACACATGATATTGAAACCGCATCAAACGAAGATGCATACCGCGCCATTCGCTTGGCGCAAATTGTTGTTCTTGTATTGGATGGAACATTATCATTGGATAAACAAGATTTATTAATCGCATCACATGTGATCGAAGAAGGTCGCGCACTTGTGATCGCCATTAACAAATGGGATATCCAAGATAAAAAAGACGAAATTTTACAAACATTCCGTGACCGTATTGAACGGTCATTAGGGCAATTGCCTGATGTCCCTGTTGTCACTCTATCCGCCCTAAAAGGTAAAAAGATTGATCGCCTTATGGAATGGATGATGACCGCCCATACAAATTGGAACAAACGTGTCACAACAGGTCAATTAAACCGTTGGATCGAGGCGATAGAATCACGCCATCCAGCACCATTAACGCAAAATCGTCCAAACCGATTACGCTTTATCGCGCAAATTAAAACACGCCCACCGACATTTGCGTTATGGGTGTCAAAACCACAAGATATTCCAGGATCTTACAAACGTTATATCATTAAAAACCTGCGTGAAGATTTTGGTTTGGGCCATGTGCCAATTCGTTTGATGTTGCGCACATCCAAAAACCCATACGCGGATAAGAAAAAACTGAATTAAACCGCCTCGACAAAACTCTCAAGTACACGTTTACGTCCTTTTGTATCAAACACGATATCCAATTTATTTCCATCAATGACAAGGACTGTTCCTTCGCCAAAGGCCGCATGGGCGACACGTCCACCAACGGATAATCCCGATGCGGTTTCGTTGCGTTTGATAAATGACCTCGGTGCGGGCGCATGTGTCTGTCCCGAACTATCCCAATGGTTTGACCTTGCCTGTACATCACTACCGATTTCAATCACATCGTTTGGTAATTCTTCGATAAATCGTGATGGAATATTATTAACCCAATTACCGTATGTGCGGCGGTTGGCGGCGTGGGTGATAAATGCCTTTTCCCGTGCACGGGTAATACCAACGTAGGCCAAGCGGCGTTCTTCCTCCAACCCTTTTGTACCGCTTTCATCCATGGATCGTTGTGATGGGAACAAACCTTCCTCCCATCCTGGTAAAAACACACAATCGAATTCTAACCCTTTGGCGCCATGCAATGTCATGATGGTGACCTTGTCATGATTATCATTATTTTGCGCATCCATCACCAATGCGACATGTTCTAAAAATTCAGGCAGGCTTTCATATTCTGCCATGGCAGAAATGAGTTCGTTCAAGTTTTCAACACGTCCTTGCGCCTCGACACTTTTGTCATTTTTCCACATATCCAAATAACCGCTTTCCTCAAGGATAAGGTTGGCGAGTTCTGGATGAGGCATTGTTTCAATCAAACTATTCCATCGTTTGAAATCGGCAATAACATTGCTTAATGTTTCACGTTGTTTTGGTTTTAAATCATCACTGGCGCATAGTTGTTCAATTGATTGGTACAGCGATATGCCCGTATGGCGTGCATGATCGTACAGGCGTTGAACGGTCGTATTACCAAGTCCGCGTTTAGGTGTATTGATAATACGTTCCAACGCCAAATCATCGTGCGCCTGTGCGGTAATGCGAAGATAGGCAAGAGCATCACGAATTTCCATGCGTTCATAAAAACGTGGTCCACCAACAATGCGGTATGGAATGTTAAGTGTGATAAAACGTTCCTCAAATTCACGCATTTGGAATCCTGTACGTACTAAAACGGCCATTTCAGAATTTTTAATTTGTTTACGTTGTAATTGTTCAATATGTTCGCCAACCCATCGTGCCTCGGCCGATCCATCCCATAACCCATGGACGATGACTTTGTCACCTTCGCCCTTTTGTGAACGAAGTGTTTTACCAAGGCGATTTTCATTGTATGCGATGACGCCATCTGCCGCAGTTAGGATATTTTGTGTCGAACGGTAATTTTCTTCTAAACGAATTGTTTTGGCGTTTTCAAAATCTTTTTCAAATCGTAAAATATTGCCAACCTGTGCGCCACGCCATCCATAAATGGATTGGTCATCATCACCAACCACACAAATATTTTGTGATTTTTGTGCAAGCAGGCGAAGCCATAAATATTGTGCAACGTTGGTGTCTTGATATTCATCCACCATGATATAACGGAAACGACGATGATATTGTTCCAATACCTCGGCATGTGATTGTAAAATTGTAATCATATGAAGGAGAAGATCACCAAAATCACATGCGTTTAATGTTTTTAACCTTGCCTGATATGCGCGGTAAATATCAATCATTTTACCATTTGCAAATTCGCCTGCCTCTTCCATTGTGACTTTATCAGGGGTCAGTGCGCGATCTTTCCATCGATCAATCATTGATGATGCAATTTTGGGTGTAAATTTTTTAACATCAATACCCGCATCGCCCATCAATTGTTTTAACAATCGTTGGCAATCATCAGGGTCAATAATGGTGTAATTGGATGATAATCCGACAAGGTCGGCATGGCGACGCAACATTCGCCCAGCCAACGCATGGAATGTGCCTAACCACCATCCCTCGACAGGTTGCCCACCCATTAATGATGATACACGTTCGCGCATTTCCATCGCGGCCTTGTTTGTAAATGTCACCGATAATATTTCACCAGGCATCGCCTTGTACAAATTCAACATATGCGCAAGTCGTGTGGTCAGGACACGTGTTTTACCCGTTCCTGCACCCGCCAAAACAAGCAAAGGGCCATCAAGGTTTTCAACGGCTTCGCATTGCGCCGTGTTTAATGCTTTTAAATATTCCATGGTTATTTGTTTACCACAGAGGTCGTGGTGGCACACCAAATTTTTCTTCTCATATTATGTGATGTTCAAATCATGACTATCAACAATCCCATTAAAACTCTATAAAATATGCAGAAAGACAAAAAGGTAATATTTTTATGGGGTTATTTACTCAACTTCTTATCGGTGGCGGATTAATCGCCCTAACATTCATTATTCAGGCATTTTGTTTTGATCGAATTATCCGTATCGCGCCATGGATTGAAAAACAATCCGTACGGTTATCTAAACCAATGTGGAAATCTATATTTTTTGTTGTAATAATTTCACTTATCACAGGTGTTCTGATCATCGAAATGTGGGTATGGGCCTTATTTTATCTTGGTATCGATGTCATGCATGATGTTGAATCTGCGCTTTATTTTTCAACAAGCGCCTTTACCACCGTTGGTTTTGGAGATATTTATTTAGATAAAGAATGGCGTATGGTCAGCGCCATAGAATCCGTAAACGGATTTTTATTATTCGGTTGGGCAACCGCCTTCATTTGGGAAGTCGTGACACATATTTACGCAAAAGAGGGAAAAGCGTTAAAAAAATAAAAATCTATAACCGCTCGCTGTGATATTTATCCAAATCACTAAATTGTGTTATGTGGCCTTCAAATTTAAGATCCACGGCGCCTGTCGATCCATGTCGTGATTTCGCAATAATAACCTGTGCAATATTTTTTGCCTTCGCCATTTTATCTTCCCATTCCGCATGTTTTTGCGTATCGGACACATCAGGTTCGGCATTTTGCAGATAATATTCCTCACGATAAATAAACATCACAACATCCGCATCTTGTTCAATCGATCCAGATTCACGAAGGTCAGATAGCAACGGACGTTTATCTTCACGACTTTCAACACCACGCGATAACTGTGACAATGCAATCACAGGAATTTGCAATTCTTTGGCGATAGCCTTAAGCCCGCGAGTGATTTCAGAAACCTCCAAAACACGATTTTCATTTCCTTGTTTTGATCCTGACCCGCGGAGGAGTTGAAGATAGTCAACAATCAACATTTCCAACCCGTGTTTACGTTTCATACGACGTGCACGTGTACGCACAGCGGTAATAGTTTGTGACGGTGTATCATCAATAAATAATGGAATTTGTGATAACCATCCCGCACAATCTTTTAAACGGTAAAATTCATCTGCGGTAAATGTTCCCGTTCTTAATTTTTCGGATGGAATGCCCGCCAATGATGATAACAATCTTGTTGCCAACTGATCGGCCGACATCTCAAGCGAGATAACACCAACGCGGCCACCTTCTGTTCCACCTGACTTCGCAAATGCATGTGCCGCGTTATAGGCCACATTCACGGCCAATGATGTTTTACCCATTGCAGGACGAGCGGCAAGAATAAGCAGGTCAGAGGGTTGTAAACCACCCAATTTTTTATCAAAATCGCGCAAACCCGATGTAACACCAGTCACATTACCGTCTGTTTTAAACGCCTTTTCCGCAATTTCGATTGAGACACTTACGGCATCTTTCATGGTCATAAAACCACCGGCGTTATTACCACCCTGTTCTGCTAGATTGTATAATTTTTTCTCTGCACCTTCTAAGGCCGTTTGAGAATCCGTATCAATATCTTGTTCAAATGCATCATTAACAACATCACGCCCAATAGCGATTAATTCACGACGAACAAACATGTCATGGATAATTTGGGCATAATTTTTCGCGTTAATGATTGAAATCACAGATGATGCAAGATCGGAAATATAACCCGCACCGCCGACATCCTTCAAATCATCATCTTGTTCAAAATACGCCCTTAACGTTACTGCATCTGCATTTTGCCCACGGTCAATAATTTTGAGAACAGCATCATAAAGTCGTTGATGCACCGGCACGAAAAAATTTTCCGCGCGCAAATAATCTGAAAATTCTTCCAAAATACGATTATCTTCAAGGATCGCGCCTAACAAGGCTTGTTCCGCCTCAATATTATGAGGAAGCGTGCGCACAGTCGGATCATTGGAATCGTTGACGTGTGATGATGTGTCTATGGACTCGAGCGGAAAATTCATGAGTCACACTATAGAAAAAGCCATCTTAAAATGCGACTCTTATTTTCTTTATTGCTTGCTACGAATTTTGCGCCATTTCGCAACATTCGCATTATGTTGCGCCAATGTTTTACCAAACGCATGACCACCCGTACCATCAGCAACAAAATAAATATAATCATGGATGCCGGGATTCAATACACCATCAATCGCACCGCGACCTGGATTACAAATTGGTGTTGGCGGTAAACCCGTACGCGTGTACGTATTATAAATCGTGTCCTTGCGCAAATCCTTGATCAAAAGGCGACGTCCCAACGGGCCTTTACCATCATTTTTATGCTGTCCCTTTGTAATACCATAAATAACGGTTGGATCGGTTTGCAGTGGCATCCCCTTACGCAAACGATTTATGAACACTCCCGCAACCTTGGCATACTCACTTGCCACAGATGTTTCTTTTTCAACAATGGATGCCAAGATCATCACTTCTTCCATTGTATTCAATGGCAAGTCATCTAGTTTTTTTTCATCTTGATCATTCGTAAAATTATTCATCGCATCCTGCATACGGGCAATTTTTTCCATACGCGCTTCACCTTTTGCAAAAAAATAAGTGTCGGGCATTAATGATCCTTCAGGTGGTGTGTTTTCAATTTCTCCCTCTAAGAACTCATTATTTTTCAACAGTTGAACAATTTCCCATGATGTCTTCCCTTCGGGAATTGTAAATTTACGTTGTATCGTTTTTCCATTTTGCAAAATATCCAAAACACCCGATATATTGACACCCGCAGGAATTAAAAATTCTCCAGCTTGCAATGGTTTTGCACTGTTTTTAACTTTTGATCCCAACATAAAAGGATACGCGTTTATGATAATTTTTTCATCCTGCAACATCGCGGCAATATCACGTGTCCCCATACCCCGCTTGATTTGAATTTCACGCGGTGTATCCAACGTATTCGGCATTTGAAAAACAACAACCAATGCGGTAATTGCAATCGCAACTCCAATTAAAAAAAGATACGAAAATGAAAATAGCCCAAGAATAAATTTCATGGGCTATTTTGTAACATGAAGTTTTTATATTTAAAAACTAAACTTTAGAAAGGATAATAGATGCGTTTGTTCCACCAAATCCAAAACTGTTCGATAATGCAACCGTTACATTCTTCTCTTTTGCCTCGTGTGGAACCAAATCCATGCCTTCGCATACTTCGGATGGATCATTCAAATTCAATGTTGGTGGCATAACACCTGTTTGAATTGTTTTTGCCGTATAGATTGCCTCGACCGCACCCGCAGCACCAAGCAAGTGACCAATCGCCGATTTTGTTGATGACATTGATAAACTGTCCAATGAATTTTCGAACATACGTTTTACCGCACCTGCCTCAATCCCATCACCAACTGGCGTTGATGTTCCATGTGCATTCACATACTGAATATCTTCTGGATTAACGCCTGCGTTACGCATTGCCGCTTCCATCGCGCGGAAACCACCATTTCCATCTGCCGCAGGAGCCGTAATATGATTTGCATCACCAGATAGGCCGTAACCCTTCACCTCTGCATAAATTTTTGCACCACGTGCTTTTGCGTGTTCATATTCTTCCAATACAACAACACCTGCACCTTCACCAATCACAAAACCATCACGACCATCATCAAACGGACGTGATGCATTTTCTGGTGTTTCATTATAACCCGTCGTTAATGCACGTGCGGCGGCAAAACCCGCCATACCAATGCGATTAACAGAACTTTCAGCACCACCCGCAACCATAACATCAGCATCACCAAACATGATCAAACGCGCGGCATCACCAATCGCATGTGTCCCTGTTGCACAGGCCGTTACAACAGAATGGTTCGGCCCCTTAAATCCATATTTAATTGACACATGACCAGACGCCAAATTAATCAACGATGCAGGAATAAAGAACGGTGAAATACGTCGTGTTCCTTTTTCTTGAGCTAATAATGTTGTTTCGTAAATCGTTTCAAGACCACCAATACCAGATCCAATTAAAACACCAGAACGCCATTGTTTTTCTTCTGTATCTGCATCATATCCAGAATCTTCAATCGCTTCTTGAGCCGCGGCCATGGCAAAAATAATAAATTCATCCATTTTCTTTTGCTCTTTGAACGCAACAAATGAATCCGCATGAAAACGTCCGCCATCACATGCCTCATCCGCACGTGGAATAATACCCGCAACTTTTGATGGGATATCAGAAACATCAAAATGAGAAACCTTGCTAATACCGCTTTTACCATTTGTGATAGAAGCCCAGTTATGATCAACACCCATACCCAGTGGCGATACCATTCCCATTCCTGTAATAACAACACGTCTCATTTTTCAATTTTCCTTATTTAAAACGACATCCCCGCTTTAAAAGCGGGGATCTCTTAATTCGTTTATATGAGATCCTTCGCACTTATCGCGTAGGATAACAAAAATTATTCGCCTGAATTCTCAGTGATAAAGCTTACTGCATTACCAACAGTTTGAATTTTTTCAGCTGCATCATCTGGAATTTCAACATTGAATTCTTCTTCAAATGCCATAACCAATTCAACAGTATCCAATGAATCTGCACCAAGATCATCGATGAAGCTTGCACCTTCTACAACTTTATCTTCATCAACACCTAAATGTTCAACAACAATTTTTTTAACGCGTTCAGCAATATCGCTCATCACTTTATTTCCTTATTTTTATTTACTCAAATCTATTAAAGACTGCCGTTTATTTAGCAGAGAGTTTCGGATAAAACAATAGCTGATTTATTTACCTTGTCTAGCCCCCATAAAATATGACTTTTTCAATATGTGGATAAGCCTTTTATTCAGGGGCAATCAAACAAATGTCAAACGAAATAGATGGCATGCCATTATCAATCAAATTATCTTTTTCATCCTCACTTAATAATGATTCAACAACCCATCCAGACCCATAACCAGATTTAACCTGCGCTACGATTGCCTCTGCCGAAGCGCTTTCGCATTTTGGTTGTTGTTGAAGTTTTAGTGATGACTTATTAAGCATCTTATCAACCGCCTGCCCTAAGGCCGTTTTAGGGGAATACATCAACACATCACCATGTATCTCACCATTCTTCACACAATATTGATCTTGCAAAGATGATGCGAAAACCAATCTATCTCGATAAATAATTTCCGCATTATCAAAGATAGAATCATTCCAAAAATCAAATTTAGGAACAAGGGTGTGGCTACATTGTTTTTGTCGCGCCATTTCTAACGCGTGCGATACAGATGAAACAACAAGACGATAACTATTAAGTTTTGATCGCTTCAACCAATTTGGCAAAAATCCCACGGCAATAGTATTTGTCGTACAAATAACAGCCGCATCATTTTGTAGGTGACTGGTCGCTAAATTAGAAATTCGACGCATATCCATAATATCATCGCGCAATCGGTATATCCGTTTTTTGCATTCAATTCCCGATTTCGTAAGTGATATAGGACGCACATCGCGATCAAACAAATCACATCCAAACCAATCTTCCATCGATTTTATCCTACGACTAAATGCAGATTGCGTTGTACAGCGTTGTTGCGCGGCCAAAGTAAAATTTTGCGTTTGATCCAACGCAATAAAATCATCAATCCATGTTAGTTCCATTATGCATTATATGCATAATATAATGCATAATTACAATTGGAAAATAACAATAATTACTCATATTGTTATTCCATGAAAGCATTACAAGAACACACAAATCCAGAATGGCCAATAGGGACAAAGTTTAACAATATCGGACGAACCGAAGCCGCACGCATATTCCCCGATGTCATTACGGTTAAAAATTACTTTAAAACGGCACATGAAGGCCATGACGTTTTAATTTTAGAAGCAAAGCCACATCACACTTTCATCATGCCATTGAGAGAGGCCGAATTGATCTATCAACGTCAAGGTCATAATGCACCTACAATATTTTAAATATATTATGCCGTTCTAACAACTTTACTATCTGTATTAAAACCTAAAGGCTCTCCTAACTCACTCATAGATTCAATCACCCATTTACAATCAATCGCTTTCAAACGCGCTGCCTGATTGTCACGGTGGGTCAATCCAACATACCCTACAGTATCAATTTTCGCGGCAATGCCCGCCATTGCTCCTGCAACCGTGTCCTCAACAACAACCGCGTGTCGTGACGCCACATGCATGGCATCACATACATGGAGGTACAAATCAGGCGCAGGTTTTGGATATTTAACATCCTCAAATGTAAAAATAAATTCATCTGGGAAAAATTCCTTTAATCCCGCGGCCCTCAGTGTTTCAATAACATTTCCACGCGTACCATTCGACCCAACTGCCATTTTTTGCCCCGCATTACGCAATTTTTCCAATAATGGATATGTTGTTGAATCCAATCGAATATGATCAGGCAAAATTTCTCGAAAAACGTCCTGATTTTTGTGAATATGCCCTTCAGGAAATCGAACATTATGTGTTGTTTCAATTTTTTCAACAATATCTGTGACCGCATACCCCATGAATGTTTCCATGGTTTTTTCGACCGTATATTCAGTTAATCCCATGGCATGCAATTGTCGCATCAAAACCGTATTATGCGCCACCTCAGAATCCGCCAAAGTTCCATCACAATCAAAAATAATAAGTTCGTAATTTGATATCTTGTTCATATTAGAGAGTAATAAAATGGATTATGCGGTTAGGCTAGTTTTATTTTCACTAACTCGTATTTTTCGCTTTTGGTCTTTGTAAAAATTGCGAACCAGTGAAAATACTGTTGATGAAATGATAAATACGCACGTTGCCAACATTGCAAAATCACTCATATGTAAGCAATATACGATCCACAATCCTTGTGATAGCAAAACACCTGTCTTATATAAAATGTAATTATATTTATTAGTATTTGCAAAACATATGCACCATCCAGCAAAGATAATAAGAAAATCATAAGCCGATGATAAATTTGATAAAAGCATCAAAGTAGTAAGAGAAGTTCCCATTAAAGCAATCATTTTAATTCGCCTTGAACACGATGTATTTAAAATCAAAAGCCCGGTTAACGTAGCCAACGCGACCTGTATCATCGGGCTACTTAAATCTATAACACTATAATAAGCAATATAACTTACATTACCGCACAATGCCAAAATCATAGAGTGCTTAGGCGCTCTAAAAAATCCGCCAAAAATAAAAAATAGATTTGCTAAAATTCCTAAAATAACCGCTTCATTCATTGTTTTATTATGATTACGAAGTGGTAAAAAAATATGAATAATAGATAAAATTCAAAATAAAAAAGAGGGCTAAAGCCCTCTTTAAATAAAAACAATCTAATAATAATTCTATATCATGGCCATTCCACCGTTCACATGAACTGTGGATCCTGTCACGTAATTCGCTTCATCCGAAGCCAAATACACAACTGCAGACGCAATATCACCTGACGTCCCCATTTTACCTGCAGGAATTTTTGCATTAATAACAGCTTTTTGATCATCATTTAAGGCATCAGTCATTGCAGTTGCAATAAATCCTGGCGCAACACAATTAACCGTAATACCACGTGATGCGGTTTCCGCAGCCATAGCCTTTGACCAACCAATCATACCCGCCTTTGATGCAACATAGTTACATTGACCTGGATTACCCGTCACACCAACAATTGATGCAATATTAATGATACGGCCAAAACGATTTTTCATCATTCCACGCTGTACTGCCTGCGCTAATCTAAATGTTGATGTCATATTAACATCAACAACCTGTTGCCAATCTTCATCCTTCATACGCATGGACAAACCATCACGTGTAAGACCCGCATTATTCACGAGAATATCAATGCGTTCCATTGCCTCACCAGCGCGTTTCACTAGGTCAGCCATAGCCTCAGACGATGACAAATCCGCTGGCAAAATATGAACACGTTCACCAAGTTCCGATGCCAACGTATTTAGTTTATCTTCATTACGGCCTGAAATACCAACCGTTGCGCCCTGTGCATGCAATGCCTTTGCAATCGCACCACCAATTCCACCTGTCGCACCTGTTATCAATGCTGTTTTACCCGTTAAATCAAACATATTCATTCCTCTTATTTGTTCGTTTCAATTATTCAATATCTCTTTATTCTAAAATAATAAAGCCACTTTCCGCGGATCCTTTAACTTCACCTTGTGTTTGTTTTTCAATTTCAGCAGGTAAATTTTGCATCATTGATTTTAATTCCTCAGGATTTTGTAATTTTTGCAATAATGTCTGCATCATTTTTGATACAACGTTTTCTGCATTCAACGTGCCCTGTGCCTGTGCTTTAAACGGTGCTGCCGTTTGAGCCGCATCACCTTCCAATTTGTTTAACTCACGTAACGCACCTGCCACATCACCCTTATCCAATGCCTTTTGTGCTTTTGATACAATAGCTTGTTCCTTAATGCCCATCATCGGCTTACCGTCTTTTTCAACAGACAAAATTTGTCCAATACGGCCCATAATTTTATCTTGGACAGACACCTCTTCACCACGTAACGCCGCTGACAATATATCACCAGCCATACTACGGAATTCAGATGACAATCCATCAGATGTTAAAACACCACTTTCTGCGTAAGGTGCCAAACGTTCAATAGATGCCGTTAATTCAGGGTCTTCATTACCCACCAATTCTTGTAAAACAACTAAGTCATCGGCAAATGGTTGTTCACGATTCAATGATGAGCGCATTTGCGTCATTGCCAATAACATTGCCGCGGCACCCATATCACGGCCAGTTACGTTTTCTAACGATTTTGCTAGTTCCGCATTATTATCCTTGGCATTTTGTAATCTTGTTTCAAAATCACCCATACGTGATTGCAATGAATCAATAACCAATCGCAAGTCGTTTAATGCTTGTACATTTTCACCTGAAACTTGTGTTGACTGAGTCATTGTATCAAAACGATTCATTAACTGTCCTAAATCAATTTCTTCACCAGCCGACCTTAAGCGACTTTCAAGTCCTGTTACACGCTCAGACATGCTCATATCATTATTCAAAATAATTTGACCGGATGCATCCCGCTCAACACCAACCGCGGCGGCAATATCCGTTACTTGATCACTTAAACTATTAAGGCCTTGTGTTACTGTTTGTTCAAAGCTGTTGTATTGTTTATCAATTGAATTAAACCGTTTTTCGATTTGTTTTTGATCCTTGGCAACATTCACGATTTCTTGTGCTTCTTGCCCAAATAATACATATCCAATACCACCTAATACCGCCAAGATTGATACAGTTGTAATAACAGATCGCTTAACCGCGTCACGTTTTATTTTACCGGCATCTAAATTATTGTATTCGCGTGGTGGTGAAACCTTTGATGGCGCTGCAGGTGTTGACGGAGCAACATTAATTGGTGTTTCTTGTTCTTGAGGTGCATTATTTTTATTTGCTGTGTTGGCCGTAACATCATACCCATCTAATGATATTTGGTTTGCCTTTGCCGCACTTACAACATCATTTACACGATCTGCAGGGATATGATCACGCTTTTTCCACCCTTGTATTGTTGATACAGCAATGTCCAATTTACGCGCCATAGGTCGCATTCCACCAAATCGATTAATCAATTGATCAACGTTTTTTAAACCATCTGTATGTGTCATGTATGTTTCCTCAAATATATATGAATTAATTCTTTCATCGCATCATAACGCGGATACGTACATGACGCAATATCTGCAACCTTCATCCCTTTGAAGACATTCTCGACATTAGAAGAAAGGCATAAAATTGTTTTATTTTTAAGATCATATTGACGGATATATTGTGCGGCCTTAACCGAAAAAACACAAATAATTTCATCCTCATCATTAATGTCAAAACATTCATTTTTAATCGTTTCGTAAACAGGCCACGCAATTGTATTGTGCGGAACGCATGTAGGAACATCTGCACAAGGGTAAAGTATGTTTGGATAACCTGATAAATCCAAATCCATGACGCCACCAGTTCCTGTTTGAATAACATCATAGCCATTTTTTGTTGCTATTTGTCCTGTCCCATGCCCAACCGCAATAACTGGCAAATCAGGTAAAGGAGTGTCAAACACCTGTGTTGATGATATCAACATTACATCAAATGTAGCTGAGGGTTTTTCTATATCCAAAGATTTGACGATAAGTGCAGATAAGCAATACGCATCGACGGATTCTGATTTTAAGTCATCAACAATCTCATCTGCACGCGGTTGCGTACAAGTGATTAGAACCTTAGGCATGAGCCTGTAAATATTGTTTGGGTGTTTTCGCCTTAATCAATTCACCAACCCGTGTTCCTAGTGCAAGTGCATCTTCGATTGTAACAACGTTTTCGGTTTCATCTGCATCACAAATATCAGATCCATCAGGTGAGGCAACCAATGCACGAAGACGCATTTTATCTTCCTCTACAAACTCTGCATATGATCCAATTGGTGTACGGCACGACCCATCAAGAACGCTCAACGTCGCGCGCTCTGCTACGGCTAACAAGCCTGTCTTATGATCATGTATAGAATCTAATATTTCTGACGTCCTGGTGTCATTTTCACGAATTTCCATCGCAATAATCCCCTGACATACAGCCGGCAACATTTCTTCAACACTCAAATATGATGCAATTTTAGATTCCAACCCCATACGTTCCAATCCTGCTGCCGCAAGAATAGTTGCATCAACTTGTCCATCCTCTAATTTTTTCAATCGTGTATCAACATTACCACGTAACGGAACAATATTTAGATCCGGTCTATGTGATAATAATATAGATCCTCTACGCATGCTTGATGTTCCCACCGTCGCATTTTGTGGTAAATCATTCACCGTTTTTGCAATCTTGGAAATAAATGCATCACATGGATTATCACGATCCAGAACATGATCAACAATCAATCCCTTTGGTAAAAACGTAGGAACATCTTTCAATGAATGAACGCCAACATCAACACGCCCATCTAGAATTGCCATTTCAATTTCCTTTGCGAACAAACCTTTACCGCCATCCGCTTCGGACAATAATGTTTCACCATGTGATGGTTTCCAATCACCTGATGTTTCAATAACAACAATTTCAATGGAAAGATTAGGATTTTTTGCCTGTATTAATTTCAGTAATTTTTGTGCCTGAATTAATGCTAGTTTACTACCTCGTGTGCCGATTTTCATGAGCTTCATTCTATTTTTTTATCTATTTATATTCTTGATAAAACTGTTCAACAAAAAAAGAAAGCGCAAATATCAAATATCCTACGCTTTCCCTCTATAGAAATCTTATACAAGTTGACTGAAACGTGATTCAATCGAGGTCAACATTGCAAAATCAATTTTTTGTTCTTCGTTCATCGTTTGAACAAGATCTAAAATCGGTTGAACATTATCCTGATTAATTTCAATCCAATCTTGGACAGGATTAATAGGGCATTTTTTACCTGAACACACTTCACTTACGATTCTTTTCGTTAACTGTGCTTGCGTTACATATAATCTATCCGCAACGGATTTTAATGTTTCGGCCTCCCACCTTGTTTCAGGCTCCATGGTCTTTGCTTTATCACGTAACCATACAAGAGAAAGTGCCTTGTTCAATCCATAATAGACCTTGGCAACTGTTTTCAAATCATGCCCTTGCTCTTTCGCAATACGAATAACATCCCATACCGTATTTAATATCGGCAACAATGCTAATTTGTGCGCTAAATCCTTAGGGAATTTTTGATCTATATAATGATTTTGAAGGTTTTCAACATACGTCCTTGTCGTGTCTGGCAATAATTTATCAAAAGATTTCATTAATTTTGTCAGGTCTTTTTTGAACGCATCACCTGTTTTTAGAAGCTCTTTTTCTTTTAAATTTTCTGCACGGTAATGTTTTAAAAACCATGTTGAACCATAGTCAATAAAACTTGCGATACTGTCCAAGGCTTCAATCTGCGCCTGTGCCGTTGCCACATTGTCTAAAGATTCAATTTGTCCATACATGTCACGTAGGTCAAATATTTCACGTACAATGAAATAAATACGAGAAATTGTACATGCGGGCGCCCCTGTTTTAAGTGATTGATTCATCACATATGCAGGCCCCATGCGGTTCACAATTGAATTCGCCATTTGCGTTGAAATAATTTCGCGACGCAAGCGATGATTCATCATTTCTTTCGAATACTTCTTGCGCAACTCGTCTGGAAAATAATGTGTCATCCAATCTTGGAACGCTGGATCATCAGGCAGATTACTGTCTACCAAATCTTGGAACAACTTAATTTTAGTATATGAAATAAGTGTTGAAAGTTCTGGCGCAGTTAAACCTTTATGATCACGCGCACGATTTTCAATTCCGGCACTATCTGGCAAATACTCAATTTCACGATCCAAACCAAATGTTTTTTCGAGATGTTCAATAAGTGCCGTATGCGTCGTCAATTTTGTGTACGCTTCGTTATGAGCCATAGATATAGCCTGCGTTTGTTGGTAATTATTCCGCAAAACCAAATCTTCAACATCTTTTGTCATCTTTGCGAGAACCTTATTACGCTCTTTCACAGACAACTTTGATTTCTGCATGATTTGTTGGAACAAAATTTTAATGTTCACTTCTAAATCCGAACTATTCACACCACCAGCATTATCAATGAAATCAGCATAACATTTTACGCCTAATAAGTTCATACAAATACGCGCAGCGTGTGTTGTGCCTAGGTTAGCCCCCTCACCAATGACCTTTGCACGAGCTTCATGTGCATCAATCCGAATATTGTCATTCGCTTTATCTCCTGCATCTGCATGACTTTCATTTGGTGCCTTAATATATGTTCCGATACCGCCAAACCACATCAAATCTGTTTCCGATTTTAACATCGCATTCATTAATTCAATTGGTGATACTTCTTTTTTATCCAAGCCAAAGCGTGCTTGAATTTCAGGTGTTAATTTTAAAGATTTATCATGGCGAGAATAAATACGACCACCTTTTGACAACAACCCTTCATCATATTGATCCCATCCTTTCACCGCTTTGAATAAACGTTGACGTTCTTTAAACGATGTTTTTACATCTGGATTAGGATCACAGAAAATATGCAGATGGTTAAACGCACCCACAAGGCGGATACAAGGAGACAACAACATTCCGTTACCAAAAACATCACCACCCATGTCACCAACACCGATGACTTCGAATTCTTCTTTTTGAATATTTTTGCCTAATTCACGAAAATGACGTTTGACGGATTCCCATGCACCGCGCGCAGTAATCCCCATGGCTTTATGGTCGTATCCTGCAGATCCACCAGAGGCAAATGCATCACCCAACCAAAATCCACGATCCATCGCCAAACCATTGGCAATATCCGAAAATGTTGCTGTTCCTTTATCCGCAGCAACAACCAAATACGGATCATCTTCGTCATGGCGTACAACATCACATGGTGGAACAATTTTTGCACCATTGATATTGTCCGTAACATCCAATAGACCCGAAATAAATGTTTTATAACATTCGATTCCTTCTGCTAAAAACGCGTCTCTTCCGCCCGTTTTAGGCGGGTGCTTAACAACAAATCCACCCTTTGACCCAACAGGAATGATCACCGCATTTTTAACATTTTGAGCCTTCATTAAACCCAAAACCTCTGTACGGAAATCTTCATGACGATCAGACCAGCGCAATCCACCACGCGCAACCTTTCCACCACGCAAATGAATACCTTCAACCCGTGGTGAATAGACAAATATCTCTACCATTGGTCTTGGCAATGGCAAAATATCTACACTGGAACTATCAATTTTAAATGACACATACGATTTATTTTGGAAAAAACTTGTTCGCAATGTGGATTCCATAATTTGTAACATTGATCGTAAAATACGATCCTCATCAAACGAGGATACTTTTTCCAACGCTTTATTAATCTTGCGTTTATATGTCGACATCAACGATGTACGTTTCTCTTGTGAATGAACTGGTTTATGGCGACCATAAAAATATTCAAGCATCATATCCGCGATATCAGGATGATCAGTCACCGCCTGCATCATATATGTTGGTGTATATTGAATTTTCGTTTGGCGCATATACTTAACCATCGAACGCAAAACCAAAACATCACGCCATGGCATTTTAGCCTTCGCAATCAATGCATTTAATTTATCATTTTCGCACTCTTTATTTAAAATTGTACGTAAACCATCTTCAAAAACATCCTTAATGTCTTTTACAGGTTTAGCATGATTTGGGTTTTTAAATTCAATTTCAAAATCATGTAACCAAATGGACTTTCCATCTTCGACATTAATTTCAAATGGTTTTTCTGCGATAACATTAAAACCAAAATTTTCTAAAACAGGCAAAATATCAGACAACGTTACAGGAGTACCAGGATGATATATTTTTAAATTCAGCTGATGCGCTTCATTTTCTTTGTCATGATACAATTCGAACATAAAATCATTATGTTTATGCACTAGTTCTAATTTTTGAATATCATGGTACGCCTCAACTGAACCTGCGTGCGCCTGATATCCCACTGGAAATGATTTTCTATATTTTTTTGCCAATGATAATGCGTTTTTTTCGCTTTCACATTTTTCAAGCAACGTTGTACGAATTACCTCGCCCCATGAACGTGTCGCATCAATCAGTTTTTGCTCTATCACTTTAAAGTTATATTTTTTCGCGATGTTAGATTCATCGATATTCACGCGATAAATGACACGCGCCAGCGGACTATCATCTAATACTGTATAAAAGGCTTCACAATCACCTTCAAACTCTTGTTCTAAAATACCTTGAACCTGCATTCGCATATCCGTTTCATATTTTTCGCGCGGCACATACACTAAACATGAAACATAGCGCTTAAATGGATCTTCACGTACGTACAGGGCAACTTTTGGTTGTTCCTGCAACGCCATAATAGACACCGCATATTTTGTTAATGTCTCAACGTCAATTTGGAACAATTCATCACGCGGATATTTCTCTAGGATATGCATCAACGCGCGGTGGTTATGACTATTTTCACCGTAACCTGTTTTTTCCAAAACTTTTTCAACCTTTTTGCGTAAATAAGGAATATCTTCGATAGAGCGCGAATACGTTACCGATGTAAACAGCCCGATAAACAATTTTTCACCAATGACATTTCCTTTATCATCATAAATTTTAATTGCAATCGCATCCATAGGAACACGACGATGAACGGTCGCCTTTTTGTTGACTTTAGCAATTGTGAGTGTGGCTTGAGATATTCTTTTCTTTTGCAACTCCGCAGGAAGGCTTTGGCGTGTTTTATTAATATAAACAGGTCGTTTGGCATCACTCAATAGCCCAAGCCCCGATCCCTTTACAATTTGGGATTCGACCTTTTTACCTTTGGTCATAAATTTATATTCACGACACCCAAGCAGCGTAAAATTATTTTCGTGAACATATTGTAACAATGCCTGATATTCATCAAACATAGCTTTATCATTTGCTTTTTTAACATTCGATAAATCATCAATTGTTTTACAAACGGCCTCACGCATTTTTTGCCAATCATTTGTGGCAAAACGAACATCCGTAATAACTTCAGAAATTTCTTTTTCTAAACGTGTTTTTTGTTCTTTTCCTAGAATTCCCTGTAACGTAATAATCAAGAAAGATTCACGGTTACCATTTGTATCTTTTTTTGTTTTTGCACGAACAGATTTTAATTGTCCAGAAGCCGTTCTCTCAACAATTAGTGTATTATGCAATACACCTTCAATCGTATATTGTTTTTCGACACATGCTGCCGTAATTGAATCAATCAAGAATGGTCGATCATCCGTTACTACAACCATTAATGTTTGGTCATGCTTATCATCTACACCCTTTTTATCGGATGGAACAATCACAACCTTTGATTCGTTCTTTTTTAATTTATCTAATGATTTGGACGCAATATTCAATGCCTGATCCAGCACATGATCAGGAATGTGCGCGTGATCACGTAATTTTGATAATTTTTTAATTTGTGTTTTGAAATTTTTGAAAAGTGGCATTGTTATTTTTCTCGTCTTTGTTTTTGATCAGAACTGATCTTTTCGAAACAAAAGTGTATCACCATCATGAAAATACGAAAACACGTAAAGTGATCTATATAAATCACACTCTTTTTATTTATTGTCATATTTTTACTCCTGTGGTATACAGTAAAAAAAGGGAGGAACCGTAATGAATATTAAAAATATTTTTAATCGTGCAAAAGAAAAAATAAGCATGGCACTCCTAATGCGCCGTGTTAATAAGAAACTTAAACAAGGTCGCCACCTAAAACGTTAAACATATTTGATTTTTAAATCATAATGTGGTTTAAAGACATCGGAAGTCGGCGCGGGCGGAATCCTCGCCAATTTGGTCAGGTCGGAAACGAAGCAGCCACAACGAATTTTTCTGGGTCGTGTCCGGCTTCTATTATCTCATAAAACCTCTGACTAAATTTCTATTTATCATGGATATTCTATCCAAATATTGCTATTGCTTAACACATGGCAGATGACAATCAAGAATATCGCGTTCTGGCGCGTAAATATCGTCCACAAAATTTCGATGAATTGGTCGGGCAAGACGCCCTTGTCACAACATTAAAAAATGCGATAGATAGCGGCCGTATTGCACATGCATTCATGTTAACCGGTATTCGTGGAACGGGTAAAACAACCACCGCACGCATTATTGCAAAGGCATTAAATTATACAGGTGCCGATGGAACTGCAGGCCCAACAACAGGCGACACAAGCGATTGCGAAACATGCCAAGCCATTGCCGAAGATCGCCACCCTGACATCATGGAAATGGATGCTGCATCACGCACAGGAATTGATGACATTCGTGAAATTTTGGATGGCGTACGGTATGCCCCAACATCAGCACGTTATAAAATATATATTATCGATGAAATTCACATGCTGTCCAAGCAAGCCTTTAACGCGCTTCTTAAAACATTGGAAGAGCCCCCATCCCACGTTAAGTTTATTTTTGCAACGACAGAAATCCGTAAGGTTCCGGTAACGATTTTATCACGTTGCCAACGATTTGACCTGCGCCGTATTGATGTTCCCGTTTTAAAGGATCATTTTGCCAATATTTGTACAAAAGAAGATGTAAAAGCAGAAGATAGTGCCCTTAATCTCATCGCACAAGCCGCCGATGGTTCAGTCCGCGATGGATTAAGCCTTCTTGACCAAGCAATGGCATTAGGTGCATCCAACACAATATCAGAAAGCGATGTTGCAACAATGTTGGGTGCGACCGACCGTGTTAAAATTTTAGATATCATTGAAACATCCCTTGGTGGTGAGCCACAAAAGGCGTTGAACATCATGCATGACCTATACCGTATGGGAACTGATCCGCGCGTGGTTATTCAGGATATGATGGATATGGTGCATGGATTATCCGTTTTGGCATTAAATCCCGATGCGAATGTTGAATCATTACCCCATGCGGCAATGGACAAGGCCAAATCAATGGCGACAAAGCTATCCACGCCACAATTACAAAAAACATGGCAAGTTTTGTTAAAAGGATTAGGTGAATTATCAAACGCACCAAACCCACAAAAGGCGGCGGAAATGATTATCCTACGCCTTATATATGCGGCAGATTTGCCAGATCCTGCCGATTTAATCCAAAAAATAAAAGACGGCAAAATTACGCTTGGTACACAACCACCCATGGTACCCACACCTGATAACAGTGGCAATCAACCACAACTGCGCGCAATTGCAGGCGGAGGGGTAGTTAGCGAAGCAATGCCCGCACCACAATCACAAACGGCATCGTCACCCGATACGATGCAGGCCATGATGGCATTATTTGAAAACCATGGCGAAGTCCTCATCGCCGCACATTTATACCAAGACATTGCCTGTGTAACACTCAAACCTGGTTTTTTTGAATTTAAATCATACCCAAATGCACCTACCGATTTGGCAGGGCGTGTACGAACACATTTGAATAATTGGACAAATGAAAAATGGATGGTGTCTGTCGCTAATAACGCAGACAATGTAAAATCATTAGCAGAAATTAAAAAAGATATAGATGATGCCGATCACAATGCCGTTTTGGCACATCCAAATGTAAAATCCGCACTGGATATATTTCCAGACGCAAAAATTGTAGAAATATTTAAAACAAACGAAGAGGATTAAAACCATGGATATGATGAAAATGATGCAGCAAGCCAAACAAATGCAGGACAAAATGGTATCAATGCAGGCCGAAATGGAAAATGTAGAAGTCACAGGTCAATCAGGTGGCGGCATAGTTACCGTTACGATGACTTGTAAAGGCAAAATGACAGCCCTTAAAATCGCCCCAGAGGTTATTACACCAGAAGATCCAGAAATGTTAGAAGACCTTGTTTTGGCCGCCGTGAATGATGCAAAGGCAAAGGGTGACCAAACATTGGCAGACCGCACAAAGGACATGATGGGTGGAATGGGATTACCCGCCGACATTAAACTGCCGTTTTAGGGCTTATACACAACAAATATCTTGACTTGTTCTTGATAATCCGTAATGTACGGCTTGAAATTTAAGAATTTGAGGAAAATACCATGGCTAAAAAAGGTCCAAATCAAAAAGTGAAATTAGTATCATCTGCTGGTACTGGATATTGCTATTACACACGTCGTACAAAAAACCTGACTGAAAAAATCGTTCAGCGTAAATACGATCCTGTTGTTAAAAAACACGTAGAATTCAAAGAAGATAAGATTAAATCATAATTTTTAATTTTATTGGTTGCATTGGGTATCGAAATAGTACATAAAGTCGATCTCCCTGTAAAACTCCGTCCTTTGTGGCGGAGTTTTTTTTATATAACAATACGACTTATTAAGTCGGTTAAGTTTAAATAAGCACACCTAACATATTGATATTATTGATTCAGACTTAAACGACTTAGGTTTTCCATCTTTATAATTGCATCTAATATATCGACGCAATTACCCCCTTGATACAATTACAGTACCTTAGAATCATCCAAACATGCAGCTTTTTAAACTCACCCCATAAAAAAAGCCCTACCAAATGGTAGGGCTATCTTAAAAACATACAAGACTATTTCACGCCACAGGCCTTATTAATTGCATCATGTGCACCACCCGATCCTTTTAAAGAAAAAGTATCCGTTGTTTTTGTACCACGTGATGACGTCCCCTTTACAACCATATTTGATCCCTTACGGATGGATTCAGCAATTTTGTTATCTGTTGCTTGATCTGGCGTCCATGCCATATCTTTTTGTGTGAACAATGTGAACTTATTATTATTTACATCAACGGTGACATCACTGCCGTCTTTGTATGTATAACCAGTAACATAACTAAATACATTTTTCGTTTTTTCACCAGGACGATGTGTCACAAGCGCAAATACATCACCACGTTTTGTATAATTACCCTCGGCCTTTTTAGGTTGACTAACCATGTAACAAACTTTTTTATCATTTTCCGTGAATTTATAAGCCGCCCAATCACCAAAATTGCCAATAAGTGTTGGTGATTGTGCCATCGCTGGTGAAATCAAGGTACCAAATGCAAGCGTTGTTAATGTCAAAAAAGAGCGACGAAAAGTCATGTTTATCTCCATATATTATCTATAGTTCATATTATTTACATGCATCATACGGCAGAAAAACGGCAACACCAAGACAAGCCTGACATCACGCGACAGACTATGTGGATAAATAATCTATTTTTTTGATGGTTGTTTATTACGATTTGAACGCAGGAATAAACGAAGTCCCTCTTGCGGTGGCATCCATTCTTCTGTTGGTCCACCTGCCATAATAGGACGAGGCGCAAAACGACCCGTTGACATCAGTCGATCGTACATGACGATTGCGCCCGCAACACCGACATTAATACAAAACTGCATTGGAATTTTAATAACGTGATCCGCGCGTTCCATCATCTCGGAGGATACATTTCCCATTTCAGGCCCTAAAATATAGGCCGCCGCTTGCGGATGTTTAAAACTCGGCAATTCAATAGAATCCTCTGTAAATTCAACAGCAACAAGTGAACATTTTTTCGGCAACATAAAATCACCACCTGTTTCATATTCAAAAAATGGTAAATTTTCCCATGCCTTTGATGTATCGGATTCACGCACTTGTTTTACGTTCAATTGCGCACCAACCGTAAAAAAAAAAGATGCACCAAAAGAATGTGCAGAGCGCACCATATTCCCTAAATTTCCAGGTTTAGTTACACCTTCAACCCCTATACCAAAATATCCACGTTTATTATAACTCATACGTTTATGATATATCGATAAAACACAAGATAATCAAGATCGTTCAATTAAATGATTTCAACAAATTTTACATATCTTTTTTAAAAATAAAGCCTCTCTTTATAAAATAAAAAGTATTATATATTTTTATCAAAAATTTGCATTTTACAATCTATATATGGTATCTAGTTATTAATATCATAAGAATAACAATAAATAATGATACTAAATGGGGACATAAAAAATGACTTATAATACAATCAGTACAGGTGAAATTTGTCAAAAATACACATGTTATGACAATTTAAAAAATATGCAATGGCCTTCCGCTGTTCTTTCTATTTTTCAAAATATACAACAATCATCTAATCAAATTTTAGTTAAAAACAAGGCTCAAGATTCCATCCAAGGTGTGCGCTATATCCTTGATACAGAGCCTTCAAATTTACGACCAGTTAAATCATGGACAATTCGTATTGAAGAATGGAACTGCACGGCAAAAGGGACAATCAAGGCCAAAGATACTCTCTTAATACGCGTGTCAAATATCCCGCAAAACTGTAATGATTTATCCTATGCACAACATATCAAAGATATTTACGTGCAAGATATTCCAATGGATGTTTCATCCGACACTGCATTTAATGCCGTGATGGCCACATCAATTTTCATTTCAAAAATTAACGCTGGTCGTTTGCCTGATATTAAAAAGATATTATCACTCTATAATCTTGCATAAAAAAAGCGCCGTAATGGCGCTTTTAAATACTTAAACGATTTTCTATTAATCGTCTTTTTCGACAGTAACCTCTATGTCACCTTCTAAATCAGAAAGATCATCATCACTTTCTACGTCATCAATGCCATCATCAATATCATCTTCATCAACAGCAGCCTCTTTATTCTTCGCCTCAATTTCATCACGTTTTACCGTATCTGGTACAATCGTTGATTTTGCACGACGTGATTTAACTTCAATTTCACCAGTAAATTCTGTCTTACATGATGGGCATATGATTGGTAATTTCCCAAAATCATAAAACTTCATCTCGCATGATGTACATATTCTTTTTAAACCACGATTGGCCATAAGCTGTTAACCTTTCTGCTCTTTATTCTTTGTTAAAGTTCAATTAAACTCTTTATGAAACAATATCAATAGTAAACTGATTATTCACATCGTAAAGGATTTTTCCATGCAAAAAAATATCGTTATATGCGGTTACAAACGCTCCCCCTTTCATTTTGCAAATAAAGGTGCGTTGGCAAAAGTAAGACCCGATGACATGGCTGCAGCTGTTATTAATGCGTTGCTATTGGAAACAGGTGTCAATAAAGACGACATTGAAGACGTTTTAATGGGATGTGCATTCCCCGAGGCCGAACAAGGGTTTAACCTTGCAAAAATCGTAGGGCAAATTTGTGAACTACCTGCATCTGTTGCGGGTGCAACCGTTAACCGTTTTTGTGGATCATCCATGACAACCATGCATATGGCCGCGGGTTACATGCAAATGGGTGCGGGTGATGTTTATATCGCCTCAGGGGTGGAAAGCATGTCACGCATTCCAATGGGTGGGTTTAACCCAATGCCAAATCCTGCATTGGCCAAAACATTCCCCGATGCATATATCAGTATGGGAACAACCGCGGAAAATTTAGCGAATAAATATGAGATTAGCCGTGAAGAACAAGACGCGTTTGCACTTGCATCACATCAAAAGGCATCAAACGCCGTTTCAACAGGTAAATTTGATGATGAAATCGTGGGCGTTGGTGAAGTTGCCGAAGATGGATGTATCCGCCATGACGCAACGTTGGAAGGTTTCGCAGGATTAAAGCTAGCTTTTGATGAAAATGGATCTGTCACGGCCGGAACATCATCACCATTAACCGATGGTGCATCGGCGGTATTACTTGCAACAGAAGAATACGCGGACAAACATGGTTTACCTAAATTGGCGCGTATCAAATCAATCGCAACAGCCGGATGTCAGGCGGACATCATGGGTATTGGTCCTGTGCCGGCAACGCAAAAGGCGTTGGATCGCGCAGGAATAACATTAGCCGATGTTGGGCTAATCGAATTGAATGAAGCCTTTGCCGCGCAAGGAATGTCTGTTTTGAAAGAATTGGGTGTTGAAAACACAGATCACGTCAATGTTGATGGTGGTGCGATTGCATTGGGCCATCCGCTGGGTGCATCGGGCGCACGTATTACGGGTAAATTAGCATCATTGATGAAGCGTGAAGGCGTGCAATATGGCCTCGCGACAATGTGTATTGGTGGCGGTCAAGGTGTTGCGACAGTTCTTGAAAAAATATAAATATTTTAAATTTTAAAAATAATGGTTGGGCGCGTATTACATTGGGTGATCGTCGTTCAGGATTTGTGCATGGTGATAATATTGCACGTCGTCCAACGGGTTACCGTTGCCCTAAATAATTTAAAATATGTAAAATTTTATTGAGTTTTTTCTTAATTATTGTATGATACGTCATTGTAAAAAAACTGGAACCTTATTAATGAAAAAAATAAACTGGCCAAAAGTAAACTTAACACGCAAACAGACCATCGCAGGCGGTGTTGCCGTTGCCGCATTTGGTATCGCCCTCGGATTCGTTGGAACAAATGCTTTCCTTAACGATAATGATAGTCAACAACGTGCTGAGGTTGCACCAAATACAGAACCAACCACATTTAAACCATTGCCGCGCCCTAAAAGAATAGTGCCACGGGCTGAAACCTTACCGCCACAATCATATCGTGATTATACGCATTATGTTGTGTCCGATGGGTTAAACGTTCGTTTTGGACCCAGTACAGATTTTTTTCTTGCCACAGCAAAACCCTTAAAACGTGGAACATGTATTAGAGTTAATCACACTAGAAGTGACGGCTGGGCAAGCGTTTTATTAAAAACAAAAACTGGACAAAGAAATTTTTGGGTTTCGGGCCAACCTCAACATATTCGCTCCATTGGCCCAAGCCAGCGTTGTCAATAATCGACATTGCCCTTTAATCCATTCGTCGTTATTGTCACCCTCATGAGAAAAATGATTGTAACTCTCCTTTTATCTTCAACGCTTACCCTATCTGCTTGTCAAAC
The DNA here is from genome assembly GCA_943789475.1 of uncultured Alphaproteobacteria bacterium. Taxonomy (GTDB): domain Bacteria; phylum Pseudomonadota; class Alphaproteobacteria; order Micavibrionales; family UBA1664; genus UBA1664. The sequence goes on from CALSUG010000002.1 coordinate 99,177, forward strand.
AAGTCGTGATGGTCAGGCAACCAATTGGGGATCATTGGCACAAGATGTCTTAAATAGTCAATTATTCCAATCCACCGCGATGAGCGCACTATCATCTAGTGAAATTTCCGCGGGCTTGCGTGAGGCATTGAATGTCGGGACAAATGCCGTCGTATCTCAATTGGGTCAATCGGGAGGATTTAACCTTGATCCACTCATTCGCATTGCTTTGCCAAAAGAATTAGAAACCGTTGATAATACCCTATCAAAATTGGATATGGACGGCCTTACCAAAGATTTAAAAAATCGTATGAATGCGGCGGCAGAAATCGCGACACCGCGTGCGAAAGAATTATTTGTAAATGCGATTACAAATATGACCATCACAGATGCTCAAAATATATTGGGTGGTGCAAATGACGCGGCAACGCAATATTTACGCCAATCAATGGGGGCACAATTGGGAAATGATATATCACCTATTATCCAAAATGCGTTAAACCAGGCAGGCGCAATGCAGGCATATGACCAAGTTATGGGGCAATATCAAGCCTTACCATTCATGCCTGATGTAAAATCAAACCTAAATGACTATGTCGTTGATAAAGCATTGGACGGTATTTTTTATTATGTTGCACAAGAGGAAGCCGCCATTCGTGAAAATCCTGCGAAACGTGCAACTGAACTGTTACAAAAAGTGTTTGGGCAATAAATCATGTCAGATAAAAAATTAATGGAAATCGAAACCACATTAGCCCATCAGGAAAAAACGATTGCCGATCTTTCCGACGTGATTAATGATCAATGGAAAGAGATTGAAGCCCTTAAGCGTCAATTAAAAATGACCAATAATAAAATTGAAGAGTTAGAATCCAGTGCGGGTCAACAGGATCAATCCAACGTTAAACCACCACATTGGTAAAAATGATGACAATTGAACACGACATTAAAGATATCAAAAACCGCAATAAACAGGTTGAAAGCGATAAAGCGTGGGAAGTGTCGAAAACACGCCGCTTTACAATTGCACTTATCACTTACCTTATCGCGGTATATTATATGCGTATTTTAGGCATTGAGGATTACTATTTTCATGCTTTTGTACCAACTGGAGGATACCTTTTATCGACCCTTGCCTTACCAAACATAAAGCGTATTTGGATCAAAATTATAAATTGACATAAGATAGCAATTAAAGTATTATCATCCCATGAAATTCAGGACATTTTTTGGATTATGTAGTAGCGGTACCGTCCTTGGTATAGGCGCAGCTCTATTTATAAATTCTGGCGAAATTACTACAGACACGCCATCTCCCGAAAACGGTAATGGCTTTACTTTATTTGATTGGGGATCCCCCCCTGATCGATCTCAATGGGCGAATACACTTCGCTCTCCTGTCAAAAGAACAGAAACAACACCTGAAGCATCCTCAATTATTACGGATGATCGTCGTTCTGTCACAATGGCAGAAGAAAAATATGACGCAGTTGGAAATCTCAGAAGCAATATTGGATGGTGTGGTGCATCTATCACTCTAATTGATAGATATACAGATAAACACGGCCGTGATATTATTCTAACTTCTGGACATTGTATCACCAAAGAAGGAAGCAACCAGATTGATATAAACTCCATTAATTTTACAGCTAGCTATATTGATAAAAATAATCAATACCAAACATTCACATCAGGGGCATCTGAAGCTATAGCATGGAATGGTCGTCATGATTTCGCTGTGATAGCGCTCGAAAATCCTATTCCCGACGAAATTAAACCCGCACGAGGCATTCCTGATTACTCATTTAAAATAAATCAAAATATTTCCTCTGGCGGTTACTCTGCCGATATAAGTGAACTTACAACACATGACAATTGTCAAATTAAAGGTATTCACAGCAATGGTGTGTCAACAAATTGCGATATAACATCGGGTGATAGTGGTGGATTTTTATCAAATCCTACAACTAATAATACGCTCACAATTGTTGGAGTAAACACTTCTATCGGGAAAAATTTAACTACATATCATGATCCTATAAGATCATCACTTTTGAACCAAATTTCTTTTTTACAACGAAGTCCTGTACCATCAACGATAATTTCAAAATTACAAAAAAAATCTACTAATTGCCTTATCGTAACCGCAAATAACCTACGCGTACGCGAATGGGCAGGAACCGAACACCGTCAAATTACGTCTTTGTTTAATGGACAAGTTATTCCTATTTTACACAGTATTGAAGAAAATGTACCTGGTGATTGGGTAGCTGTAGAATTAGAAAACGGTCGTCGCGGCGTTGTTGCAACAAAATACAATGGAAGAACATTGGCCAGATTAACACCATGCGGGTCTTAACCATTTAAGTCCATCCGCGGAGCACGCGATGGTTTTTCGATAATTGGCTCAACTTCCAAAATTTCTTTTGTAATATCAATTGGCTCGTCCGGTGTTGCATCTAATAGAACAGGAATAGGAATACCGCGGCGTTGTTTCACTGCAATGCGGATTTTTTTCCAATCTAGGCGATCTTTTTTATCACCAGCCATATTTGATAAATCGGCGAATAATGTCGAGGGCACACGGTATTCTTTTATTACACCAATATCCTCATACGAGTCTGCAAGTTCATCTTCTGCGTGTGCTTCTAAATATAACACATCGTCAATCCACGCCAATTTAACGGGTTGTTTAATAACATTCACTTGCGTTCCCACAGGGATGTTTTCAAAAACCTTCACGATGTCTTCGGGATACATACGAATACATCCAGATGAAACACGACGCCCGACGCCCAATGGTTTATGCGTTCCATGAATCAAGTATTGAGGCCAACCAAGATAAAGTGCATGCGTGCCCAACGGATTGTCGTCCCCAGGTGGCACAACGGCGGGCAATTCAGGATCGGCCTTACGCATTCGTGGTGTTGGGCGCCATGATGGGCCGTCCTTTTTACGCGTAATTTTTGTTTTCCCCGTTGGGGTATTTAAACCATCACGCCCAACCCCCAATGGATATGTTTTTAGATTTTTAGGATCAGTTATAAAATCATACATCCGCATTTCAGCCAAATTAATGACAAGACCTTTGCGATCAACATTGTGGGGGATAAGGTGTTTTTTAGGTAAATTGATTTTAGTTCCACGACCAGGAAGCCATGGATCAACCCCAGGATTTGCCGCAACCATTTCAACATACCCTAAATTATGTTCACGTCCCATTTCAAGAAGTGTGTCTTCGAATTTGGCACGGATGGTTTCTGTTTGTCCTATAAAATTTTGAACTTTTACAGGCTCTTCAACTGCTATTTCTTCATCACGATCATTTTGTGGTTTTTCACTGGGTTCTGGAATATCCGTATCATACGCTGGCTTTTGGGTTAGCAAAATTTTAAAATCAGGTATCGCAGGAACATTATCATTTGCACGCCCATAAAAGGGCAAAAGGCCAATAATCATCATGGTTGTGTAAATCGTAAACCGCATGAATGTTATATAGCCTATAAATCGTGACAAAACAAAGGCGATGTTAAACGCGCAATGGCATCAAAACATATAGTGATGAAGAATCACTGGTATCTTGAATAATTGTTGGTCCACCAGCATCCGCCAATGTCAGGCGACATCCATCACTTTCGATTTGTGCTGTAATATCCAACAGGTAGCGTGAATTAAATCCAATTTCCAAATCCGTATTATCATTTGAAATTTCGATATCTTCAGTTGCTGATCCAGCATCAGGGCTTTGTGCACTCAACGTCATTGTTCCACCGTTAATTGCCAATTTGACAGCACGTGTTTTTTCATTTGAGATCGTTGAAACACGGTCAATCGCACTTGTGAAAATTTTAGGATCAATTTCAACAATCTTATCATTTCCTTGTGGAATAACCTTTTGATAATCAGGGAACGTTCCATCAATCAATTTTGATGTCATAACGATATGATCGAACTCAAAACGAATTTTGTTTTCAGATAATTGAATTGAAATTGTGTCGGCAGCTTCCTCAACAAGTTTACGAATTTCTGCAACCGCTTTGCGTGGAATAATAACGCCAGGCATGTCCACGCCACCTTCTGGTAATGGCATTTCAAATTGAGCCAAACGGTGGCCATCGGTTGCCACCGCACGTAAAACGGCAACACCATTAGCATCCGCAGCATGAAAATAAATACCATTTAGATAATAACGTGTCTCATCATTTGACATTGCAAAACGTGTACGATCAATTAATTCACGCAAATCATTTGCAGGAATGGCAAGTGTAATCTCCATGTCTGTTGATCCCAGTTCAGGAAAATCAGAAACAGGCAAGCAAGACAATTTAAATTGTGAACGACCGGCAGTAACTGTCATCATAGATCCACCAGGCTCTAGCGTTAGATCAACTTTAGAATCATCTGGTAATTTACGAACGATATCATGGAACGTGTGTGCTGGTGCCGTAATTGCACCTTCTGTTTGAACGTCAGCCGCCACAGATTCTTTCATTTCCAAATCCATGTCCGTTGCCGTTAATGTTAACATCCCATTTTCTGCATCCATACGTACATTCGCAAGAATAGGAATAGTGTTCCTGCGTTCAACAACAGATTGAACGTGGGATAATGCTCTCATCAAGTCAGCGCGATCAATGGTCAGTTTCATTTTTATATCCTTTGGCAATTAATTTTAATTAGAATTGATATTAAACACTAATCATCTCTAGTCAATATAAGGCTTATGTCCTGCATGTTTTTATTCAGATAATAAAAAAGCCCGCTATAAAAACGGGCTTTTAAATTCTTTATATAATTCGCTTTGAATTATTTTTTGTCATCGCCAAGCGCAGCACCCAAAATATCACCAAGTGAAGCACCTGATTCAGTTGAACCAAATTCTTCCATAGCTTTTTTGTTCTGCTCTTGCTCGTACACTTTGATAGACAATGTTAGTTCACGAGTTTTTGCATCGATTTTCATGATCTTTGCATCAACTTTTTCACCAACCGCTAAACGCTCTGGGCGTTGCTCTGAACGTTCGGATGAAATATCAATCTTCTTAATGTAACCATTAAGGTTTTCATTCACTGATACTTTCACGCCTGTGCCTTCGATTTCTGTTACTGTACATGTAACAACAGAACCACGTGCAACACCGTCCATAGCGCCTTTGAATGGGTCTTCAGTCAATTGCTTAATCCCCAATGCAACGCGCTCTTTGTCCGCATCCATTTCAAGGATTTTAGTCATGACTTTGTCACCAACTTTATAAGACTTTAAGATCTCATCGCTTTGGTCTTCCCAAGAAATATCAGAAATGTGAACCATTCCATCAATTTCATCGTTCAATGCAACAAACAATCCAAATTCAGTGATGTTACGCACTTCACCTTCAAGCTCTTCACCAACTTTCTTGCTGTCGATGTATGCAGCCCATGGATTTTCTTGTGTTTGTTTAATACCCAAAGAAATACGACGTTTTTCAAGATCAACATCCAACACCATCACGTCAACTTCTTGTGAAGTAGAAACGATTTTACCTGGGTGAACATTTTTCTTTGTCCATGACATTTCAGATACGTGAACCAAACCTTCGATACCATCGTCAAGTTCAACAAACGCACCATAATCAGTGATGTTTGAAATACGACCTTTGTACGTTGCTCCAACAGGGTAAAGGCTTTCCGCCGCTTCCCATGGATCATCCGCCAATTGTTTCATACCCAATGACACACGATTTGTTTCCTGATTATAACGGATAACCATAACATCGATTTGTTGTCCAACTGACAATGCCTCTGTTGGGTGGTTAACACGTTTCCAAGAAATATCAGTCACGTGAAGCAAACCGTCAATACCACCAAGGTCAACGAACGCACCGTAATCAGTGATGTTCTTAACAATACCAGTAAGGATTTTACCTTCTTCGATTGTACCCATGATTTCTGAACGTGCTTCTGCTTGTGATTCTTCAAGGATTGCACGACGTGAAACAACAATGTTTCCACGAGCACGGTCCATTTTCAAAATCTGGAATGGTTGTGGAACACCCATTAATGCAGATACGTCACGAATTGGACGAACATCAACTTGTGATCCAGGCAAGAATGCCACAGCACCGTTAAGGTCAACTGTAAATCCGCCTTTTACCTTACCAAACATAACACCTGTTACGTTTTCTTCTTTTGCATGAAGAACTTCAAGATCAGCCCACGCTTCTTCGCGACGCGCTTTTTCACGAGAAAGAACGGCTTCACCGTTTCTGTCTTCTAATCTTTCTACGAATACTTCAACCGCATCCCCGATTTCTAATTCAGCGCGTTGTCCCGCCAAACCAAATTCTTTCAATGGGATACGTCCTTCAGATTTCAATCCAACGTCAACCGTGATTGCATCTGAATTCATACTTACAATTGTTCCGGTCACAACCGACCCAACAAATGCTTCATTTTCACCTAACACTTCACCAAGAAGGGCGGCGAAATCATTGCTCTCTTCTCTGTCTTGTAGTTTTGCTGCAGTTCCAGCCATAATAATAGTCTCTTTTCATTTTTAAATACGCTAAACACATAGAGCTTGCACGGGTTTGACCCCAGCCTGTGGATAACAGGACATGTTTTACGCGTATACATCACGGATTGCAAGGATTACTTACAACTAAACTATAGCATCGTCAGGGGTCGCATTTTCAACAACTTGTTGATCTATTTTTTCTTCAATCTTTTTTTGAATTTTTTCTTCTATTTCTGCTCTCTCTTCAGGAGAAAGCCTTGCTAATTCTTCTTCAGTCAATCCTTCTTTTGCAAGAATGGCTTCACGAATGATTTCTGCAGGAGACTTCGTCATATAATCCAAAAATGCTTTAACCGAATCCGATCGTGGGCTTTCATCTATTTTTTGCGCTTCTTCAAGCGATTTCACCTCATTCAAAAAAACATCAAATGATTTGCCTATTGGTTCAGTTTTTAATTCACCCTGTATCTTCGCAGAATTTATTCTCTCCGCCTTAGCGACATCTATCCTTTGGCTATTATGTGTTGGGTTAAAAAAATGCGTTTGTATCGACGACATAATAAATCCTTACAATGGTTAAATACGATATCTAACAATGCAAAAATTATACCAATTTAAACAGGTTTGGCTGTTATCCATTTATTTTCAAAACGTCCTAACGCAACACGATTTGCCAATCCACGGATCGAAGGTTCGTATAAATCTGCCATTTTTTCAAATAAAGAATCGTAAAAACAATCTTTTGCGCTCAGGGCAGGAGACAAAGACTCAAACAAACCATCTATGCCCATGCTTGGTGGTTTTGCTTGTTTTCTTTCTTCCTCAATCCGCTCTTGTTCTTCTTCATCCGTTTCTTGTATTGGTTTTTCTATTATTTCTTCCCTGGGTTGATAAAGAGCAGCCTGAACATTATGAACCGCATTCAAGGCAATATTCATCATTCGCCTATCTCTTTCTGCGTCAAGAGACGCAATATTTTCACCTTGACCAGAAGCCTGTGCAATAAGTGCAGAGGCTCTTTTTGCCTCAATGTCTATTTGCTTGTTGAAAATATGCAGAAGAGACACAATCGCAATCGTAGGTTTTGTTAAAATATTTTTTGCAGGGTCTAAAATCTGACTACTTCCCTCAACATACGGGCTTTCCTCATTCACTATCTTTTCAACACTAAAACCAACAAATGGAATATTTTCACTTGCATCAAAATTATAAACAGCCAATCTAAAATTTCCCGCAGCACGAAATTCTTTTATACTTGGGCGTATGTCTTGTGATAATTCATCCACATATTCCGTATATGGCATGCTATTCACACCCACGGGAACAATTCTGTTTTCATCCGCCTGAGAAAAAATTTCATCTGCTTCTAACTCAGATGTTGCATGACTCCTTATACGAACCTCTTGAATTAATGAATTATCTGAAACAACCTGAAGCATCCCTTGTCCTTTTTTATTTTTATTAATACGTCTATTTATTTAATCGTATTAATAAAATTTCACAAGGTCAAGTTTTCGTATAATATTATTTTAATTTTTCAATCGATAACCCGTTTTGAAAATCCACGCGATAATGCCGATACAAAGTGACAGGAAAACCAAGATCATTGTCACACTAACCCCCAATGATACATCTGAGCTTTCATAAAAGCTCCAACGGAAGCCACTAACCAAATAAACAACAGGGTTTAACAAAGAAATCTTTTGCCAAATATCAGGCAACATTGAGATTGAATAAAAGCTCCCCCCCAAAAATGTGAGTGGGGTAATCACAAGCAATGGAATGAGTTGTAATTTTTCAAATCCATCTGCCCAAATACCAATGATAAACCCAAGAAGGCTAAACGTGATACATGTCGTCGTTAAAAAGAACAACATCCATATTGGATGTTTAATTTCTAAATCGACAAAGAAACCGGCCGTTGCCAAAACGATCAATCCAATCATCATTGACTTTGTCGCGGCCGCACCAACATACCCCAAAACCATTTCAACAAATGATAATGGCGCCGATAACATTTCATAAATGGTCCCTGAAAAACGTGGAAAATATATTCCAAACGATGCGTTTGATATGCTTTGGCTTAACACCGTTAACATGATCAACCCCGGCACGATAAACGCGCCATAACTCACCCCATCAACGTCCGTAATGCGCGACCCAATGGCCGATCCAAATACGATAAAATACAATATTGTTGAAAGAATAGGCGAGGCTAAGCTCTGCCCAATTGTACGAAACGTACGTGACATTTCAAATTTATAAATTGCGCTAACACCTCTTAAATTCATGATGATTCCCCCACCAACTCTACAAAAATATCTTCAAGTGAACTTTGTCGCGTATTAAAATCTTTACACTTCACCCCATATTCTTTTAATTTTTCTAACAATGAAACAACCCCGTTATCTTCCTTTAACGGATCATAGGTGAAAACCAATTGCATGCCGTCAGTGACAATTGTGATGTCCAAATTTTTTAAATCATCTGGCAATGTCATTAATGGTTTGTATAAATCCAAAACCAATTCTTTTTTACCCAATTTTTCCATCAATGTTTTTTTAGATTCTGTCAAAATGACCTTACCCTTGCGAATAACACCAATACGATCGGCCATTTCCTCGGCTTCTTCCAAATAATGTGTTGTTAAAATAACGGTAACACCCGTTTCTTGTAATTGACGCACCTGTTCCCACATTGATTTTCTCAATTCAACATCAACACCGGCGGTTGGTTCATCCAAAAACAAAATATCTGGCTCGTGCGACAACGCCTTTGCAATCAAAACACGACGTTTCATACCGCCAGATAACATTCGAATTTGCGTATCCTTTTTATCCCAAAGCGATAGTTTTTTGAGTAAATCTTCGATATAGGCTGCATTTTTGGCCTTACCAAATAATTCACGGCTGAACGATACGGTATTCAACACCGTTTCAAATGCATCCGTCGTTAATTCTTGAGGTACCAAACCAATATGAGAACGCGCCTTGCGATATTGGGATTGATTATCATGTCCTAGAACTTCGACATGCCCAGAACTCGGTTGAACAATGCCACATATCGTACTAATCAATGTTGTTTTCCCAGCACCATTTGGTCCAAGTAATGCAAAAATTTCACCTTTTTTGACATCAAGATTTACCCCGTCCAAGGCCTGAAATCCATTATCATATTTTTTTGAAAGGTTTTTTACCGAGATTGCAAAATCCATCACTTCATTCTTTCACTTTATAAATTTTCTACAACTAATTCGAATGCCTGATTTGCCGTGAGCATTGATGTGTCGACCACAATCGCATTTTCAGCAGGCCTCATCGGTGCTTCGGCACGGTTCGCATCACGATCATCACGTTCTGTCATGTCTGCAAACACATCTTCGTATGATGTATTTTCACCCATAGATTGTAATTCAGCAAAACGTCGTTTTGATCGTGTTTCCGTCGATGCCGTAATAAAAAATTTATGTTGTGCATCGGGACAAATCACCGTTCCACAATCACGACCATCTAAAACTGCACCCGACAACCCTTGTGGTGGTGTATTGGCAAGCGTGCGTTGCAAATCCAATATTGCCTGACGCAACGGTGGATGGGGTGCAACACGTGATGCCATTTGGCCTGCCGTATCCGATTTCAATTTTGGATTATCCATCATGTCCAATGTAAATTCGTCTGCCAAATTTTGTGCAATTTCAACAACCGCATCACGATCATCTTCTGGTGTAATCCCTCTGGCTTGTGCTTCTAAACCAACCAAACGATAGAACTTTCCTGTATCCAAATAAAAATAATTAAGGTGATCTGCCAACCTACGTGCTAATGTTCCCTTGCCGCTGGCCGCGGGGCCATCAATTGTAATAATTTGTGTCATAGGGACTGTTGTAAGGGATTTAAGCACAAAAAAAAAGCCCTACAAACATGCAGGGCTCTTCTTATAAAATCATTATGTAACTTACGCTGCTTCTGTATCTTCCGCAGGTGTTTCTGTTTGCGCTTCCGCTTCAACAGGTGCTTCTTCTGCAATTTCTTCTTCGTGATCTGCACCAACAACTTGGCCAGTTTCACGTTGAATTTCTGCTTCTGCCGCTGTTCTTGCGATATTCACAACAACATCAACTTTCACTTCTGGGTGTAATGTCACTGGAACAGTGAAAAGACCCAAAGTTTTCAAGTTAACGTTAAGGTCAACCTGACCACGTGTAACATTCACTTTTGTTGCCTCAGCAACAACTTCAGAAATGTCACGTGCCGCAACAGAACCGTAAAGTTGCGCAGATTCAGATGCCTGACGGATCAAATCAACAGTCAAGCCTTCCAATTTCTTCGCTTCTTTTTCTGCTTCTGTACGACGTTTGTCATTTGCAGCTTCAATTGCTTTACGTTCTTTTTCAAAATAAGCAACGTTATCCGCTGTCGCGCGCAACGCTTTACCTTGTGGAAGAAGATAGTTACGAGCAAAACCAGGCTTTACATTTACTTCTTCGCCTAGGTTACCCAATTTTTCAACGCGTTCTAATAATATAACTTTCATGATTATTATTCCTTCTCTCTATGCTTCGTTTTGAACATATGGAAGTAACGCCATGAAACGTGCGCGTTTGATTGCACGAGCAAGTTCACGCTGCTTCTTTGGTGAAACATATGTAATACGTGTTGGCATGATTTTTCCACGTTCTGAAATAAAACGAGACAATGTTTTTGTATCTTTCCAATCAATTTTCGGCGCATTTGGTCCTGTAAATGGACATGTTTTCTTGCGACGGAAAAATGGAGCTGATGATCTTTCTTCTGACATTACGCTACCTCCTTCTCTTCTGTTGATGCTTCAACAAATTCTTCAACACGGATTGTCATGTAACGCAAAACATCTTCGTTAATGCGGATTTGACGTTCCATTTCCAAAACAGCAGGAGCCGGCGCATCGATTTGCATCAATACATAGTATCCTTTTTTGTTTTTTTGAATGCGGTAAGCCAAAGTTTTAAGACCCCAATTTTCAGTCTTTTCTACTTTACCTTCGCCGTCAGTGATAATTTTCGTCAATGTCGCGGATAGCTCATCAACGCTTGCAGGTGTCATATCCTGCCGTGCAATAAGCACAGTTTCATATAATGGCATATGATGTCCTTTCGGTTATACCCAACCCCATGCACATGCTTCGCGGGTTAGGAAGGTTAAAAAAATGAAAGATTTCTCTTTCGATATGAGGTTATAAGCCAAAAGGGTGAGGTAATGCAAGGGTTATTACAAAATAATTGATTTTCATAAGAAATGCAACTATGATCCCCGTTAAATGAACAACGATAGAATACAAGGCTACATCAACGATATTAACCGAAGACAAATGTCATTTGGTGATATTGACGAACAACAAACACAATACGTTCTACTGGTCATCGATGCGTGGCGTAATCAGAATATCCATGTATTAGAAGTCCGTCATTATTTAGACGATATTGTTCGTGACGAACTAACACCTGAAAAAATTGAAATATTAAAAAATGGAAACCAAAATCAATATGATTTTTGGGAAACAACATTGATTAACTACAGAAAAGATTATCGTGATGGCCTGACCGACACTGATCAACAAGATAATATTCATGGAGCATTAACAAACATTGAGCAACGATTGAAATCGCACTGGAAGCCCTTCGCCGTTACAATCCGACGCATAATTTTCAAGGTGATGGCCGAAGCTATGGCGAATACTATGAAACGCCAAGGCCATATATAAAAGAAAACGACAGACTTATCACTATCGCTGACCGTTTTAGTTTGGATGATTTATGGGTTTTCTATTACATGATTGAACCTATCTTAGAATCTAATGCACAAATCGCAACGGCGATGGATATGGCACGTTATGCCGAAGAACGAGGTGTGCCACTTGATCCCGACGCATTGTACCTTACCAACCAAGAACATGATGTTGCCGATGATGCTCATATTTTGAAAGAAGATACAAATGCGCTACCAATAGCATTGAAAGATGCTTTTTATGATGTCGCGATTGGGCGCATCAACAAAGAACAATTTTTGAACAGGTTAAGCGTTTTGGCCGATCATAGTTTGCAGGGTGATATTTCTGATCCAAAAGATTTATTACCAACATATGATGAATTAGTAATGATGATTGAAGACCAATCTTCGCAAGGCGAGGGCTGTCAATCCCGTGAATTAACAACCTATGAACAGGCCATGACAAGCCGTGTTTATGATTTTATTCGCGTTTTAACAGGTAGCCATGACGATGAAATTGAATTGGGGTTGTCTTTAATACAAATGATCAATCGTTACGAACCTCAATTGAAAGAAATGGAAAGAGAACGCCAAATTGAAAAAGCCCGCATTGACAATGCCCGAATAGATGAAGAAATGAAACAATGGCATGAAAAACGTAAATACGGCGGTGATACACAACGTTCCATTTTTATGGGTGATAACGATAAATTTGATGACATTAGCCATTTATCGGATGTTTTCGACAAATTGCGTGGATATACAAAACGAGGTCTTGAAACATTGAAAGACGAAGATGGTGAAACATACGAAGCCCCCACAGATTTAACAATTGATGGATCATCGCAATTAGTTGTCCGAAATAGTAATGTTGAAACATGCCTTGATGAAATGCACTATTTGGGACAAACAGGTGGTGATTACGATGAATCACACCAACATCACTACTATCGTTCAAAGACAAAGAGATCAATGTATCCACGCAAAGAATTGCCAACAAAATTAAAACCATTTACCGCGAATAGTAATGATCCAAGAAAAGGATTTAATGCGTTAGAGTTTAACCCACTTTAAACTATTTTTCACTCGCGTCACGCGGGAGGCGGATAAGGGCGGTTGTGCCTTCGCCTTCGGCAGACTCAAGAATAATCGTACCACCGTGAAGTTCCGCAAGTTCTTTTGTAATCGTTAGGCCAAGGCCTGAACCTTCGTGATTGCGTGTATGTGCGGATGAAACTTGTTCAAATGGCTTTAAAACAGCGGACAATTTATTGGCCGGAATCCCGACACCATTATCGATCACCTTAACCGTAACATGGTTATCAAATTCTTCGATTGCCACAGAAATTGTTCCACCTGGCTCAGTGAATTTGACCGCATTGGATAAGATATTCAACAAAATTTGCATGACCGCGCGACGGTCGGCAATGATGTTTGGTGTGTCATTTTTTATTTGGGAATCCAGCGTGATAACGCCCTCTTGTGCACGTGATTCAATCATACGTACCGCGGTATTAACAATATTTCCAAGTTTAATTGTTTCTAAATCAAGTTCGTATTTACCCGCTTCAATTTTTGACATGTCCAAAATATCGGTAATAAGCGCAAGTAAATGTTCACCACTGTCATGAATGCTTGTTGCATAATCTAAATATTTATCATTACCCACCGCGCCCAACATTTGGCGTTTTATCATATCGGAAAAACCAATAATGGCATTTAATGGTGTGCGTAATTCATGGCTCATATTTGCCAAAAATCTTGATTTTGATGCATAGGCTTGTTCCGCCGCATCCTTCGCCGCACGCAATTCCATTTCATGTTCGGCTTGTTCAGTCACATCCTGCATCACACCATAAAGTGCAATAACATCACCATCTTCGTCTAAATCACATCGCCCTTCACATCGTACGTAACAAATTGATTTGTCTTCGCGTACAACACGAAAATCCAAATCATATTCATTTTGTTCAATAATCGCGCGTTGAAACGCCTGCGTCATACGACCAATATCACGTTTGTGTAACAATGCATTCGCATTATCCAATGTTGGTGTAAATTCATCTGCGTTCACACCAAAAATTTTATAAATTTGTTCCGACCATTCAATATTTGTCGAACCGACATTCCAACGCCAATGCCCCATATGCGCCAAGGCCTGTGCCTCTGATAATTCTTGTTCACGGCGACGTAGAGCCTTTTCACTCACTTTCACAGAAGTAATATCATGGCCAAGGCAATAAAGCTCATCACCCTTTTTATGAATGCGCCAGTGCATCCAAATATTTTGCCCCTGTTTTGCATTCATGCGTGTTTCAAATTCAACAGGGTGATATCCGACATCATTTTCAACATCATGCATTTGAAATGATTGTAAATATTGACGCACGGATGCACGATCTTCGTCATAAACACGGTCTAAAAACGATGCTCCTAAATCTTGTTCCAACCGTTCCGTAAATCCAGTATTAAAACGTAAAATGTGTCCATCTTCGGATAGAACACACATCACATCCCTATTCATGGCAGAAAAAGCCTGAACATCAGATGTGCCTAATGTTAATCGATGATCGATAATCTCTTCATCACGAGCGATATCTGATTTTATTTCCTTTACCTGTTCAACATCACTATTACTTGGTGATAATCCATTAAGTAAAGATACCCAATCTGGTTGCGTATCTACGGTGATATCTACTTCTTTATCAAAGGAACTACATGCGACTAAATATTTTTGATTATCTTGTCCTTTGATCCAATCAAAGAAAAATTTATGAGGTGTGTGTTTATCACCAACAAGTAATATATGTTCTCCTGATTTTAAAGATGATATAGTCGACCCACCGCCTTGGCTCAGACTGTTAAAGACCGCACGATCATTCATAACATCGTCCAAATTTTTAAAAAACACCGTGTCCAATAATGCACGTCCTTTCAAATCCAGCGGCGGAATTCCCAAGGAAACAGCAAAAGCATCATTCACATCCAAAATTTCACCATTCACATCCGTAATAAAATGCATTTGATGCGCAGGTTTTTTCTTCACCGTCGCAACAGGTGTTTTTTTCTTAAAATCAATTTTTGATGCGTTTGATTTGACTGACATAATCTCAATTACAGTTATATTTTCATATCAGCGTACTTGATTTGCAAACTTATCCACAAGCAAAAAATGCAGGGAAGACCCTGCATAATGCTAATTTCATATTGAAAATATTCAATCGAGGTAATTATTATCTTTTAGATCTTTTTTATTACCCAAATCATTTTTTGCTACCATAACTAAACCAGATGCAACGGTCACAACAAACAATGTTCCCAAAATTTTCCAAAGAAGATCTTCACCTATACTCAGTCCCCAAATTTCAGCCACAAAAAGCGCCGCCCCAATGACAACACAAGCGATAATAACTTTAAGAAAAATATTATGAAGCATTCTGCTTTTCTCGCTTCATAACAGTTACAAAGGCTTCACGGCTAAACAAAAGAAGCATCCGGCGAATTTCTCTCTCCATTGTCACAACTTCCCAACCTTCTTCACCATTACGGTTTAAAAATTCAGTAAATTTCACAGGGTCAACTTTGGATCCACCAAGGAAAAGTGACCCTAAAATACCCTCACGATAAACAGTCACCTTATATTCAAATTTTTTCATTAAAATGATACCTTATGCTGCTTTGTCAGCTTCATCCAATTTAGCAAGCTGTTGTTCCAGCCAATGAATCGTGTAATCACCTGAAATAAATTCTGGTTGAGAGATAATCCATTTGTGTAACGGCAATGTTGTCTCAATTCCTTCAATCACTGTTTCATCAATTGCACGATGCAAACGGCGTAAACATTCTGCGCGATCACGACCATGAACGATCAATTTACCAACCATGGAATCATAATATGGTGGGATTGAATATCCTTTATAAATCGCACTATCCATACGAATACCAAGACCACCTGCAGGATGATATTCTTTAATCATTCCAGGTGATGGCATAAATGTACGTGGGTTTTCGGCATTCACACGAACCTCAATTGAATGTCCACGAAGGCGAATATTATCTTTTTTGAATGTTAGTTCTTCACCAGCCGCAATACGAATTTGTTCACACACAAGGTCAATACCTGTAATCATTTCTGTTACTGGGTGCTCAACCTGAATACGTGTATTCATTTCCATGAAATAGAATTTTCCTTCTTCGAACAAAAATTCAAATGTTCCTGCACCACGATATTGCATTTTTTTCACAACATCGGCGGACACACCACCAATATATTCACGTTCTTCATCCGTTAGAACAGGACTAGGGCCTTCTTCAACAACCTTTTGATGACGACGTTGGATTGAACAATCACGTTCACCAAGATGAATTCCACCACCTTTACCATCACCAAATACTTGAATTTCAATATGACGTGGTTTTTCAAGGAATTTTTCCATGTAAACCGTATCATCACCAAAGTTTGCTTTGGCTTCTGATCTAGCTGTTGAATAGGCTTCTGCCATATCTTTGATGTCTCGGACAACTTTCATCCCTTTACCACCACCACCTGATGCGGCCTTAATGATAACAGGCAAACCCCATTCTTCGGCTGTGGCGATTGCATCTTCGACAGATCCCAAAGCACCCGCAGAACCAGGAACAACTGGCAAACCCAATGTTTGAACCGTTTCCTTGGCAACAACCTTGTCACCCATTGATTCAATATGTTCAGGTTTAGGACCAATAAAAGCAAAACCGTGTTCTTCAACCATACGTGCAAATTCTGCATTTTCAGACAGGAAACCGTATCCTGGATGGATCGCCTCTGCCCCTGTAATCGCCGCAGCGGTTAGAATTGCAGGAATGTTAAGATAGCTGTCTTTGGCCGCTGGCGGTCCAATACAAACGCTTTCATCCGCCAAACGAACAACCATTGAATTTTCATCCGCCGTTGAATGCACAGCAACGGTTTCAATTCCCATTTCTTTACACGCACGATGAATACGAAGAGCGATTTCGCCACGATTTGCGATTAGTACTTTTTTGAACATAATTTGTTCCTTTTTATTTTGGATATGCGTTTGGATTCACAGTATTCATACTGCTCTCGAAATCAACTTGAGTTAGATCGGCATCTCGTTCAAATTTTTTCCATTCGGCAACAACCATAAAGATTGCTTTAGCTTTGACGCCATCAGCTTCTAAGCCAGTAAATATATGATCAATATCATAGTTTTTTCTTACACGATCAACCATATTTTGGGCATGATTATCAAACTCTTTTTGCCTTATGCTGTCTGTCATACTTCTATCCTATTCGATAATTGCGAGAACATCACCAAATTCAACGGGTGCCGCATCGGACACTAGAATTTGTGATACTTTTCCTGATTTATCAGCCTTAATTGGGTTCATAACCTTCATTGCCTCAACAATCATAATTGTATCGCCCACATTGACGTTTGATCCAACCGATACAAAATTTGCTGCACCTGGTTCTGGTGACATATATGCCGTTCCAACCATCGGTGATTTTACCGCACCAGGATGTGATGCATCAACCGCCGCAGGGGCATCATTTGCCGCCGCTGGTACCGCAGCAACAGCAGGAGCGGCCGCAACTGGCGCCGCCATCGCCGCAGGAGCAGCCACAGTTGTTTGATAAACTTCGCGTGCAACACGAATTTTCAAATCTTTTTCTTCAACCTCAATCTCAGTAAGGTCAGTGTCATTTAAAATTTCAGCCAAATCCCTGATGGCCGCGCGATCAATTTTCATAGTTTTTCTCTTAATTTGTTTAAATCGACCCTGTTTTTAACAGATTTATACGGGACAAGTCAAAGGGTAAGACATTAATGATGCTTCATCATGCTTTGGCGTGATTTAACAATAATGGTCACGGGCACTTCACCCGCATTTTCAAAAACAACTACGCCATCAAATGTTTCACCATCAACAAAATCAGATACCATATCAAACACCATAATATGATCCGCCATTGGTTTAAGTGTATGCATATCACCCGATGCAATATCATACCCATCAACACGACGCATTTTCATGATATCATTTTTAGTTTCCATTGTGTGCAGTTCGGCACGACCCGCGCGATCCGTTTTGAAACCAATCATACGATCATCAATATCTGTATTATTTGACACCATCATAAATATAGCCGCGGCCGGAAATTTTTTCGGCGTTTCAACCATATAGGCATCGGAAATTTCAATCGTATTCGCCTGCGGGAAACATCCCGCAAGCATAATAACAAAGCATAAAGCTATAATTTGTTTCATAGAATTAATATTTTACTGAGCATCCATAGGGCTGTGTCGAAGATGTCTCAATCGGCTCACCGCTTTTCAATGAATTTAATGCATAACGAACATAATTTTTTGCCGTTGCAATGCCATCTGGTTTAAAACTGCTATCATCATCAATCGCCCCTGCGTATGCCAACACACCTTTTGCATCAATGACAAACATATGTGGTGTTGTTTTCGCCTCATACAATTTACCAATTGCACCTGATGGATCTTGAATACGCGCCGTTGGGTGTGCGCCAACTTCCTTCATCACATGATTGGCCGTTGCGTTATCAACTTGTCCTTGTTTTCCTTGTGCGGATGATGCAATCGATAGCCACACTACGCCGTCATCTGTTGCTTCCTTTTGTAATTTTTGCA
Source organism: uncultured Alphaproteobacteria bacterium (assembly GCA_943789475.1). Lineage (GTDB taxonomy): Bacteria > Pseudomonadota > Alphaproteobacteria > Micavibrionales > UBA1664 > UBA1664. The sequence goes on from CALSUG010000002.1 coordinate 118,060, forward strand.
TGTTGCCGCCATCATAATGTTTTTTGACATACGGGCACTCATGATTTGTCCATTCCAATACAACTGTTTTTCCTAAAAAATCAGACAGTTCATGTTGAACACCATTTGTATCCATACCTTTGAACACTGGTGCAGGTTCACCAACAACTGGTGCCGCAATTGCCGCCGTTGTTGTCATTAAAATAACAGCCGTTGATAGTAGTAATTTTTTCATAATCTTATTCTCCTTGAATGGTTTCTAAAATAATATTTGGGGTTAAAATTTGTGGTAAAATAATTGGATCTGGACGCATTCCATTGTCATTTTTCGCGCCATAAAACACATATAACGGAACACCATTACGGCCAAATTTTTCTAAATATTTGGTAATTTTTTCATCACGGTTTGTCCAATCACCCTTCATATAAAGAATATTTTCATCTGCAAACGCGTCTTGAACCTCGACTTGTGACAGTGATGTATTTTCATTCACCAAACACGTAATACACCATGCTGCGGTCATATTCACAAATACGGCTTGATCAGAGTTTTCATCCAAAATATTTTCTAATTTAGCATTATCAAATGGTTCATAATTCATTGTCGATTTTGGTGATAAAATCGCACTATAAAATCCAAATACGCCGATTAATAATAATGCCAATAGTCCTTTCCAAAGTTTCGATGTTGATTTTTTTGAAAACCAAATCAAAAACATAATGGCAAGGAATAATCCCAAAATATAGATAATCGCCAAATCACCCGCTTGTTGCGCCAAAACCCACACCAACCAAATGGCCGATGCAAACATCGGGAATGCCAGGACCTGTTTAAACGTATCCATCCATGCACCTGGACGTGGTAATATTTTTTGTGTCGCAGGAACAAAGGTCAAAAGTAAGTATGGAAATGCCAACCCAAATCCAAGCATTGCGAATACAAGCAAACCAACAAAGGCCGATTGCGTCAACGCATATCCAATGGCGGATGCCATAAATGGCGCAGTACATGGCGTGGCAACCAACGTGGCCAACACACCTGTAAAAAATGATGATTTGGCATCATTACCCGTTGTTAAATTTGATCCTATATTCGTGAAACAGCCACTTATTTCAAACAACCCCATAAGGTTTAATCCAATTAAAAACAACATTGTCGCAAGGACAGTAACCACAATTGGGTCTTGTAATTGAAAACCCCATCCAATGGTTTCGCCAGCGCCCTTTAATATCATTAAAACACCCGCGATAGACACAAATGACAACATGATACCCGTCGTATATGCAATACCGCTTGCACGTGCGTGTGATCGTTCTTTATCCGATAGTTTGACAAGTGATAATGCCTTCATCGATAACACGGGGAAAACACATGGCATCAGGTTCAAAATTAAACCACCGACAAATGCAAATCCCAAGATAAATATAAAACTATATTCTACTGAACTTTCAGCACTCTTTAAATTCGCCGTAACTTCATATGCTTCGTTTCCTGTTTGAATAACAAATGATGCCTGTGTCAAAGTTGTCAAATCACGATCATCCGATTTTGCCGTAAATATTACAACATCATCCATAATTTCGCTCGTCACATCAGATGTCGTTTGAACAATTCCCCATGTTGTAGGAAACAAATCAACATCCAACATTTGATTATGGAGGTCAGATGGTACCGACACATTTAAAACAACATTTTCACCTTTTTTTACAAATGATGTGTTCCAATCAACCTGTCTCGGCATACTCTTCTTAGCCTTTTCAAAAATAGATTGATTAATATTTTGTGTTACATCAGAAACCGGTAATGAAATAGAAATTTTTTGTGATTCTGGAATACAGATATCATCACAAACCAACCAATAAACTGTCCCATTCAACTCTACGCTATCAGCTGAATATTTAGGCCACAAAGATAGAGTTTGTGTAAAAATCGGTTGGCCCTTGTGACCAAAATTAACCAAAGGATCATAAAAGAACTTGTCCGGTGTAGGCTCTCTTACCTCTGATACAGAAACACCTTTTGGTAGTTCCCAATCAATTGTCATGGCCTCACCCGAATCACCTGGATTTATCCAATAAGTATGCCACCCATCAATAATATTTTGACGGATAGCAATATCAATAGACCCTCCCGCTTGCACTGCACTTTGTGATGCAAAAACATCAATTGTGGCTTTTGGATCATCTTGTGCCATAGAAGGCAAAGATATAAAAAACGCAAGGGCAAGTGAGAGAATGTATTTCATGGATTTATGAATTCAGCGCAATAAATGTTTCTAATTTCGCCTTGATCACTTCAACGCTATCCGTTTTTGTAATACGAACCGTCTCTTGTCCATCTTTCACTAATGCCGCAAAGCCAGTTTTTGGTGCATTTTTGTTATACAAAACACCCAGACCATTTTTATCTGCTAGTTTTAATGATTCCGCTTTTGTTTTATCGTCTGTTAGATCAAATTTTACAACATTAAGAGCATCTTTTGATTCTAACTGCCCTATTGCTTCCATCATTTTAGGTTCCAAAACTTTACAAGAACCACACCAATCCGCATAAAATACAGCAACTGTTGGTTTATCGTTTTCAGTCATTGGTTCCATCGCACTTGCAGGTGCCATAAATCCAAATACGGCAAAAGCCATAATAAAAAGTGATTTAAGCATGATATTAATCCTCATTAAAAAAAAATTAAGTTAGGATCACAGTATCTGACATGAATATGGCGAAAAAAAGATTTTTCTTCGCCATAATGTTTTCTTTAAAAAATTAATTAATTCTTTTCAATGTCATCAATCAGATTATTTAAATCATACGGACGACCACGCACCACACGTATTTCACCTTTTAATGTGCGGTAAACAACAATCGGCGTTGCATCAAATCCCCATTCCAATAATGTTTTCTTATTATTTTCAACAGCCTTGGTGTTAATATTTTGTGGCGCCGATAATGCACTGTTATCTCCATGTGCGTATTTCAATAAAATTTCTTCTGGATTTGCGCTTGCCAATAAAACAGCTGCCTTACGTTGCCCTGCATCAGAAATACCAATTGGAATCACGCGCAGTTTTATTTGATCATTAGAAAACGCAGAATCCATTTCACGAATCATTTGTTTACAATGTGGGCAATCTGGATCGATAAAAGCAAAAACATCATGCTTACCTGTTTCATTAATCGTAATCCAATTAGATGCAATTAAATCAGTGTACATCCGTTGTGCTTGTGTCAATTCACGCACAACTGGCGCAGGTGTATCTGTTACTGGCGGTTGCGCTATTTGCGCTTGTTTATGTTGGCTTAAACTTCCCCCCGTCGCCGCATACATATCATCGCCTACACGACGATTAAGAGACGTTAATTGTCCCATCGTAATCATTTCGCCCTCACCGTTAAACATCAGTCCCATCACCATTGCGGTGCGATCACGATTTTCATAGAAAAATTCTGGTTTCCCCTGTCGAATCAATGCCCATCCATTCATACCTTCAAATTCACCGAGATAAAAAATTTGCGCACCACTATCTACCATCTTTTTTAATGATTTTGGGGGATCAGGTTGCGTGATATCTTGTGCCTGTGTTGTAAACGGCATAAGAAGCACTAAAACAAGAAGGGTGAACATGCGCATGAGGATTTATCCTTTTTTCGGTTTTCATTGAATTGCCACAATTAATGTCTATATTATATGCGTAATGTGTCATTGTTAAGGAGGAAAATAAACATGAACATCCAAAATTCTAAAACACGCTCAACAACGGAGAGCTATGACGAAGGGCTACGCGATCATTTTCGTGGTGTTTATAATGTCATGAGCATGGGTTTAGTTGTGACTGGGTTGATTGCATTTGCAATTGCTAACACACCTGTGATTATGAATCTTTTATTCGGAACACCATTAAAGTGGGTTATGATGTTTGCACCAATGGCCTTCATTTGGTTTGGTTTTTCACCAAATGCAATCCGTAGAAAAACAGCTGGACAATTAAAAACAATGTTTTTCTTATTCTCCGCTGTATTCGGGGCATCCCTATCAACAATCTTTATTGTTTATCAAGGTGCTGATATCGCACGTGCATTCTTTATTACAGCGGCCACTTTTGCGGCAACATCTGTATTTGGATATGTAACCAAAGCAGACCTTAGTAAGTTTGGCTCATTTCTCATCATGGGAGTGATTGGTATTTTGATTGCGGCGGTTGTAAACATCTTTTTGCAATCATCAATGCTACAGTTCGTTATCTCAGCAGCAGGTGTAGTGATTTACACAGGACTTGTGGCGTATGATACACAAAACATAAAAGAATCGTATTCACACTCCCACGGTGATGATGCTAATGGTAAAATGGCAGTTATGGGTGCTCTAGGGCTATATATCAACTTTATTATGCTATTTCAATTTATTCTGAGCCTTCTTGGTAACAGAGAATAAATTAGATTCTATAACCAATTTAAAAACCGCTTTATAAGCGGTTTTTTTATCCTTTTCGAATAAATTCAGCCTCAATAATGATATCAACCTTATCACCGATTTGAGGGATATAGGTTTTCATTCCAAAATCGCTACGTTTCAACGATGCCGTCGCCGAAAAACCGATAACAGGGCGATTTACAAATGGGTGATTCCCCAATGCACGGTTAAATGTAACGTCCAGCGTGATTGATTTTTTCACTCCCAAAAACACCAAATCACCTGTCATTTGTGCCGTTTTAGGCCCTGTGATTTTTACAGCTTTAGAATTAAATGTAATCTTGGGAAATTGTTCCGCATTAAACCACCCTGCGTCACCAACCAACTGTTTATCAAAATCTTTTTTATCCGGCTCTGAGTAATCCGTTTTTATTGATGTTGGATCAATAGTCGCCCGTACCTTGCTCGCCTGTAAATTCGTTGGATTCAACATGATATCTGCATCAAAATCAGTGAAGCGCGCTGTATAATTTGATAACCCTAAATGACTAACCTTCCATGTAAAACTTGCATGTTTTTTATCCAGAGAATAAATACCTCCTGGCATTGCCTGTAAATCCGTTTCCGTTGATTCTTGCGCATGACCAACAAACGGTAAAATCATTAAAGACAGCGTTAAAATAAAAATTTTCATGGTTACATTCCTCACTTATTTTAATGATACGTGATAAGTTGAGGGAAATAAAGCTATGAGCTATTAAACTTCGATATCAATCGCGTTCAATAGTGTTTCATGCAAATCCTTTGTTGTTTCTAAAACAAGGGCATTGGCTTTAAAATTATTCGCATTGACCTTAACATCAATAATATCTTTTGTTGGTTCAGTGCCACGTTGTGGGTTAGCAATATTGTCTGCGGCCTTTGCAACATTCAAAGATGATTTTTGTAAGCCAGCAATTGAAGTATTTATAGAACTCACCATAATAATTTAAGAATATCAGAAAAATATTAATGTGTTTTTAATTTTATTTGGTATTGTATATTTTATGAAATACATAGCATTTTTATTCTTACTGACCTTTATTGTGCCTGCCCAGGCCGAAGAAAACCCATGGACATGGAATCACGGCATAAAATCATTAAAGGATTGGGGTTCATCACATTGGAAATCACAAAATTTTGAGCCATCTGTTCAAAAACAACACGATATGTTGCGTTCAAATACAAGACAATCACAATCTATGTTTGCCAATATTGATGGATTGGACCCAACAGAGTTTATTCAAAATTTAAAAAATGCAAAAATCATTAAAGGCGCTTTTAACCAGCGCACAGGTTTTTTCAAACAACATATCTCACAAGATGTTGTTATTGAGTTAGATGAAAATTTTTATACGCTTTCATCATCGGATCAAGCACTGATCACCGAATTGTTGGCTAAATCATATAATCAGGAAAATTATTTATTAAAAGACACCAATACGAAAAATATCGTTGGTCAAATTACGCCTGAAGGATTTTATCTTTTTTAGATTTTTTATGTTCACGCCATAAAATAAAAAGATTGCTGAAAACAATAACCCCTGCACCAACCCATATGTCAGTTGAGGCAACATGATTCCAAATGATGTAATCAAAAAAGGCACTCCATAACAACATTGTATATGCAATAGGTGTAATAACACTTGCAGGCGCATGTCGATAAGATTCTGTTTTAAGTAATAACGACAATGTTCCAATAAATCCTAATAGCAATAGGAACCACCATGAAATTTGATCTGATATTATTTTTTCAGAAAACGGCAAATAGGCGCTCGTTATAACAAGCCCAATAAGCATAAAATAGAACACTGTCGTCATTGCATGTTCCGTTTTACCAAGTTGTCTCAACATAATAAGAACAAGGCCATTACAGAGAGCAAATCCTAAACCTACCGTGTATCCATAAAATGAGATATTTGATTGATCAAACCCAATAATAAAGATTATTCCAAATAAACCTATAAGTGTTGCTAAGCATCTATAGATGCCCACTTTTTCATTTAACAATGGATAAGATAAAATAATAACAAACAATGGAGACGTAAAACCAATAATGGTTCCTTCTGTTACAGGCATAAGGCTGAACATCCAGATACCAAGAATAAAACCAATTGTACCGACAATACTACGCATGATATGCGCACGTAGGCGATTTGTTTTCATTAAGTAGGTTTTTTTTGTGATTAGAAATCCTACAAATAAAATAAAAAACGCAAATAAATTTCGCCAAAATGCAACAACTACTGGATCAAGATCCGCAGACATAATCTTGGTCAACACATTCATAGCACTCAAAAAAAGCGCTGACAAAACCGCCGTAAAAATTCCAATTTTTAATCTTTGTTGGTGCACAGACATGAAAACACTCTATGGCGTTTCAATAATTTTATCTATATTCAATTGGTTGCGGAGCCATGTCATTTGGCGTTTCGCATATTGGCGTGTTTCTGTTTGTGTTTGTTCAATTGCCTTATCCAATGTCCATTCACCATTCAAATAATGCCGAAATGGACGAAACCCATGTGCCTTAACAACCAAGGCATCATTTGGAACATCACCCGATTGTATCAAATCATCCAGCGCGCGAACCTCATCCAAAATGCCTAAATCCATCATAATGTCCAAACGCGTATTAATTTTTTCAATCAATTTTTCACGATTGGGAAATAATGCCGTGACATTAAATTCATATCCATCTGGTGCACCTGTTAAAGCTTCCTTTTGCCAATCGACAATCGAACGACCTGTATGATGAAATACCTCCCACGCGCGAACATTACGTTGCGTATTCATCGGATCTATTTTTCCATCGACCATTGGATCATCTGATTTTAGTCGTTCGTGAAATGCGGGGTTACCTAATTCGGTCTGTAATGCGATCCCTTTATCCCTTACATCATTTGGAATTTCAGGAACTGGCGAAAAACCTTCCATCAATGCTTTCAGGTAAAATCCCGTTCCACCACAAATAATCGGCGTCTGATCATTGGCAAAACATTGTTCAACCTCATTGATCGCGTCTTCGCGCCAATCGGCGGCCGAATAATGTCGAGATGGATGTAAATGGCCGTATAATCGATGGGGTGCCTGCGCCTGTTCATCTGCATCAGGTTGCGCCGTTAGAACATGTAACGCATCATAAGATTGCATAGCATCACAATTAATCACGACACCGTTTTGTCTTTGTGCCAGATCAAGCGCGTACGCCGATTTCCCCGACGCCGTCGGTCCAATTATAACGTGAATTAAATTATTCTGCGTCATCCGGCTGTAATTTCACCGCAACAAATTGGATAGATCCCTGACGATTTAAAAGAAGTAGAACACTTTCGCGGCCTGTTTTTTGCGCACGTAAAATTTCATCTTGTGCTTGTTTCACTGCACGAACCGGTTTTTGATTAATATCTGTAATCACATCGCCAACATCGATCCCTTTTTTACCAGCATCACTGTCTAAATCCGCATCAATAACCAACAATCCTTTTACATCATCATCAATATTATATATCTCGCGACCTGTATCATCCAATGGTGTTACACGAATGCCAATACTCGATAACTCAACACCTTCATCTTCTTCGTCTTGACCATCCAAGATATTATCATTGTCACCATCATGTGCGGTAAGTAAACCTTCGTCTTCTGCCTTTTCCAGTTCACCAATATTCGCCTTTAGCGTCATGCGTTTACCATCGCGCCATACAATAACAACAACATCTTTATCAATATCTGTTTCCGCAACGATGCGTGGTAAGTGGCGCATTTCGCGTACAGGTTTGTTATCAAATGCCAAAATAATATCACCTGATTTTATTCCTGCCTTTTCCGCAGGACCCGTTGGTGTTACCTCAGCAACCAATGCGCCTGATGCCTTTGCTAAACCAAGACTATCGGCAATTTCATCCGTAACATCTTGAATTTTAACACCCAACCATCCGCGTTTTGTACGGCCGAATTCTTGCAATTGTCCAATCACTGGTTGTGCCAATATGGATGGAATGGCAAATCCAATACCAACAGATCCACCAGTTGGTGAAAATATCGCCGTATTGATACCGATAACATCACCATCCATATTAAACATCGGACCACCACTATTCCCGCGGTTAATTGATGCATCCGTTTGAATATAATCATCATATGGACCTGAATTAATGTCACGTTGACGGGCCGAAATAATACCCGCGGTCACTGTCCCACCTAAACCAAATGGATTACCAATGGCGATCACCCAATCACCAACGCGCATTGCGTCACTATCACCAAATGTGGTTTCGTTTACATTTTCATCCTTAAGGTTTGCTTTTAAAACCGCCAAATCTGTTTTTGCATCCGTGCCAATAATTTCGGCAGGCAAAACACGGTCATTGTGTAATGTTATTTTAATTTCATCTGCACCATCAATAACGTGATTATTTGTAATGATAATGCCGTTTTCTTTATCTAAAATAAAACCAGACCCCAATGATGATACCGGCATGCGTTCTTGTTGATGTGGCATCATTTGAAATGGTTGATGATTAAAAAAATTATCAAACATATCGTTAAATGGATGCCCCTCGGGGAACGGTGATGTTTGAAAAGGTGAATTACGGCGACGTTGTCGTGGTTTCACTTCCTCTGGTTCTTGTGTCGACGAAATATTAACAACCGTTGGTAATAATTTATCGGCCAGATCTGCAAAACTTGTTGGTGCAGGTGCGGCCTTTGCGCTTGCCGTATCCATGATGAAAGCAACGAATAATAATTTTATAAGTAAAGGAAACGCCACAAATAAAATCAGTTGTTTTGGTTTTGCATCAATTAAATTCATGGTCGTTTTTTCCCTACTTATTCATTTTAAACTAAGCACCATACTTATCTAAAAATATGGCGCAGGTATGACATTATTTTTTATCACTAAGGTATCGAAGGAAAGCCGCATCAGGTGACAAAACCATCTTTGTATCTTTACCAGACAGGCTTGTTTTATATGCCTCCATCGAACGCGTGAATGCATAAAAATCAGGGTCACGGTTATAAGCCTTGTTATAAATCTCTGTCGCGATTTTGTCGCCTTCACCTTTTAAAATTTGCGCTTTTTTATCCGCCTCGGCCAACAATACCGCACGGTCTTTATCCGCCGTCGATTTTATCTCCAATGATTTTTCTTGTCCATTGGCGCGTGTTTTTGTGGCGAGCTCTTTACGTTCCGTAATCATACGATTAACCGTTGATGCCTCCAATCGTTGAGTCAAATCGGCACGAACAATACGAATGTCAACAATCTCAACACCACGTGGTTCCATTTCTGCATTAACACGATCACGAATTTTAACCATTAAATCACCACGTGTCGGAGATAAAATTTCACGCAAGGTCGAACTACCCAATGTGTCACGTGTGGCCGAATCCATAACATTTTCGATTTGTTGGCGTGCACGTGATTCCGTTTGTAATCTTTTCAAAAACAACAATGGATCCGTAATTTTATAACGTGCAAATGTATCAACGATAATTGGCTCACCGCTAACCTCGTTCAACAACTCTGGATCAGCCTCACCATTGGCCAATAATGGACTATTACGATCCGATGAAATGTTAACGCGACGCGGTTCTGGATCAACTTCCAAGATACGTTTGTCAAAATAACGAACATCTTGCACAGGCCATGGCAATTTCACCTTGAGGCCAGCATCATTATAAACCTGTTTTGGTTGTCCAAATTGTAACACAATGGCCGTATTACGTTCGTCCACTGTGAACACACAAAGGCTGGTTAAAAATAATAGTCCGGCAATAACAATTGCGATGATTGGTAATTTTTGCATGTCGTTTACGTCCTTTATTTCTTATTTAATGGCAGGTAAGGAAGAACGCCTTGCGTTCCTTTTTCCTGATCTATAATTGTTTTATCCGCGTCTTTCATCACCGATTCCATCGTTTCAATGTAAATCCGTTCACGTGTCACATCACGTCCACCTTTATATGCGTCATATAGTTGGTTAAAGCGCTCCGCCTCACCTTCCGCGCGTGCAATACGTGATTGCTTATACCCTTCGGCGTGCTGCGTCATACGAATTGCCTCACCACGCGCCTTTGGTAAAATGTCATTTTTATAAATTGTTGCTTCGTTTTGAAAACGTTCTGCATCTTGTCCTGCGGCAACAACATCATCAAAGGCTTCCATCACCTGTGGGTGAACCGTTGCGTCTTGAATCAAAACTTGTTTAATCGCAACGCCTGAACCATATGCATCAAGTGTATCTTGCGTTAATTTTTGAATACGTTGCGCAACATTTTCACGGCCTGTCGTAATCAATGGCTGTAATTCTGTTTGACCAACAACTTCACGTGTTGTTGATTCGGCAACACGCTTAATTGTGTCTTCTTGTGACTTAATATTAAAAATAAAGTCATGCGCGTTTTGAATGTTCCAAATCACAACAACATCAATATCAACAATATTGGCATCACTGGTCAACATTTGTGATTCATCCGCAATATCGCGTTTTGTACGACCATTACCTGCAAAACCAATCGTCATACGGCGATCTTCGGTCACATTCACTTTTGTCAACGTTTCAACCGGCCAAGGCAGGTGATACCCCATGCCTGGTTCCGTTTGTGTACGGCTTAATTCACCAAAACGTTGAATAACCGCATTTTCATTTGGCAAAACACGATAAAACCCATTACCCAACCATAATGCACCAATAATAAGCGCGCCAAATAGTAATGTTTTTCCCGCGCCATCATCCGCACCACCATTACCGCCACCAAAATGGCCCTTGGCTTTTTTCAACAATTCATCCAAATCGGGAATATCACCACCGTTGCTTGGCTTTTGATGATTATTTGATGGTTTCGGCGCATTGCCCCATGGATTTTTTTTATCTGTCATTGATTTCACTCTTTATCTTGAACATTTGTTAAACCTAAAATATACCATGGGGTATGTTTGGCAACCGTAAACCGAAAAAGAATGATATTAAATCCGCATTAGAATCGATCCCGCATGCCGTGATTGATAATATAATTATTAATGATGGCGATGTTCGGGCAATATTATCGTGTGATCCTCAACACGCATCATTAGTTGAAATTTCCGCGGAACAAGCCCTGCGCACCATAAAAAACGTAAAAAAAGTACAAATCATTGTCACGAGTGAAAGAAAAGAAAAACCCTCAAAGCCCGCCAACACTGAAAAAATTAATATTGATGCCAAAAATATTATTGCCGTGGCAAGTGGTAAAGGCGGTGTTGGAAAATCAACCGTTGCAATGAATATTGCATGTGCATTGGCCGCGCAGGGAAAAAAAATTGGATTATTGGACGCCGATATTTATGGACCTTCTATTCCTAAAATGACTGGCCTAACGGGTCAAAAACCAGAACAAAATGAGCAAGGTAAAATTATCCCATTACACCAACATGGCGTCGATATCATGTCTATTGGATTTATGATTGATGAATCCAGCGCATTAATATGGCGTGGCCCTATGGTGCAATCTGCCTTTATTCAATTATTACAAGATGTCGCATGGGAAGGATTAGACACACTTATCATTGATATGCCACCAGGCACCGGTGATGTACAATTAACCATGGCGCAACGCGTTCCATTAACAGGTGCAATCATTGTTTCCACCCCACAAGATATTGCTTTGATAGATGCCCGTAAGGGAATTGAAATGTTTAAAAAAGTTGATATTCCAATTATCGGTTTAATCGAAAATATGTCACATTATTGTTGTCCCAAATGTGGTCATGAAGATAACATATTCGGTCATGGTGGCGCACAAGATCAAGCCACAGAGCTCAACATTCCATTTCTTGGTGAAATACCCTTAAATGCCGAAATACGATTAAAATCTGACAATGGTGAACCAACCCCTGAATTCTATTCAACTATTGTCAAAAATATAGATCAATAATCTACATACATAAATATTCATGTTCTTTTATCTTTTTGATGATACACTTATAGTTCATCAAGGGAGGGTTCATTTTTATGATCATATTCGACATTTTCAATCAATTTCCAACGGAATTTCCATTATTGAAAACTATATTATGTGCCGTTATTGGATATATTTTAGGCATTGTTTGGTATCATCCAAAAATCAATTCCGACTATCATAATCATGCAGAATATAACCCAAAGGCATCTATCTATGTCGTTGCAGCTTTCTTATGGGTTGTAACTTCATGTGTTTACAGCTTTATTGTAAGTTTTCTAACGCCTCCAATGATGCCTGCACTTCTTGGTTTATCTACATTTTTATGGGTTGGATTTGTTTTACCACCTGTATTATTAAACGGTTTATTCAAAAGTAGACCATTAATGATTATGGCAACGGATAGTTCTTATTACTTGGCTGCATTCTATCTGTTTGCTGTCATTCATGACGTTCTTTAGTAACAAAAAAATAATATCATGGTGTTTATATGATTGGGCCAACAGTGTGTTGGCCACAATCATTTTTACCTTTGTTTTTCCTGTTTATTTTTCTCGTAATATTGTTGGTGATGAAGAATTAGGAAGTGCCTATTGGGGATACATAGTAGGATTTTCAGGTTTCATTATTGCAATAATGGGGCCTATTCTTGGTTCAATTGCAGATACATATGGTCCACGAAAAGTTATTCTAGGAGGATTAACCTTTACCACAATAACATCAGTTCTGGCCTTATTTTTTGCCCTCCCCCATTCCAATTTTATATTATATGCCCTAGTTTTTGTTGCTATTACCACCGTTAGTTTTGAGTTAGCCCAAGCACAATACAACGCAATGCTTCCCGATATTGCACCACCAAATATGGTTGGAAAATTATCCGGGATCGCTTGGAGTTTAGGGTACCTTGGTGGTTTGTTCTGCTTAGCAATTGCTTTGATTGGTTTTATAGGACTAGGCGAAAACAGCTCTAACCTATTCAATATTTCTACAAATCAAGATTTCAATATTCGCGCAACCTGCATCTTAGCCGCAATATGGTATGCCGTATTTGCCCTCCCCTTATTCTTATGGGTTCCCGATCGACCTAACAACAATTATCAAAAGCCATTGTTAAAAACATCGTTTTTACATCTAATAAAGACATTAAAAAAACTAACAACAACGTCTAAAAACACGCTTTTATTTCTTGTTTCTTCAGCAATTTACCGAGACGGATTAAATACTTTATTTATTGTTGGTGGATTATACGCCGCAGGTACGTTTCACATGAATTTTCAAGAAATTTTAATTTTCGCTATTAGCCTAAATCTAATGTCCGCCTTAGGATCATTTTGTTTATCTTTTTTTGATGATAAATATGGACCACGTCCCATTATTACGATTTCGCTTGTCGCTCTTATAATTTTAGGAGGCAGCATCATTATCATTAAAGATAAAGATCTATTCCTATACACTAGTCTCTTATTAGGTTTTTTCATTGGACCAATACAATCAAGCAGCCGTGCCCTAATGGCACATTTGTCATCCAAAAATCAATCTACAGAAATGTTTGGTCTCTATACCATGAGTGGCAAATCAATCGCATTCACTGGACCTCTATGTTTTGCGCTTATGACACATATTACAAATAGTCAACGATGGGGCATTGCGTCAATTATTGTGTTATGGGTTATTGGATTAGCTTTATTTAGAAAAATAAAAATTTAAAACAACCCCGTTGCACCCAACATTTCCGGTAACGCCTCTTGAATATTTGTTACAGGTATTGAAGGTGGTGATATAGTAACCGGAGTTTGGGGCATAGAAACTACGGGACCGTTTTCTATACCATTACTTATATTTTCTCTCAACAAGTCAACAATTTCATCTTCGTTAAATTCATCACTGCTATTTGATTCTCGTTCACTTATTGATGAATTACCTGAAAGAGATAGTGGTTTAATTTCAACCTTTTTACCATCATACATCGCCATAACAACACCTTCACGGGGATCAATTTTTGTAATTTTCAAACCATTCACATGCACATCACCAGATTTAACACGCAATTTATCGTTCGAATCAGCATTACTTTCTATCACTGCACTACATTGGTTACTTCTACATCTAATGTCTGACCAATAATACTGATCTTGTTTATTTTTCGTTATTATCGGTTTATCATCATTTCTTTGCAATCTAATACCTTCTATAGCTTTTTGTCTTAATGAAGAAATAGCTTCATCAATTTTTTGTTGTCGACGTTCTTCATATCGATCAATACTTTCAGAAACAATAGATTGATTTGTCGGTAATTCTGGGTAGAAAAATAAACACAATACGTTTAATGGTAATTTTTCGCACGTGCTCCTTGGAGGGGAAGGCTGACTAAAAGGAACTCCAATTCTTTCATAGTTCAAAGCAATATCTTGAACCTCACTTTGACGTTCAACCAATCCATCAAGTAAGTTTATTTGATTTTGTAAAATTATGATGTCTCGCATTAATGGGTTTTTAACAACAAATTTATTGCTTTCCGAAGAGGGCGTTAATGAAAACCCTTGCGTTTGATCTGGCGCCAAAGAAATTTCAGGCATACTCCCCTGTGCAAAGGTAGACGACGTAAAAATTATTAATACAATAATGGGTATAAAAAAACGATTCATAGGTAAAATTATAAAGTAATTTATCAACGATTAACAGCCCCGATCACATTCACCGAATGTTGTTACCGTTAAATTACCAAACCCCATATTGGGTGCTTCCACAGTTCCCGTAATGCCCATATTACCAGAGACCTGCGTATCAATCGTTCCAATGTCTCCGAGACCAACATTTAAACGTCTTAACGTCAAGTCAGATGCCCGTACAGAATCCCCAACGGTTACATCAAAAAGGTGGTCCCCTGTTAACCCTGTAGCATTAATCGTGTCCGCCTGAAAACCATTCGAAAACTGCACTAATCCATTTGATCTTAAATCACCTGTCGTGTTTAACCCATTTTCAAATGTTGCACTGTCTGCGTTTATTATGCCTTTTGCTGCCATGGACGTTGCACTTAAAGTTCCCTCAACGGAAAAATTACCACGCCCCCCGGTACCATTACCCCTTATTAAGGCATCTTGGGTTGTCATTTGATTTCTCGCTGTAAAATTCGACTGCGTAAGTGTTACATTACCGACATTCATTGCACCTTTCACGATTGCTTTTGCACCTAAATTCAAGTTCCCACTTGCATTAAGATTATCTGCCCCCAAAATGTTATTACCACCTAAATTAATATCCGTGTACATACGATTTAATTCTGGAGATCCTGCGACACGGTCTCGATATAAATAATCCCCTGTTATATCTTCAAAACTTTTATGCGTATAATGAACAATATATGTACCATCATCTTGTGATGGAGGATCCGCCGTAATAGTATCCCCCCACGCGGAATCATCGAATAATGCTGGTGCTAAACGCCATGATGAAAACGCATTTTGAATTGAACCACCAGCACGAAAATGTCCTCCATGAGCACCTAAAATATGTGCAATGCTTCGTGCCCTTGAATCCATCACACGTTCATCCATTGCCACAATAATTTCTAATGCTTTTGAGTCCGTCGTAATGGCCGTATTATCTGCAACACGAACCATAATATTAATGCCCGTTTTCAATGGTGTTTGTTGACGAAACGTTGCATTCAAAACTGTGCTTGCGGGTACATCGTTAGGAGAAAGGCCGAAACCATTAATAAGATCATCAAGTGTTAATTCCAAAATATCATTTGTTTCTGCATCTGCTAAATCGTAAATAATATTGAAATAATCTTTATGACTAATCATTTCCTCAACAGCAAGGCTAACGCTAGTTAAATATTTTGCTGTCGATCTTGCCAATGTTTTTTCTGCATAATCCTCAAACAAATTAAATATCGCCACCAAAATTCCCATTACAACAACTGTTGTTAAAAGGGTTTCTAAAATAGAAAATCCTTGCGATTTTTTCAAAGATTTCATGGGCAATCTCCTGGAGATAAACAGGTTAAATTTTGAATTCTAACAGTATTTGTTCCCGTCACATTACCATTTACATTTAGAGACCCCTCTGTAGATATACTTCCTGCTGAGCTTAAATTTCCACTAACATTTGCCGTCGCAGATGAAAATGTCGTCGCACCCACAACTGCATTAACAGAATTAATATTTCGAATGTTTTGCGCCTGAGATGTTTGTAATGTCGTTGCATCAACATCACCTTGTGTCACCATGTTAATGCCGTAAATATTACCCGCAGTTAAATTGCCTGCTGAAAAACTCATATCTTGAAAAACACCATTACCCATTTCAGTAACGCTTGTTACAAACATATCTGTTGCAGAGACATTCCCCGATGCGTCTGAAATGGCACCATGTACAACAGATCCACCGTCCGTATATACCTTCAATGTGCCCGTTACGATAAAATCATTTGCAACAGTATCATCTCCCCTTATATAGATATCTCCCTTATCAGAACCATCAGCTAACATTTCCATATTTTGATCAACATCAAAATCACCTTCTACAGCTAAAACATTCTCAGATATGTCATTACTTGTCTCTCTTCCCAAAAATGTTCCGTTTACAGCGCTCATACTGTCTGAAACAATAACACCACCGTTAATAATATTATTGTTGTTCATGTCTAAATTCGTATTCATACGATTTAGATGCTCTTGTCCTGGAACCGCCACACGATAAAGATATGGTTGATCTTCTTCCGCAACAACACTCACACGACCATACGCAGCCATATAACCTCCACGATTATTATTCGGTGTTGTGCTATAAATAGATGAAAAATCACTCAATGAAACTGACCAAGTGCCGTAAACACTTTGAATATTACCACTACAACAATTGCTGCCCATATCAAGTGCACTAATAACTCCTAAATCTGGTCCACCTGTTGTGGCGGAATCAAATAATCTTTGTGTTGGAACACGTGAATTAAATCCTGATTTATTATCACCAACCGTTAAAACTTCCAATATATCACCATTCACACCATCATCTGCAACATGACGAATCATAATTCTCATTTCTTGATTAAATGAATTAATAGGCCGAAATGATTCAGGTAAAAATCCTGCATTAATGACATCATCTATATCAATTTCAGCAACGTTACCTACATTTGGGACATCATCACTGACAACAGTCTCAAAATTAAATTCTACGTAATCTTTGGCTGCATCTTGAACTCTTTGCATCTCCACTGCTACTTTTCGATTCACCGAATTCTTCGCCCACTGATCAAACAAAGATGCTGCACCTGTTGTAAGTCCTGCCATAATGCCCACTGCAAGCAAGAGTTCTAATAAAGAAAATCCGAAATTATGTTTATTAAAATTATTCATTTTTCATTCTTTTTATTGAAACGCAATCATGCATTCGTTAAAGGTCATTCCTGTTATATTATTACAAAATTCCGCTAAATCACGTTGAGGGCAATCATCTAAACATTCTGCACTTCCACCATTTTCAACATCTAAACGTGATAGTGTTGCGCCTCCTAAAATATTCAAACTTTCTTCTATAGTTACACTCCCAGTTAAATTAATG
Organism: uncultured Alphaproteobacteria bacterium; assembly: GCA_943789475.1. Taxonomy (GTDB): domain Bacteria; phylum Pseudomonadota; class Alphaproteobacteria; order Micavibrionales; family UBA1664; genus UBA1664. The sequence continues at coordinate 136,004 of CALSUG010000002.1, forward strand.
TTATTTGCATTAAATTCACCTGTCACATAACCATACCTTCCGTTTAATAGTGTAGTACCGTCTACATTCGCATTTCTAACAACCGTTGTTCCAAACATATTTGCAGATCCATCAACTGTAATATTATCCGCTCCCGTATTCATTTGTAATTGTTCAGCAACAACAGATCCTGCAACCGTTGTATTACCCGGCACTAAGAAATCATTCTGCACACTTACGTCCCCTGCAATACTCGGCGTATTTGTTATTGTCAAATTAGTCGCCGTTGCATTACCTGTATCCAACAAACCAATGCGTGCGGAAACTGCGGCACTCGCACCATTATTGGTCGCAAAAATATTTTTATTTGCTGTTAAATTTTGGCCAACAGTTACATCACCATCATAAACTTTGGCATCACCTGTTGCATTTAACATCCCTGTTATGTTCATGGCATAAGCTTCTTCAACACGAGATCCTATAAGACCATTAACATCCGTTGTGGTATCAGATGTCGCTTGTGGATCGACAATAACACTAGATGCTTCAACATTTGATGTATTAATAATATCTCGACGATTATCAACACCCACACTATCATCTAGAGAACCGCAGATATCCGAAGAAATTAAATTCTCGTCCTTGTCTCGAACATCAATAAATTGTGTCGTATCCGCTACACAATCATGAGGAACACCCATTTCTAATGCCGTTAACATTGTTGGCAATCCTGTACTTTCAGGATGAGCAAAGCGCATAATAGCACGGGTATCAAAATTAACCGATCTCCATGTCGGAATGACAAAGTCACCTTCTTCAAAATCATCACCCCCAGTTAGAGTTGTAAAATCAGCATAATTTAAACATCCTGTATCCCATAAAATTGCTGTATCTTCTCCACTACCATCACATTCGCCCGTTACGTTAGTTCCCGCATTAAAAATAGGCGCTGAAACGCTCACACCTTCACCTCTCACCGCTTGTACGACATCTTGAATAATTGTGCTATTTACCTTATCAGTTGCCTCTACATAAACGTATGCTGTTGGTACGGTCTGAGGATCAAGAGGATCACCATCAATTGGAAAATTAGCCAAAATAATACGAATTGGTTGGCCCAACGCATTACTTGTATTTCCATTATTTTGTCGTAAGAAATCCGCAGGAAGCATCGAGTCTGCGATCAAATCTGCAACTAATATATCCCGTGGACCTGTGTTACTTGGGCTCAAATCACTTACTAAATTTGGATTCAGTGAAATTTCATTACGCGCATAAATCCGTGCTGCACGTGAAATTTCTGCAAGTTCCCATCCTGCAACTTCTGCTTCTTGCCTAATAGATCCTCTATTATTGCCCGTAATTCCAACCAAAAATCCACCCATTACTGTGACCAACATAAGGACGACAGCAAGAGAAAAACCATTTTGATACTGTTGTTTATTAAATTTCAAAAAAACTCCTAAAAAATATATCTGTAACCATTCTGCATCAAATTCATTAAATTTTAGATAAAATTTTAGATAATTCATAAAAAAAACCGCCATAATGGCGGTTTTAATAAATAATATTTTTATCTTAGAAGAATGTCCAAATCATATCTGGAACACCACTCCCCCGTGCACATTGTGTATTCAATTCAGCGATACTAATTTCACCATCACCATCTCTATCAGCATTTTGCCCCTGAATTGTAAGTCCCTCAAAATCAGGGTCATTAATGCTATATGCCGTACCTAATGACATACACGCCGATTGTGGAATGTTATTAAACAATACTGTAAACGTATCATCATCTCCGTTTATACCAACAGTACCATTATACGGGTGACGAACTTGGTTGTCATTTAACGCAGATGCAGGAATAACCTCTGCATTTCGTAAAACAGCGTTCAAAGAACCAGTTCCATATTGACCTTCGCCTTGATATAAACGTTGTGTTTCTTGTTTGATAATATTCAATAAACGCGCTGCTTCATTCGCATTTGTATTATTTGTTACGTTACGATAAACAGCCAGACCAGCAAGCAACAGAATTGCTCCGACTGCGACTACTAAAAGTAATTCCAAAAGGGAAAAACCCGATTGCTTTGTTTTTGTTTTTTTCATTTTAATCTCCATAATTAAATTTATTGTGCCTGTATCTGTTGAAATATATCGTAAAACGCCATAATCAAACAACCAATGACAACAGCAATTAATATCAATATAAACGTATTGACCACTTTCATAATTATTGTGACTTGTTCAACCAAAGAGTCAACCCAACTTCGTGTGATCCATATTAAATTATGATCGAAACCTCTTAATTTTGCGTAAATTTGCAAATCACCAATAATTTCTTCATCAGGAAATTTATATCCAGCCTTAAATAAAGCATCTCCTAAATTTTCACCTGCAGTAATAAAACGAATAAGTGAACGTATCCTCTGTCTCAAATAAGGATCTGCTTGTTTTGAAATACGTCCTAATGACACTTCATCCAGTTTAACTCCCGCTCCCATCATTGATGAAATCGCCAACAAAAATGATGATCCTTGCCACATTTTATACAAACTCCATGGAGGGATGTTATCAAAAAACAACCGTGATTTCGATGTCCACCTAGGCATCGTATAACCAATCACAAAAACGGATGCCACAATCAAAACAGCCAATAAAAATGTATATTCCCGAATAAATGTTGCCACCATTGCAACAGAATATGAAATACCTGTCCATTCTTCAACTGGTATAATTTCTTCAAAAGTAGGTATTACTTTATATGAAGAAAGCAATAATGCCGCAATCAGCATACCCAACAATAATCCAGGATATGCTGCAGCAGTCACGATCGCTTTCTTGACTTTTGTCTGTTGTTCGATTGATCCAGCCGTATTATCAAGTGCTTCAACTAACCGTCCAGAACTTGCCCCTGTTTCAATCAAAATAGATTCAGAATTGGGTATATATTCAGACAAACATTGACCAAAGTTCATTCCATTGGCCATATTTTTACGCCATTTTCTATAGATTGCCGGCATCGCACTTCCACGATTTCGCTGTGCAATTCTTTCAATTTGCTGCAAGGCCATATCCAATGATACTCCATTGCTCAACAACTGAGATAATTTTACATAGAATTTATATCGTTGCTGAGATCCAAATTCAAATTGAACCGCAATTTTTTGCAAAGATGGAGGTAATGACAACAACTCTATTCACCTCTCTCAGGTGGAATAAGTGGCCCCATAATTCTTTCGGCATCGACAGGATCAACTTCTCCTGCACGAACACGATCAATCATATGCTCAATAAGACAGCGTCCATTCAAATTGGTTAACCAATATTTTTCTGCAGAAACTTTATCATCATTTCTAATATATTCCATAAATTTAGCATCCGGCAAAATGATTTCTGCTATGACAGAACGCCCCTTATACCCGTTACCAACACCACATTTTTCACATCCATCAGGATTATGTTTGCGCAGTTTTTCAAATGGGATATTTAAATGTTCTAAACGACCCAACAATCCAAAACCCAATTCGTGCTCTTCAACGCGTTTATTACAAGTCGGACACAAAATACGAACTAACCGTTGTGAAATAAGCCCCGTTAACAAATCAGGATCAGATAGTTTGTAATCTTCTACATCAAGATCACGCATACGAAATGGTATCGTCAATGCATCGTTTGCATGTAACGTTGTCCAAACTTGATGCCCTGTCATAGATGCTTCAAATGCCAGACCAGCAGATGCAGCATCACGTACCTCACCAATCATAATACGATCTGGGTTTGAACGCATAGATGCGGCGATTGCTTTGGTAAATGCCGCTTCACGCTCTTCTGCCGTTGTTGCGTTCGTCACTGGCATTTGAACTGCCCCAGGGATAGGGTATTCTGGAGGATCTTCAACTGTGTAAAATGCTATATTATATTTATGTTCTTGCAAAATCGCGATAATGTTACGTTGCAACGTCGTGGATTTACCGTGTCCTGTTGGACCCGCGACAATATTAATACCATATGGCTTCTGCCTCAAAAATTCCATATCCTCTAGATGTTCTGGCGTAAAACCTAGCGCTGTCACATCTCCCGATGTTTTCTCATCTGTACTATAAAGTAAACGAATAATCATTGCCCGACCGTTATACACCGTTGGGTTAAACTGTAGACGTAAGGAAATCACCCCCTCTGGCAACTGTAAATCTTTACGTGATGAGACTCTGGCGCCCTGATACTCATACGGTTGGTAGTTTACATCTGCCGCATCTGCCATTGTAAATGCTGCCGCACAAAAACTATGCCCATATTCTGGCGGCCATTCTGCAATATGCTCCATTGAACCATCTATACGAGCACGGACAACACAATTTTGTTCATAAACAACAACATGAATATCAGAAGCATGTTGTTTTGCCATTTCATCAACAAGTTCCAAAACCTCACGTCGCATTCTGGCTTCATCTTGATTTCCTCGAAAATGTGAGGAACCAGAGCTATCGTAATGTCCCATAACAACATGAATATCTGTTGCTTCTATAGTTGGCTCAACATAACCCAGCATTTTAATCTCTGATAATAAACTTAGAACCAGCGGGTTATTTTGATGAGATTTAGAAACAATAAATCGACCATCCGAATAGTACGCCGCAATCGTGCGTAACGTATCACCTCTATCTAAAGGCCCTCCCATAGCAGTCAACGGCACAGAGGTATCCCACTTGCCCAAATCTTGCTTTTGGTTACTTTTTTTTGAGAGTAATGTCCCTATCATAATTCAATACTCGTTAATTCATCCATTGTAATCGCTGTACATCATTTTTAATTTTGACTTGCACACCCATTGGCCCAATTGAATGTACAACACCATCTCGTTGATTTGGTAGTTTATCACCTACTCGTAAGCTGGCGGTATGACCATTGCTATCGACCAACACAGCCTCTTTATTATTACCCCCACCTTTTATATTTTTAATTTTCCATACCGTTATGTCAGATATATCCACATCTGCCGATTCTTGCACAAATAATGAAGGTGAATTATTCGAAGTCACTCCTTCTATTTCAATAGCGGTTATTGGTGGAATAGAAACCTCTGGCATAGATAAAGAAAAATTCGCCTCAATTGCAGAATCGATAGTTTTAATATTATTTAAAACTAAACTATTTAGGCGTTCTAATAACTGTGCACGTTGCACACAAAGATTTAATCTAGTAATTTCTTCTTGAATTTTTGACAAATCATCCGGAGAATTTGTTAAGGCGGTTTTAGGTTCAGGACAAATATCTGATGATATTGTGCTACCTTGATTAGAAATAATTCCTACACTTCCTGGCGCCTGCATTTGTGCAAATGTTACACGAGACATCATAATAATCATGATAAAACTCATGTAAAAATAATAATATTTTTTGTATCGTATAACATCCATTTCACATTCCATTCTAATTAATTTTTTCTTTGACTTGACCATCTCTCATTGCCAAATAAATTTGTATATTATACACCCACGTTCCACCTACAACGTCCCATTCAATAGTTTTAAACTTTAAACCTGGAATAGTAAAATAATTTACAAAATTTTGTGGTGGTGATTTCGTTGTGAGCATAACATCCAATGACGGCAAATCTTCGACTGTATATTGTTTTTCGTTTTTTTCTTTATCTGAGTTTCGTCCCTTAAACCTTCGTGCACCACCATTTAATTGCTCTTTTTTATTTTCTGGAACAACATCACGCACCTCCAGTCGTCCTACTTTTGAAAAACGATCATTAAGTGTAATCAAAATATCTTCACGATTTGCTAACTGAATTTTTTGAGCATAATTAGAATTATTTTTCATGATTAACGAGGCGATAAAATCGCCATTTGAACTAATCGTTGTACTCACACCAAATGGGAACTGATCAAGATACGGTTTCAATGTGTTAATATTACCTCTTCCCTTGCCCCAAACCGCTTCTACAAAGCCGTTACGACAGCGCATTCTTGCAACGCTCCACCCTGGCAAAGATACCATCAAATCACCGAAACTATTAACGCATACTTCTAAAACTTTGTTAGGTTCTGGTATTTTAAAATTTTCGAGCGCTTGAAAAAAGGGATCATTTTCTTTTTTTAACGTTTTAGGAGGAATAGAAAGGTTGCTATTCATTTCTAGTACAGGTTGATTAATTTCGGCACGCTTTGGAAATAGTGTTTTAAAAAAATCTTCAGAGAAAAAAGTTAAGAAGGAAACAATTATAAATCCAAGTAAACAGATAAATGCTATATTTTTATTAGCCGATCCTGAAAACAATCCATCCAAATTAACCGGCTTTAAAGCAATAAACGATCCTTCATCCAACAATTGACTTAAAAGAATTTCCCCATCATTATTATCGACCTTCCATGATTCTGGAACATACGTTTTCGGCCATTTAAATTTTTCGGCTTGGACCATAAAGTGATTATAAGCACTTTCTTCTGTCTCGAATAAAACATCTCCCTCAGGCGCAATAGTATCCGCATGAACAGCGACATAAAGCCACCCATTATCTGCGACAAAAACACCATGCCATTCACCAACCAATGCGTCTGCAACAATGGCTGCAACTGACGGCATACCCATGCGATGCCCCTTACTTAAATAGCCATATCCGGTTTGCGCAATAAACAATCGAGAACTCAAAAAATCAGCTGAAATCATTTTCGCTCGGTCCATAATCGCACCAGGCTGTTCCAGCTCATCAACTGTCAGCCATGTCAAACCTACAGCATATTTCTTCCCCCCATACACAAGCACGTCATTTACATCCTCTCCGTCAAAAGAGCTCATATCAGCTGCTTGTAAATTCTCGACCGTATCAAGATCTTCATCAATGAAGTCAATACGATCATCATTATCAGGGTGGTTCTCTGTCATTATTTTATCGACCTATAACTGTAATAGGTTGTTCTGGTAAAATTTGCGCATTAATTAACAAAACTGTTAAATCTCTTGCTCTAGATGTGGAACGTGTTCCGCCAATAAGTGAGTGAGGCAAACCATCGTCGTTTAACCCGCTTTGATTTTTTTCAAATCCTGCCAAAACCATTGTTTCACCGTCACTAACAACCGCATTTTGTAAAAAACCAGTAGTTTCCACCTCTGGCAACTCAAGTTGGATTTCATCCGTACCAAACCTTCTAAAATTAGGGTCGGCATCAGTAATTGCAATACTCATACGCATCATAATTTTATCATCCGCAACAATACGCGGTAAAACAGTCATAAACAGACCTACATCCACTGTGCCCGGCTCAAGAGACACAGATCCCGCATCACCAGATGAAGATACACGCTCTAAATACGCAATTTGACGTGCAACCTGTAAAGGGGCAACTTGATCTGATAATGTCACAATGGAACCAGAATGAACAACACTAGCACGATCAATATTTTCATCTGCCGTAAGCGTTGAAGTTATGTCACCTGGAGTAGCCGCTGCTTTTGTAAGAGATACGCTCAAACCGTTTGCACCATTTGCTGATCCATTAACAGAATATCCACCGCCCAAAGCACTTTTAATAACACCTGTAATGTCTGTTCCATATGTATAAGCATCCGATGTTTGCACCGTCAAAACTTTTACAGAAACAGCGACACGCCTTAATCGTTTTTCGTTTTGATAACGTAAGTATTTTTCAACACGTTTTGCAACATCAGGACGTGCCGTAATTGTAATCGCGCCTGTTGTCGGAGAAAATGATGCCACACCTTGATCACCAATAATACCTTCAACAGCCTCTGTTACCTCATCCCATATTGCCAACGTTGTTGTTCCATCAACAGATAACTCAGGAATATTAGTTGCGCCACCGCTACCACCTGATTCTGCAACTCCTGTAATCGTCATCACGTTTGCCAGTGCATTAAGCATGAAGGTTTTGGTTACTTCCGTAGATAACATAATAACATCACCATCATACGACCATTCCGCACCATAATTGTTTGCGACTTGATCCAACAAATCACTCAAACGCCCCGACCACAGGATACGCCCTCCAGAAACTTCTTGACCGTCAGTCGGCAAAAAAGTACGTGTGGCTATATTTCCCAATGTTCCTTCATAAATGTTATTAGAGAGAGAAACACGAATCCCCGCAACAGATTGAATCAATCTGGCAGTGTCATATAAAGATTGCCCCTCCGAAAAAGTCAAAACAATGGAATCTGATTGATCAAGAGATGATGGTAATGTTCGCCCACCGTGAATTGGAATTGCTTCAGAACCATACCAAGGTGAATTATCTACATGCAAAGCTTTTCGTGCACTTCCCTCCGGTGAAATAGTACTGATTGCTTTTTCAATTTGTTTTTCATCACGCATCACAGTCTCATTAACGATTGCGGCCTGTTCGCAAGATACTAAAAAAATACTAAAAAAAACAAATAATATTAAATGCTTATAACACTTAACCTGTTGAAAAAAACTCATAATATCCAATCCTAAAAATCCATAATCCCATAAATTCTACGGAAACCGTAAAAGCATAGCAAGAAGAGAGTTTAGTATTTTTATGTGTCTCTATTTTGTGACTTTTTGTGTTTCCAAAATCAATACTGCTGGACCATGTGGCAAATTCGGATGTAATCGACCAACGGGTTTTGGTTGTGCTTGAGAAAATCCAGCAAGAAGCATTTCAATCGCATCTTGAAATTCACCACTAACACTAACATCACTAGACAGTGGATAGTCATAGTCTGACGACCAAAACAAATCCACTCCTGCAATATTTGACCATGCCTCTAGTGTTGTTTTCAAAGATTCTCCACTTTGTGCCATCCACTGAGTATCCATGACCTGTGGTTGAGGCAATTCAACAACACCCTTGTTTGTCGCATCTACGATTGAAATTTTTTGTGACATAGAAGATTGCGCTTGCTGTCCAGCACTCATTGCTGCCACCATATCAACAACAGGCTGTGTATTAGCTCCCCTATGCACAGACACAGCCTTTGACTTGATTTTTTGATCTGATGGTAAAACAGAAATAGGCGCTTGTTGAGATCGTGGAGTTTCAATAACATCCAGAACCTCCATCGGTTCCTTCGCAATTGCTACGGATGACATTTGTAATGCAGAAATCGTAACAACATTACCCTTAATAGTTGATATTAAATTCAACTGAGAAAGGGTGTTATCTAAAACACTTGGCCACTCTTGCCCACCGCTCCAAGACACTGTTTCCCCAACAGCAACATTTTTACCTAAAACATAGGAATAGTCTGCTGGTATAATTTGTCGTAACGCAGTAACAAGTGGTAAATCACTTCCAAATCCCACTGCTATTTCATGCGTATTTTGAGTGACGGATGATTGTGGTGATAATGACATCATACCAGTGTTAGTTGATACCGGAGAAGACGGTGTTTCACTTATAATGGATTGCGGCTGTTGTGATACCATTGGCGGAATAGGGGCATTAACAACAGGCGCACTAGGGATCGCGGGCATCATTCTTAATTTTTTTTCATCCTGAATAATGGGAAGCAACCCTCCACTTATTGGCGCGATAGACACTTGAGGTTGCTGCACAACAGGTGCAGTAAATTGAAATCCCGCATATGCCTGTGTTGTAATTGTCACAATCAAGGATGTTGCCATCAAAAATTTTATTTTCATACTCGTTACTATCTTTTTTTCGCTAATTTTCACAATCATAATTTTACATTACACAAAACACAAGAGGATTAGCACTTAAATATAGGACACCCCCAAATATTACTTCAAATTAGTAAAAAGACACAAAGGTCCTCCCCTTTTCTTCTTGCCAGATGTTCATTTTTTAAGTATCAATGCATCTTATAAAGGGGCCATAGCTCAGTTGGGAGAGCGCTTGCATGGCATGCAAGAGGTCGTCGGTTCGATCCCGATTGGCTCCACCATTATTCAAAAATATAACTCCGTCACATACATTAAGATAAATTCACCAACTGTGAATTGACGATTAGATTGGTGACTCACCCGTAGAATCAATTTTTGATACCTGATTATCGTTTTTTTTCTCATCATACATGCCTTGATCTGCAATTTTGAGAAGATCCTCAGGGTCAGTCCCATCAACTGGGCAAAATGAAATACCTATTGATGCTCCGATAATGATTTCATTTTCATTATAATTAAGGGGATCGGATAATATCGATTTTAGCTGTTTTATATAATCATTGGCCTGTGGTTTCTTGATGTTAAATATAACAGTACAAAACTCATCACCACCCAATCGGGAGATTAGTGCATTAGATGGGAGGATGTGTTTCATCTTTTCGGCGACATCAACCAACACAGCATCACCAGCATCATGACCGTATGTATCATTGACGGGTTTGAACTTATCAAGATCGATATAGAAAAGCGCATAAGGATCGCTGTTTTCCTTTAAAGCAGTCATAAACCCAGCGCGATTAATTAGTCCTGTAAGTGCGTCAGCGGATGAAACATGACGGCGGTAAAGTCTTGCTACATTCTTAAGCACATCTGTTTTGAATGCTAAAACTTTATCCTTATCATCTAACAAGATCTCTACCGTTGATGGATTAATATCAAGTGCACTGGCAACTTTTTTGATATCACCACTGTAATGCTCTAATGAATTAGCAATGATCTCACGTGTATCTTCAACCGCTGGTATATTTTGTGGCGCATAACGCAAATCATCTTCCCATTTTTTCTTGGTTGATTGTTTCTTCATTTGCCCGAGGGCAGCGATCATACATCCAACCGTGATAACTACTCCTGCAATAATATCATTTGTGCTGACGTTCTTAACACTCATGCCTGTAAGGGGAGAAAGCAACCATTCCCAAAAAAATGTCGCTGCCGATGATAAGGCGGCAATCGCCAAAAAGTTTTCAGTCTTTATAAGATTTGCACTAGAAAACTCAATCAAACGTAGAGGGGCAACAAGCGCGACACCCGCGATCATGCCTGCCACAATACTTGGTGTATGTTTGAAACTCTCTAAGGTTGGAATAATAGCGTTTTCTATCGGGAGCGGTGCAACCGTTTGCAAAAGCGCTAATAATCCAGTCAGGGTTAAAAAGAAAGTGCTGATCACAAACATAACAAAACCTACAACACGCGCCTTAGCTCTTGGGTCTTTAACCATACTAATGGCATGAGCATGAGGGCGATGTATTTCAGCAAGAAACATTCGTGCTGTTAGCATTAAACCTTCAAGAAACATAAGAAGGTAGATCATACCTCTATTGTCTTTTGGTAAATCGTAACACACAACCCCGATACCGATTAGGACCATCAAAATTCCAATCAACTGGCTTTTCGTTGGTGTGCGTGACAAAAATATAAAACTCACAAGGACACTAAACAAAAGGCTAATGCGTTGAAGAAGGCTTCCCTCGGTTGAGGTCACATAAGAAAATAAACTCAATGTTACCATATAACCAATCAGCATGATCAAACCAAACACCCATGTATCGATAGATCGCAATGTTTCTTTGACCAATGGTCCCTTGCCACCAACCAAAAGAAGAAATAAAGCACAACTGACAAAAGCGGAGCATGTATAGACGAGGTAATTGGCGTTCAATACCTGAGCGCTGTACCCAATCATCACATTATTTAATCCCCATAGAACGAGAACACTAAAAAAGGCATGCGCCCATCCACGCATGAGGGTTTGCTGATTGCTCATGGTTCAATCACTCCCCATACTGCGAGGGTTATCAACATAACATTAAGGACGGCACAAAATAATACCGTGTATAACCAAGTATTTTTTTGATCTTTAATCTCACGAAGACGATCTAACTCGTCATGGCGTCGCTCTTTTTGAATAAAGACGTCTATATCTGATGCCTTATAAATGTCTTCATCATTTGGCATTGTTGTCTGTCGACGGTCTTGATTTGTTGAGGTCATGGTTGATATGATTGAATTAAATTGTTTCATTTAATGTGCAATTACAAGTTAGTTATCTACAGAGAATTCATTTTTCAAAAACTTACACTATCTCAAAGAGCACCCTCCTATACATCGACCTTCGCGCCGGTATATAGAAAAATCAATGTGGTCATTAGCATTTTCTATAGAGGAAAGTATCAATTATTTTTTAACAACTTTAAAAGTTCAACGTTATTATTCCATTCAATAAATCCATTCACTTTTTTTGCAATAGTTAGATTGGGTGTCAGGATAAATGTTTCAGGATATGTTGATGTTTGGAAAATATCATGAGATATTTTTTTACCATCATCATGTGCGATAATCACATTGTCTAAATTCGTATTTAAATTATGCCGTTTTAAAAATGGTTTTATGTTTTCAATTTTCTCATCAACAGATATCGCGATCAAAACTAAATTATCTTTTTCATTTTTTGATAGTTTTAATAACTCGGGAAATTCAGCAATACACGGTGCGCACCATGTTGCCCAAAAATTCAATAAAACGATTTTACCTTTAAAATCATATAAGTCATATAAGTCACCATCAATTGAACGAAACGCAATATTGGGAACCATTGCGTTATTATCACGATAATCAACATTATCCGCCACACTCTGCGCCATTGGCGGTTGTTTAACATGATCCCAATATACAAAACCAATTCCAATAAAAATCAAAAAAGTAAAAACACTTAATTTATAAAACATTTCTATTTCGCCTTTGGTACAAAACAATTCCAGAAACAAGCAGTGTTTCCAAAACAATAAATGTACATAAACTCCACGCGGCGGAATCTGTAAATCCATACGCATGCAACCCAACATTCAATAGATTTACTCCAAACCATGATAATGCAACAATAACAGATAAATAAGCCAATCCAATTTTTACAAAAACCCCACTCATGTGACCGCTTATTTTTCCATGCAATATCCAAATCAACCAGAGGACAATTAAAAGTGCACCATTTTCCTTTGGATCCCACCCCCAAAATCGCCCCCAACTTTGGTCTGCCCAAATACCACCAAGAACAGTGCCAAGCGTTGCCAGCAATAACGAAATAATCGCAATGACATTCATATGTTTTGATAATTTTTGTTGTGGTTTTAATAATGAAATGTGTGCCAGAACAGATGTAATTAAACAAAATGCATATCCTAATGTGATGCAAATCACATGAGTCACTAACCAAAAATTTGTATTCAAAACTGCCGATAACATCATCAAATTATCGCCATCTTGATCATGCGTATGGCTAACCAATAAAAGAAAAAGAGCGCCACCCGCCCCTACAAATGACCAAATAACACTCCTGTTTTTCCAAAACAAAATCAAACCATATGATGCGATAACCAGCGCAACAAATACAATAGATTCATAAAGTGTGCTAACTGGTGGACGTTCTAATATAAAAATACGTGATGCAATAGCACCGATATGAACAGTTGTTCCTAATGCAAATGTTAACAAAGCGGACATAAAGGATAATTTTTTCCAAATGAGTGCGCACCCCGTCAATAATAAGGTCAGTGCATATAACCATAGACTAACGCTTAATGGTGAAATTGTATTATAAATATACTCGGCCTTAATTGCACTTGGGCGTAATGATAATTGCCCCAAATTCAACGTTATTTTTTGAATATTTTTTATTTCAGAATCCCATTGGCCACCGTCATTATTATGATATGCTATTGCTAAATTTTTCCATGTATCAAATAACGGTCTTGTCGTTGGTGTACCTTGTCCCAAAATGATTTGCCATGGAGAACCCCACTCTACATTATCCTCAAGAGGAATAATTTGAAAAATTTTACTCCGCACACCCGCGAAGCGAAGGTTTGTAACCGTAAACGACAGCAATGTTATTTGTTGTTGTGCTGTTGAATATTCTTGAATATTTTCGCCCTGTTTTTTAACAATGGATTTCATTTCCCTTTGTAAGGTTTCCTGAAATTTAATTGTATCCAAGTATGTCAGATTTTTATTGGCATACGGGCGTAATGATTTTGGACTGTCCTCTTGTAATTGAACAGCAAGAGGAAGATATAGACTCATGCTGGATAGTAAATCACCTAATGAGATCATCTTTTGTTGTAATAGAACAAAATCACGTTGTGCAGGTGTCCAATTATCCTCTGGTGTTTTTATAATAGAAGTTAATATGTGTTCGTTTTTTGCCAACGCCGTTGATATTTCATTATAAGAATATAAGTGTTTTTTACGTTGATCCATTTTCAATAAATTCAATAAATCAGGATTAAAAACCTTAATAACATTTACGTTTTCTGCATGGGCCGGATTAAATAATGTTTCAATCAACCATGGTAATGCACCGTCCTCGGACCCCGAATATGTTTTCAACATTGATCGTGCGAAACTATCCATCGGTTTGGTGCGCCCTTCGTGCATCACAGGCAATGAACCAAATTCTTTTATATTTAATTGTTTAATATCTGTCGCATCACTTTGAATCGAAATAAACAAAACGCATAAGAAACAGCAAATTTGAATAAATGATTTATGCATGGCTCATCTTCTTCCCCTTTTGGCGACGTACAAAAAGATGAATAAGAATACCAAAGCTCAATGCTAAACCAGAAATATAAGGAAACGCACGTCCTGCGTTTTTAACAACTGCTAATACCGTCATATCGCCTTGAGGAGTTTGAATAAATGATGACTGGTACAAAGTATACCCTTTATAACGCAATGGTTCATTCATACTAATTAATGATTCCCATGTCATGTCTTTGTCAATAATTCGTACACGCGAACTGTATGATTTTGCTAAATTCGTCCCTGGATACATTTCTTTTTTAAAATTGAGTAATTCAACCGTAAACGGTAATTGGCGATGTTGTCGTCTTAATGCAAAACGATATTTATCACCATCAACCGTTATTTCAGGTAATTTAGGGACATTTTCTAAAGTTAAATAAGTACCGTCATTATCACTACCTTTAATCAAAAAGGTAACACCGGCCATATTTTTTTCATTCTCATGATCAAGTTTCACACGATCAAGGCGCATGAATTGAGCCATCCCCTTATGGGTATCATCACCTTCTAATCGTTTTTCAATTTTACAATTTTGGCAGTGTTCCTGAATTTTTAATTCTAAATTTAATTCATCAAGATGAACAACGTCCTCTGCCTTAATCTCATTGTGATTAATTGCGAAAATTTCACGATCTTCGTTATCCAGAACAACCAATTGACGGATATGATAATCACTTACATATGATTTTTTATCGCCTTGAGCCAGATCAATATAACCTTCTTCCGAAAGTAAGGCTGTAAAAACTCCGCCTAACAATAAAAGCATCACCCCTATATGAGTAATAATAATTCCTGAATTTTTAATCGTCCATGGGCTCTTAAATACAAGTTTAAAAACAAGGTTTATAAATATAAGTCCTAGTAAAATTGGCAAACCTGGTAAAGGCAAAAAACCAATCCATAAAACAGGTGAAGAAAAGTATATTTTTGTAGCTTCAAAAAGACCTATATATTTTTGTGCAATAGTTCCAATAACCAAATAGATCATGACCAAAGGTAATGTATAATTCAAAACGACAGGACGTGAAAAAATGTTTATTATTTTTTTAATCACGATTAATTTCCTTGCTTACGAAATCGCCTGCCAAATAATTTCGCGTAATTCGTCTAAACCTTCTTTTTTATCACCACTAGTAAGATGAGGAGTTGGATACGCTGCAGGATTTTTTTTCAATGCTTCTTCAATTTTAGCGACCGTTTTCGTAATTTCGCTTTTATTTGCCTTGTCACCCTTTGTTAAAATAACACGATAAGGAACCGCCGCTTTATTTAATAAATCCATTATTTCAAGATCACTCGGTTTCAAACCATGGCGTGAATCAACAAGGACCAGCGCGAGGCGTAAGGGCACACGCCCTTTCAAATAGTTTTCTAAAACCTTTATCCAATTTGCAATTTTTGATTTTGAGACCTTCGCATACCCATATCCAGGCATATCAACTAAATGAAATGCATCACCGATATTAAAAAAGTTTAATTGTTGTGTACGGCCAGGAGTATTTGATGTGCGTGCCAATTTTTTACGCCCCGTAAGCGCATTAATCAATGTTGATTTTCCCACATTTGATCGTCCAGCAAAAGCGACCTCTGGCAAAGTCACAGGCGGTAACCAATCTAATGTATCGGCCGCTGCAAAAAATTCACATTTTGAAGTAAATCGTTTTTCGAGTTCCATAAAAATCTTTTATACCAGTTTCGTTCGTTTGTCATGTTCAATAAAAGAAAGGGCGCCATAAAGCGCCCTTTCATAAATCTAGTTCAATTTCTATATTTGAATTCCGTTAGAAACCTTCAAATTAGAAGTTGATTTGTGTACCCAAAAGAACTTGTGTTGAGTCAATGCTAGAAGCAGCAGTAGTGTGGTCATTGTCAATCATAGACACAGAACCGCGGAATGACATTCCTGGTCCGTATGAGTATGAAGCACCAGCAGTCCAACGGTCGATTTCACGATCTACGCTAGCAGCATTAGCTAGGTTTTTAACATCTTGGTTCATGTACGAAACACCCAATTTATATGCACCCATTTGGTAATCAGCACCAACAACAAGTGTTTGTGTTTCTTCTTCAACAGTTGCGTTTTCATCAGTTTGATCCAAGTAAGCAACACCAACACCGAAACCAGCGAAGTCTAGGTCAAGACCAGCGTTCCATGTTTTAGCGTCATCAGATACTGCACCAGCATTTGTTTCAGCATCGTATTTACCATAACCAGCACCGAATGCTACGCCAACGCCTTCATATGCGCCTTCGTAACGTACAGCCAATTCGATACCATCTTTGTATTCGTTTGCATCATCATCATCAGAAATAGCAGCAAAACCGTTAGCGTCATCTGACATTGTTGGGATGTATGAAGCACCAGCTTGGAAACCGTTAAACACAGGTGTCATGTATGAAACCTTGTTGTAGTATCCTGAACCAGGAGCAACATGATCATAGTCTAGACGCAATGTGTTATCACCTGTACCAAGTGAGTCATATGATGAAATGTATTGACGAAGACCGTCTACGTTTGAGTCAGCTGAAGGAGCAGAAACTTGTAGCAAGTAAGCAACACCATCTTCTTCACCAACGTTAACGCGACCCCATCCACCTGACATATAGATGTATGATTCTTCAACAGAGTTTGCATCATCACGATCCAAATTCAATTCAACGTGTGCACCAACAGTTAGACCTGAATCCAAAGTTGTTTCACCTGTAAAGTGAACTTCTGTTTCTTTACGAATGTTTAGCTCGTCCAATGATTGGCCAGCAGCTTCATCGTTGTTGTTGTATACGCCGTAAACCTTTGCATGACCAGCAAGGTCAAGTTTTAGGCCTTCAGCCATTGCAGGTGAAGTTGCAACAGCAACTAAAGCCGCACCAGTTAAAAGTACTTTTTTCATTTAAAGTTTCCTCCAAAAATGATTTGGTTAAATCCAAATCGGTTAAAATGACCTTCATAAAAAATATGAATTAGCTGGATTGTGATTCATTTCTTCGTAAGCGTCAAACAATTGCCACACTATAAAAAGAAAATAATTTTGAACTGTTGTATTTTTGCAACAAGCTTATGCCTACTTGCACCAATATAAAGGTAATGTTAGAAATTAGCATAAGTTATACAAACAAACTGAGGGTTTATATGAAACTACACTACATCTTACTAATCACTTTATTCACAATAACCGCATGTAGCAGCATTGAAGGTGAAAAAAAATATCCAACAGGGCTTGAACGTGATGGACTTGACGGTAACGACATCTACAGTGAAAAAGAGGGAATATTCGGGACTGATGGTATAAATATCCTTGGTGGTGACGATGACAATCAGTCAACGGATGTGATTACCGTTAATTCATATTTATGGCGTGCATCATTAGATACCGTGTCATTTATGCCATTAGCTAGTGTTGATCCATTTGGCGGTGTTATTTTAACCGATTGGTACAGTGATGCTGACAAGCCAAATGAACGTTACAAATTAAATGTCTTTGTTATTGGATCACAATTACGTTCCGATGCCATCCGCGTATCCGCATTCCAACAAAAACAATCTCGTGGAAAATGGAAAGATGTTAAAATTGGCGCATCTGTTGCGACAAAAATTGAAGATGCCATCCTGACACGTGCTCGTCAGATCCGTATCGGTCAAGCGTCGGAGTAATATAGTAATGAGCGATATCCGTTATAATATCAAAGAAACAGAAGCCAAATGGCAAGAAACATGGACAAAGCAAGAAACATTTGAGGTCACAGAAGACCCAAATAAAGAAAAATGTTATGTTCTTGCCATGTTGCCATACCCATCTGGCCGCATCCATATGGGACATGTTCGTAACTATTCTCTATCTGATATCGTTGCACGTTATAAAAAAATGAAGGGTTTCAACGTTCTTAACCCTATGGGTTGGGACGCATTTGGCTTACCCGCGGAAAATGCCGCGCTTGAACGTAATATACATCCAGGCGAGTGGACCTATAAAAATATTGAAGAGATGAAGGCACAACTCAAGGCTATGGGATTGGCCATTGATTGGACACGCGAGGTCGCGACATGCCATCCATCTTATTACAAACATCAACAAAATCTGTTCCTCGATTTTCTTAAAAACGACCTGATATACCGTAAAGAATCCATCGTGAATTGGGATCCTGTTGAAAATACGGTTCTTGCCAATGAACAAGTTGTTGATGGTAAAGGATGGCGCTCTGATGCACCGGTTGAGCGTAAAAAATTAAACCAATGGTTTCTAAGCATCACCGATTACGCCGAAGATTTATTGCAAGAAATTGATAATCTTGATCGTTGGCCAGATAAAGTGCGTACAATGCAGCGCAACTGGATCGGAAAATCGCAAGGTTTGCAAATGACGTTAAAAATTGCGGAAACAAACGACGATTTTGAAATTTTCACAACACGCCCAGATACAATTTTTGGAATGAGCTTTATTGGTCTGGCGCCAGACCATCCATTGGCGATTAAATTATGTGCGGATCAAGATGGTTACGAAGAATTTAAAGCGAAATGCGCCGAAGGTGGAACATCAGAATCCGCAATTGAACAGGCCGAAAAAATTGGATTTGATACCGGATACACAATTGAACACCCATTCATTGCTGGTAAAAAAATCCCCGTTTATGTCGCGAATTTCATCCTTATGGATTATGGGACAGGGGCGATTTACGGTGTGCCTGCACATGATCAACGCGATTATGATTTCGCAAAAAAATATAATCTTGATATCGAACAAGTTGTTTTCCCAACGAATGCAGATGATTGTGATTTGTCCAAGGAATCCTATAACGGTCCTGGTAAAATTGGAAATTCTGATTTCCTTAACGATATGGATATCGACGACGCCAAACAAGCCGTGATTGATAAAATAACATCTATGCAATTAGGTGATGCCAAAACAACATATCGCCTACGCGATTGGGGTGTGTCACGCCAACGGTATTGGGGATGCCCAATACCGGTTGTTTACCGTGAATCGGATGGTGAGATTATTCCTGTACCTCAAGATCAATTACCAATTGAGCTGCCAGATGACGTTACATTTGATAAACCAGGTAATCCACTAGACCATCACCCGACATGGAAATACACAACATGTCCAGAAACAGGTGAACCTGCAATTCGTGAAACCGACACAATGGACACATTTTTTGACAGTTCATGGTATTTCATGCGCTATTGCGATGCAAATAATACGCAATCTCCTATTGATAAAGCAAAAGCCGATTATTGGATGGGTGTTGATCAATATATTGGTGGGGTTGAACATGCCGTTCTTCACCTTCTTTATTCACGTTTTTTCCAACGCGGTATGAAAAAATGTGGCTACACCGATGTTGCCGAACCATTCACAGGGTTGTTTACACAAGGGATGGTTACACACACATCCTATAAAGATTCCAATGGTAAATGGGTCTACCCCGCCGACATTATCACGGATGAAAACGGTGACATGATCGAGGTCAATACAAAATTACCCGTTGCGGCGCAACGTAACGAAAAAATGTCAAAATCAAAACGCAATACGATTGACCCAGAAGAAATCATGGCAACATATGGTGCCGATGCCGCAAGGTTGTTTGTATTATCCGATTCACCGCCTGAACGTGATTTAGAATGGACGGAAAGCGGTATCGAAGGCGCATGGAAATATATTAACAAACTGTATCGTATTGCCGCGGATAGTTTGGATAAACTACCTGACCTTGGCACAACGCAACCTGATTTAGGTGATAAAGCGTTATCTACATACCGTGAAATTCATAAAACAAGGCAATTGGTCGCCGATGATATTGATGCATTCCATATGAACAAGGCCGTGGCGCGCATTCGTGCCATGTCCAATGATGTTTCATCGCTTAACGCTGATAACGTGGATGAAGCATGGGTATTACGCGAAGGTTTAACAACATTGTCACAATTGCTATCTCCAATGACACCGCATTTGGCCGAAGAAATGTGGAATATGTTGGGTATGGATGGATTGGTTGCCAATTCCACATGGCCTGTTGCTGATAAAAGCTTGCTTGGCGAAGAAACCGTGACAATTGGCGTACAAATCAATGGTAAAGTCCGCGCGACAATTACATTACCAAAAGGGTCTGACAAGGGCGCAACAGAACAAGTCGCCATGGCCAATGATGATGTTTTACGCGCCATTGATGGTAAAGACATCCGCAAGGTCATCGTTGTTCCTGATCGCATCGTTAATCTTGTTGTGGGGTAAGTGTTTGAGGCTTCCTTCGTAGCGAAGGCTGTTAGGTGATATATAGCCATTTTACAAAAGGTAGAAAACTAATTATCCTTTCATAAACACTACAAAGTTTTAGCTATGAATAGAGCCTCTTTTTTAATTTTTATATTTTTAATATTATGTATGTCACAATCGGTTAATGCATCCTGCCGCCAAATGACACAGGAAGAATATTTTACTTCAGACTATATATTTGATGCTGAATATATAAGACCAGCAATATCAATTTGGAACGCTATATATTACATCACAGGGACAAAAAAGAAAGTTAGCCTTTTTAGGGTGATAAAGGCTTATAAAGGAGATGTATCCGAAGGCGATATAGTGAAAATTGATAGTAGAGTAGATAAACGCCGACCAAGATTTATTATGTTTGCATTTCAACATCCATCAACAGGTAATTTCACTTCTTCTCATTGTAAAATAGCTATGTTTCCTAATTTATCTATTGGGGGTCTCAAAATATACGCAAGTGAGATTAAAGGCTTTGATGATAAATTAGCAAAAGACCCTCACAACACAGATATTATGTTTGAAAAAGCAAAGTTCTTGGAGCAATACTCGGACTATAAATCTGCGGAAAGTGTATATAAAAAAATATTTAAAAAAATTATTCCTTCTTGGAGAGATATAGAATTAAACAATGTCTTTCAAATGATAGAGGAAGAAAATCAAAAAATTTTATCAGATGGTTTTTACGTGTTCGCTAAAAACAATTATAGAGAAAGAGATTTCTATAATGCTCTGAAATTGTCTAGACTTTCTTACTTCATAAAAAACGATAATCGAAAGGAAATTTTGTACCACTTATCAGCAATCATGGTGGGAGATGTGTCTGAATTAAATGGTAAATCTCTAAATCTAGAGCGTGCGGATATTGTAAAAATCGATGGGATTAATCTATCCAACATGGATTTCAAAAATTCTAATTTTAGATTTTCTAACTTATGGGGGATAGACTTCACTAATTCAGATTTGAGTAATAGTAACTTTCACGGTTCAAAATTTGATAAAATAAATTTTACTGGTGCTAATCTTGATGGTGTTGATTTTTCTCTGCCAAGAAGACATGGCGGTTGGGGCGGTTCGGTTAATTTCACTAATGCGTCTCTTAAAGGAGCAAATTTTACAAATCACAAATTTAAAAAAGAAACTATCTTTGAGGGGGCGAACGTATCCAATGCTAATCTAACTGGTTCAACAATCCCAAGTTTAAATGGTGCAATTTTATCCAGCTCAAATTTGTCAAGAATGATAGCGTATAGTTGTAATTACGCAGGATTGGACTTGTCGAATCAAAATATATCAAGTTCAACATTCCATGGATGCGATTTCCGTGGTTCTGATTTAACCAATTCCGATTTATCCAATACTGCTTTTGGCTGGGATGCAGATGACAATGTTTCGGATTTCAGAGGTGCTAATTTAACTGGAGTTAAGATAGAAAATACAGGATTTATATTTGCCTTGTACGACTGTGATACAATTTTTTCAGAAGATTTTGATCCTGAAAAACAATTCATGATTCCAGTGTGGGGCAAAAATTGTGAAGGCGAAGCGCCTAAAACAGACTTTAGTAATGTATGGGCTAAGAAAAATAAATTAGTAAAATCTGGTGTTCATCTTGGAGGCACTATTCGCAGTATTTCTAATAAAGATCTGAGGGGAACAAAGATAAGAAACCTCTCTGAAAACGGTTTTGGCGGTCTGTAAAACGGAATTTTTCAATATTTCTTACATTTATTCAGGCACTAATTTTGCGCATTCAGCTGCCATTTATGATCTCCTTTTAATTATCTATAGTGAAAGATAATCTATTCATGCTAGATTAATATAATGAAATTTATAACCCTCTTTACATTATTATTCCTTACCGCATGTGGATTTACGCCTGTGTACGGTACAAAAACGGTTTCAAATGACCTATCAAAAATTGATATTGCGATTATTCCCGATGAGGAAGGGCAAACTGTCCGTAATCATCTGATTGATGCCATGTATAATGGTGGGTATCCATCGAACCCACAATTGCGTTTGGTCGTATCACCGATACAAGAAAGCATTGTTGAAATCGGTATTGACCGTGATGATGAGGCCTCACGCGCACAATTAAGACAAGAAACAACAATGCGCCTTATTAACCCTGACAACAAAGTCGTTTTACAACGCACGGTACGCGCTACATCGGGATATAACATCTTAGCGGGCCAATTTACGACCTTTGTCACCGAAGAAGACGCCCGTAAACAAGCGTTAAAGGCATTATCCAATAATATTATCACTCAGTTAGAGCTTTATTTTAATCGATGAAACTTGCATTCAAACAAATTGAACCCTTTGTCAAAAACCCTGATCCAAAGGCCCGTGTCATACTCATCTATGGTCCGGATCAAGGATTAATGAGTGAACGATCAAACATTATTTGTAAACAAATTGTGCCTGACCTCAACGACCCTTTTAATGTGGTTACATTCACACCTGATAAAATAACGACTGATCCAGCCGCATTTTATGACGAGGCGAATGCTCAATCCCTTATGGGTGGCAACCGCCTTATCATTATTAAAAATGGGACAGATGGGCTCAACGTTATTTTAAAGGAATATTTGGAAAATCCATCTCAAGATACCCTTGTTGTGGTCGAGGCAAGCGACCTTGGGCCACGTTCATCACTACGTAAATTATGTGAGAGCTCTAAGAAAGCCGCCGCCTTACCATGTTATATTGATGACGAACGTACACTGGCACAAATTATCCATGATATGTGTATGCATGCGGGGTATCGCATTGATCAAGACGCGATTATCGCATTTTCATCAGCCATTGTCGGTGATCGCACGATTGCCCGCAATGAAATTGAAAAATTATTGCTGTATAAGGGATTAAATAAAGGATATCAAGGGTTTGATGGTGATCCTGTACGTGAAAATATCGGTCATATATCTATCAATGACATATACGCCAGTTGCGGTGACGTACGGGATTGGTCAATGGACAAGCTTGTGTATGCCATAGGGGACGGAAACATACACGAAACGCACACAATTATTCAAAGTTTGTTTAAAGATCAGGTTGCATCAATCGTTTTATTACGTAGCGTACAGAATCATTTTTGGCGATTATTATCCGTCCAATCCAAGATAAAAGATGGTCAAGATCACGCCCAAGCGATCAAAACATTAACACCACCATTATTTTGGAAAGTCGAAGACGCATTTAAACGTCAATTAAATCGTTGGCCATTAAAAATTATTGAATCTGCACTCGATAGTTTGAATAAAGTCGAAGCCAACAGCAAAAAAACAGGCTATGTCGATACATCACTCGTTGAAAATTGCCTATGCCAGCTTGCGAAATACAAACCCGCTCGGCGATAAATTAAACTTTTGATAAGCGATGCAGAACGTCATCTAATTGATCCAAAGATTTATAATCAATTTTGACAAATCCATGGCCGTTTTTAGATGATCCATTAATCGATACATTCATACCCAAAATACGGCTCATTTCTTCCTCTAATGCTGCTGTATTTACATCCTTGGTTTTTGGTATTTTTGATGATTTATTTTTCTTTGGTGAACCATTATCTTTTACCAAACTTTCAACATCACGAACCGATAAATTATCGGCAACAATTTGTTTGGCGAGCGTTTCTGCATTATCTTTCCCAACCAACGCACGTGCGTGCCCTGCACTAATTTTTCCTTCATTAACAAGGGATTGAACAGATTTAGGCAATTGCAACAAACGCAAACTATTAGCGATATAAGAACGGCTTTTCCCCACGGTCACGGATAATTTTTCCTGTGTATGGTTATATTTATCCATCAATTCTTGGAAACCTTTTGCTTCCTCCATTGCCGTTAAATCTTCACGTTGAATATTTTCAATCAACGCAATTTCCATGACCGCTTCATCATCAAGATATTGTAATGATACTGGCACTTCGTGCATTTGCATCATTTGTGCCGCGCGCCAACGTCGTTCACCCGCAATAATTTCATATTGGTTTTCGGCATCCGCCATTGGGCGCACAACAATCGGTTGTAATATACCATGCATCATGATGGATTTTGCCAAATCCTCTAACGCATCCTTATCAAAATGTTTTCTTGGTTGAAAGTCACATGGTGATAACCATTCAATCGGCATCACACGGCGTTTTAAATCATCACCAATAATTTCATTCGCGGATAAATTAATTTCAGGTTCCGCTTGATCTTCGTCCAATGTTTCACGTGAAACATCTTCCATCTCAACAGGATCATCTTCACCAAAGATGGCATCTAACCCACGACCTAAACCTCTATTTTTTGGATCTGGTTTTTCACTCATTATGCCGCCACCTTTTCATCACTCAACAATGATTTTTCACGCTTAATTACTTCTTTTGCTAAATGTATATAAGCCTGTGATCCTGCACAACGCATATCATACACAATTGCTGGCAATCCATATGACGGAGCCTCAGAAACCCTAACATTACGTGGAATAATTGTTTTATAAACCTTATCACCAAAATAACCACGCACATCATCCGCAACCATACCTGACAGACGATTACGCACATCATACATCGTCAAAACAACCCCATGAACAATCAAACCAGGGTTAAATGTTGAACGCACACGCTCAATCGTTTTTGTAAGGTGAGCCAAACCTTCCAATGCATAAAATTCGCATTGCAACGGCACAATAACCGCATCCGCAGCTACCAAAATATTTAACGTCGTTAAATTAAGGGCAGGGGGGCAATCAACAACAACATAATCATATTGATTACCAATTGTTTCAAAAGCCGCCCTCATACGAAATTCACGATTTTCTGCCGTTACTAATTCAATTTCTGCACCCGACAAATGCATGGATGATGGAACAATCGACAAACGTGGCACACGCGTTCCAACCGCACATTCCGCAATTGTTTTTTCACCAAACAACAAATCATAAGAACTATTTTCACGTTCTGATCGTTTTACACCCAATCCAGTTGATGCATTGCCTTGTGCATCCATATCAACCAACAAGACACGTTTACCAACGGCGGCCAACGATGTTGCCAAATTAATGGATGTTGTTGTTTTACCAACACCACCTTTTTGATTGGCAATTGCAAAAATTCGTGGGGATTTTTGTGATGAATTCATGAACTCTCCTTCGCTCTTCATGCTTTCAAACATAGCGAATTCAATGGTTACATCACAATATGAAACTTATTTTTGGACGATTTTACCCACAATTAATATCTGGGCATTGGGATCGGTAATGCTTTCGTGCTGGGCATATTCAAAATCAAATTTGGTGAGGGCATCA
This sequence comes from uncultured Alphaproteobacteria bacterium, assembly GCA_943789475.1. Lineage (GTDB taxonomy): Bacteria > Pseudomonadota > Alphaproteobacteria > Micavibrionales > UBA1664 > UBA1664. The sequence continues at coordinate 162,035 of CALSUG010000002.1, forward strand.
TCAATTTCATCTTGAAAATTTTGTCCCTTGGGTAACAACATTGTTATATCATCACCATTTTCCCATACAGGTTTTGTATAAACCATCAATTGACGAATGGATGCCAACGCTCGTGCAGAAATCATATCCGCATCAATTTCACCAATCACATTTTCAATACGATCATTATGGATTGTTACATTTTCACACAATGTTTCACGTGAAACAGTTCGTAAAAAAGCGCACTTACGTGTATCAGATTCAATCAAGTGAACTTGAATATCTGGACGCTCAATTGCAATGACTAAACCTGGGAATCCTGCACCAGAACCAATATCAACAATCGTTTTAACATGATCAGGTATGTATTGAATCAATTGTGAGCTATCTTCAAAATGACGTTCCCACACATTATTCAATGTAGCAGGGGACACCAAATTAATGGTCTTTTGCCATTTTAATAATAAATCATGATAGTGATCCAAACGGTCATTATGCGACATGTTTATGCCTTTTTTGTACATGACGAAGAAGCGTAATAACCGCCGCCGGTGTTACACCAGGTATGCGCGATGCCGCACCCAATGTTTGCGGGCGCGCCTTTTCTAATTTTTGAATAACTTCCGTAGAGAGTGAACCAATCGATTTATAATCAATTGTGTCTGGAATAATCAAATTTTCATCCTTGCGATAGGCCATGATATCTGCCATTTGTCGATCAATATACCCTGCATATGTTGCATCAATCTGGATTTGTTCCGCAATATCCATTGGAATATCCGCCATTTCAGGCCAAATATTGGCCAGCACATCCCATGTAATGTTTTGGTAATTTAAAATTTCTTGAACTGTGCGGCGTTTACCATCTTTGTTAACGTTAACACCATGTTTTTCTAATTGGTTTGGTGTTGCTTTCAAATTTAGAGTGAGAATGCGCGCACTCTCTAACTGTTCTTTTTTCTTACCCCAAACATTTGCCCGTTTTTCGCCAACACATCCCCACTGCATCCCAATATCGGTCAAGCGTTGATCCGCATTGTCCGAACGAAGGAGTAGGCGATATTCCGCACGCGATGTAAACATACGATAGGGTTCTGGCGCACCACGATTGATTAAATCATCAATCATAACGCCAATATAAGCCTGCGCACGGTCCAGTGTGAATATTTCGCCTGCATTATGTCGTGCAGCGTTTAATCCTGCCATCAACCCTTGCGCCGCGGCCTCTTCATATCCTGTTGTACCGTTAATTTGCCCCGCCAAATACAGACCGCTCACATCCTTTAATTCCAATGTGTTTTTCAAGGCGCGCGGATCAACATAATCATATTCAATCGCATATCCATATTCGATAACACGGGCATTTTCCAAACCAGGAATCGTTTTTAACATTGCGTCTTGTACATCAACGGGCAGGGATGTTGAAATACCATTTGGATAAACCGTATCGTCATCTAGACCTTCGGGTTCAAGGAAAATTTGATGACGTTCTTTATCCGCAAAACGAACAACCTTATCCTCAATTGATGGGCAATAACGTGGTCCTGACCCCTCTATTTGACCTGAATAAATTGGAGCTAAATCTTTGTTATCAAGTATAATTTTATGTGTTTCAGGATTTGTATATGTCATATGACACTTAATTTGCGGCACATCTATTTTATCGTTCAAATACGAAAATGGTGTCGGATTTTCATCCGCCGCTTGGGCTTCCAAAATATTCCAATTGATTGTTTTACCATCCAATCGTGCTGGTGTTCCTGTTTTTAAACGATCAAGGGGAAGTTTAAGACGTTCTAATGTTTCACCCAATTTAACGGCCGGTTTATCACCCACACGACCCGCGGGTATTTGATCCGTTCCACGGTGGATAATACCCCGTAAAAATGTCCCTGCCGTGATAATAACCGCCGGTGCATAAATTTTAGTACCATCATCCTGTACCACACCTTCAACCGCTCTATCATTCATAATCAGGTCATCAACACCAGCTTCTATAATGGTTAGGTTTGGTGTATTAAAAATTTCATCCTGCATCGCTTGGCGATATAATTTGCGATCGGCTTGTGTCCGTGGTCCTTGCACCGCCGCACCCTTGGATGCATTCAACATACGAAATTGAATACCCGCCTTATCCGTCACACGTGCCATAATACCATCAAGCGCGTCAATTTCACGAACCAAATGTCCCTTGCCCAAACCACCAATAGCTGGATTACATGACATGATACCAATTGTGTCCTTACGATGAGTTACAAGTGCTGTGTTAGCGCCCATACGTGCAGATGCGGCCGCGGCCTCGCACCCTGCATGTCCACCACCAACAACAATGACATCAAATTTTTGTTCCATGTTGGGGGTTATAGCAGATATAACTTCAAAAAATCAAGAAATTAGCCTATTTCCCAATACAAAAATCGCGGAAGATAATATCAAGCAGATCCTCAACATCGGTGCGGCCTGTAATGCGACCAATACTACGCACACTCATGCGGATATCTTCGGCAATCATATCGGGACTAAAACCATGTAACGCTCTATCTATATGTTCTTGTGCCTCGACTAATGCTTCACGGTGACGGGCACGTGTCAGGCTTGGGCTGTTTTGAATATCTTCGAACAACGCCTTTGTTTCACGTGAAACATTATCAATTAGATTATCCAATCCATAACCCGATTGCGTTGAAATCGAAATCGTGTCCGCAAAACCAGTTTCCCCATCATCCATTTTATTGGTTACGCAGATTGAATTGTCATCTTTCAAATTCAATGTTTGTGGGTGCATTTCATTATCTTTCCCATCAAAAAGAAGGATTTTAAAATCGGCCTCTTGTGCCTTTTGAAGGGCACGTTTTATCCCTTCGGCCTCTATCTGGTCTTGTGCATGCTCATCGGATAATTGTTCAGGACGGAGGCCAGCCGTATCATATAATGTCACCGGAAATCCATTTAAATCTAAATGAACTTCCAACACATCACGTGTTGTACCGGCCATATCGGAGACAATAGCAACATCACGTTGTGCCAATGCATTAATCAAACTTGATTTACCCGCATTCGGTGCACCAATAATCGCAATTTTGATCCCCTCACGCAAAATTTCACCACGATTTCCATCATTCAAATGACCAGTTATTTGGGTCATGACATGTGTCAAAACCGGTTCAACATGTGATTTGACCTCGTCTTCAGGCAAATCTTCCTCTGCAAAATCAATTTGTGCCTCGGCATAGGCTAATGCCTTTACCAAACGATCTGCCCACCCTTGATATAGGTTAGATAATGCGCCGCCCATTTGGGATAAGGCCAATTGCTTTTGTGCCTCAGTCTCCGCATGGATTAAATCCGCCACGGCCTCGGCTTGTGTTAAATCTAAATTACCATTTTCATAGGCACGGCGTGTAAATTCACCTGGTTCGGCCATACGGTGACCATCCATTTGAGATAAGGCATTAAGCAAACTTTCACGCACGGCTTTTCCACCATGAATATTATATTCAACCGTTTCTTCACCCGTATACGAACGTGGTGGATGAAACGTGATCACAATCGCCTCATCAATCAAAGATCCATTATCAGGATTAATTAATTGCGCCAACACCGCCTGACGCACAGGGAATGTACCATCACTTAATTTTGATAAGGATTCCATTGCCTGTGGACCCGACACACGAACCACGGCAATTCCTGCACGACCTTGCGCCGATGCCAAGGCATATATTGTATCTGTCATTAGGCTTTCCTTAAATTAATGATGCCAGTATAGTTTTATCATGTCCGACTATACCTATCCAAATGAATTCATTATCAAAACAAAGCAGAGAATTCAATCCCAATTGGATGGTAATGGTGTTGATCCTAAAAAATTAACCCTAACGGTCAAACGTCAAGGCGTGGGAACATTAAGCGCACAGACCCTTTTTTCATTTGATTGCCAGGTAGACACAAAAACACAACAAGGACGACAAAATATTGGTCGTCATGTTCCGCAAGGTACAATGCAGGCCGAAATTCAAAAAATTATCGTAGGTATTCAATCACGTGATGATATGGAACAAGTCGCAAAAAATTTATTAAAAAAATCACCTCATCAAGGATTTGGATTAGATAAACAACTTTTTGATATTCCAACAGAAAAAACAATATTATGCGAACATCAAAATTGTGGACGATGTGATGGACAAGGCCAGGCAAAATGCCATACATGTCAGGGGCAGGGACGATGTCAATGTCACCTATGTCATGGTCGTGGGTTAATGCCATGTCTAACATGTCGTGGTGTTGGTACGGTTTTAAATCAAACAACAAACCAACAACAGGTATGTACCGATTGCCACGGGCAACGTGAGATTTATTGTACAAATTGTCAGGGACAACGCACAACATCATGTAGCGCCTGTAACACAACAGGACGTATATCATGCAAAGATTGCGGTGGTGAAGGGGCACAATCGATCATTGCAACAATTACACCAACGATAAAAACATCTGCTGTGATTAACTTGCCCGATCTTGATGCCGATTGTAAAAATATGGTTGCAAAGGTTGGGGCTGAAATTTTAGCCAAGGGCGATCATATTGTGATTAAAAATGTTCCACCACCTGTTATAGATGAAACCGAAGAACGTGCCTATTACGAAGAAGAACCTCAAGATCAATCAAAAGATCGTCTTTATTACGAAGCAAAAATTGAGTGGGCGGTGGCTGAGGTCAATGGTGATGCCAGCAAACGAAATGTTTATTTCATCGGATCAAAAGGTGCGGTAGCCAGCAGTGACCCTTTTATGAAACCTATTTTTGAAAAACCATTATCATTAATGAAACGCGCGGCATCGGGTGATGGTTTTGTCGCAGGCCTCCTTAAAGACGCGTGTGAATATCGTGTTTCACGTGAAATATTGGAATATGTTGTTGGTGGAAATAAGAAAAAATCCATGATGATGTTAAAGACAAAATATGGTTTGGGGACAACAACCGACATTTTTCAATCCTTTGTTATTAATGGGTTTAAAGCCCTGAAAAAAATAACACAACGTCCGCGATATGTAGGCTTATCCATTAGTTTGATTCTTTCTTCTTTACTCTCCTATCAATGGTTTATTGGTGACTTGCGTATCAATACAGTCGATCAAAATATGAGTATTCGCTATGTGTTGGATATATTTCCCATGATTTTTTGTATGATGATATCTTTCGCTCTCATCAAAGGATTAGGATTTTTTGCATTAAAATCTGTTATGAAAGATATAGGTCTACCCAATACAAAAATGCCCGCGATGGGTAAGGCGGGCATGTATGCAATAATAGGTAATGTTTTAATTTGGTTTGGGAGTATGGCTTACTTGTTTTTTATGCCTTAGCATTCCAAATAATAAGCCGCCAACAACAACTCCACACAATAAATTTGTATCTTTTGCACATCCAATAGATGCGCCAAAAATTATAATGTTTCTTATAAAACAGCTTGTTGGATTAATTGAAGACTCACTAAAATGTTCTTTTATAGTGGGTAAGATTTTTAATCTCTATTGATTCATTCCATTAAAGAAATCATCATTATTTTTCGTTTGTTTCAATTTTCCAATTAAAAATTCAACGGCATCAATTGTACCCATTGGGTTCAAAATACGACGTAAAATCCACATTTTTTGAAGTGTCGCTGGATCAACAAGTAAATCTTCCTTACGTGTTCCTGATTTTGTAATATCAATCGCAGGGTAAACACGTTTATCTGCAATTTTACGATCTAGAACAATTTCAGCATTACCTGTTCCTTTAAATTCTTCAAAAATAACCTCATCCATACGTGACCCTGTATCAATCAAGGCCGTTGCGATAATTGTCAATGATCCGCCTTGTTCAACATTACGCGCCGCACCAAAGAAACGTTTTGGGCGTTGTAAGGCGTTTGCATCAACACCACCTGTTAAAACTTTACCAGATGATGGTACAACGGTGTTATACGCACGACCAAGACGTGTAATAGAGTCAAGTAAGATAACAACATCGCGTTTTTGTTCAATTAAACGTTTTGCCTTTTCCATCACCATTTCGGATACTTGTACGTGACGTGATGCAGGTTCATCAAATGTTGATGAAATAACTTCACCACGAACTGAGCGCGCCATGTCTGTTACTTCCTCTGGACGCTCATCAATCAATAAAACGATCAAATAAGCCTCTGGATGATTTTCTGCTAATGAATTTGCAATTGATTGCAACATCACTGTTTTACCCGTACGTGGTGGTGCAACAATCAATGCACGTTGACCAAAACCAAGTGGAGCAGTTAACTCTATAATACGTGGTGTGTAATCTTTTTTCGTTGGATTATCAATTTCCAACTTAATTTTACGATCTGGATAAAGCGGAGTTAAATTATCAAAACCAACACGATGGCGTAATTTTTCTGGTGCCTCATGATTAATTTGATTTAATTTTAATAATGCAAAATAACGCTCGTTTGACTTTGGTGCACGAATTTCACCTTCAATACTGTCACCTGTTTTCAGGCCAAAACGTTTTATTTGATTTGGTGATACATAAATATCATCTGGACCAGGAAGATAATTTTCTTCTGGTGCGCGAAGGAAACCAAAACCATCTTGTAGAACTTCTAAAACACCACCGCCTTTAATGTTCATATTGCTTGCGGCTAATTCTTTAAGAATAGCAAACATCATATCTTGTTTGCGATTTGTTGGAACATTTTCCAATCCTAATTCTTCGGCAAAGGCTAATAGTTCTGCAGGTGAGCGTGTTTTAAGTTCTTTTAAATCCATTGAGATTTCTCGTTCTTTTTATGATTATGATTTTTTGAAAAGTTTGTTTTGTGTGATAAATTTTTATTTTATACGAAAATTATCTTGCGCAATTTCTGCATGATTTATACGCAAGACAGTTAAATTATGTCGCAGAAATTTAATGAGATGACCCCATATATCCAAAATAGACGTACAATGTCAAGCAGTTAATTATTAAAACGGTTTTACAACCGCAAAAATAACGATAGCAATCATAAACAATGTTGGAATTTCATTCGCTATACGAAAGAACTTTGTTGATTTTTGGTTATTGTCGGATGCAAAGTTTTTACGCCATTTCGACATCATTCCATGGAAGCCAGACAATAAAAAGATAAGCGTCAATTTTGCATGCATCCAACCTTGGGAAAACAGATCTGTATTTGCCCATAACATTAATCCGCCAAAGATAAAGGTCGCAATCATCGCAGGGTTACAAATATAACGCATAAGACGATGTTCCATAATTTTAAATAGTTTTGATTGATCTGAACCAACATCAACTTGTGTATGATAAACAAATAAACGCGGAAGATAGAGCATTGCCGCCATCCAACAAATAACAGAAATAATATGAAGAGCCTTCAACCAAAGGTAATAATCTAATAATAAATCTGACATGAAACTTAACCTCGTTTAAATTCTTTAATGGTTTTAATTAATAATCCAACATTATCCGGATCTGTTTCTTTTATCACACCGTGGCCTAAATTGAACACAAATGGTTTATCTGCCAAGGTATCACAAATTTTATGTGTTTGATCGATCATCGCCTGACCACCATTGAGTAATAATAGATTATCTAAATTACCCTGCACACAAATTGATTTTTGAAATTCTTTAATTTGATCCAATGGAATTGATTGATCACATGATACACAATCAATCGCCGTTTCATCAATATAGGTTTGATAATTAAATCCAGCGCCCCTTGGAAAACCAATAATAAGAACATCTGGATATTGTGCCTTTACATTTTCAACAATTTTTTTCGTTGGTAAGGTTGAGTAATTATAAAATTCGTTCGCACTTAAAACTCCTGACCAACTATCAAATATCTGAACCGCATTAACCCCTGATTTAATTTTTTGAATTAAATAACAACTAATTGACCGCACCAAATAATCAATAATTTTTTGAAATTCATCTGGGTTTTGCATCGCAAATGTTCGTACATTTTGATAGTCCCGCGAACCACCACCATTGATCATATAACAGGCCAAAGTCCAAGGCGCCCCTGCAAAACCTATCAATGATTTATCATCAGGCAATGATGATCGTGTTTGTTCAACAGCTTCAAATACTGGCGATAAAAAATCTAACAATTCATCAGAATTTTCATCATTTAAATCTTTTATTTTTTCAATAGGGTCTAATTTTGGTCCTTCGCCTGTTTCAAACCAAAGTTTTTGCCCCATGGCTTGTGGTATAACAAGGATATCAGAAAAAATAATAGCCGCATCCAAATCAAAACGACGTAAGGGTTGTAACGTAACCTCACTGGCTAGTTTAGGGTTATAACATAAATCAAGAAATCCACCTGCTTGTGATCTTACCTCACGGTATTCAGGTAAATATCTTCCTGCTTGTCTCATAAGCCATACTGGCGTGTTAACTGTTTCTTTACCTTTGAGTGCTTTTATAAATTCTTGTTCCATAGATAGGGACATTACCATCCTTATAAAATAATAATATATATTTTTAATAAGGTTATTGTTTATTTAGGGCCTGTTAATATCGTGGATAAAATGATTTTGAATGAAGTTATCCTCAACGTGGATAAAATGCGGATTCAAATAACCCACCGAAATGATAACCCGTATTAATGCCATTTTAAACAGGGTTAAAATAGGTCATTTTTTATCCCAAAACAGATCATTTTTTATTTTATTTATCCTCTGAATAACAGGGGATATTTTTACACTCAGGAACATACAAAAATAATCCACAAGGTTATTGGATAATTTATACAAATCATTACACTGATATTATCATGCCTTTAACATTTAAATTATTAAATGATTCTCAAAAAAAATCTTTTTTAAAGACATTAAAAACCATTAATCCAGAACATGGACTAGAAGAAAATCATGTTCAAATTATGTCACGAAAATTATCATTTGCACCAGATTGGGTTTATTACGAATGTGAAGATTATTCATCCGTTCCAAATAGGTTTCAATTTTATTTGAAAAATAACAAAGATATAAAATCGCTTAAATTTACTGATGATCCAATAAAAGATAATTGTGTGTCGGACATGGCATTGGATTTAACGGCGGAAACGGTCATTGACTATTTAAATTATTATTACAAATTTTTTATTAAGGGTGCCTATAAACTTAAAGTTATTAAACAAACGGATGACGTAGATTGGCAAGATGATTTAACACCAATGACACGTCAATCGCTTGATAAAGATTTATCTCAATATCCAAAAATTAAATCTGATGAAAAAGGTCTTTTTGTTGAAATTCCATGTGTTTTTCAATTTTCTATTATAATTATCTCATTTTTTATTACACATGATGGATTAATAGAAATTCAAGATAAACAAAGCCTTGCGGATGATTTGCCCCTCAAATCATTACCATAATGTATTTATAATTCATTAACTATTTGAAAAACTTATAAAAATTTAGGATTTGTTAGGGTTTTCCTAGCAAATTGTTAATGTCTTTTCAGTAATCTGAATAGGTAAGAAATAAATATATGAGGTTTAAATAGGGAAACCTCGCATAAGGGAAAAAACAATGGATAATCAAGTTTGGGATACAGATTTTAGTTATAATGGACCACAAGCGGTAAAAATATCATGCCATGCGGGTGATTTTTCTCAACGTGCGATGTGCAATATGATTGGTGACCAACCATTATTTTATATTGATGATTCTGCAGAAGAAGATTTTAATTTAGATGAATTATTAATGATTGACGGGCTTAGCGCTCGTGACGAAAAAATGATTGATGATATGCGCGCAAAAATGCAGGCGTATGATAAATCGGCACAATTGTTATCCGAAATGAAAATCACAGAATTGGACGATCATTTTAATGCATTCCTAAATGATAAAGTTGAAACAATAACTTTGGACGGTATGTTGTCATTTGCAAATCAAAGTGGAACTTTTAAATCCTATTATGATTTTGTTACAAAGGCTGGAATTACACTATCTTTGGATGATAAAATTGAAACTAGTTTTTTTGATAAAAAATTAAACACAATTTCAATTAATCCAAATATGGATATTCAAAATGCAACAATCTCAACGTTAAAATCAATGCGTTTGGTTTGGTTACAAAAACAAGGTGCCTTAATCAACCCATTGGCATTTCAACCAGAACAAGCAATTTTAATTAATCGGATGATTGCCGCCGATAATGATATCGCATCAATTGCAATGATGTGGGATATGAAATTGGCAGGTCACGAGGATATGTGGAATCACACAATGGCTGGATCAAATTATGATTTATGTTCCGCCTATGCCTTAGAAGCGATGACAGATTTCCGCGCTATTAAATCTGGCTTGGCCTTACGCGCAACATTTGAAAAATGGTTTATTTCTGGCCGTTGTAAATCACACGACAGATCAATTATCCAAACAATGATGGGTAAACACACAGACATTCAAATCAATCACGAAGATACATCCCGTACGGTTGCATTAGATGTTATTTCCGCAATGGGACGTCGTCCACAAGGCGATAATTACTTATCTTCAATTGCGGTTCAAATTATGAATGACGGATTATTTAATGATGTTCGTGACCGTTCAAACGCTAATTTCCTATGGTTTATAACATTCGAGCGTCGTATGTCAGAAATGGAACAAGAATTGCAAAGAGATGACAAAGAGGAAAAAGAAAATGTCATATCAATGCCAAATCAAGATACAGAATCCACACCCATTGACGGAGATCATAAAGCGTCTGTCTTCTTTTTGGATCATTTCCGCGCAGGGTAATGATAGGCATAATTTAATGTTAAATGATAAAGTACATAATGTTGTTCTGAATAAGAATGATGATATTTTTGCCGATTATCACAATGATATTGTGGGTGATTGGACCGTTGAATTTGATGATTTAAACGATATTGGATTTGACCTTGATATTGAAAACAGCACTCTCATTTTAAATAGCTATGGTTTAAAACCAGATATCGCGATGCGATCACACTATTATCGCCCACAAATTCATTTGGCGATGATTGAATCACTACGCATGATCCGTCATGTTGAATGGTTGGATGGGACATTAGAACGTTATCATCCCGCGGATATTGTCCATATTGGTCGTATTTGTGTGGCCGACACACATGTCCATAAAATCATGACCGCATGGGATATAAAATGCGAAGGAGACGACGCGTTATGGAAACATATATTATGTAGTGATCATGCGGATATGGCATTGGCTTATGAAAAAGGATTGGAAAAAGATTTAACAGTGGAACAATCGATGGCCATTGCATTTAACACATGGTTTTCAGGTTCAGACAGATTACGAGATTGTGATCATGATGTGTTGAATTTGATGGACAATATGTTGGATGAAAACACTAATTTCGGGAACAAAAAAATCAAATCTTATATTGTTAATGCCTTAACAATGATTGTTGGCGAGGATTCATCCTATATTGATAAAATGTTACAAGATGATGTGACGTTCAATCCGTATTACCGCGATATACAAGACCCAATTAACCAATCATATCTATCACAAATCGTTAATGATATGAACAAAACACGCGTTGGCGGACTTGTTTTTCAAGATAGTGACCTTGCATCACGTTTTGCCATTTGTGATTAGGCAAATTGCGGTATAAAGTTAAGGGTATGAAACCCAATAAAAATTCATTTTATATTCATTTAGTGTCCGATTCAACGGGGTCAACTTTGCAAGGGTTGGCGCGTGCGTGTTTGGCACAATTTGAAGGGGTTGAACCAAAAGAAAAATTTTGGAATTTAATCCGAACATCCGAACAAATTGAAATGGTGTTGGATGGTATTGCGGATGAACCAGGTCCCGTTTTAATGACCCTTGTTGATCCAAATTTACGATCACAAATTCGTGAGGGGTGTCGCAAGATGAAATTACCGTGCGTACCTGTTCTTGACCCTGTGTTAAGCGGTTTATCATCCTATTTAGGGATGGAGGGGTTAAACATGCCTGGCCTACAACATAAAATGGATGATGCTTATTTCGAAAGAATTGATGCGTTGGATTTTGCGCTTCAACATGATGATGGACAGGCGCTGGACGGTTTGGACAATGCGGATATTGTTTTGGTTGGTGTATCGCGTACATCAAAAACACCAACATCGATTTACCTTGCCAATCGTGGGTTTAAAACGGCGAATATTCCCTTGGTGCCTAATGTTAATATTGATGACAGTTATTTTTCATACACGAAACCGCTCTATATTGGATTAACTGAATCCCCAAAACGACTACTTGAAACGCGTCGTAATCGATTGTTAGAGGAAGGACAGGACGAAAGCGCCTATCGCGATAATCTATATTTGGACGAAGATGCGATTAGTGACGAAATAAAGGATGCGCGGAAATTATTTTCATCACATGGTTGGCCGGTGATTGATGTGACAAAGCGTTCGATTGAGGAAACGGCATCCGAAATTATTACAATTTATCAACGTAACCGTCATAAACGGACGGGGGTATTGCCGTTGTCATGAGGATTATTGGTTTAACAGGGTCAATCGGGATGGGTAAATCGGTATTGGCAAACCAGTGGCGGTCGATTGGTGTACCTGTCCATGATGCGGATGCATGCGTACATGATTTAATGACCCCAAATGGAGATGCATTTGATGCGATTATGACGACATTTCCTGATGTCATTATAAATGGCGAAATTGATCGGAAAGCCTTGGGTAAACGTGTTTTTAATGATTCTGAAAAGCGTAAAATTTTGGAAAATATCATTCATCCATTGGTGCGCGCACGTTCAAACCAATTCATATCATTATGTCGTAAACGACGCATACCTGTATGTGTATTGGATATTCCATTATTATTTGAAACGGGACGTGATATGGATATGGACAGTGTTATATGCGTATCCGCCCCATCATGGGTTCAAAAAAGACGCGTTTTGGCACGCCCAAACATGACACAAGAAAAATTTAAATCGATTGTCAGCGCGCAAATTCCTGATTATCGTAAACGATGTTTAAGTGATCATGTAATTATTTCCGCACGCGGAAAACGTCACACATTAAACACAATAAAAAGAATAAAAAACAATGAGCGATAAAAAACAAGTTTGGGCAATACAACATATCGGATATGAGGATTTAGGATCATTTGAAAATGTTTTAAAATCACGCGGATTCGAAGTTAAATATTTTTGTTCACGGCATGTTGATTACAAGGCTATGTTTGCCGCCGATCCAGATCTATTAATTGTTTTGGGTGGTCCGATGAGTGTGCATGACGTGGAAAATCATCCATGGATTGAACATGAACAACGATTTATCGAGGAACGCATTGCGACCGAAAAACCATTGATGGGTATATGTTTTGGTGCACAAATCATTGCACAAGCGTTGGGCGCAAATTCTTATGTTGGAAAACAAGGTAAAGAAATAGGTTGGTCAAAAATAACTGTGAATGTAGATGGTCAAAAGACCCCATTTCGACATCTTGATGGATCATTGACCCATATGATGCATTGGCATGGTAATACATTTGATTTGCCTGATGGTGCGGTTTTATTGGCCTCATCCGATAAATACCATAAACAAGCATACAGTTACGGTGACCATATTTTTTGTATGCAATGTCATCCAGAAGTCACAGAAGCGAAATTGCGACTATGGTATAGCTCGGGCGCATCAGAAATAGAAGAAGTCGGATTAACTATCGATAAAATGAAGGCGGACGCACACACGTACAATGAACGTTTGTCGGATCAAGCCGCACTTTTCCTTAATGAATGGTTGGATGAACAAGGGTTATAAATATGCGTGAAATTGTAATGGATACCGAAACAACAGGAATGGACCCATATGAGGGTCATCGCATTGTTGAAATTGGATGTGTGGAAACGATCAATCATATTCCAACGGGAAATAACCTGCATATTTATATTAATCCCGAGCGTGATGTTCCGGCCGAAGTTGTTGCGGTTCACGGCCTGACCGAAGAATTTTTGAAAGATAAAAAAACATTTGCGGAAACGTACCATGAATTTTTGGAATTTATCGGTAAGGACAAACTGGTCATTCATAACGCCGATTTTGATATGAAATTCATTAATCATCATTTGGGTGAAATGGGCGCCGCCCCTATCCCATCAACACAAGTGATTGATAGTTTGAAAATCGCGCGTAAAAAATTCCCTGGTTCGCCCGCATCATTGGACGCATTGTGTAAACGATTTCACGTTGATAATTCGAACCGTACGCTTCACGGGGCGCTGCTCGATTCTGAAATTCTGGCCGAGGTTTATCTGGAATTACTGGGTGGTCGTCAAACGGGTTTGACATTGGATAATGCGGATATGGGGTCAGGTACGGGTGATTTAACCGCACAATCAAGTGAACCAAAGAAAAAACGTGAACCACGCGTTTTTGATATTCCTACGGATGAATTGGACGCGCATAATAAAATGATTGAAACATTAGGCGATAAAGCCGTTTGGAATAAATAACGCTATGTTTCGTGTGATGGGTTGGATAAACTAAACCCATCATGGATCAACTTATCTCACCCGACCGATTATTATCTTATTTACAAGACATCAATACGCCAATGACCAAGAAGGATTTGGCCAAGGCCTTTGGTTTAAAAGGCAGTGATCGCATTATGTTGAAAGAGGCCATCCGTGATTTGATGGATTCCGGTCAAATTCAAAAAACGGCACAAAAAACATATGCGTTGGCAGGTGATGATAATATTCCTGCCGTGGCGGTATTTCAGGTCACAGAAGTGAGCTTGGATGGTGAGGTTTACGCTCGTCCCATTGAAAATGCGGATTTAGAAAAAAAATTAACGGATCCTATTTTAATTGATGTGCGTGGTAAAAAATCATGCGGTGCGAATGATCGTATTTTGGTGAAATTAAAAACGATTGATGATGGCGAAATTATCGGATTATTAATGCGTACACTGGGCGAGGTTGTGACAAAAACGATTTGTGGTCGCGCGGTTCAAACGCAAAAGGGATGGATCGTTGAACCTGTTAACAAATCTGATCGTGACACGTACAGATTATCAAATCCATCGGATGATTTAATTGACGGTCATTTGGTCGAGGTTGAATTAGAGCAAGAAAGTGGTCGTGGCTCGCTTCGTAAATCGGTTGCAAAATTGAAATCAATCATTGGGCATGATGATGATCCAAAGGCGATATCGTTGATCGCGATGTTTGAAAAAGGCCTTGTGCCTGAATTCTCCGATAATGTTATCGAAGAAACAAAGGGTATGACCGTTCCTGAACTGAGAAATCGTGAAGATTTGCGTGATATTCCTCTTGTCACTATTGATGGTGCGGACGCGCGCGATTTTGATGATGCGGTATTTGCGGAAAAAACTGATGATGGCGGATTTCATATTATTGTCGCGATTGCCGATGTGTCGCATTATGTTCGTGAAGGAACTGAATTAGCCAAGGAAGCATACAAACGTGGAAATTCAACCTATTTCCCGGATCGTGTTGTACCGATGTTGCCCGAGGCTTTGTCTAACGATTTATGCTCGCTTCGCCCGCACGAAGAACGCGCCTGTATGGGGTTTCATTTATATACTGATAATCAGGGTATTTTAAAAAAATGGCGACCATTCCGCGGATTGATGAAATCGCATGCACGATTGATTTATGAACAGGTACAGGCCGCATTTGATGGTGTGATCGATGATAAAACGGCGCCGTTGTTGGATGATGTTTTGAAACCAATGCATGCGGCCTTTAAAATGTTGGAAAAGGCCAGGTCAAAACGTGGTGCGTTGGACATTGATATGCCCGAACGCCAAATTATGATTGATGACACGGGCACAATGACTGGTGTTCAACTACGTGCGCGATTTGATGCACATAAAATGATCGAAGAATTCATGATCTTGGCCAATGTCGCGGCAGCCGAGGCTTTGGAGGCAAAATCAGCGCCATGCATCTACCGTATTCATGATCAACCAGACAGCGAACGTATTGATAACGCATCAAATTTTTTGGAAGGATTTGGTATTAATTTGGCCAAGGGGAATGTCCCAAAACCCATCGTATTGAATAGCATTTTGAAAAAGGTCGAAGGTGAAGACCACGCACACTTGGTCAATGAAGTTGTTTTACGATCACAATCACAAGCGGTTTATAGTCCGGATAACGTTGGGCATTATGGTTTGGCATTATCAAAATATGCACATTTCACATCCCCTATTCGTCGTTATGCCGATTTGATCGTGCATCGATCAATTATTAATGCCTATGGATTAGGTGATGGTGGGTTAACCGAAACGGAAAGCGTGACCATTGGCGAAATTTCCGATCATATTTCAAAAACTGAACGGAACTCTATGGTCGCGGAACGATCCGCGGTTGATCGGTTCACCGCATCATATTTGGAAACACGTACGGCACAGGAATTTACGGGTCGTATATCGGGTGTTACCCATTTTGGATTGTTTGTACGATTGGATGAAAATGGCGCGGATGGTTTGATACCGATTAAAACATTGCCCGATGATTATTATGAACATGTTGAGAAGGCGCATGCTTTGATTGGTCGTCGGACAAAACGAATTTTCCGTCTATGTGCGCCTGTACGTATCATGATCCGCGAGGCGGATCGATTGACAGGATCATGCATATTGGCACTTGTCCCTGGACAAACCAGTGCGGATATCCCCGGATTTTTTGGTGCGCATGATGTGTTACCAAAACAAGGATCGCGTGGTCACCGTGATGGTGGTAAAAATTTTAGAGGTAAATCATCAAAATCTAGTGAGGATAAAAAACCGTTCAAGAAAAAGAAAAAAACAACACCAAAGCATAAAAAGAAAAAGACAGCAAAATAACCACTGTCTTGTCATACCATAATGAAGCACATAGACTTATCGTTATGAATAACACAATTATTACGATTTTTGGTGCAACGGGTTTTATTGGATCAGAAACTGTCCGCGTTTTGGCTGCACAAGGATATATCTTACGCTTACCACGCAGACATCCAAAAAAGGCAGATATGCTAAAATTTAACGGTGATGTTGGACAAATTGTTCCTATTACATGTGATTATACAGCTAAGGGTATTGATAGTGTCATTGCAGGATCACATGCGGTGATTAATTGTACGGGAATTTTGGTGGAAAAGGGACATAAATCATTTATGGGTACGCACTGTTATTTAGCTGAAGATATTGCAAAATCGTGTACAAAAAATGGGGTTGAACAATTGGTTCACATTAGCGCATTAGGTGTTGATAAATCACGTTCTCACTATGGGAAAAGTAAGCTATCTGGTGAACAGGTTATTTGCAAAAATTTTGATAAGGTGATGATCATACGCCCGTCTATTGTTTTTGGTGTACAAGACAATTTTTTCAATATGTTTGCAAAAATAGGAACTGTTTCACCACTTTTACCTTTAATAGGTGGCGGTAAAACATTATTTCAACCTATTTATGTTGGAGATGTTGCAAAGGCGATTTCAAATGCCATTAAAAATAAATCCTTGGGTATATATGAATTGGGCGGACCAGATATTGTGTCATTCAAAGACATTTTAAAGAAGTTAAAATCATATACAGGACAAAAATTTTGCTTGTTACCCTTGCCTTTTTTTATTGCAAAAATTCAAGCTGTGATGATGAGTATTTTACCAAATGCGCCTATAACGATTGATCAAATTCGATCACTTAAAACGGATTCGATTGTTGATAAACATGCCATGACTTTGTCTGATTTAAATGTTAAACCAACACCTATGGATCAAATTTTACCATCATATTTGGAACGATTTAAAAAATGAAATTATACTTAGCATTCTTTTTTATTGCAGTAATCGGCATAATTGCGCCGCCGTCACATGCACAACGCTCGGATTCGATTGCCGCGGTTGTTAATGGCGATGTCATTACCTACACGGATTTATATGATCGTATGAGTTTGATTTTGAAATCATCTGGTATGCCTGACACACAGAAATTTAAAGAACGATTATTGCCTCAAGTTTTGACAGGTTTAATTACAGAGCAAATTCAATTACAGGAAGCAAAAAAATTGGGATTTGATGTTTCAAGTGATGAAATTGCAAAAGGATTTGCAGAATTATCAGGTCAAAATCGTTTAAAACCTGAACAGTTCAAATCTATTTTAAAACGTCAAAAGGTTCAAATTGGAACCTTGGAAAAACAAATTGAGTCACAATTGGCGTGGGGAAAAGTTGTTCAAAAAGAAATTCGCCCTCGTATTGCGTTGAGTGACGCAGAAATTAATGCAGAAGTTGAAAGGTTAGAAAAAAGAGAAGGGCAAGAAGAATTCTTTGTGGCTGAGATTTTTATGCCCGTTAATGATAACGCTGCTGAAAAAGATGTTCGTAAAGCCGCAGCCGATCTTTCAAAACAGTTAAAACAAAATGTTAAAAAATTTCCTGCGGCAGCACGCCAATTTTCACAAAGTTCAACTGCGGCCAATGGTGGTATTATTGGTTGGATAACTGCTGATCAATTGGGCGAAGATATCGAATTTACATTGTCTAAAATGGATGAAAATATGGTGAGTTCCGCAATTAAAAATGATGAAGGGTACACGATATTATTTGTTCGTGATAAACGTATAATTGATTTAGGGAATGCACAGGTTCAAGAAAAATTACGTATAAAAATGGCCGTTTTCGAAATACCAGAAAACCAATCTGATCGGAACGAATTAAATGATATCGTCGATGATTTCCGTCGTGATGTGAAAGGTTGTCTTGATATCTTAAAGCGCACGGCGAAGATGCAAAATGTTCGTTTGGATGAGGTTGATGATGAAGTCTCTAATATTTCACCCAATATAAATGATGCTATTGCCGATATTAATATTGGTGAGGTAGGAAAAAATATAACAACCGAAACACATATCACTGTTCCAATGTTATGTGGTCGTGACGGTGGTGGTGAAAATACTGCGTTAAAACGTGAAATTGAAAATCGTATGGGTACACAGCGTATGGATATTTTGCAAAAACGTTATTTGCGTGACCTCATTTCAGACGCATATATTGAACGTCGTGTTTAATCGTGTGTGATTCTGTCGAAAATTTACCCCCATTACGTGATATCATCCGTGATAATGATTTACGCGCGACCAAAGCCTTGGGACAAAATTTTCTATGCGACCTTAACCTGACCCGTAAAATTGCACGTCATGCCGATATTCAACTCAACGACCATGTCATTGAAATTGGCCCTGGCCCTGGCGGCCTCACCCGTGGAATATTATTAGAAGGTGGACAAAATTTAACCGCGATAGAATTCGACGCGCGCGCCGTTCGTGCATTACAAAGTTTGGACGAGGCATCGGGCGAACGGTTGAACCTCATTCATGGTGATGCGTTAAAAGACGACACAATGAAATATGGTGATGATGGCACGCGTAAAATCGTTGCCAACCTGCCATACAATATTGCAACACCACTCCTGATTGGATGGTTAAAACAAATACATGCCTATGGCGCGGACGCATACCAATCGATTACGGTTATGGTTCAAAAGGAAGTTGCCGAACGAATGTGCGCGACGGACAATACCAAACAATATGGGCGCCTTGGCGTTTTGTGCCAATGGTTATGTGATGCACGGATTTGTTTTGACGTGCCTGCATCGGCCTTTGTGCCGCCACCAAAGGTCACGTCATCAATTATTCAATTAATACCTAAAAAACGTAATGATGATATTGCGTTTGAAGTGATTGAGAAATTGACGGAGAATGCATTTGGCCAACGGCGTAAAACAATTCGACAATCATTGAAAAAATATAAAGATACGGTTGAGGCCACAGGAATTGATAATTCACAACGTGCTGAAAATTTATCAATTAGTGATTTTCTTAATATTGCAAAACACATGTCATGAAACATATTTTGATTACAGGATCGAGCAGTGGATTGGGCGAAGCCCTCGCGCTCAACTATGCATCTGAAAATATTTTATTATCTTTATGTGGTCGCGATAAAAAACGCCTTGATGCAATAGGTGGGCAGTGCAAAAAGTTAGGCGCAAATGTTCATACAAAAATTATCGATGTATTGGACAAACAATCCATGGAAAAATGGATCATCGCGCGTGATAAAAAGCACTCTATCGATATTATTGTCGCCAATGCAGGGATCAGTGGTACAGATGATAGTTTGACCAGCGCTGAAAAAATATTCGATATTAATATGGGCGGTGTCGTGAATACCATTCACCCAATAATTCCACGAATGCAGGAAAGACGTACAGGGCAAATCGCATTGGTATCGTCATTGGCAGGATATAAAGGATTATCATCCGCACCGGCCTATTCCGCAAGTAAGGTTTTTGTGAAGGGTTATGGGGAGGCTCTGCGCGGAAAATTATCACCCGATGGCATAAAGGTGAATGTTATTTGTCCTGGGTTTGTGCGTTCACGCATCACCGATCAAAATGATTTTCCAATGCCCGGATTTATGGAGGCGGACAAGGCCGCCAAAATCATTGTAAATGGGTTAGAAAAAAACAAACCGGTCATTGCCTTTCCATGGTTTATGCGTTTTGGCGTATGGTTTTTATCCACCCTTCCCGCCTTTATCGCAGAATGGATCACATGCCTACTTCCTAAAAAATCATAATTATTTTCTCTAATTTGATGGAACAACCTTCGACTGTTAAAATTATTCCATAACGTAAATCATATAAAGAAAGTTAAAAAATGGTGGAATGACGATAATGCAGAAACAAGAAAGTTTTTAGAAAGAGGTGTTTTTTATATTGTGTATCCTCCTCTAAGAAGGTTGTGGAATAAAGTAAAACGTTCAAAACGAGTAAATAATATAATGGATGGTGTTCTTATAATAATTGGTGCCAGTATAATATTGTCACTACCATTTTAATTTCATAATCCACCAAACTTGGCACGGAGGATATCGGCGTATACCTCCATCGTGGCGTTACACATTTTATCTTTTGTGAAATTATCACTCACATGTGCGATTGACCGTGTCGCCAGCTCAGTCCGTTGTTCATCATTCATCGCCAATGCCTGACGCAACGATTCCGCCAATGCATCCGCATCACCAACGGGGAATAACCACCCTGTTTGTTTATGAATGACCGTTTCCTTGAACCCACCATAATCAGAAGCAATTACAGGACGACCCATCGCTTGTGCCTCAATCGGTGTACGCCCGAACCCTTCGGGAACGATTGACGGTGCAACAACGATTGATGATAGATAATATGCCGCGGGCATATCCGTACAATTATCAACAATACGCACCATACCTGATAAATTTTTTTCGGTTATTGATTTTTCTAATTCTTCTTGAAATTCATTACGTCCTTGGTTTGGTCCAACCATGATACAAAAAATATCGCGACGACCCAATTTTTCCAATGCATCAATCAATACCTGATGCCCCTTAATACGACTAACCCGTCCGGGCATAAGGATGAGGGGAACACCATCTGGTGCTCTCCATTGCTTTGCCAAATTCATTGCACGTTCGGCGGTGACCAATTCGGGTTGAAATTTTTCTAAATCGACACTGCGCGGAATTGTGACCAAATTACGTGGATCAACATCAAAAAATTCACGAACATAATCACCAATAAAATTCGATATTGCAATTACACGGTTCCCTCGTGTCATCACACTATTGTACCAATGTTTTACACGGTTTTCATTCCCCTTATATGCCGCATGAACGGTTGTTACAAATGGTGTACGCATACCCTTACACGCCCAATACGCACTCCATGCTGGTGCACGTGATCTCACATGTACAATATCAACATCATGTTTTACAATTAATTTTTTCAAACGTTGCGTATTACGCCAAATCGTTAATGGGTTTTTGGAATGAACGGGTAAATCAATATGATCAGATTTAATACGGAGGAGGTCAGGGACACGCGACCCGCCATTGGATACCACAATCGACCGTGCGCCCGATTTTACAATTTCGGATGCAATATCAATGCATCCTTGTTCCGCACCGCCAATGCCCAATTCAGGGATGATTTGCATGATTGTTAATTTTTTTGTGTCTTGCATCTTAACTATATCTTTTTTGAATGATTCTTATGGATTATAGTTGAAATATGACAGACATCAAATTTATTGACGGACCAAACGGTAAAACCGCATATCAATTCGTTGAAGGCGATAATGATCTTCCTCCTATTGTATTTTTATGTGGTTTTAAATCCGACATGGGGGGTAGCAAGGCTGAATGGCTTCAGGATTATTGTGTTGCCAATAATCGTACATATTTACGATTTGATTATTTTGCTCATGGGCAATCGGATGGTGATTTTAAAAATTATACAATTAGCCGCGGTGTTATGGATTCCGTATTCATGATGAATGAATTTATTAAACGTCCGGCCATTGTTATTGGATCGTCCATGGGTGGGTGGATCGCCATGCGTTTGATACAAATGATGCCTGATCTCATTCATGGTTTTATAGGTATTGCTGCCGCACCTGATTTTACACGTAAAATATATGCACAACTGGATGATGGACACCTCAACCAATTACAGGAAAAGGGATATATAGAAGAAGACAGTGGTTACGACGAACCCTATATCTTTACACAAGCACTTTTTGATGATGGTGAAAGTCAATCTGTTATGGATCGTCCGATTGAATTTGATGGTGCGGTTCACCTTATCCAAGGTAAGGAAGATACATCTGTTGATTGGCATGTGCCCGATGCGATTAATACTGTGTTTGATGGGCGCGCCGAAATCACATTGATTGATGATGGCGATCACAGTCTGTCTAGACCACAAGATTTGGACATCTTACAAGGCGCGATTGAAAAAATGTCATCTTGACTTATGCACGGGTATCGCCGATAACAAACGATCTAAGGAGAGGTGGCCGAGTGGCTTAAGGCGCACGCTTGGAAAGCGTGTTTAGGGTTAAACCTAACGTGGGTTCGAATCCCATCCTCTCCGCCATTGATCTATCCAACACCATCCAATAAAATCCACAAGAACAATATATATCAACAGTTGTACGGTATTTTTTGTGCAGTATCATCCAATATTATTTATTGGCATCCATAAATTTTGGGGGTATAGTTGGGGGTATAATAAAAAAGCGAAAAAATTATACCCCAAATGAAATTAAACGACAAAGCATGTAAAAATAAAAAACCAACGGATAAGCCTGTTAAAATGGCAGACGGTGGAGGTTTGTTTCTTCTCGTTCAACCAAATGGTAAAAAATATTGGCGTATGAAATATCGTTATATGAACAAAGAACGGTTATTATCCTTTGGCGAATACCCGCTTGTATCATTGGCGGATGCCAGAAATAAACGTGAAGAAGCAAAAAAACTCTTACTTGAAAAAATAGACCCATCAGAACAAAAGAAACAAGATAAGCGTCAAAAAGAAATTGAAGCCGAAAATTCATTCAAAGCAATTGCGCTGGAATGGCATAAAAATCAATCAGAATTATGGAGTGACAGTCATGCCAAATACACACTAAGACGGTTGGAACAAAATATATTCCCATCCTTTGGAAATAAACCGATCATTACTATTGAAGCACCTGAAATATTAGATACCTTAAAAAAAGTACAAGATCGTGGCGCAAATGAAATGGCGACCCGATTAAGGTCAATATGTAGCCAAGTATTCAGATATGGAATTGTTACAGGTCGTGCAAGCAGGAATCCAGCGCAAGATATTCACGGCGCATTAAAACCATATAAAAAATCACATTTCGCCAGTATTGAGATAAACGAAATTCCTGAATTTTTAAAAACCCTCAATAAAAATGATGCTCGATTATACAAGCACACACAATTAGCCGTTAAGATGTTGATGTTAACATTTGTACGCACAAGTGAAATGATCGAGGCAACATGGGATGAATTTGATCTTGAAAACGCACAATGGTTTATTCCTGCTGAACGCATGAAAATGAAACAACCACATATCGTTCCCTTATCGACACAGGTTTTAGATATTTTGTTAGAGTTAAAGGCATTATCACCAAACAGTGATTATATTTTCCCAAGCCAGTTTGGGCACAAAAAACACATGAGCAACAATACAATTTTAAAAGCGTTGGAACGTATGGGATATAAAGGGAAAATGACAGGTCATGGTTTTCGCGCTTTAGCGATGAGTGCGATTAAAGAAAAACTAAATTATCGTCATGAGGTCGTAGATAGGCAATTAGCACACGCACCACGTAGTAAAGTTGATCGAGCCTATGATAGAGCAAAATTTTTGGATGATCGTGTTATCATGATGCAAGAATGGGCAGATTATTTAGAGAAACTAAGTTAATTAAAAATGTCGTAAGTTTATCACCCACAATTCGATTTAGAATTTAAGTTATTCTGTTTTATTGAAAATAACTTGACCTAATTAAATTTCATAATTACTAATTAATTCCTATAAAAATTATAAAAACAGGGTTGTGCTTTGAACGATATGTCATCCATATATCAAATGGTTAATTCTTTTCCGATGTTAAAAGACGGAGAAGAGAAAGGTTTGTGGGCTGAATATTTCGATGAAAATACGAAAAAAAGCCGTAAAAAAATCATTCGAGACAAGATAATCACGAGCCATTTAAGACTTGCACTTAAAATTGCAAAAAAATGGACGGGATCCAAATTACCGCTCAGAGATTTATTTGGTGAGGCTCAAGTTGGTTTAGTTTACGCTTTTGATAAATTTTCTACAGATGGTGGTGCAACATTTGCGACATATTCAAGTAATTGGATTAGAGCAAAAGTTTCTGAATATGTCATGCAAAATGCCTCTTCTATGAAGAATGGAACGACAGCATTTCAAAAATTCTTATTTTTTAATTACGGTAAAATTAAAAAACAAATGGAAAGTGAAAATCCTGATTTTAATGCAGATCAAATCGAAGTTATGATCGCTAAAAAATTGATTGAAAATGGAAAATCGTCTACGGATGATTTGGAAAAAACGCTAAAAGAGCTTAAAGATTTTCAAATTGGAAGAGCGAATATAGCATCCCTTGACGCGCCTTTATCAGATGATGGTGAATCATCCTCATATGTTGATTTTGTTGCCGATCCTAACGCTAGACCTGCTCCAGATATAATAGAAGAAGATGAAGAAAAAGTTATAGGGCATCGCTTCTTAGTATCAGCACGAGATGAATTTATTCGCGTCGGTAAAAAAAGAGAATGGGAAATATTGAAAGCAAGAAGGCTTGATGATCCTAAGAAAACTCTGGAAGATCTGTCTGTAGTGTATGATGTCTCCCGTGAGCGTATTCGTCAAATTGAGGTTGCTGCTTTTGAACGATTGCAAGGCATGGCTAAAAGAGACTTCCAAACCAAGGCCATACTAGAGCAGGATGGCCCTGCCAGAGAAGTGAAACGAAACGCTAAAAAAGCAACTGTTATTATTCCTTCTATACCTGTTAGACCGAAACAAACACAGACTGTTGATGCTAAGTCTATAGTTTTAGAAAAACCAAAACCAGACGTAGAATTTTCTATCTCTGGGGGTGAAGATGATAAGCAATTTACCTCGAGCTACCTTAACCAAAAGCTAAGCATGGAAGAGCTTTTAAAGTGTGTTGAAAATGAAGGGAAGTCTATTCCTCTGGTTAAAGGTAGGGGTGATAAACGTGTGGTTGTGGGTTATTTTGTTGATGTGTCACGATTGTCACAACACAATGCACCTCGTACAACGTTAGCTTTTTCTGGTTTTAAGAAAAAATCTTCAGATTATGCCGATAGTAAGAGCATTCTGATTTTAACGGGCCGTGGCGTTAATAGGGATGTTGCGTTTATTCCTGTTCATTTATTTACGCCATCAAATAATGTTGCTAACGAAAACGCCAATAGGACGAAAGACTATAATGGGATCGCTCCATTGGTAATACCAACTGCGATAGAGAAAGTTGATAGCTTAGTATCCGCGCCGAACGTTGAAAAAGAAAGTAGAGTTGCAGAAACATCTAAAATTTTGCCTTCGAATAACGCCCATAAACCTAATCCAAAAACGAATATGGTTAAAATATTGAGAAGTCTTGATCTGTCCGTAGAGGATTACCCGTACATTCCTAAAAGTGTCGGTTTTGATGAAATGGTTGCGGCCGTTCATCAATTCTCGCTGGGTAATACTGATTACTTTGAACGTGCAACAAAGGTTATCAAGGGTGTCGAACATCCAAAATCAGGACGCTGGGTATATGTTGGGCCATCAGTAGGGCAACCAAAATTAGAAGTTTTATTTTCTAATGTAAGTAATTCTATGAATGCTGTTGATGGGAGTGCAAATCAATCGCCTGACATTTCAATTGACCCTGTGACACCACAAAAAGATCCTGTTGAGGAGGTGTCCACCCATGGTGAGGTGATAAAAGATACATTTGATTCAGCTATAGAAAACACAGACAATATGTTTTCTTTTTCTGAAACGCGCTCTATTCCTTACAAACCATGGACATTACTATTAAGTGGAGAAGAGTATCATCTCAGTAACGCTGATAAAAAATTTGTTGAGTATTTATTAAACAAAGGCGAACCTCAGTCAAAAGAGCAATTATCAAATTCAGGAATTGCGTTTCATGGACCATTACAAAAAAAGTTCACAGACATGGGGCTACTCAAGGTTTATAGGAAAAGCAATGTTTCAAGAATAACCTATTACGGAATTTCAACTGAAGGGTACACGCCTGAGTATAATGAATATTATTTAAGGGGTAGCACAAAGCCATCCGTGAAAAAAACGTCTTCACAGAAAGGGGATGTTAAAATAATAGAGAAGACAGGAACAGCATCAACATCTGTTCCAAGTGAAAAGGAATTATCTATTGGTGCTTTAGTTATCGATCCTTCAAAATCTGCTGTTAGTTATGAAGGGCAAAAGTTATCCCATGTCGTATCTAAACCCTATGAGGCCCTTTTATTCTTAGCAAAAAGCCATGGCGATTTTGTAACAAAAGAAGCTCTTTCAATGCATTTCTTTGGTAATGATGATGATAAAAGTATTGCGCAGATCGATAGGGGTATTAAGGGCTTGGCAGGACTAATTGATAGAACGATACCTAGTTTATCTCAATCACTTATAATGAAGGTGGGAGATAAGGGATATGCGCTTACACTTTCAATGGAAGATCGACATGCAGTGTATGAAAAATCAAATTTACCGAACCCTCACGAAAAGAAAAAAGTAACATTTGCATCGCCACATGCAAAACCTAATGGTAGTGCTAAAACAGCTATGGATACTGCTGGTGCTGTTAAAAAGACTGTAGTACACCGTCAACCACAAGGTGGCGGACGTAAATCAATGGCAGAGCAATTAGCCCACTTACAGTTAACAGGTAAGTGATTGCAGTCACTGTTCTCGATTACTTAATCGATAGGCATATGTTCTGCATTTATTCGAACAGTATGTTTTTCTAGGTCTGTCCTGAAACCAACGATTGCAGGGCTTATACTGACAGTTTTTTAAGTTTACGCCAGAGGATAAGATACCCCCAAGAATCAACCATATGCCAGATAGTAAATTTTGCGGTTGAAATGATACGAAACGATCAGATGCTCTCTGGGCTGTGTTTACAGTTGGAATTATACTTAACGATTGTAGTACTTCTAAGTTTTCGATCCCTTTATTGTAAGAGTCTATTGCACGCTTGCGCCCCTCTTCAGTACCGCTGTTATAGTTTTTTAAAATGATGGAAATGATCATACAACTTTTTTCCCAAACAACAGAACCACAACTGTTTCCTTTGTTCGTAGGATCTATTGCTAATAACCCATAAGTATTTGCAAATTCAATGAATCTCTCAGATCTGTTTTCACTTAAATGCGCCAAATCTGCAAATTTCTGAACTATATCGACATTGTTTTTCAGAGGGTAAATCGTTTTGATTTTTTCTGACTTTGCCTTGATAGTATAATATTCATACTCCTTATTGGAATTTAGCCATGCTGTAATTGGAGGAAATTGTGAGACTTGTAAAAATTTCTTAAGAGTACTTTTCTCATGGGTATCATTTTCAAATATTACTGGTCCCCATTCGTAACCATCGGGACATACATGCCATTTTAGTCTAAAAAGTTCGGTTGATAGGTATTTAGACAATTTTTTCTTCCTTTTATTTATTCATATTTCTGTAACGGATATGTAACGCTTCATTTGCTTTTTTATACGATAATCCTGTGCCATACAATAGGAGCTGGCCAGCATTGTTTAAACTTTAATAGTAGAAAGGTATAATAATGAACCAAGAGAGAAACTTAAATATATTACGTTTAAAGGACGTGATAGAGCGCACAGGTATGAGCCGTAGTACGATATATGCCTATATTGGAAAAGATAAATTTCCCAAGCCATTTAATATAGGTGAGCGTGCCGTTGGTTGGTACGAACATGACATTGAACAATGGATCGCACAGCAGGGAGGATACAATGCATGATGTTATTCGTATTCCTGAGTTGATGGAGATGTTGGGGGTCTCTAAATCAACTTTGTATCGTTGGCGACAACGTGGTGTTGGACCAAATTTTGTAAAGCAGGATCGTTTGATATTCTACTATATCAAGGAAGTGCGAAGATGGTTGCTTGCAATTGGTACCAACGGTTATCACAATATCTAAATCATTAAAGGGGTGTATGCCCCTTTAATTTGACCTTACGAGAAGTCATAAAAGGTCATGAATCTTAGACAACAAAATAAACGATATTTTTATCACGAAAGTTACTGAAACTCTTTTGTGAAGAGGGTTTGTGCGCCTTGCAAAAAGACAAGAAGCAATATGCGTACACATATAGTATAGAATGAAAAATATATTAGATATTAAACACAAAAGGCATAGCCATTATTTACCCATAGGGGCAGTTACAAAAATACGTGACCGCGTTCGGGTTTTGGAGGCGCAGGGATATGTCTATAATTACTGGTTTTCTATTCATTTGGAAAGTGAAGGAATTACACATCCACAAAAAGCTGTTTCTACATTAGTTAACCGTATGCAGAAATGGCATAAGTCATTAAACATTCCATTCCGTTATTTATGGGTTTTAGAAAAATCGAACGGGATTGGTGTCCATGTTCATATTGCTATTCATACTGATTTAGAAATAATCACAGATTTAGATAGTGCTTTAACGGAATGGTTGCCTTTTCAGCGCGATGATTATTTTGAAACAAAAAATACAAATATAAAATATGAGTCAACGTATGATTTGTGGGGTTTGATCCATTACATGTGCAAGGGATTGGATCGTCGTGATGAGATACCGTTTTATAGCGATAAACAGTTTGTTCAAGGTCATGAGGGTTATATTAGGGGAAGGCGTTATGGCATGTCACAGTTTTAGATTAATGGCATTCTTTTTTGACATGATTGAATAGGCAGGGAGCGATGCCCAACATCAGCACAAGCGACCTGCTCAAGCATGGAGAAAAAGCCCCACGGTTCGACTTTTCCAAATCGAATTTTTAAGAACCAAAGACGTACAGTAACAGTTAGATATTAAAGATAGTGATGTTAAGAAATGTTAAGGTTTTAACATTCTCGATGTTGGAGAATGTTGAGGTGATGAAAGGTTGCTCTTGCCGTTTGATGTACATCTCTGTAATAATATTGATGGTTGTTCTGTATTTGGATGACTGAGGCTTAGTAACCTCTTAACCATAGCGGTTGGCATCAACCGTGATTGGTGCGTTTCATATTATAAACGCGCTAAGGATGTCGTTCCTTGCTCTTATGAGCTGGGAGCGACAGTTATGTCCAGAGCCTCGGCTTAAAAGCTGTCGGCCATTCCTATGGTTATGGTTACTAACTCCCAGTTCACCAAGGCAGAATATGTCTTGGTGAATTTTATTATGGAGGAAGAAATGAAAAAGATAATCATGTTAACGGCATTAATTGGAATAACGGCCTGTACGACATCACAAATGGCGATACAGTCATTGGGGGATCGGTATGGCGATAAGCACTTAGATGCGTTTGTGCTGGACTATGGTGCGCCTCATTCGGCATATGAGATGCAAGATGGTTCCGTTGTCTATGATTGGTCATCAGGTATCGATAGTGTCTCTATTCCAAAAACGGTTGAACATACAGGCTCAATTAACAAATTTGGATTTTATAGTGGTACAAGTACCGTTCATGGCGGTGGTGCCATGAAGTTAGAATGTGCCCTCAAAATTATCACAGATAAAGATAAGCTGGTTTCTCAAATACGTATCGTGCGTGATACGTGGGGACACTGGGAAACGTCACGTTGTAATGAAATATTTGGATAAACACGCATGACACCAAAAGAAGAATTAAATGAAGAAATACGTGATCTTTTAGATGGTGCAAAGAATGCTTATACGGATACTAAGATATGGGGAATCTTATATTTTCTATGCGGTATGATAGGATCATTGATACACGCTGTCATTAAAGCTGTTGGAGATAACGCATCGTTTTTCAGTACATTTGCGTTTACGTTTGGTAAAACATTATCCGTGTTATGGTTTTTTGTTTCTATAAGTTTAGCTTCTGTGATTTATTTTTTTATAAAATTTCACCTGAAGTTTAAATTTTATGGAAGAGTCAGATTATATTCGGATACGAATGAGTTAACGATAATTGATATAACGTTTTTTTTCTTAATACTTATCTTGATATGGAGTCCGATGATTTACTTCTATTGATCACCCGTCCAGTCTATCATTCATAGACACAACTAACTGGTAAACCTGTTTTGCTAAATCAGGATCAGGCAGTTGTGCGATGGCACTGGCGATTGTGATTACCTTTTTATCGAATTGTGCAAAGCGTTCATCATGTTCTGACCCCTCAAGCAAATGAGATACAGGTACACCCAATAAATCCGCGCATTGAACAAGGCGTTGCGGTGGTATTTTCCGTGCACCAGATTCATATTTTTGAATTTGTTGATAGGATGTCCCAAGGACTGTCCCCAATTCCTCTTGTGATACTTGCTTCATTTGGCGAAGCATTTTCAGGCGAAAACCCAATTCCTCATCAAAAGATGCACCATCTATTATTTTTTGTTCGGCTAACATAACTATCTAATCTTTATAATTTTTAATATGTGTATTTAAATTTTTGAATGTCTGTCATGCATTTGTGATAGGCGCGAACGGCCAAATGTTGCGCTTGTCTGTATTCTTTCATTGCATTTTTTGCAACGGCACAAAAATAAGAGGCTGCCATCATTTCGCCTTCTAAATTACTTTCACGACATACCTTTACGGCTTTGCGTACGATTTTACGTTTTTCATATGCATCATCGATAAACCCTTTTGCGGAACCATAATCCATGACTTGATTCATGGCGAATGGGTCACACGCTTTTTCGTTATATTTCTTTACCATTGTTTGTTTCATTGTTCTTCCCCCGAAGAGTTGTTTGTTACTATGTATATAGTTATAGTCATAATGTGTTAATGAGAAGTTAATGGATTGACATTTATAATCACTTTTGGTAATTTAGTATTCACTTTGGATAATTATATAACTTTTAATTTACAAAAAACAAACTATGAACCCAAAATTAATTGCAAGCATTCGTACTTTTTTAGAAATGAACCAAGAAGAGTTGGCTCATGAAATAGGAACGAGCAAAACAACACTTGTTAGAATTGAGGGTGGCGGTTCAATGAAACCAGATTTAGAACGTTCACTAATCAGTTTTCTAAAGAGTCAGCGTATAGAAGTTTACGAAGCAGGTTTTCAGCAAATAGATGATATGCGCGAAACATTATATGGAAGTGAGGGTTTCCAACAAATGTATCAGCAACTTTATACATCTATTAGACAGGGAAATGGTGATTTGTGGCTCTATAATGGTGTATCCCATCTTGTCGCGGATGGCTTAGGGCAAGATTTTATAAAAACACATCAACAAATTATGAATGATATGTCTGGTCGTTTTGGTTGGCGTGTTGTTGTTGAAGAAGGCGATGATGCCTTTTGGGGGCACAAATACGCATACTATAAATGGATACCAAAGAAACACTTCAACAATAAAACGATCTATGTATATGGCAACACTGTCGCTATTGTCGATTTTGAAGA
Organism: uncultured Alphaproteobacteria bacterium; assembly: GCA_943789475.1. Classification (GTDB taxonomy): domain Bacteria; phylum Pseudomonadota; class Alphaproteobacteria; order Micavibrionales; family UBA1664; genus UBA1664. Next base: position 194,077 of record CALSUG010000002.1, read on the forward strand.
CGGTATCCGCATCAATTTAACACACAGTAAAGATGTAACAGACACTATGCGTTTATTTTTAGAAACAACTTGGGAGGCGAAGGCATATGACCCTGATACCGAAAAATCATTTCGCCCTGAATAGAACAGATTACATGAAGGGATTGATTGAAGGCCGTTATAAAAATCAATGGCCTGAAAACTTACGCCCCGTTCAAATAGAAGCCACAGAAGATAATTTAAATCGCTTGCAGGATAAAATTAGCGAAAAGTGGCACTGGAATGCACAAGGGCGTTATAATGACGGCTCTTTACCTGAAAAGTTGAAACACCCTGAAACAGCATTAATTGAGTTAATGGATGATACTGTTTCCCTTGTTGAGCCAATTGGCTATACATTTGTTACCGCACCAGACGTATCTGTGAGAGAGCGTTTTTGGAATGCGTCAACACATCCGGTGATCGAAATTGAAAATTTAGGACTATTTCCAGATTATGAAGGCGGTGGACGTGGCAAGGCGTACTTTGAAATGCTGTTCGCACACTATTTTAATAAATATGAAACGGTTTATTGGTCACAGCATGAAACGCATTCACCAACTTTAAAACGTTTTTACATGGAAAAAATGGGAATGACCCTATTAGACGTTGATTACGTACCCGATTTTAGACCACGTGAACTGAAATTTGGATAAAAATTAGGTGTGTGCCCTCACCTTAACACACCTCTAAATAAATCTATTTGGGTGTGCTCACTTTATAAAAACACGTCCAAATAGGTGTAAAACACTATAAATTTCCATATTTTATTGATACTCACCAATCACCCTTGTCATTCTGATTTTGAGGGCGGTTGGTTGAATAATGTTCCCCATGTTATTTGAATGATCAATTCGCCCTCACTTTTTATAAAAATTAGAAGGAGAGAAAAATGGATAATTTAAAAGAAGGTGTCACGTTATCAACAAAGTTACCATGGCGTACTTTAGATAATGGAATGCAAAAATCAGAAAAAGAAAATGTATTACACAGTGCCTTACAAGATATTCGAGCGAAAACAGCATTCAATGATATTGCAATGTTAGACGCAAAAATGATGTATGTGATCGCATCTAAGGCTGAATTAGAAGATGTTGCGCATGATTTTCGCGAAGTTATTCTAGATGGATTAAAATTTATGCAACGCCCCGCAATTTCCCAACTTACATATGAAGATATTATTTTTACAAATCCACAAAATGATATGCGTACATTTACAAAGGGAACAACGGGAGAGAGTGAGGCATTATTTTATCGTGGACATCAAATTATTGAAAGGCACCTTAATGATATTATTGAATTATTAAAAACAGCACATAAAACTGGTGAAGCAGATTTTCTTGATATGGCTTGCCAATGCGTTATGGCCGCGACTTCGGCAATGAAGACAGTTGGATCAGAACTAAATCAATCTGACTATCAAGTATTTCGTACATATTATGATGAAAATCCGTATACAGAGGAATTTGGGCCTAGCGGAAGATTTTCCACTAACATCCCTCATATCGATATTTTATTGAATGGTTGGCACAAATATGACGATCGCGAAACACTAATCAATAATGTGGATTACTTCCCTCAAAGAGGCATGCTTAATTTACGTCAATCACTGAACGATGAAATTGATTTGTCGAAGCGTTTTCAAAAAAATGCTTATGGGGCAGATAGGTTACAAACAATTCGCGACTGGATGAATACATTTCGCAAAACCCATCAAGGATCGATGAGAGAACGATTTTCAAACACAATTCGATAACTCAAAAAATAGATCATCATCAAAAATTAAAAAATATATTGACGAAAATAATAAACCTATGTCATCGTTACGGCATGGAAAGACAAGTACGTTTTAATTTTTCTAATACTTGGTGGTGGTCATTCACATAGAATGACGGCTTTGTGCGTACGCGTACATACAATTGAACATAATGCCGTTAGATTGATTTAACGGTATTTTTATTTCCAGATTTTCTTTCTAACGGTTTTTACAAAAAACTAAGGAAAGAAAAATGCAATTACAAAACACAGTTACAGATTTTAAAAATCAATATCTTACGCCAATTAGCAATATTCCGTTGATAGACACTCCGTATGTTCAGGATAAACATGATTTAAATGTGTCTCTTGATGTATTGGCCAATAATACACGATATGTTGAACGTCTACCCGCAATCATAAAAGAATATGAAGGGGAATTATCCTTATTGACTGACCCTTCTTTTTACTCACACATGGATAGAAAATTAAAATCAGGAAAAAATCTAGATTTTGAAGAATCTTTTTGCTCTTCTATTTTTGTTTGTGCTTGCATAAATTTACCACTCAAATCGTATCTTATTGAAAATGGTTCAATTTTCCCAGAAGGACAAACACATATTTTACAATCCACCGCCTTGCTTTCAACCCTCTCGGCAAAGGAGGCGTTAAAAGGTTTGAATAGTAACGAAATTGCAGGCCTAGTTTCAGGTGTGTTAGAATTAGATACAGTTGTTAGACTATCTGCAAATGAACCTGTCTTATGCTTTGGTGGTATGGGGGGTGATAAAGGTTATGAATTTGTAGGAGATAGTAAGTTATTTAGTCTCTCGACACTGGCTTCATTCGCAACATCATTGTCAGGATTAACACATAAACATCATAGTTACCCAAACACTTCAAAGGTCGCGGGGCAGACAACATTAGAAGAATTTGGCGCACGATCGGATTTTACCTGCGCTGGTGAAATGAGTGATGTATTTAATCAGGCCTCACTTATCATGACGAGTTGTCACAACACTCGTACAATACATGCATTGTCACATGTCTTACGTGGCGAAACTATCAACCATCTTATTGGTCCATTAGCGTATACAATTGATAGTGAAACGCCTGTTCAACCATTTATTGGTGTTAATGAAAAAATTCACCCTCAAACTTTGGCAGAAGCAATTTTGAAGATGAAACAACGCAATATTCAAAACTATGATCGTGGTGTTGTTTTTGCAGGTTTATCAGCACACCCTGATACATTTACTGATACAGAAATGAGGGGATTAACGGATGAAAATTATTACTATAATAGTGATGATATACGTAATTTAGTCCGCTTAGATGAAGTGGCACCGCCTCCTTATGGAACGTTGGCTTGTTTCTTTTTAAATGATGAATTTTTAGGAAACTATATTTTGTCACCAGAAGATTTTTATGATGAAGATGTCCTAGCGAACATAGAGTTAGATAAACTTCTTATTCAAAATAAATACAATGATATTATGGAGGCTAATTATTCCGCATTAAAGGGTGATGAAGAATCTAAATCACGTTATCTCGCTATGACAATTGGTTTAGCTAATTTTGTACGCTTTTCACTGCATGATGAGTGTGCACTAAATAGTGATAATTTTACGATAAGCAGGAACATGTTGCGTATGCATACAGCACAGGCCTATGAAGATATAAAAAATGGGAATGCTTATCAAAAAATGAAGCAATATTGTGAGGCAACACAACGGATAACATCATCGTTGGAGTATAAAGTTAAATGATTAAATCACCACTAGGCACGCACAGGCTTCTTATATTGGATATGGATTTGACTTTGGCCATTCCACATGATGTTTCATTTTATAATCAATATGGTGATAAAGTGGTTGAGGCCATTTCTGAATATTTCAACACTAGCGCACATAGAGCGTTCTCCATGACACAATTCTACCGCAAACATTATGACGGTGGTGAACAGGCATTATTTCGTGGAGACGCACACCTCCACTTTCCTGATGTCGAACAAAAACCAAAGGATTATGCGTTACTGCATGCAAAGCTATCTGAAATAGATACAAACAATATTTTTTATTCCGCAAGCTAAGGTTAGAACGCAAATTAATCAATTACGTACACACGGTATCCAAGTGGTTGTATTGACGAGTAGTCCAGATACTTTGACGGATAACATTTTTAAAAGCAATCTGGATTTGATCCCAAAAAAGATTTTGATGGAATATACGCGTATACCAAGGATAATGGTCCACCTAAAATTATAGAGGGGGCATCAATTTTTTAAACAAATCATGGATGATTTTGATTGTCATCCACGTCAAGTCTTGTGTGTAGGTGATAGTATTCAACATGATGGTCAATCCTGCCATGGCACTTGATGCGGATGCGTGGTGTCATTTCTGAACAATTAATAAGCGGTTACACAACTGTTCCAAAATTAGAAAAATTACTCAACGACATAAATCAAACATACCAGCGAAAGAGGAGAACAAATGACTATAATAATTGATACAGATGCAGGGCACGATGATGGCATTGGCGATGTTGATGATGATGGCACATTGTCCTAAGGATATTTTTGTGTTTTACGGGTGTCGCAGGTAACGCTGGTTGATTGAAAAACGTTGCACGTAATATTACCGCAATTCAACATATGGCAGGGTATACAAATATTCCAATGCATACAGGAAACCCTTCACCATTAAAGTGTGATTTGGTTACCGCGAATTGCCACGGTGAAAGTGGTTTGGATGGCTTAGATATGTCTGATGTAACATTTAAATTGGACGGTATTGCACCAGAAAAAATTGTTGAATTAGCACATGGAAATTCAGGCAAACTAACTATTCTCACATTAGGGCCATTATCAAATGTTGCGCGTGCGTTACAGATGGATCCAACAATTGAAAATAAGATTAAAGAAGTGATCATTATGGGGGGCGCAATTGACGTTGAAGGCAATCAAAACCGTGTTGCCGAATTTTAATATCTTTGTTGATCCTCATGCCGCAGATATTGTATTTCAATCATCTGTTCCAAAAAATTCTTGTACCACTTGACCCATGCAATGACATCATTATTCCAATTGATGAATTTGATCGATTAAAGGGACACCGCATGTATGATGATATTCGTTCACTCATGCAACATTTTATATCAGGTATTGAACTGGAAATAGGTGTGCAAGGGGCACTGGTTTATGACGCATTGGGCGGCCTATTATTTGATTGGGGGCCCCTGATGCATGCACACTCAAATCAATGGATGTTATCATTGAAACGGATGGCACGCATACACGTGGCATGACAATTGCTGAGAAACGAAAAAAATGTGACTAAAAATAATAATATGAAGGTTGTCACATCAATTGATGGCCAACGTTTTGTAAATGATATGATAGGATTATTACTAAGACTCTAGGACTATATTTACTTTTTTATATAAACCGATTAAAACATTAAAATATGTCTGACATACCCTCTGAAACCCATAAGAAAAGAAAATATTTTGTTGGGTTGATAGCTTACTATGATGTTTCATCAGAAAAATCATGGCTAGAGTTTAAGCATAACAATTGTGATCCTAAAAAAATAGGAGTATTGTGCTCGGCAATTTCAAACAGTGCGCGTATTTGGCTGGTAAAGATGGTGGGATATGTTGTATGGGGAGTTTCAGATAGTGACAAATCAATTTTAGGAACAAATTTTGATCCAGACTCTAAAACTATAGGCAATCAAGTTTTGGAATTATGGCTCGCTCAACAATTAACGCCAAGTTTAAATTTCAAATTTGATAAGGTTACTCACCCTGAAGGAGAAGTCGTACTACTAGAAATACCTGCGGCTACTAGTGCTCCTGTTTCTTTTTAAAACATTCCTTATATTCGTATAGGAAGCGGTACACCCAAATTAACTGAGTATCCTGAACGCTTAGTTGATTTAGTTGAAAAAATAAAACCATACACATGGGAAACAGGTATCGCTAAGCAATTTCTCTCCTCCGACGAACTTCTGCAACTATTAGATTATTCGAGTTACTTTACACTGACAAGACAACCCTTACCTGAAAACAAAGAGTTGATTTTAGGTAAACTAGAGGCAGATAAGTTAATTAAGAGAGATGTTTCTAATTATTGGAATATTACAAATATGGGAGGATTACTTTTTGCTAATGATATTAGTGAGTTTGACACTTCTCTATCTCGAAAAGGGGTTCGGTTAATTGCATACCAAGGTAATAACAGATCCTCAATGGTTACGCACAGAAGAGATGGTTTAAAAGGGTATGCTAACGGATTTGAAGGACTGATGAATTACATTAATGCTTTGATTCCGACTAATGAATATATCGGTAAAGCATTGAGAGAAGAAATACCTTTGTTTCCTGCATTGGCAATGCGTGAACTAATTGCTAATGCTTTAATTCATCAGGACATGACAATAACAGGAGCCGGACCTCAAATTGAAATTTTTTTCTGATCGAATTGAAATTACTAATCCTGGTCGACCTTTGGTTTGAAACGAACAGAATGATTGATTTACCTCCCCAATCTAGAAATGAAACAATTGCATCATTAATGAGAAGAATGGGGTTATGTGAAGAGCAAGGAAGTGGACTGGATAAAGTAATATCACAAGCAGAATTATTCCAACTACCTGCTCCTGATTTTAGAGACAACAATAATTCAATGCAGGCTGTTTTATTTGCTCCGCGATCTTTTTCAGAAATGACTCCCGCAGAAAGAACTAGAGCGTGCTATCAGCATGCTGGTATTAAAATATTTAAGCGGTGAAAGAATGAAAAATGCAACACTGTGTGAGCGCTTCGGCATTGACAGTAAAAACGCGGCACAGACAACCAAAGTAATTAAAAAAAGCGGAAGAACAAGAATTAGTTTAAAATTGCTGATATAGAGCATCCAAGAGCTGGATATGTACCAATATGGGCATAAATGTAGCTTTTCTTGACTGTGTTTTGATTTTTTCAAAGTTTTTTTTTATTTTTTTTCAAAATTAAAACAATTAAAATCAATGACTTATTTGTATTTTTTCTACTTTTAGTTTCTTGATCGCCTTTTGACTCCGTTATAACAGTTGGAATAATTAGTACCTCGTTTAGGGAGGTGAATTGTGGAACGAAAAGTATTCAGAGGCATGGTATTTTTATTTGCACGTAGAGAAACACAATGGGGGGTATAATTGGGGGGTAGATGTTAAATTTGTATTTAACATTTATCGTTTTTATATCAGTGCAATAAGATATTTGATGTGAAACCCATCCTCCCGCCATTATTTATTTTGTGATGAAATAATAGTTTCTATTATCTGAACAACATCCTGACATTTACCATCATCCAGACCATCAGGGTGTGGATGAGAAAAAGAACCGTTATCATTATCAAAATATTGACCAGATTTATCAGTAAATTCATCATCTAAAGATAAGCGTGCGATAATTTTTGCACCAATTGACAAATCATTACCAGGAATTCCAAAACCTTCCTTTACCATTTTACTTGCTAATAATGATCCTGGGTTAACCGCAATCATTATTTGGTCAATAGTATTCGCCATTACACGTGACCACATGGTAATGGCTAACTTGCTTTGTGAATAAGCATCCATATCATTTAACGCACCATTTTTTGCCGACAGTGCGTCTAAATTAACAGATGATTGTGCCGCAGAGGACAAATTAATTATGCGGCCATTTTTTGGAAATAAGGGCAGTAATTTTTGAGTTAATAAATAAGGTGCAATCGTATTAACCATGAAACGCACATCAAAACCATCTTGTGTAATCGGGTTTGATGTTTTGAATACGCCAGCGTTGTTAATTAATATATCCAAATGGTTATGGTTTTCACTGATGGTTTTTGCCAATGTTTTCACATCATCAAAATTCGATAAATCAGCGGTATAACTTTCCACTTTTCCTATCTGAGATAATTCAGTTTCGACCTTTTGCAGTTTTTCAGAATTACGACCATGAAGAAGAACATGATGACCTTTTTCAAGAAGCATTTTTGCTGTCTCTAGGCCGATACCATCTGTGGCACCTGTGATTAAAAATTTTCTAATCATTTATTTTTAAACCTCGGTTAAAATTTCGCTATAAGGTAGACGTGATTTAGGTAGAGTCGCGTTATAGTCATTTTCAGGATGATGATATCCTAATGTTACCGCGACCAGGCTTGTATAACCTTTTTCACGCAATCCAAATTCTTCATCAATTGATTTTACATCAATTCCTTCCATAGGAGTGGCGTCAATGCCAAGTGTCGCAATACCAAGTAAGAACTGACCAATGTTTAGGTAAACTTGTTTATCCATCCAATGTTGAACATCTTTATAATCATGTTTATGAAGATTGATAAAAAATTTGCGCCCAGCATCCATTTGTTCTTTGAATGCAGGGTCAGCGTCAAAACGGCCGTCTTTTTCTTCTTGTTCTAAAACTTTTGATAGGTGGTCCTCTTCAATTGTTAACCGGCTACAAAATACAACAACATGTGATGCACCTAAAATGGAAGGATTGTTGAAGGGATACATCGCCTCGTTTGCTTTTGCAATTCGTGATTTTCCTTTATCTGTTGACGCAATTAAAAAATGCCATGGTTGAGAATTCGTGCTGGACGCGCTATAGCGCAATAGCTCTTTAATCTTTTCCATGTTTCCATTTGATATCTTTTTATTTGGCTCATACGCCTTTGCTGTATGACGTTTTTTTGCGTAGTAAGTAATGTCGTGTTCCATGAAATCCTCATTTTTTTGTGTTTGTTGTTAAATACAAAAAGTATGATATAACTAATAAACAAAATAACAAGTACGCACAAAATTTATATATAGTTACAAAATAGTAACTATTGGGAAAGTTGAATAGATATGGTAGAAGCAAAAAAATGTAATGGGCCTTATGGGTGTTCCGTTGAAGCGACGTTAGCCGTGATTGGTGGACGTTGGAAACCAGTGATAATTTTCCTACTTTTACAAAATGATGTTTTACGATTTGGTGAGCTAAAAAACACTATTGAGGGTGTTACACAACGCATGCTTACAAATCAACTTCGTGAGTTAGAGATAGATAAAGTTGTTCATCGTGAGGTTTATGCGCAAGTTCCACCAAAGGTAGAATACTCGCTAACAGAATATGGGCGAACATTGAAACCTATTATGTTGTCTATGCGTGATTGGGGATCGGAACATATGAATGTTAAAAGTTCACAATAGAACGATTTATATATGTTTTAGAACATAAAAAAGCCCCACCAAAAGGCAGGGCTTTTAAAAAAGTATTTATTTATTCAGTGATTTTAGCAACAACACCAGCACCAACAGTACGTCCACCTTCGCGGATCGCAAAACGAAGACCTTCGTTCATAGCAATTGGAGCAATCAATTCAACATCGATGTTTACGTTATCACCTGGCATTACCATTTCAGTTCCCGCAGGAAGAGTTACAACACCTGTAACATCTGTTGTACGGAAGTAGAACTGTGGACGGTAGTTAGCAAAGAATGGTGTGTGACGACCACCTTCATCTTTTGACAAGATGTATGCTTCACCAGTGAATTTTGTGTGTGGCGTGATTGAACCTGGTTGACACAATACTTGGCCGCGCTCAACTTCTTCACGTTTTGTACCACGCAACAACGCACCAACGTTATCACCAGCTTGACCTGAGTCCAAAAGCTTACGGAACATTTCAACACCTGTGATTGTTGTTTTCATTGTATCTTTGATACCAACGATTTCAACTTCATCACCAACATTCACAACACCTTGCTCAATACGACCAGTACAAACTGTACCACGACCTGAAATTGAGAACACATCTTCGATAGGCATCAAGAATGGCTTATCAACTGGACGTGCAGGTTCTGGAATGTATGAATCAACAGCTTCCATCAATTCTTTAATCTTGTTTTCTCCGATTTCTGGGTCACGACCTTCCATCGCTGCCAAAGCAGAACCAGCAATAATTGGAATATCATCACCAGGGAATTCATATGAAGACAATAGTTCACGAATTTCCATTTCAACCAATTCCAACAACTCAGGGTCATCAACTTGGTCAACTTTGTTCATGAATACTACCAACGCTGGTACACCAACTTGACGTGCAAGAAGGATGTGTTCACGTGTTTGTGGCATTGGACCATCAGCCGCGTTCACAACCAAGATACCACCATCCATTTGTGCAGCACCTGTAATCATGTTTTTCACGTAGTCCGCGTGACCTGGACAGTCAACGTGAGCATAGTGACGACCTTCAGTTTCATATTCAACGTGTGCTGTTGAAATTGTGATACCGCGTTCACGCTCTTCTGGCGCTCCGTCAATCTCATCGTAACCTTTAAAGTCACCAAAATATTTTGTAATCGCTGCCGTCAATGTCGTCTTACCGTGGTCAACGTGACCAACTGTTCCGATATTCACGTGCGGCTTATTCCGCTCAAATTTTTCTTTACTCATCTTAATTGCTCCTCATACTTATAAAGTCAAAAATTTATTTGAATTCATACCAATTCACCACGAAATATAGGGTTTTTGCGAGGAAAAGCAAGGGGAATCTATCACCCCTTATTTTTATTGCAGTCTATATCCTAGTGGACAGTCTTTTCTTCCCAAAAGATACATAATATCAGGCATCATAATCATTTCTAGAGGGGCTCCACGAAAATTAAAGTTTGATTCTATAGTCATGCAATTTGGATTATTCTGTGCAAAGGTATAATTAGCCACCGCGGAGAAACCAGTCCAACATAGCCCTAATACGCCAACCGTATTTATAATGTCTTTTGTTTTACTCATAAATTTATTGTTACGACAAATAATAAGTACTTGACAAATTGTTTATTTTATAGGATTATATTCTTAATAAATGGATAATTGCGTCTTGAACATGCTATCCATTTTTATTTTTTTAGGAGAATTTTATGCTTTCATTTATCAATCGTGCCTCGGCGCGACGTATTTCTACGTCTGCGCTTCCTCTATCCATACTTATGATTGGTGATTCAATTGCCAATGGAACCGCATCAACATATGCGTCTGATTATATATCGGAACTATCAACATATGATATGGATGGGACAATCTATGACGCGGCGCAAGGGGGATTAAACCTTGCTGATTTTTATGATGCTGGTGCACGTGGTGCGTATTACACGGCGCGTATTACCAATGACAACGCCGCCAATTTGGCCAATATCAATGCCGCATTAATTGGTATTGGAACCAATGATGGAGGAAGTTATGGGTCAAAATTCGCGTGGAAAACAAATTTGCAGGGATTGGTGGACGAACTTAAAAATGATCCTGATTTATCCGCACTAACCCATATATTCATTCGACCGCTTGGGCATTATATAACACATTATAATCACGAAATTTCATGGCAAGATATGCGCGAAGCACAAATTGAAGTGGTTCAAGAAAATGATGGCATCTATCTTTTGCCATCCTATGTTGATTTAGAACTGGCTGACAATGTTCATCCAACGGCGGCATCATATCAAATAATGATAAAACGTGAAGCACAACAGATTGCTCATATATTAGGTGCAAACAATACTCCATACGAAGATCCAATTTTGAATGTTACGAACTTGAATTTTTATACGCACGCTCATTACGGTAAAACAATCGTTAATGGCAATGATTTTTCATCCATCGGTGCATTGAACGGCAACACCATGGACATTTTAAACGATAATTGGACTTATGATGATACGGCATTCGATGGTTTTGGGGGTATGGTCCCTAAATCCACTAATGCAGGATTGCATTGCGGTGATATCATGACGATGGCAAATGGATTTATGTTTGGTTTTACGGTTGATGTTCAGGCCAATGGTGATTTGCTTTTATTGGGAAGTACGAGTTATGGCCCATATGGTAGTGCTGCATTTTTTGTCGAAGACGGAGATTTAAAAGCATTTCGTTTTGATAGTTCTCCTAACCTTCCCACATTGGCGAATAATGTCATAGGGCAACGATTATCGATTGTTATTGATTGCCGCGGTCAGACAGAAATGAATGTTTATATTAATAATGATATATCGATTACCGTTGACCCATGGTCCAACTTTATTGGTTGGACAAATTTGTTCCTCAATGGTGGCCGTGGATTTGGATTAACAGATAATATATTTGGATGTGTATGGGGGAAATCCGGCGCACATGATAATGTAAATGATCCATCAATCATAGAGATTATGAATGCGATGAAACGTGATTATAATATTATTTAAAGCAATTGTTCCAACACATCATTCGTTCCTGTGACCAGATAACTATTCAAATATTCTTGATTGAATTTTCCGTATTTTAGTCGTTCTTTTGTATTAAAATCTATGATATCGCCACCTGTTTCCAGTAAAATGGCATGGGCGGCGGCGGTATCCCATTCGTATGTTGGGACAAATCGCGGGTATAAATGCGCCTGCCCATCGGCAACCATGCAAAATTTTAAAGATGATCCACGTATGACATAATCTTTGACTTTATGCCCTTTTAAAAAGGCACGCCGTTTTTCCAGCTTATCTTTATGGGGATGGTCTTTTCGTCCGACTATGCGTAGGCCATCATTTATATTATAGGGTCGTGTTGAGATAGGAGAACCATTAAAAAATGCGCCTACTCCCTCGCCGCCATAATATAAATCATCACTGGCGGGTAAATACACTAATCCAAATACAGGTTTTTCATCACGAATGAGACCTATATTCACCGTAAAATCGTGTGTACCTTTGATAAATTCTTTTGTGCCATCCAATGGATCAATGAGCCAAAATTGTGTTTCATTACTTACATCAGGGACTGTTGTTTCTTCAGATACAACTGGTATTTCAGGAAAAAGCCCTTCTAATCCAGAAAGTATGATTTTTTCTGATGCGCTGTCTGCATTTGTTACAGGTGATTTGTCATCTTTATAGGAAATGTCATACCCATGGTGAAAATGTTCCATAATGGATGCACCGGCCCTTTTAATAAGGGTGGTGAGCTCAGGAATGTGATTGATAACAGATGACATGGTTATTTGTATTTAGCATTTTTAAGTAGAAAAGTCCCCTTTGAAAAAGTTTCAATCACCTGCAAATTAAGGATTTGAATATTTTTACGCTCCTGCTACACTTTGAACATAAATTTTTATTTGGAGCCTATTTTTATGAAATCGTCATTATTTATCTTATCCCTTGTTCTCTTGTCCGCGTGTAATGGACATTACTCACATTACGGACAGTATGAAAATGACCCGTATTATGATGGCCGCACATCGACGCAAGCAATGAAGAGAAGTTGGTGGTGGAATGGCAATGAGTCTTACACAGATAACGAACTCGCGTATGAAACATATCGTGCGGTTGATCGTATTTTACATCAGGCCAATATGGCACCTGGAAACAACACACCATTAATTGTTGGGACATTGTCTAATATCAACACAATGGAAAAATCACACAGCTTTGGTCGTGTGGTAAGTGAGCAAGCATCAACTCGTCTTGTTCATCGTGGACATGATGTTTCAGAATTGAAATTAAGAAGTAGCGTGAATATTAAGCAAGGTCATGGAGATATCGCCGAGGGTGGTGAATATATGATGTCACGTGATATTGATTCTATACGTGGTGAGTACAAGGTTGGGCGTGTTGTAACGGGCACATACGGTATAGCAGGGAAAGAAATCATGGTTAATTTGAAAATGATTGATATTGCGACAGGAAAAATTATGGGATCAACGGATTACACAGTTGAAATTGATACAAACATTCATAAATTGATCCAAGATGATGCATTTTCATTTTATGGATCGTCAATGGCGTATTAATACATCGTTACTTTGGTACCTTTATGAATCATGATGATAATAATGAACCTTTTAACCCTGATGATGATTTAGATCATCAGGCGGATACGTTATTAAAGCCAAGACCAAAAGCAAAAAAACCAAGAATGTACAAGGTTATTTTATTGAATGATGATTATACGCCGATGGATTTCGTTATCGAAATTTTACAAAAATTCTTTAATAAAAATCAGGATGAAGCAACGGAAATTATGCTTCATATCCATCGTCGCGGTATTGGAATTTGTGGTATTTTTAGTTACGAAATTGCAGAAACTAAAGTGATGCAAGTCATGGACTATGCTCGTGAAAATGAACAACCATTGCAATGCACAATGGAAAAAGAATAATCATTTGAGGTTTATTGAGAGGGACGCAATTGATATCCACCGTCAATTGTAATGAGTCTTGTTGGGTTGTCGGGTTCAGATTCTATTTTTTGTCGTAGGCGATAAATTTGGGTTTCTAGCGCGTGGGTTTCTAAATCTGATCTATAATCCCATATTTTTTCTAATAAATAACCGCGTGTGCACCCCTTATCTTTTGATAGCAGAAGTTCCACAACTAATGTTTTTTCACGATCGCTTAAATCATACACTTCTTTTTGAATAGTAAGTTGCGATGCTTTCCAGTCTAAAAAATAATGACTATGTTCTATGTAGTCTGGATATTGATTATTAAACATTTCACGTTCGATATGGTCTAAGATGTTACCAATGCGGCACGGTGAAGAAGTGTCGCCAGATAATATTAAATCACTATTTTCATTATCCGAAATAATCTCTGTACGGGGGATGTGAGTATTGATTGCTTGTTTGATGACATATTTATCAACGTCATTACAGTTATTTAAAGATATTTTATATAAAAATTGGCTCATATCTTGATTCTGGCACATAATTTGCAAAAAATAAACTATGGTTGAAATTGCAAATCAAAAAACGCCTTATTACGTACGTCAAAATCATTTTGACAATGATCGTATGGCTGGATCTGTCCCTGTATGGAAGCATAATGAATCTGCACAATCTGTTCCAACATCAACCGCAACTTTATCACTTGCAGATGGTGTCGAAAACATAAAGGTTACTGCGCCATCACTTAGTTTTGGTGAATTGTTAGATATTGTAAATCCTCTGCATCATCTTCCTATTGTGGGGAATGTTTATCGTGAATTAACGGATGATAAAATATCGGCTGTAGCACGAGTTAGTGGCGGATTATTGTATGGAGGCCCATTAGGTGGTGCTGTATCTCTTGCTAATGCAGCGATTGAAGAACATGCAGGGGAAGATATCGCAAGCGCAGTTGCATCAGGGGTATCGTCAAAAACATATTCATTTGATGATGAATCACGAACGGCTGGGTTGTCGAAAAAATCACATGAAATAGCGTTAACAGAAGTTGTCGAAAAAGAAATACAAGTGAGTGAGTTAAAATCAATACTTGCAATACAAAAACCTGTTTTACATGATATTTTCGATCAGTTAAATCAGGATATGAAGCCAGTGACAAGGGTTGTTATTGCGGAAAATACATCTGTACCACCTGTGCGTACACGCGGATTTAATGCCTAGTTTAATGTTTTAGAGATATTGTCGACAATATCATCACTTGTATTTTTCATACGGTATAATGACTTTATCGTCATGTTATCATCAACTAAATAAGCATATGTTGAATGATCCATCGTATATTCCGTGAATTCTGGGTCATTAACCTTGGTATAAAACACTTTCCATGTCTTTAAAATTTTATGAACATTTGCTACTTCACCCGTCAAACCAACGATTGATGGGTGAAATAATGGTACATAGTCTTTTAAAACATTCACGGTGTCGCGTTCTGGATCAATTGTAATAAATAACGGATGAATTTTATTGGCAACCTGTGCTGGTAATTCATCCATTATTTCTGCGAATTTTTGTAATTCTGTTGGGCAAATGACAGGACAATGTGTGAACCCAAAAAAGATAAGGCTATATTCACCTTCAGCGATTTTATCGTTACTGTTAAAAACATCACCATTATGATCCGTTAAGGTAAAATGAGTTCCCTTATTAAATCCTGCAATAGGCATTGCAATAGAAGGCGATGATGTCTCCTTTTTAGGTAAGGAAATAATAATAAACCCGATAAAGGTCAGCGCAACAACGCCCCATAAAACAAATTGTAAATTCTTCATCGTTATCTCCTTTTTACAGGAGATATATTTAAAGGACTTCTAACATCTCTGCAACCAGTGGATGACGGACGATATCTTCTTGTTGCAATCGCACTGACCCAATATTGCCATTAATTTGCAGTTTTGTTGCAATGTCCGACAATCCCGACATGCCATCCAATAAATCCGATTGCGCTGGGTCACCCGTCACGACCATTGTTGAATTCCACCCAAGGCGTGATAGCAACATTTTCAATTGTTGATAGGTACAATTTTGTGCCTCGTCAATGACCACAAATGCATTGTTTAATGTACGTCCCCGCATAAATCCCACGGGTGCGATTTCGATTGTTCCATCTTCCATATATTGGCGTACCTTTTTACCACCCAGACGATCCCCCAACGCGTCAAATAATGGGCGTAAATATGGTGCCATTTTATCTTCCAACGCGCCTGGTAAAAACCCAAGGGATTCACCGGCCTCCATCGCGGGACGTGATAAAATAATTTTTTCAACTTCACCTTTTTCTAATGCTTCAACCGCTTTTGATACGGCCAGATATGTTTTACCAGTTCCCGCAGGCCCCAAGGCAAGCGTTAGATTTTTTTGATCAATCGCATCCATTAATTCCTTTTGCCCATCTGACCTTGGCTTCACCGTTTTCAAATATGATTTATCCCGGTTTCTATCAATTTCACTTTCCAGTGGATCCCATCCTTGAGCCTCTTCAAAAAACGCAGATTCTCTTACCGCTTTCTTGCCACCCTTTGGATTGCGAAATTCAGTAATATTTTTTTTGATTTTGTTGCGTGTTGATTTGGCCATGTTTGTTATCCTCCGTTTTTGGTTGGTTTATAGGCAATAAAAAAGGCGGCCAAGGCCACCTCAAACACTCCTGAAATAAGGAATGAAACTCTTCTTCTGTTTATATTGTCGTTAAGGGTCAAATAGAATCCTTTGGCGAATAAATAATAAGACGTGATGAAATATCACATGACCATTACACCTGATTCCTAAATTAAAATGCAAATTTATTTTTTAGGTTGTAAGGGAAAGTAGTGGGAGCAATCTTTCCGCCGCCTGTTTTTCTGCAGTTTTTTTAGTTTTTCCTTCTCCCTGTTGGGGGATAACATCAGATTCTAAACCTATTACACTAACCTGTGATTTAAAAACACCCGCAACACGTGGTAACTCTAATAATTCATAACGAACTTGTACTTTTCGTTGCGCTTGTGCCCAATGATTTATAATGCTTTTTGCGCATTCTGGATTCTGTGCTTGGAGCGAAGAAATTTCACTATTTTTTTCACATGGGTGGCTATGATTTAGTTTTAAAATTCTTTCTGCAAATATTTTTATATTGTCATTTTCTTAATATCACGCCAACCAAAGCAAGATTCTTCTGCCCATGATTTTTCACCCATATCAACACGTTGTTTCGCAATTTTTTCACCGCCAAATGAATTGTAGAATGCCGAAGATTTTTTATTCTTTTTCAATGTCCATAAAATCATACTCGTCAATTTTTTATCGATAAGATCTTTACACGCAGCCTTGAATAATTTTGTTCCGTGTCCTTTGCGAAAGTGGTTTGGGTCAATGAAAATCGCATAAATTTCTGCACCATAACGGGGCACAACACCTTGATCGAATGCTGGTCGTGTTTTTGTTCGCCCATAAAGAATAAAACCTTTTATTTCGCCTGCATCTTCTAAGCATAATTTAAAAATCTCATCATCATTCATCCATTCTTGCCAATTTTTGACAAAATGATTGATATCGTCACGTTCTAAATCATCGTCAAAAATAATACCGCGTTCATATTCAATCCGTGATGCACGGTGAATAGAGGCTAGTTTTTCAATATCATTTAGTGTTGGTGCTTTAATAATCATGGGGCCTTTTATACAAAATAAAACTTGTAAATTCACCTTCTTTTAAATATACATAATATTATGAAATTTTATGATGAATTTAACCTCCTTGATCACTTTAATAAAGTCTGCGGAATCATTGCTGATTTCGTGAGCTCTCCCCATTTTTTTCAAGAGCTCGATGCACAAGCAAGCAATCTAACAATCCCATGTGATATGCAATTTCATGATATTGACGATTGGTGGAATGTTGACATGGATGGTCAAAACTTCATGGAACTTTATATTTTGTCATTAAAAGAGCTAAAAAGTCATAGTGAAGCGGCATATAGCGACCATTTCAAGGCTGGATCAGAGGTTTTAAACCAATTTCCATCTCTTTTATCGCATTTTGATGCAAAAATGGACACTGCAATAGATAAAGAAGTTGATATAATGCGATACACCCCACATAAAGTGTCTTATGCCTATCCATCCTTTTCGGAATTAGATGGATTTAAAAAATTAAAGCAAACGGTTCAATTAATCGATGGTGTAGACATGCATGTTCTATTATCTCCGACCCAAGATAGCGATAATATTCATGCTCCACTTACCTATGATTTGATTATTGCTTTAGAAACAGATGATAATAGGCCACTTGTTTCAAAATTCAGACCATCCCATCAACCACAGCGAAAGTTACATTAACCGTCATGCAAGAAAACGACCTTGTACAAATATTCTCTGCTGTATGTGCCTATATCGCGGATAATATGGTTGACCTTTTAACACCGCATTTAGGTGATAAACAAGAAATGATCAGGCCATTATTTGAAGATGCGCATATTACACATATTGATGATTGGTGGAACAACAAAATGAGTAATCATTTCGTAGAATATATGGCTCAAATCGCATCTTTTCGTAAAGATAACCCGAGTGCGACACAAGAAAACATAGACATGGGGATCAAGGAAATTCAAGAAAGTGATGTTTTGTGGGAACAGTTCCGCGCAATGGATGATGGTTCCCCTCAATCACAAATCGAAATTTTGAAACATGTCCCGCATAACGCTCAATACGCGAGCGAACTCACACAAACTGATGGATACAAAGCATTAGATCGTATTTGTGAAGGTATTGGAAATGTCATCGTATGGCCAATGGTAACGGTTAATACAGATGCAACAGATCTAAAAAGTGCATTTTATTTAAACGCGGCAATCGTTTCAACGGACGGTGTTCCACTCAAGAAAAAACTCGAAAATTATACGCCTAAACCGTTGATTTAAAATTCAGGGCGACCAAATATGTTTCAGGCGATCCTTTGCGGCTGGCCTTTGGTTTCACATGTTTAATTTTTTCAAAGTGAGGGTTCATTTGATCCAATAATTCTTTACCCGTCCCACCTTGGAAAACCTTGGCAACGAAATGTCCACCATCGGCCAATGTATTGAGGGCAAAATCCCATGCCATTTCAACCAAGGCCATCGTGCGCAAATGGTCTGTTTTTTGATGCCCTGTTGTATTGGGCGCAATATCGGATAATACTAAATTTGGGCGTTTGCCATTTAACATTTCAATCAATTTGTCTGGCGCATCATTATCGGTAAAATCCATTTGAATAAATTCAATATTTGGAACTTCGGTCACCTCAATCAAATCAATAGCGACAATGTGATCAGCCTTGTGTTCATTTAAAACCTGACACCATCCACCGGGAGCAGCGCCCAGATCAACCGCCACAGTATTCTTTTTAATCAAACCGAGTTGTTCATCTAGTTCTTTTAATTTAAACGCTGCGCGTGACTTGTACCCTAATCGTTGTGCCTCGCGCACGTAAGGATCATTAAGTTGACGTTGCAACCATCGTGTCGAACTGTTTTTACGTCCACGCGCCGTTTTTACACGAACAGCCTTGTCCCGCACCGTTTGGCGACCAGATGATTTTTTGGGTTCTTTATCGTCACTCATGTGTTTCTTTTAAACGATGAAGATGAAAACGTACAGAAATTATTATTTTAAACGGTTTCGAGAATAACAGTTGCCTTGGCCAAACCCGCCTCATCGGCCAATGTGATGTGAATACGTGGTTGTTGCCCACTGGGCACTAAGGATAATAAACGTTCCGCAACACCATTACTAACCGTTAATACAGGTCGACCTAAATCGTCATTGCTCACGCTCATGTCATGCCAAGATAAACCTTCACGCATTCCTGTGCCCAACGCTTTTAGGCACGCCTCTTTTGCTGCAAAACGTTTTGCAAAATAAGACACCCTACGGTCATCTGTTTTATGATTATCTGCCAGTTCAATTTCAGATGTTGTGAAACATTTTTGTAAAAAGCGATCCCCTTTTTCTTCTATCAATCGTTGAATACGCTTTATTTCTACTAAATCTTCGCCAAGACCAATAATCATACTTATTCTCCGTGAGATTTTTTATTAAAGAGCTTCTTTTGTTTCTGTCTCATTCGTAATTTACGGGCTCGTTGCGCACCGCGAACTAAATAGAAATACAAAAAATAATAGATTGGAAAACTTACGATTGCTAATAATGTTCCGCCAACAGCTGTCGGTATAAAAATATCTGCAAAATTGTCTGAAAGAAAAGAGAGTAAATTTTCACCATGTTGTTCAACAACATCAGGATTCAAATCAATTTCACCTTCGTTTGACCCAAAAAAGGATAAAATCCACCCACCTAAACTATAGCTAGCGAATAATAAAAACGGAAATGTCCATGGATTACCAACAAATGTGCCAACAGTTGAGGCGATCAGGTTTATACGGTGCCCCAGTATCCATGCCATGCCCATACCACCAAAAATATGAATGCCGAAGAAGGGGGTAAAAGACATGGCGGAACCACCAGCAAGGTTAATAGCAATTGATTCCGCAGATGAAGAAAGTCGCACAATGCGTAAACGATAATATTTTATGAATCGCCACCACCCCATACGAGGCCATAAAATTTGGCGAAGACTTTGTAAAAAAGTGAGAGGGGTACGGCGTCGAAACATATCGACCTTATTGAAGCATGTTTATTATAAATTCAATAGGTTTATTATAAAGTATTTATTGTTTTTTTATAGACGCCCAGATTTTAGTTTATCTATTATACTAATGATATTTTGTACAGAATCCGATGCGCCTTCCATCTTAATATGTTCAATATAATATGTTGGGATAGAATCAACACCAAGAAGCAGTAGCTCTGTATTAATTTTTTCAATTTCTTTTTCTGTTTCTATCGAAAGTGCGTTTGCTTTTAAACGAGGATAATTAATGCCCATTGCTTGGAAGGATGTTGCCATACGATTTTCGTTAAAATCAATATTAGATTGCATTGTAATATTATGCATATCCATGAAGCTTCCTTCTTTTTGAGCCGCAAAAGCAAGACGTGTTAAAAGTTCAGAATTGTTTTGTGAGGTAGCCACAGGACGGATGAGTACATTAACATCTGGATCAGATGATAAGAGACTAACCAGTTTGGTGTCCAATTGTTTTGAAGCATCTGATGTATAATCCATGTAAACTAAAATGTTTATTGGAGCATTCGGTCGTCCAATGACCATTTCAACATCGGCATTTGTACGAATATGGTCTAGGACATATCGATATCCATATGATTGAAATAACAAATACCCAATGGCAACAACAAATATAAATCCTAAAAATTTTGGAAACATTTATTTTTCCTACTTCTCTCTTGCTTCTTTTACTGCTTCGCGCATTTTATCAAGGCCGATATATCCACCATATAATTGACCATCAATAACAAA
The DNA here is from genome assembly GCA_943789475.1 of uncultured Alphaproteobacteria bacterium. GTDB lineage: Bacteria > Pseudomonadota > Alphaproteobacteria > Micavibrionales > UBA1664 > UBA1664. The sequence continues at coordinate 215,515 of CALSUG010000002.1, forward strand.
TGCTGGTGTGCCGCTAATTCCCATTTGCGCAGCCTTACGTGATTTTTCGGTCACCTTTTTTGCTATTTCTTCACTTTCAGCATCTGTACGTAATTTTTGAATATCTAAACCTACTTTTTTGGCAACAGTTTCTAAAGACATCTCGTTTAACGGTCCACGATGTTGCATTAAACCGATGTGATATTCTAAATAGGCGTCTTGCATTTGTGCGGCCATAGCCCATTTTGCAGCTATTTCAGATGTGCGCCCTAAAATGGGCGTTTCAACGAAAACAAATTTTACATTTTTGTCATCTTCCATCAGGGTCATAACATCAGATACGGCCTTTTTACAGTAACCACAATTATAATCGAAAAATTCAACGACAGTAACGTCACCATCTGGATTTCCTGCGACTGGTAAAAGAGCGTTATCTTCTAACCAAGTTAAATGTTTTTCAATTGATTTTTGACGATCTGCTGCTTCGGCCTTTTGCTGTTGATTACCGTATGATTCAACGGAGTCTAAGATCACCTCAGGATTATTTTGAATGTATTCTTTAATAATATTTTCAATATCAGATTTGGAAAAATCGCCTGCCATCACATCTGATGTTCCTAATGATAAGATTAATGCCGTTCCTAGTAATAGTTTGTTCATAATGTCCTAAACCCTTTCGATTTTGTTATAGTATATATATTCTTATCCCTCAGGCAAACGATTCAAGTACATCTTTAAATCATTTGCTTTGACCATTAATGATGGTGATAATGTTTTTGACTGTAAGGCTAAATGCACCAATCTTTTTGCTTCTTGTTTACGTCCAGATGCAATTGCTTCTTCTGCTAAATAATATTGTGCATCGGCTTCTTTATTTTGACGACCTTTGATAGTTGCCAATAAACGATAGGCACGGCTATCTCGATTATCACTTTGTAGTGATTTTAAGAGCAACTCTTCCGCTTGATTTAAATTTCCATGATTTTCAATAAGAATATGTCCTAGTGATATTTGAATAAGTGGAGCATCACCGTTGAGCAAATGTAATGCCTGGCGATAATCAATTTCTGCCTTACCTAATTGACCTGCATCGCGATAAATTTGTGCACGCATTTCAACATAATATGGGTTGTTTGGATGATTTTTTACTAATTTGTCAAATATGTTTAAAGAGGTATTAAACTCTTTTTGTTGATAGTGCATGATACCATAGGCGTATTGATCGACATCATGAGCAGATTGTTGGTTATAGTAGCGGGAAACTAAATGTGGTTCGCGAAATGCCAATAATTTGGCCTTTATCATTTCAAAATCATTTTGTAACGACGACGCACCTAATTTTTTTTGAATATTTAGCGCCTTTACACCCTCTCTCATTGTATCGACGCGATTGCGGGTTAATGGGTGTGTCCGCATGTATTCGGATTGTTGCGAAGCAGGTAAGAGTTCCTGCCCCTCTAATTTTTCAAGAAAACTAACCAAGCCTTTTGGATTAATATTAGTTTCCTTTAAATATTTAAGACCAGCTTGATCCGCCGCGGATTCTTGTATACGTGAATGTGATAGAAAGCTATTAATCGCAAGGCCAGATCCGCCAGATGAAATTGCGCCTGCTGCTCCGCCATTACCTGTTACAATTGCCGCCCCTATTCCTAGAACCGTTGATAAAATGGATTGGTACGAAGACCTTTTCATGGCTTGTTTTGATGCAATTAAATGCCCACCTGTTATATGTCCTATTTCATGGGCAATAACACCGATAACTTCTTCTGGATACTCGGCTGTTTGGATAAGGCCAGAATAAATGAATATGTTGGCGCCACCTGCTACGAATGCATTTACTTCACCGCTATTGACTAGCGCCATGCGTACTTGATCATTCTCTAATCCAGCCGATTTTAAAACGGGTTCAGACCATTTCTCTAAAATGGTTTCAATTTGAGTGTCGCGTATAATTGATAATCCACGTGCATGAACAGGAGGTGACAGGTACACTAAAATTATTATGGTGAGGGTTAAAAATCGCATAATTCATTTATCATACGGGAAAAATAAGGTGAAAGCATGGCAAATTTACCCTCTCGACAAATACACATGCACACTATAAAAATTTGCTATGTCTGATAATTATGATTTGCCTGAAAAAGGTGCAGAGCAAGAATGGATGGAAATAGTAAAAACAGCCTTTTGGGCAGTTTTATTAGCATTGACCATTCGATCTACAATTGCTGAACCATTTAACATTCCATCGGGATCAATGAAACCAACATTACTTGTTGGTGATTATTTATTTGTTTCTAAATTTTCATATGGATATTCAAAATATAGCTTTCCTTTAGGTATTGCTCCATTTAAAGGGCGTATCATGGGTACAGAGCCTGAGCAGGGTGATGTAATTGTATTTAAATTACCTTCAGATAATAAAACAGATTATATCAAACGTGTTGTAGGTATGCCTGGTGATACGGTACAGGTTCGCTCAGGTCGTTTATATATCAATGGATCAATTGTTGATCGAGAGTTGGTTGATGAATACGATGTTACAGATCGTTTTGGTAATGTCGCACGTATGCGTGAATATCATGAAATATTACCGAACGGTGTCGTGCATAAAATTTACGAAGAGGGCGACAATGGTCCATTGGATAATACAAAAATTTATACAGTACCCGCAGGTCACTATTTTATGATGGGCGACAATCGTGATAATTCACAAGACAGCCGTGTTTCACACATGGTTGGGCCTGTTTCGTATCAAAATTTAATTGGTAAGGCTGAGTTCCTGTTCTTTTCAACAAATGGCCATGCGCATTTGTGGGAGTTTTGGAAATGGCCATGGACCGTGCGTTATGATCGATTATTGGATAAGATAAAATAATGACTGATATAGCCGCACTCCAATCAATCTTGAATTATACGTTTAATGATACGATTTATATTAATCGTGCGCTGACGCATGCATCGGCGCATCATGATTCAATAGGGATTGATTACGAGCGGTTAGAATTTTTAGGTGATCGTGTCGTCAATCTTATTGTTGCGGATTTATTGTTTAACAATTTTAAAGATGAAAAAGAAGGTGCGTTAGCCAAACGTCACACAGCACTCGTTCGTACGGAAACATTAGCTGATATTGCCAAAGAATTAAAATTGGGTGATTTTATCGTGTTTTCCGATTCTGAGCGTATGGCAGGTGGTGCACAAAATGATAATATTTTGGCCGATATCATGGAATCAATAACGGCATCTATTTATCTCGATGGTGGTTATGATCATGCGATGACGTTTGTGAAACAGGCGCTGGGTAATCGATTGCATGACATGGTTGAACCGCCACGTGATCCCAAAACAACATTACAAGAATGGTCGCAGGCACATAATTTGGGGTTGCCTGTTTATGAAGTCATTAGACAATCAGGGCCTGATCATGCGCCAGAGTTTACGGTACAAGTATCGTTGGGCGGCCACCCACCACAAAGTGCAAGTAGTACATCCAAAAAACGCGCCGAAAAAGATGCTGCACGAATGATGGTGAATTATTTTTCTTGCTAACTTTTTTACATAAGAAATAATTTGTATTGAATTTTATTATATGTTAACGTCACATTAAGCATATTGTGATGAAATATGTTTAAATAAAAATGTTACTGTGAAAGATACAAAAAATGGCATTAGATGATACAAATTTTGAAAAAATAAAACCTTTTTCAGCTCTAGAGCAAACTGTCAGGGCAAATCTATCAGAACATAATGTAGCGCAAGGTAATCCTGTTTCTAAGGTTAATATAGATGAAGTTCGCGCGATTGCCGCATATATTGATGAAACAATGACATTATTCGAAGGTGGCCAAAACCTTAACCCTGAAGCAATTTACAATTTACGTGAACCGGCAATGAAATCTGCGAATATTAAAGCAGTGTTACGTGAAAATGGTGGGAAAACAGTTGTTTCTAAAGTGCAAAAAGATGGTGTTCAATCTTTAACACGTTTAGAAAAAGCAAAATTAAAAGCGGCCCTAAAGACTGTTGAAAATGGAACATCTTCATTCGTAGAAGAACGTCAAAAATATGAACAGCGTGTTATTGATTCTGCCCGCGTAAAACTATGTCAGGCTGTTGCCGATGACACAGTAGTTTATAAAAATATAAACATAAAAACAGATGATAATGCCTGTAAAAAACTTGCAGAAGCCATGGACAAAATTGATCCTGATGTCCTTGCAACATTACAGTCTGATCCTGAAACATATAATCAAGCTATCGTAGATATTCATACTATAACGATGATGCATGGAAAACCTTACGGCTTTAGCAGTAAAGTGAAGGCTATTGCTGCAAAAGTCCAGAGTCATGTCGAAAGCGTAAAAGTCAAAGAATTAGAAAATGTTGTAAATACCGCGTATGAAGAAGATAAAGAGCGTTTAGACGTCTTAAAATCACGTCTTGAAAAGGCATTGGTGGATAATCCTGATTCAAATTTTAATGACATTTCTCTTGGAAAAGCAGACCTGATTGATGTTCTACATTTTTTAGAAGATTCTGATCCTGCGCAAAGCGCAAAGTTAAAAAAGGATAAAGCTGGATATCATCAAGCTTTATTAGAAATTGCATCAGTCTCTCAATCAGATCAAAAAGATAAAGTGTCTGTGATTCAAAATGTTATTGATGAACGTGTCGCAAATCCAATTGATAAAAGTTTCCTAAGAAAATCGTTCGCTGCTGTTGCTGGTGTTCTATTTGCTAAACCAAAAATGGCAATGGCTAAACCTGTACTTTCAAAAGTGGGAACATCTCTTGTAGGTAAAAAGAGCATTGCGGCCATGTTTGGTGCCGTGATGGCATTAGGTGCAAGTACAAATACTGTGGATCAAGATAGTGGTGTTCCTGCTATTTCTATGGCTGATGCTGGTGTGCAAGTGTCTACAAATTTTGAAGGATTTGTAGGTAATACAGGTTATGAAGATCCAAGCTTAAGTTCAGCGATCGATACATTTGTTGCAAATAGTGCTGATGCAACAACAGTTATTGCCGCGGCGGCGACGATTATGGATGCTGCAGGCGATGGAAAAATTAATGGTGAAACACCTGCTGGTGCTGCATTAGTTGAAGCAGGAGAGGTAGATGTGAATCAGGCAGTTATGACGGTGGATCACGGTTTAAGAATGGCCGTTGCAGAAGCAACTATTCAAGAATACTCAGACCTTGAGGGTGGTGAGGTATCTGTTGCCGATGATGCAAACATGGCCTATATGGTTCAAGAAACTGGTGTTTCCTATTCATTGGATGGTTTATTTGGTACCGATGGCGTTGCAACGGAAAGATTGCAAGCGGTTTCTGAAATTGGTAGCACAATTGCACAAAATGCCTTGGATAGGTTGGAATCGGCAAATGCTACAGGGTTAACACCATATTTGGTTCCAGAGGGGCAGACGTTAACTCACTTTATTGAAAGCAATCCTGAATTACAGGCATTTGCAAATTCAAGTGATGTATTGTTACCAAGTCAAGAAACCACAATGATCGCGGTTGCGTTAAAAGAGGTGAATCCAAGCATTACAAATATCAACCAGATTAGTGCAGGTGGAGTGTATTTTGTTCCAAGTGCTGAGCGTTTAGCTGAATTGATCGATATCACAGAACAGCCATCACGAGAGCTTATTCAAGACGTTCGAAATGATAACAGAAAAGCTGGATTAGATATGTAATAAAAAAGCCGGATTATTTTCCGGCTTTTTTATTCTAATACTCTCGTTATACATTCTATCCTTTAAATATTTGGTAAAGTGTTGTAGGTACATAAAGGTCTTATCTATTTTATAAAACGAGGGAATAAATAAATGACCAATTCACCAAAAAAATATTGTGTTACATGGGATCAAATGCATCAAGATGCTAAGGCCTTGGCCTGGCGTTTATTAGATCAAAAAGAAAATTTTAAGGGCATTATTGCGGTAACACGTGGGGGTATGATTCCTGCATGTATTATTGCACGTGAACTTAATCTGCGTATGATCGAAACATTTTGCGTAGCGTCATACGACCATACAAATCAAGGTAACGCCGCGGTACTAAAGGAATCTGATGCAGGTGACGGCGAAGGTTGGCTTGTTATTGATGATTTGGTTGATAGTGGAAATACATACCGTCTTATTCGCGAACATTTGCCAAAGGCACATTTTGCATGTGTTTATGCGAAACCAAAAGGCGTGCCAACGGCGGATACATTTGTGACGGAAGTCTCTCAAGATACTTGGGTTTATTTTCCGTGGGATATGGAAGTGCAATATATAGATCCGATAGTCAAGGGTGGCGAATAAGCTGAAATGGACGAGGGTTAAATTCCTTGTCCATTTAGGTTAATTCTCCCATACTGTGAAGAAATTATGAGTGAATTACAGTATTTATCTATTAACGAAACCGATAAAATTGCCTTTATATATGATGGCAATGGGTATGATGTTAATAAAGATGATATCCCTTTGGTCGTTATGGTGAATGATTTTCCTGAAGGATCATCTATGCGATGCTTTGATAATCTGTATGGGAAATTTCACGTTAAATTATCTGAGATGGGGTTCCCAACTCTACGATTTGATTGTCGCGGATGTGGAAGAAGTGATAAAAAAGCAGAAAACTTTTGTATTGATACGGCAGTTGAAGATTTGCAATCCGTTATAAAATGGGCTCGGAATAAAAAATATCATAAAAAGGTGGCGGTTGTTTCTTCTGGGCTAGGGTGCGCGGTTACTGTTATGGCATATGATGCAAACATCATGTCATCGCTTGTTTTTTTGTGGCCGGTTTTTCGTCCGATGAAAACTCCGCTTAATGCTATTGATGCATTAGAAAATAGAAATTTCATGACGAAACATGATTACGTACGCCTTCAAGATAACAAGATTGGATTTTTATTGGCGAATGAAATACGCCAGATGGATTTAGTTCCTTACCTTTCAAAAATCAAATGTGCCACACAAATACAGCAAGGTACGCATGATGAATATTCTTCTTATGATCATATAAGTGAAATTAAGGATAATTTGGTTGGGTTGGAAGATTTTGGCGTTTTTGAAGATGGGGATCATTTTTTAACTGATCCATCGATGCGTAAACAAGTCGTGATAAACGCATCGTTCTTTTTACAAAAACATATAAAACGCCAGCCACCATCCGAAGTGAAAGAACTCGATCGTTCAAAAATCATCCGCGGACGGTAAATATATTATAAAAATGCGTGGGCAAGTGGTCCTTTGGTCTTACGCCCTCCAATTTTTACCTCTGCATCCGCATCTAAACGTGCCAATGGTGATTGAATAACTGCGGCAGCAAACCTATTAGCAAGCATCATTGCAGATTCGTTTGTCATGCCCAGCCCCCTTTCCAATTTGATAGCCGGCCATGTGGTTATCACCTGCGCCAACGGTTGAAATAATTTTCGATCCATCAATTTTTGCAGTTGGCAAACTCTCACGATGTCCCAGTGCAATTTGATAAGTTGCTTTTGAGCCATTCGTAACAACATATTGTGTATGGCGGCCAAAATCAGCCTTAATGTGGCTCGCATATTGCATCGCGTGACGCATAGCGTTCATATTAGCCTCTAACTTATCTTCTTGATAACGGCTATCGCCTTTCTTCGTTTCCTCAAGGGCATGTCCTGATAAATTTTCAAAACGCCCTTCTGTGAAGTGACGCCAATGGTCATCCATCCCCTAATAAACGACGAAATTCCCCTGTATTTGCATGGATTGTTGTATCCGCAATACGTTGAATTTTACGGATTTGTCTTTGAACTATTTCTTGGTTAACGACATTTTGATTTGCCGCGGTCATTACAAACTCAGGGCGGGATAACTGTGTTTTATCAAACATAGATGCCAATCGATCATAAAATGTCAAATCCGCTTGGTGTGAAACAAGTAAAACCACCAATCATGATTTTATCGGCGGCTTTGATGCCTTCTATTTGTCTTTCAGTAATCATGTTATCGGCACTGATTAAATTTTGCGCCTCTTTATCACCATTTGGTGTTGCAATTAAAATGCGATCTCCGCCGATTGGAAAAACATGACACAACCATTGTTTTGTGACCAGGGCTCAATAAAACATCTCCTGATCCTCTAAACGTATTAGAAAATGCTCGGCCAGCATCATCATTTCCTGCTGCAGTTCTAAATTTTCCATCAAAAATAGGTTGCCCATCAATTGTTGATTTAACCATGGCGTCAAATGTATTGGCTAATGATCCGCCCGCATGCATTGTTGGCTTTCCGAACATGACCCATTTAGCTTCATTTCTCCACGCTTTTTCTGTGCCTAAACCATCCCACCTTTTGCCCTGACGAAAAATATCAATTGTTTTTTCAAACGTATCGGCATCAACCATCCGCTGATCACCGCCACGTGGCGCTTCTTGAATAAATTGATCTGGTACACCGGCCTTTGATAATAATTCAGGCAATCTTGCAAAATACTCTTTCTTGAGTGCGTCATCACCACCATCCCAATGAATATCAGTCACGGCGGTTTCAAACGCATAAACCTTCACAGGGGCTTGTGGTAATTTTATATTTGCTATTATTTCATCTAACTTTGCCATCAATAGTCTCCTTATTTATCATTATGTTTAAAGAAAAAGGCGATAATCCGTCAAATATGACGCTTAATTTATACAAATAATCCTTGCATTTATATGGCTCATAGCGTTATAACATGCGTCTAGTGTTGAAATGCAGGCAAAAGGCATGCCTAGTGTTTCTAAAATTAACCTTTTAACGAGGATGAATGAAATGCCAAAAATGAAGACGAAATCGAGTGCTAAAAAGCGCTTTAGAATTACCAAATCTGGTAAAGTAAAAATCAAGGGCGCAAACACGCGTCACATGCTTATGAACAAACCGACGAAACGTAAACGTCAAGCGCGTAAGACAACATTGTTGTGTGCAGCGGACGCACGTATCGTATTGCGTTGTTTCATGCCTTACAACCGTAAGACAAAAAAAATAAGAACATCAAATGATAATGGAGGGCAGGCATAATGGCACGCGTTAAAGGAGGGGCATCGTCCCACGCAAGACACCGTAAAGTTATTACCAAAGCAAAAGGGTATTACGGCCGTCGTAAAAAATTGTTTCAGAACAGCCGTCCAGGCCGTTGAAAAAGCAGGTCAGTACGCATATCGTGACCGCCGCAACAAAAAACGTAATTTCCGCGCATTGTGGATTCAACGTATTAACGCGGCAGTTCGTTTACATGACATGAATTATTCACAATTCATCAATGGATTAAACCTTGCTGGTTTAGAACCTCGATCGTAAAGTTTTGGCTGACATCGCGGTAACATGATGAAGCAGGTTTCAAAACAATTTGTGAAACAGCGAAAAAAGCTTTGGATAAAAAAGCTGCTTAATCGCCGTTCAAACGTAGAATTTTTTAAAAGCCCTCTTTCATGAGGGCTTTTTATTTACCCATTCAATTGATATAGTCCGTTCCATGACAAATACATATGACGTAATACTTCACGCTGACCCTGTTTTAAAACAAGTCGCCAATCCAATTGGAGACATTGATGCCGATATTCAAGCACAAGCCGAAAAAATGATGAACACCATGTATGAAACACGTGGCATTGGTTTGGCCGCCAATCAGGTGAATATTTTGAACCGTATGTTCGTGATGGACGTGGATCCAACATGTTGGAAATATAAAAATGAAGGTGATCAAATATTACAAATTGAATCCGTCCACCGCGAGGGGGAAGATCTAACACCAAATCCATTAGTGATGATTAATCCAGAAATCGTTAAAAAATCAGAACAAAAATCAGTGTATTTAGAAGGATGCCTATCAATACCACAACAATATGCCGAGGTAACGCGCCCCGCGCATGTCACGGTTGAATATATTGATACAGATGGCAATAAACAAACATGGGATGCATCAGGCTTAGAATCGCATTGTGTTCAACACGAGCTAGATCATTTAGACGGTGTTTTGTTTATCGATTATTTATCACGCCTTAAACGATCAACACTTATTCGCAAACTCGAAAAATTTAAAAAGGCCGAAGGGTTATTGTAATGCGTATTGTATTTATGGGGACACCTGATTTTGCGGTTCCTGCACTTCAAACACTCATTGATTCAGACCATGATGTGATCGCTGCGTACTCGCAACCGCCTCGTCCAAAGGGACGTGGCATGGTGTTAACAAAATCACCCGTACATGATTTGGCAGAGGAAAATGACATTCCTGTATTCACACCAAAATCATTAAAAAAATCAGACGAAGAACAAGAAAAATTTGCTGCACTAAACGCGGATGTGGCGGTTGTTGCGGCTTATGGTTTGCTCCTTCCTAAATCTGTTTTGGATGCACCGAAATATGGATGCATTAATATTCACGGCAGCCTCCTCCCCCGTTGGCGTGGTGCATCACCGATCCAGCATGCCATTTGGAAAGGTGATGATGTATCGGGTATTACCATCATGAAAATGGATGAAGGTATGGATACAGGCGACATGATTTTAAAGGCCGAAACACCAATTCACGCGGATACAACGGCGCAAAGCCTGTTTGATACATTATCCAATATGGGTGGTGATTTGGTTTTAGATGTTTTGAACCGCATCGATACCATTACACCTGAAAAACAAGACGATGCATTGGCGACTCATTCACCCATGCTTAAAAATCTGATGGCAAAATTGATATGGATGCGCCCGCACGCGAAATTGATTGTCAAATACGGGCCTTCACACCATGGCCAGGAACTTTCACCCAAGGGTTAAAAGGACGCGTTAAAGTGTTGAAGGCTCATATTGAGGGCGAAGATATTATTTTCGACCTTGTGCAACCCGAGGGTAAAAAAGCAATGGACTATCAATCAGCCAAAAACGGCGGGTATTTGTAGTTGTTAATTAAGAGTGCGCCTCAAACACTGACTCTTATCGTCAAGCCCAAACGATGATGATTGTCTGATACCTGTTATTTGAAAACCGTTTCTCATCAAAAGATTTCTAGAGGCATGGTTACCAATAACAACCTCTTCCCAGATTGTTTTTATTTTTGAGTTCCGTGATGCAATTGCAGCAAGCATATGCTTATGAGCTTCTGCAGCATATCCTTTCCGGCGTGCATCTTTAGCAATATAGAATCCAACACGAGGTGATTTTAAGCGATCTGTGTCTAATATGATTTGACCCATTAACTTATACGGATTTCCTTTTTAAAAAGGCCATATGTTTTTAGAGTTTGTCTATTTACTAAATTTTTTATACGACTTAATTCCCTTCGATCGGATGTAATATATTCATCTGGAAATTCATAAAAAGAAGTTAAAATATCACAATTATCACGTGCTAATAAATCTATCTCAAGATCAGTTTCTCTAGCGAATGTTTCACGCATGAGTAAACGAGGTGTGATTACTTTTTTTGGTAAATTAATTTTTATTTTTGTCATATATTATATTTAATACAATATATACATATTATCAAACAAAAAAATGTAGTGACCTTTTTATTTTGAATGGTAAAACATCTATATGCTTCAACGTTGGAAAATAACAATTGAATATGACGGTACCGATTATCACGGTTGGCAACGACAAGAAGACGGTATTCCATCCATTCAACACTCAATAGAAACCGCGATTACTAAATTTTGTGGACAAGATATTACCATTACGGGCGCGGGGCGAACCGATGCGGGTGTTCATGCCCACGGTCAAATTGCCCATTTTGATTTAGATTATGGCGATCGTGATTTAACGGGGTTTGATTTGGCAAAGGCGATAAACGCCCATTTGCGCCCCCAACCCATTGCTATTATTCATGCAGAAATCGTCAAAGATGATTTCCATGCACGGTTTGGTGCAAAACATAAAACATATCATTACCGTGTTATCACACGTTCCGCACCACCCGTACGCGATTTAAACCATGTTTGGCATATGAAATATGATTTAGATGTTGATGTCATGCGTGAGGGGGCAAAACATTTATTGGGGCATCACGATTTCACATCATTTCGTGATAGTCAGTGTCAGGCCAAATCCCCCATGCGGACATTGGATAATATTATAATCACCGAAACGGATTATGATGAGCATGGTGGAAAGCACATTTTATTTGAATTAGAAGCTCAAAGTTTTCTCCACCATCAATGTCGAAATATTGTTGGAACATTGATTGATGTTGGCAAAAATAGAATATCTTCGGAATATATCAAAGATATTTTAGAGACCAAAGATCGTACCAAAGCAGGAATGACGGCGCCGGCCAGCGGTCTTTCCATGTTCAAAATCACCTATCAATAAATTGCCATAGCTTGTTATTTCTTTTTTAATACAAATGCGTCACACTTGTATTCATCATGGTGGAACAACAATCATCTTTAAATAATATTTGGAACAGTAAACTTGTTTGGCGCATCGCTGTCGCCTTGTTTATGGTTATTTTGGCCGTGAATACATTGTTTTCTGTTATGAAAATTTCACAATTTCAAAAAGATCGTCTTTATGACCTTCGTGAATTAGGTCTGTATTCTATTATTCCATCGTTATCAAATAAGACATTCGATCAATCACGCCCTCCAATTGATAATCGTGGCGCCAATCGTTTGATCTTGATTACACCGATCACGGGATTGTCTTATTATAATGTTGGAAAACAAAAAATTGGTGAAGAGGGAGCGGATTTTACCCTTCAGTTATCTAGAACAGGTCAATCACCAAGCCAATATTATAATTCTGATGATGGGATTTATGAAATTGTCTATACGCCTGGTGAGTTAGGGGTGTCATATTATGTTGTAGCACAGCTCGATGCACGTCGTATTAAGGCCGAAATGATGAAAGCGATTCAGTTGGAAATTGTGATTGTTCTTCTTCTTTCATCATTTGTAACATTAGTTTTGATTATTGCACTGTCCAAATGGTTCCTGGATCCTGTTATTCATTTGTATGATCGATTGTCACGGGCGACAAAAATCCTGAAGATCCACCAAAGCCAGATAAAAGCTTACATGACAAAACAGAAATTGGCCGTGCGATTGAGGCCGCGGATATCTTGATGGGTAATAATGCGGAAAGTATTAAGCGCATTAAGGCAATGGCGGAAAGCGAGGTAAACCGTCTTGCCTATTATGATACGTTAACGGGACTTCCTAATCGAACATTTTTTATTAAAACATTAAAGGAAACTTTGGCAGGGACCGAAGATAATTTTATGGATCGTTATGCCGTATTAACAATGGATATTGACCATTTTAAAGATATTAATGATACGATGGGACATGCGGTTGGTGACGAAGTTTTAAAAAGCATTTGCACAGCGTTTAAGTGAAACCGTACCAGATAATGCTCTTGTTGCGCGTTCAGGTGAGGATGAATTTTCAATTATGTTGCCTATCAATGCTGAAATTGAAGAGGCAGAACGTCGTGCGAATGAAATTGTGGAAGCATTCAGATCTGAAGCCATTAACGTTATGGATGAAAATTTTCAAGTTCGTTGTTCAATTGGTGTTGCTGTATCGCCAGAAGATGCAGATATGCCAGAAGATGTGTTGAAATGTTCAGACATTGCTTTGAATCGTGCAAAAGCAGACGGTCGTGATCGTGCAAAGAGATACGACGGGACATATACAGAAGATATTCAAAAGCGGTTTCAAATTTTACGTGATCTTCGTATCGCAATGGATTTAGAAGAGTTAGAGCTTTATTATCAACCACAACTTGATTTAAAAACGGGCCGTATCACAGGTGCTGAGGCTCTTATCAGATGGTGGAGGCCTGGTGAAAATGGAGCTGGTGGACATTTTGTATCCCCAGTTGATTTTATTCCTGTTGCAGAACAATCTGGTCTTATTTTACCACTTGGTGATTGGATTATGCGCAAGGCGTGTGAAACAGCAAAGTCATGGTCTGATAGTGGATTGGGTGATTTATCAATTGCTGTGAATGTGTCCGGACACCAATTTCTTGAAAAAGACGTTGTACATAAAATTGAACGTACAATGATTGAAACAGGTATCAAGCCTGAACAATTAGAAGTTGAAGTAACAGAAACTGTTTTCATGGAAGACACTGAGCACACTATTAAAATGTTGAAGGCCATTCAAGGATTAGGTGTCCCTATTGCCATTGATGATTTTGGTACAGGATATTCGTCACTATCTTATTTACAACGCTTCCCAATGGATAAATTAAAAATCGATCGTGCCTTCGTTCGTCACTTGGATGAA
>CALSUG010000003.1 GCA_943789475.1 uncultured Alphaproteobacteria bacterium
TTGGATTCGTGAAAAATCACAAAGTGAAAGCATGATCGAACCGTTTATGGAGAAACAAAAAGGCCAAGGCATCATTTCTTATGGCCTGTCATCATACGGGTATGACGCACGTTTGGCCGACGAATTTATGATTTTCACTAACATTGATTAATGCCATTGTTGACCCGAAAAATTTTGACGAAAAGTTCATTCGTTGAACGTAAAACCGATGTGTGTATCATCCCACCAAACAGTTTTGCCCTGTGCCGTACGGGTTGAATATTTCAAAATCCCTGATGATGGTTTTGGTTATTTGCCTTGGTAAATCAACATACGCACGCTGCGGATTGATCGTGAACGTCACACCGTTGGAACCAGGTTGGGAAGGCCAAGTAACATTGGAAAATTTCAAACACAACGCCATTGCCGGCAAAGGTCTATGCCAACGAAGGCATTTGCCAATTCTTGTTCTATAAAGGCGACAGCCCATGTGAAACCACATATGCCGATCGCGCTGGAAAATATATGGGACAAAAAGGTGTCACCCTACCCCGCCTCAAAACCGATGCAGACGAAGCGGCGTAAATGTTTTACCGAATATTATTGTTAGGAATACTGACCTTACTTTCTCACAATAATAAAACGTACGCAAAAAAACATCAACATCCCCCCAACAATACAAGAAACCATATTATCTTTAGAGAAGGATGTGGTTTCTACGCAAAAACTTAACGACAATTGGAAACAGTCTTTTAATAAAATACAAAATTCTTCCATATTTGACCGTTTTAAAAATTTTAATGAAACCGACATTAATAAAGATGGAAAATATGATTATGTGGTAAACGATACAAACAAAAATATATCTTGTGGTTCTACTCATGGAGCATCAGGAGAAGGTATTATCATTTTTATGAATATCGATGGAAAAATGAAAAAGGTATACTCTCAAGAAGTCATTTCTTTTACTGTGCAAGGCAATAACGTTTACATCATTGTGGTGGTAAATTTTGTAATCAACCTAATTTTCTAATAAAGTATACTGCGACAATATGCCGACGGAAAATATTGTGGAATGATGTAAAAAAAATAGTAACACTTGGCAAAATAAATGAAATATAACTCGGCATTTTTAAGTTATAATGATCCTATTCAACACTACAAAACTATTTTGGTAACGCTACCAAAATAGAAATTAAAAACCTAAGTCGCTTAAGTCGGAATCAATAATATCAATCACTTAGCCATGATCATTTAACTTAACCGACTTAAATACATATAATAAATGTAAAATCGTCAAACGAACTAAGTAACTCGTGTTTTTTCTCTATTTTTCAAGATGTTAAGAACTCTCAATTATTACGTGACCGATATATCAATCTGCGCTAACAATATAAGGGTAAGAAAAAAATAAGGAGAGTACAATCATGGCTATCGTTGCAAACCGTCTATCCCGTATTAAGCCGTCCCCTACACTTGGTGTGGCGACAAAGGCCGCGGAATTAAAGACAGCGGGAAAAGATGTGATCGGACTTGGCGCGGGTGAACCAGATTTTGACACACCTGATTTTGGTAAAAAGCGGTGCAAAGGCGGCGATTGAAGCTGGAAAAACAAAATATACCAATGTTGATGGCACACCAGAATTAAAAAGATGCCATCATTGCCAAATTCAAACGTGATAATGATTTGGATTATACACGCGATCAAATATCCGTTGGAACAGGCGGAAAACAAACACTTTATAACGCGTGATGGCGTCTGTGAACCCGGGTGACGAGGTGATTATCCCCGCACCATATTGGGTATCATATCCAGATATGACCCTATTGGCCGAAGGTGAACCAGTGATTGTTGAGTGTACCGCCGAGCATGATTTTAAGTTACAAGCCGCGGATTTAGAGGCAGCAATCACGGATAAAACCAAATGGGTTATTTTGAATTCTCCATCAAATCCTACTGGGTCGGCCTATAGCTGGGACGAGATGAAGGCAATCACCGATGTTCTACTCAAATATCCACATGTATACATCATGACGGATGATATGTACGAGCACCTTGTCTATGACGGGTTTAAATTTTGCACACCAGCGCAAGTCGAGCCAAATTATATGACCGCACATTAACATGTAATGGCGTGTCCAAATCATATGCCATGACGGGATGGCGCATTGGTTATGCCGCAGGGCTTTGGATTTGATCAAAGCAATGAAAAGATGCAATCGCAATCAACATCAAACCCTAGTTCGATTTCACAAGCGGCCGCAGAAACAGCTTTGACTGGTGACCAATCATTCTTACAAGAACGTAATGATGCCTTTAAGGGGCGCCGTGATTTGGTCGTTAAAATGCTTAATGATATTGAGGGTATCTCATGCCACACGCCCGAAGGTGCGTTCTATATCTATGCTTCATGCGCTGGATGTATGGGCAAACAAACACCTGATGGTAAAAAATTAAAAACAGATGAAGATTTTGTTACTTACCTATTAGAAAGCGTGGGAGTGGCAGCCGTACACGGTGCGGCGTTTGGTCTGTCCCCATACTTTCGCGTAAGTTATGCAACATCAACAGAGGCACTAACAAGCGCATGTGAGCGTATTGCAAATGCCTGTGAAGCATTAATTGGCGAGGCGAAACAAGTTGCTTAGATTACTGAATAATCAGACCTTGTGATTTAGGTGTTTTGAAACGCCCTCCCCACGATGGTATCATTCTAGAAAAAAGTGATGCCCCCTGCTCTATCACAACAGCTTTCTCTGTCGGTTTTGAAGTTGAATTTGCAACACATATAAAACTAGACAGCGGATCAATTGGCTTAACCTTATCTTCCATGATTTGTTCTGCAACACGCATTCGTTCGTCATGGTGTACTTTTGCCTCTATTTGTCGCAATCTCCACTTTCCATTCAAGATGCTCGCGGTTTCCGCTAAATCCATCATGTGGGTTTTTAATTGTTTTTGGTGCTGTGTATTTTGCTGTATCAACATCCCACATATGTACATCCAAACGATCTTGAAAATCCGCCTTAAGTGATCTCAAACTACTATGTGCGTTAGCCATAGAAGGATGCTTAATTAAATCTGACATATTAAATAATGTGCCCTCTGTATCCATTTTATCAATATCAAATTTACTTTGAGAATTATACCCTGTACCGACAACAACCAGTCGTACATTCGGTAAATTAACAGCACCAATCAAACGCCCTATTTGCCTTTGCTCTCATATCTGCCATACGAAATATATCACGTACAGATTCTGCAATATTAAAAGCATGTGCATAATCAATAAACTTTCCTACGCCCCTCAATTTCATAAGAAGGAAATGTTAGAGGCGCTGGTGTCGAGGCCATAATGGCATCTGTCACAGATATATCACCACCCAAATTATTCATGCTTGCCATACCCGCGATATCAAATAATCGAGGATTTAATTTTGAAAAACAAACATTGCGCTCATGATCAACATGATGTGTTGGAATAATATGAGATCCATCTAATTCATTGAGGCCTAAATCACCAATAGAATCTGTCAAAGACTGTTTATAGATTCCAGGAATCATATCGTGATGATGCTGCTTTTTTACCTACAAATCTTCCTAGGCAACGCCTAACATCATCAAAACTCAGGCCTTTATAGTGTTTGTCTGTCGTTGTATGTCCACACATCTGAATGGCAACATCAATCATCGGGTCAATTAAATCACCCGCTGAAAATAAAAAAGCCCCATCCGTTCGAGGGGCCCGTATCTTTGTTAAACATCCATGATTAGATCCTATTGAACACGACACATTAACCTGAGATAACTCGCCACTTTGAACCCCCAGAGATTTTTCAATTTCTCTCTCCGTTGCCAATTGGAACAATCCATGTGTTCCACCGCCTGGGCGGTAAAATACTGTTATCGTTTTTGTCATTAAATCCCCGTTAAAGATTTGAATATATTGTTTTTATTAAATTAAGCTTAGAGAGTCGAAAGTATCTTTGTCACGATTTTTGTATGATGCAATGCATCATATTGTGGATTAATCACCAAATATATTCTTACGAAGGATATCTAAAATACCATCTTCACTTTCGTTAGTTTGCTTTCTTTTCGCTTCATAGTTCTGAACAAGCATATGGCAGACATCATCCAACTGTGGTGCATTTTCTTCTAATATAGTTTCAGCAAATCTCTTTAACTTTTGAATGTTTTCATCACTTGCATCATCAATTTGTGTTGATGGTAATTCTGGCGAATTCAATCCCGCATCGTCATACATAGACTTATTAAAAATATAGAGATTATCTTCCCCTAATTCTTCTGCAAATGATTGCATCAATGCGCTTTCCGATGCGTGGAAAAATATATTAATCAATGGATAATCGTTTACAGGATCAACAACACCCAATGCACCAAACTGATTCCATTCATCCTTTGTAATCGATTTACTTGTTCGTCCTGTTCCAAAACATAACATTGTAAGTTCCTGATCCGCAGGGACATGAGGACGAATGGCACCATGATAGCTAATACATGGGTTATCAAATATTGATCCATCAATCGCGTGATAATGGCGTGTTATATTTTTATTTGAATCATGTGCTGAAAATTCATGACACGGAAAATAAGACGGTGCCGCGCAACTGGCCATTACCGCATCATACATGGTCACACCAATTGTTTTATGTTGAAGTGGATTATATGCTCCTTCACGTAAATGACGTATCCATACCGATCGTCCACCATCATCCATGACATTATTCATTGTGTGGGCAGGTGAATTTTCATCCTCGCCTAATTCTTCAATCAACTCTAATGCCGTTCCTGCAATATTATACGTTGGAATAATAATAGAACTAATTGCATCTTCTAACTTTGAATCTCCCAATAAACGATATAAAGCATTTGCCAAATAGGATGGGTCATAATGTCCATGACTAAACACCTTAGACAACGTCCCAATTTTCACCGTGCGATTATTAAAATCATGTACAAGACCACGAAAATCACGAAAACGATCAATAGGAAAAATACTTCGTCCTTCACGTTCGTAAAAACGAACCATATGACGGGCTTTATATTGAGAAATCCCCACACGGCGACGATGAGGGCGTGTTAACGCCGCATTCAAAATCGATCCCGTTGAAGGCCCCGTAAACATGTCGACCATTTGTGCCATACGGAGTCCCGTACGAGACTCGATTTCCGCCATCATCGCCGCAGGTACGATTCCACGTATTCCACCACCATAATTATAAACCGTTATGAATTTTTTTGTCATGAGTCCATATCGTATCTGATTTGCATGAATGAAAAATATAAAAAAAACCGGACCACAAGGATCCGGCAGTTGAACAGGGAGGTTTCACGTCTGGGTGACGTAAAAACATCAAGGCTTTCGCCTCAACGGGTATGTTTATAAGTGATTTTAAAGGTAGCATGCAACTTTTTTCGTCACATAATTTTCCGTATAAAAAATACAGCGGTCATAAAAAACGCGTATAATAAAATATACGCAATAAAATCAACACATTAGAGAAAACTATTCTTACCAGCTATTTATTTTACACAGTATTAAATAAATACGTATGTATTTATTCTGTGCTATCTTCCTTTTTCTTTCGACGCGGACGACGTGCAGGCTTTTTTTCTTCTACAGTAGATTCCTCAGCGTTATCCGATACAGAAACATCATTATGATCTTCTGCATTATTTTCATCTTTAGAAGCCTTAGCCTCAGCAATCGCAATTTTACGTTTTTCACCAGATTCTCTTAATTCAGCAACTGGCAAAATTTCAGATAATGGTTTTTGATTTTTACGCTCCATTTTAGATTTATGCTCTGGAATTGGAATTGGTTTTGCATTAACCGCCTTACGATCATTCATCGCAATATCAATTTCCAAACGAGATGTCACTTTACGAAGTTCATGAACAGCCTCCAACAAAGTTTCACGCGCTTCTGTGTTTTTCAGATCACCATTCCACGCATCAAGAGAAGATAGACATTTTGCTGCTGTTTCTTGTAATCTTTGCGCTGTATTCTCATTTGTCATCTTTTAACTTTCACCAAAAACGTTATTAATTTGTTGCCCTACCATAATGAAGGTGGTGCGTTTTGACAATTCTTTTAACTGAGTCGCACCAACATAGGTACATGTAGAACGCAATCCGCCCAAAATATCTTGCATTGTGCGATCATTAACATCGCCACGATGACGAACACGCACTGTTTTACCTTCTGATGCTCTATATTCCGCAACACCACCTGAGTGACGTTCCATTGCCGTATCGCTACTCATTCCATAAAAAGTACAAAATTTTTGGCCTGTTTCCGTTGCAACAATTTCACCTTCACATTGATCATGCCCCGCAAGCATACCACCAAGCATAACAAAATCAGCACCAGCACCAAATGCCTTGGCAATATCACCGGGAACAGTACATCCACCATCAGCACACACAAGGCCACCAAGCCCGTGCGCCGCATCCGCACACTCAATCGTCGCCGACAATTGTGGATACCCAACACCTGTCATTTTACGTGTTGTACAAACAGATCCAGGTCCTATACCAACTTTAACAATATCAGCACCACACAAAATAAGCTCTTCTGTCATTTCACCAGTCACAACATTACCCGCCATAATTGTTTTGTTCGGGTATTTTTCACGCATTGTTTTTAAAAAATCACCAAAGCGTTCACTGTATCCATTAGCAACATCAATACATAACTTGTTGATGTTTTCACTTGGAAGTTTTTTCAAAACAGCCTCTAATTTTTCCATATCACGCTCGGCAATCCCTACAGAATACCACGCACTATCCGCAGCATCGCTTGTAAAAAAATCAACCAATTGATCAACTGAATAGTGCTTGGTCAAACATACCCCTAAACCATCGCCTTGCTTATGAAAGGCACGTGCCATAGATAATGTGCCAACTCCATCCATATTGGCCGCCATAATTGGCACACCGTCAAACGATTGCCCTGACCATTTAAAATCAAAGTGACGTTTAATATCGACTTCACTTCTTGACCCTAACGTCGATCGTTTTGGACGAATAAGAACATCTTTAAAATCAAGTTTAGGATCAGATTCAATACGCATGGAAATTTACCTTTTTTATTTAATAACTTTTATTAATAAACCGCCCGCACTATACGAACTTTCGACAAAAAATACAAAGAGAAAAACGTAATAAAATTACAATTTTATAATTCCAACATGCACACCTCATTTTCCCTCTTTCCAACACTTAAAAATCTGTTATTTGTCGTCATATGAAACAAACTTTTTCAAAAACATGGCCTCTATTTTTTGGCCTCGGCATGATGATGATTGGAAACGGTCTACAAGGAACTTTATTAGGTGTTCGCGCATCTATTGAAAACTTCTCTGTTTTCACAACAGGACTAATCATGTCATCCTACTACTTTGGGTTCTTGGTCGGGTCATTAAAGGTTCCCTCACTTATTGCAAATGTCGGACATATTCGCGTTTTTGCGGCACTTGCGTCCGTTGCATCCACAACCGTTCTTCTTCATGGTGTTTTTGTGGATCCCATTATATGGTTTATCGTTCGCGCAATTACTGGATTTGCTTATGCTGGCCTATATTTAGTTGTTGAAAGCTGGCTGAACGATGCCTCTACAAATAAAAATAGAGGCACCATTCTTGGTGTTTACATGGTGGTGACATTTATTGGAATGGCCATTGGACAAGCATTATTAAACGTTGCAGATCCAAGCGACGTTGAACTATTTGTTATTACATCGGTTCTTGTATCCCTTGCCCTACTCCCGATATCTTTATCACGTCGTCCTGCCCCCGATTTTAGCGTTAGTGAAACAATATCCATTATCACGATTTGGAAACGATCTCCGCTTGGGGTTCTTGGTATTCTCCTCAACGGTTTTGCTGCGGCTTGTTTATTCGCGATTGCCCCTATCTTTGGACTTGAAATCGGCCTAAATACGGCCTCTGTATCTGGAATGATGATCGCATTTACAATGGGGTCCATGATCATGCAAATCCCAATTGCGTGGATATCTGACCGTATTGATCGCCGTAAAGTCATTATTACTCTCGGCGCATTTTCCGCAGGTGCCTCAATGTTGTTGGTTTTGGCGTCCTCGGACAGGCTGATCTTATTATTCGCTATTATGGGATTACTTGGTGGTCTTTCTACACCAATATACAGTCAATGTATCTCGCACGTTAATGACCATCTTGTCCCACGACAATTTGTTGCGGCAAGTGGAACCTTGCTCATGCTAAATGGTCTTGGCGCGGCATGCGGTCCATTGATCGTAACAACATTGATGCAAGTGTTTGGATCGCACGGGTTTACAGGTGTTCTTGTCCTCAGCTTTGCAACAACAGCCCTATTTGGCATCTACCGTTCATTCCGTACAGATGCCGTCCCGTTGGAAGATCAAGGGGACGCTATCATTATGCCCGCACGTGGGTCAGGTATGGAAATTTATAACGAAGATTAACGTGATTTAAGTCGGTTAAGTTTAAACAATGGCATCTAACATATTGATATCATTGATTGCGACTTAAACGACTTAGGATTGTTATTTTTCAATCATTCAACGTATTTATGGCGTTGATAAAAATATCATACATCAAAATCGTCGTTTTATGTTGATTTTTTCACGAAAAATATATTGTCATATAAATTTAAATCTTTGGAGATATAAAAATGAAAAAAGCGTTTATTGATGAATTAGGTTCTGGCAATAAGAAAGCGTGGTTTATTATTTCTGTTCCTTTAATTACAGTTGGTGCAATCTTAGCCACAGGAGCGGAAGCGCTACGTAATATCGGTGAAACAGTAAGAACACAAGAACTATCCTCTGAATATGATAGCTTCCTAGATGCACATGCAAGACAAGCATTATCAACAAATGAACCTACTGAATTATTTGGAGCAAGCCACACAATCACCTCTTTTGACAGTGACAAACGAACATTAGCAGTTCTCCATTTTAATGCGATGGATATATCAAGCTCAAAAGAAGTTTGCGCAAAATATAACGCAAGCGGCAGCCCAGATATTCCATTAAGCACGGACGAACAAGCGACACAAAGAAGTGTTTGCACCCCTCGCTAAACCATCTAATCCCACTCGAGGGAATCCAGGCCAGTGAAGTTTGTTTGGGACGCCCAAAAACGCTCCATCATTTTCATTGTTTCATTGAAATCGGTAATACGTGCATCAGTCAAATCCGTTATTTGAATTTGTTCTTCGTGACGCGCGAA
Source organism: uncultured Alphaproteobacteria bacterium (assembly GCA_943789475.1). GTDB lineage: Bacteria > Pseudomonadota > Alphaproteobacteria > Micavibrionales > UBA1664 > UBA1664. The sequence goes on from CALSUG010000003.1 coordinate 9,241, forward strand.
CATTTTATAAAGTTGAGCAAACAAATCCAATCCCTTATCCGACAAACGCACACGAATTGAACGTTTATCATGAACAGAGCGTTCTTGGATAATATAGTCGTTCTCAACCATTTTTTTAACGTTATAAGACACATTTGAGCCAAGATAATATCCACGCAATGTCAATTCACCCACAGTCATATCGTCTTCACCAATATTATACAAAATCATGGCTTGTACGTTATTGATATCTTGAATTTGAAGTTTATCTAGCTCAAGCTTTACAACATCCATAAAACGACGGTGAAGTCGTTCGATCAATTGAATGGCATCATGGTATGCGGTTGGTAACATTTATGTATCCCCTTAATAAAATATATTCACCCATTATCGTGGCTGAATCGAAAGTAATAATCAATATCTGCCTGAGAAATGTTAAAAATTGATGAAGATGCCCATTTTGGATTGCGATCTTTATCCACCACCGCAGCACGCACACCCTCATAAAAATCATCCTGAGACAGGCAGGCACAAGCCAATTGATAATCTCGTGCAATCGATTGTTCATATGTTTCATGCATGCACGTCTTAAGATGATTGAACGTTATATGTAGGCTAGCCGGTGATTTTGATTGTAAGACACTCAACGCTTCACGTGCAAAATCACTATTATCATTTTCCAGCGCATGAAAAATATCTTCTAACGTATCCTTGTTAAAGAACGTTTCAATCAATTCATGATTTTCGATACCAGTCACAGGCAGGGAATTCTCAAACACACCTTGTTCAAAATCATCATCAGTAACCTTACAGGTGGCAAGTCCTGCACTCACCATTTCATCTGCCGTTAGAATATTACCTGTTAAGGCGATATACATGCCCATTGCGTCTAATTTTGCCAATTTCCACCCAATGCCAACATCAGGGAAAAAACCTATCCCCGTTTCGGGCATCGCAAATTTTGTATCTTCGCGAACCACAACATGCGATCCGTTACCCGCAATACCATATCCACCGCCCATCACATACCCATGACAAAATGATAATATTGTTTTTGGATACGTATGCATGATTTGGTTCATTGCATATTCATCTGCGAAATATTGCCTTCCCTTTTCAACGTCATCTTGTGCATCAAAATAAACGGCCTTTATATCGCCTCCTGCGCAAAAGGCACGATCCCCTGCCCCACGAAATATAATGTTTTCGATATCATCACGTGTTTTATACACACCCAATAAACGTGTAATTTCTAGAACCATTCTGTGGTTCAAGGCATTCAATGCCTTTGGACGGTTCAGTGTGATATGGACACTTCCACCTTTTTCATCTACCAATATATCATTCATATTTAAACTATAAGGGAAGACATTATGATCAACAATCTGGATATTCCAAAACCTGAAAAACGTTTACGCCGTTTGCGCGTTAATGACACCATGCGTCGTTTTGTCCGTGAAACAACATTATCCGTTAACGATTTGATCTATCCTATTTTCGTCGAAGAAAACACGAATGAACGTGCTGAAATCGCATCCATGCCTGGTGTTTTTCGCGAAACCGAAGAAACATTGGTTGATAAGGTCAAAGAATGCGACACCGCAGGCATACCCGCAATCATCCTATTTGGTGTATCAAAACACAAAGATGCGATTGGATCCGATTCAATGCACAGAAACGGCCTTCTCCACCGTATGATTAAAATTTCAAAGGAAGCCGCACCAAACATTTTGGTAATCGCCGATGTTTGTTTTTGTGAATATACAGACCACGGCCATTGTGGCCCATTAAATGATGATAGCACGGACGTTGATAATGATCGTACATTAGAAAACTTGGCTATTCAGGCCGTCAATTGTGCCGAGGCTGGCGCAGACATCATTGCACCATCAGGGATGATGGATGGTGGTATCGAAGCAATTCGCGCAGGGCTAGATCAATCCGGATTTAAAAACCTGCCAATCATGGCCTATTCATCCAAATTTGCATCTGGATTTTATGGGCCATTCCGTGATGCCGCGGGATGCTCTTTGGGTGGCTCACAAGGCCCCAAAGATCGTAAAACATATCAAATGGACCCTGCAAACGCTCGTGAAGCATTACGCGAGACAGAGCAAGATATATTGGAAGGCGCGGATATGGTTATGGTAAAACCTGGTATGCCGTATCTTGATATTATCCGTGACGTCAAAGACACATTCCAAATGCCGACCTTTGCCTATAACGTCAGTGGCGAATACGCGATGATTAAATTCGCAGCACAGGCCGGTGCAATTGATCACGATGTTGCCATGATGGAATCATTAATGTGTTTTAAACGTGCCGGTGCCGATGGAATACTAACCTATTTCGCGCTAGAGGCCGCCCAATTATTAAATAGTTAACGCCCGACATAATCGATTCATACTTTTTTAACTCTTTATCGGCATAATAGGTGATATGAAAACTATATGGTGAAAATTCATATATTTAAGGGTAAAAAATATGGCGATGTACGACCTTCAACCTGACCTATACGGCACACCAATTAATGGTGGGGAAGATCACGCAGATATGCGCATCGAGGTTTATATGGCATTAGGTGACGATGACAACATCTATATCATCCATGATAAGCCCTTTCAAAAAACATTATCATGGATTGAGTATGATTCCGAAGAACACAAACTTGATTTTATCATGGAAGATGGTGATTTAAGGGATTTTGGCATTCCAGTGAGTCCAAATTTTAAACCACATTTAACAAACACAGAAACAATTGCCGTTGCCGAAGTCGAAAATGGCGTTTTAAAAAATGGGGGCATGTTCCCATTAATGAAACATGGAGGGCATTAAGATGCATTTACCAAGTAACGCAATTTCACAAATTGGAAAAATAATTGAACAACGCGAAAACAAAACTGGCCCTCGACTTTTTGAAGGCCTTTCAACACCTGCGGTAAAGGCCATTCAGAACCAAGGGCAACAACCAGGTATTTCTGGTACGACATTCCAAAAACAAATGAAGAGCATGTTTAATGATGCCGTCAAACCAGAAGCGAATATCAATGCACGTCCTTCACTTTATGCTGACAACACAAACAGCACACCAGCAGCTAAGAATGATAAATTCAAACTTGGATAGGCGTTAAACCCACTTCTCAAAATAACCGTGTCATGATAAACAATTGAGCATGACAACACATCCGCTAGACCATATTCGTAACTTTGCCATTATTGCCCATATTGACCACGGGAAATCTACCCTTGCCGATCGTTTAATCCAAACATGTGGTGGATTGGCCGAACGCGAGATGAGCGAACAAGTTCTGGATAATATGGAGATCGAGCAAGAACGCGGTATAACGATTAAATCGCAAACGGTTCGCCTGTCATACACGGGACAAGACGGTATTCAATATCAATTAAACATCATGGATACACCTGGTCACGTTGATTTTGCATACGAGGTATCAAGATCACTTGCATCATGTGAAGGATCTCTCCTTATCGTTGATGCAACACAAGGGGTTGAGGCTCAAACATTGGCCAATGTGTATCAAGCGATGGATAATGATCATGAAATCATTCCCGTGATTAACAAAATTGACCTACCCGCGGCGGATGTCGACCGTGTAAAAGAACAAATCGAAGATGTCATCGGTATCGATGCATCCAACGCGTTGGAAGTATCTGGTAAATCAGGAATTGGTATTGAGGATTTATTAGAAGCCATCGTGCAACGCCTGCCCGCGCCAAAGGCAACGGAAGAAGAACCAGCAAAAGCCCTCCTCGTTGATTCATGGTATGACGCATATTTGGGCGTTATGATCCTTGTACGTGTGTTCGAAGGCTACCTTAAAAAAGGGCAAAAGGTTAAATTTATGCGTGCGGGCACAACGCGCGAATTGGACCGTGTTGGTGTCTTTTCACCAAAAATGGAAATGACCGATGTTTTGGGCCCGGGCGAAATGGGTTTTATCACGGCATCAATCAAGGACATCACCGATACAAAGGTGGGTGACACAATCACGGATGAAAAATACCCGACCGCAACGGCATTGGATGGATTTAAACCATCGATCCCTATGGTTTTTTGTTCCCTATTCCCCGTGGACGCATCCGATTTTGAACATCTACGCGATAGTTTGGGTAAATTGGCGCTTAACGATGCGTCACTCCATTACGAACCTGAAAATTCACAAGCCCTAGGTCTTGGTTTCCGTTGTGGTTTCCTTGGCCTTTTGCACATGGAAATTATTCAAGAACGTTTAAGTCGTGAATTTGATCTTGATTTGATCCCAACCGCACCATCGGTTGTATATAAAATCCATATGACAGACGGTACAGTGACCGAATTATATAACCCTGCTGACATGCCCGACGTGGTTAAAATTGCCCATATCGAAGAACCATTAATCAAGGCAACAATCCTTGTCCCTGATGAATATGTTGGTGGCCTGCTTCAATTATGCGAAGAACGCCGTGGGCGTCAGGTGACATTAACCTATGTCGGGACACGCGCCATGTTGGTATACATGTTGCCATTGAACGAGGTTGTGTTTGATTTTTATGATCGTCTTAAATCAATCTCTCGTGGATATGCGTCATTCGATTATGAATTGGACGGATATCAAGAAGAAGATTTGGTGAAAATGGACATTCGCGTGAATGACGAAGCCGTCGATGCGTTGGCCATGGTTGTGCATAGATCACAAGCCGAACGCCGCGGCCGTCAATTGTGCGAACGTTTGAAAGAACTCATCCCACGGCAAATGTTTAAAATCGCTATCCAAGCCGCGATCGGTGGTAAAATTATTGGTCGTGAAACGCTGTCCGCACTACGCAAAGACGTGACCGCGAAATGTTATGGTGGCGATATTTCTCGTAAGAAAAAACTGTTGGAAAAACAGAAAAAAGGTAAAGCCAAAATGCGCCAATACGGGAATGTCGAAATCCCACAAAGCGCATTCATCAACGCCCTTAAAATGGGTGATGGGTAAATCTAATTTAAACTTATCCTATAACAAATTGATCCGCCATCATACGTTGGACAAATTTTTGTTGCCCATATCGCGCCAATCGTTCAGATGGTGATGCACGATAAACATCATATGCAAGATCACGAAAATCAGCATCCATACGCACTAGGTATTTTGAAGTCAAGAGTTGAGCATCATTATCACTGGCAAATCGCTTGCGCCCCATTGTCATTGCATTATGACGTGCATAAATTGCCTCCATCCCATGGAAATTTTCATGCCACTGCCTCCCCAGCCATTCAATAGGATCATGAATAGAATTCGCAGGGTGCGGATACATATTACGCTTTAACGTTTCAAATTGTGTTGGTCCTGTAATTTTGTGTGAATTTGATGACGGAGGATTAACTGATGACAACATACTACCCCGTAAAATACGCTCAATCCCTTTTGCATCACGGCGTGGTTTTTGATTGATAATAACGACATCAGTCACACGATCGTATTCACCATAGAAATCATGCTTTGCGATTTGATGTGCCATATGTCTTTGTGCCGTTTTTGCAATAGTATGAAGATCACCTTTATTTTTACTGACCGCATCCCATTGACGGCGCGCTTTTGAAATGAGTGGGTCTTGTAATATAGATTCTGCGGATGCCATTGCCGCGGCTTGTACCGTAGATAGCAAATTAGATGAATATGAAAGGCTGTCCATAAGGCCTGCCATAAATGCAGCCTCTGCATCGTAATTCAAACATTCATTAGGCACACCCTGTTGCATCTGATCTTTTCGATCTTGAGAGATTTTTCTATATATTTCAGAAACTGCCCGAAAATGCTCTTTAACAGGTTCTGTTTTCCAGTTTCGACGCTTGTATTGCGATAATTTCATAATGATTTTTAAATCATTATGTTAATGATATCAAGTTATTTTAACATTGGACCCGTAAAATTGTGCGGTCACCATCCAACATAACCGTTTTCGATGCCTTTCGTGGCAATGGTATCCCCACCCCACGACAGTACATCATCAACGCAGCTGCAATAAAGTCACGAGAATATGTTACCATCGCCTTATCTCCTTCCTGAGGATTCACGAGATAAATATTAATTTTATTGGCATCAAGGCCATCTTCTTCAATCTTTTGAATAGCACCGGGTATCATCGTTGGCGCGCCATCTTGCTTAAGCGACAATTTATAAAGTGCGTTATAGGTTTCCCCCATATCAAAAATAACGCGTCGATCTTCACGTGGCATAAAAATATCCTTGTATGTAGTTAGAGTTACTAATTGTTAAACTAACGTGAGTATATTAAACTATAAGTATATTAAAAAGAATTTTGAATTATGACACAAGCCCCTGCAGAAACAACATCACCAGAAAAATCAGAAGTCGATGAAAAGTTAGATAGTTTAGAACAATTTATTGCACGTCGTTTTGATGAAATTTCAATGGAGATCGAGGCAACATCACAATTAATGGAAATGGCCGAGGAAGATGCTGGGAAAAGATTTCAAGATATGTTGGGTATGCTATCCGCAATATCTGCCGTAGGCGATGGATCATCGCCTGCAAATTCTGGCTTAGAATTGAAGGCCGTTGTTAAAGAAACAGAAGAGGCCGCGACAACAATTATGGATGCTGCCGATAAAATAAAAACAACCATTGATACTCATGATGATGATTTAACATCTGATATGCATTTGGCGCCAATGGCCGAAATAATTCATGAACAAGTTCAAAATATTATTCTCGCTTGTGGTTTCCAAGACTTGGTTTCACAACGGGTGACAACGTCACTGGAAAACATTAAAAGTATTGAAGAACGTCTCTCATCGACTTTATCCAAATTCGGTATTGAAATACCAACTTCTGAAGACAACACCGCATCAAATGATACCCCTGTTGTTAATGAACTTTCTTCACAAGGGGACATTGACGCATTATTTGATTAATTCGAATTCGAAACATCGTTAAAACTATCTTTATCTTTCCCCTCTATAATCAAAGGAGTAAAAAAATAAGGATATTGAATGTCACATTTCGCCCAAAACATGCAAGAAGCCATGAACGAAAATTTCACAACACTGCGTGTTGACGGAATGATCGAACAGGTCGAACGTCAAATGATCTCGACCGCTGAAAACATTGAAAGACGTCCATCCGTTGATGGTTGTGATGCCTTAAAGAAAACTCAAAACAGTTCCGTTGTAAAAAGAAACAAAGACGATAGTGGATTCCAATTAATGCAAATGGCCGCTGGTGGCGGATCAATGGCAAGTATGGCCGCCGACATGGCCGTCGACAGCTATGCCAACCGCAAGGCAACGCGCGCACGTCCACAAGACAAAAAACAATTATCTACAAAACAAAAAAATGAAATAAAGATCGCTAATCAAACAGATTTGCGTTTATTTCAAAATTTAGAACAACGCCTTCTAACGTTACAGGCTTTTCAAAGTTGTGGTGTAACGGACGTTCGACTTAACAAAAAAACAGATCAAATCATTCCATTGGATGAAATGACTACACCTGAATTTAATAAAAAACTAACACCTGAAGAACAGAAAGAACTGGCAAAAACATTGAGTTTTGCAAATACCCCATCTGCGCCCCCCAAAATGGCGATGTAATCCCTACAAAACTTCTGCGCATTTGTTATAGACCTGTTAACCAATATCGTAAATAATGGGGGTATCATGTTGATTAACACGTCCCTACTCAGAGAACGATTTGTCATTAAAAAAAGCGGATTAAAAGAAGATCCTCTTGTTGCATTAGGCAATCGCATTCTACTTCCTCTGACCTCAAAAAATGGTGAATTAACAGAACGTTTTGTTGTACGTGCGCACTCTATGCATACTGCATTACGTATGGCATCATACATTACACAAGAATTTTATAAATCTGGCCCAATTATTAATCGTCCAAAGGCACTCGATTGGAAAAACATTTGGTTCGACATCACAACCGATTTTGAACGTCCACATACACCAGAAACGTGGATATGCGTCTATCATAATGGTAAAATAATTTTTAAAAATGGTGAGCATCATCCTTTTTTAGATGTCATTGAACAATGCGATATTAAAAATCGCGAAGAATATGATCGTGCTATAAAAATAGCAGAAGATATTTTTATGCAGGCTGGTAAAACAGTCAAAATTGATCACGAAATCAATATTGCTTTTGTTATTGGTGCCATGGAGAAACAAGCCAGATGTGGATTAATTATGCGCATTCCTGAAAGCACCTCAACTTTCAATTTTCAATTAAAATCACTTAAAACAGATGATAATTCAGAAAATAAAATCGCGTTTCCAGAACATATTGGATTTGAATTAGCGGCTGACTTCCTTGAGGGCATCCAACTGTCGGTTACTGCCGCCTTCACTGAACAACAGATTAAAAATGGGCATTTATCCCCCCTATCACCACAAGCAAAAAAAATGCACTCTTCATTTAAACGCATAGGGCGATTAAATGCTTCTATCAGCGCCTTCGAAAATATGTATGCGATTAAATATCGTCCGGAACGTCCCGATTTCACACAAATTTTAGAAAATATTCGTAACAATGCACCTGATGAATTTTAAACTATGACATCCATATCACTCCTTCGTGAAAAATTTACGGTTCGTGATATAGCAATGGATTCAACTCCTGTTATTGCACTTGGTAACCGTTTACGCCTTTCACTCCCAAAGGAAAAAGAACCTCTTATCATTCGTGGTCACTCGATGCACATGACCCTACGTTATGGCGCTGAATTATTACGCCAACTTTCCTATGTAAGTCATATCGAAGACATTGAAACACTATTTCAATGGGAAGATATTTGGGAAAAACTGATTCAGTCATTTGAAAAAGAAAGCACCCCCAATACATGGGTAGCGATATATTACAAGGGTAAACCTATTTTTGAATACAACCCACGCCACATGTTTTTTGATGTTATTGAGCAGTGCGAACACAAAAACAGTCACGCACAAGAAAAATACGAAAAATCTATAATCATGGCACAAAATGCCTTTCGTAAGGGAGGACGCGATGTCCTTATTGAAGAAGAATCACATGTTGGCTTTATTTTGGATGACGCTGGAGCAGAGAAAAGGTTTGCCGTCATCCTTCGTATTCCCGGCGAAAAAGCAACCTTCATCACCCGCATGAATATCGATAAAGACATCAAAAAAGTTCCTTATTCACACATATGTATGAACATTGCTGCGGATTTCATAGAGGCCATTAACATGGCTGTACGTATAGGATTCATGGAAGATGATTTCCGGAATGGAAAAATAGATAAAAATTCAGACAGAATGAAACTTTATAAAAACATTCAACATCGTCTAAGAACATTGGATCAATCAATCAATCAAATTGAAAGACAATACGATGTTCGATATAGGCCTGAAAAACCCGATTTTGAATATATTCAAAATACCTGTATGGAATTTTCAATGAAGGATTAACCCTCCCCCTCAAACATTTTTTCTAAATTTCGAACAGATTCAAAAAACCGTTCCCTGACCATATCCGAATATGGATTATCATGCTGAATTGAAATAAATAAATCGTCGCTGTCATTTTTGACATTATCCGCCATTTGTTGAAGCAAAGAAAAACTGTGCGTTGATTGTGTGATCTCTGGCAAATTCATATTCTGAAACGCTTTACCAATCATATGTGATAATCCCTGAACATAGGCCATCTGTTGGTCATGTTCTTCGGCCGTTGTTTGAAAAACATTCAACTTTAATTTTTGCTCTAGAAATTTAGAAAAGCATTCTTTTAAATCATCATCCTGTCCCGTGACCGTAATATTCAACCCTTCGATACTATCCTTACCACTTTCCGGTCCAAACAACGGATGAAGGCCAATGTAATCAACACCATCAGGAATAGATGCCGTAATAATATCACGCGGCTTACATTTAACGGATGCGACATCAATCAATACCTGTTCTGATTTTAATTGTGGAGCAATAGCATCCACTACATTTTGTAAGCATTTAACAGGAACAGCAAACACAACATAATCAGCCGTCGCAGCCTCCATCAACGCTCCAACATGAGCCATATTATTCAAATGACTCAAATCTCGATGAGGGTCATGTAACATAACATCGAAATGATCATACAGGTGCGAGGCCATGAATTCACCAAACGCCCCCACGCCAATAATGGATAATGTTTTTTTAAGCATATGACTTTTTATAGGAGGTAGAGTATAGAAACAACAAAAATAATATTGACATATTTTTAAATTATTACTATAATTCAAATAACAACAGACACTAACAGGAAATATAATGAACAAACTAGCAACAACCACTGCACTAGCACTAGCATTAACAACAACCAACGTATTTGCAGAATCCGCCAGTGATAAGTTCCCTAATATTAATGGTGCTATAGATCTAAAAGAAGCAACAATGTTCATGAATGGAAAAACTGCAATTAGAATAACAGATGCTGCCGAGCAAGGAATTATAAGTTGCGAAGAAACTTTAACCGATAATGCGACTGCTTTCTTAACTTTCGGTGCAGGGCCTGAATTAATTGAACGAAATTTCGCTAGCAGTATGATCGACGTTAACGGGACATTTGGTTTAGTAGTAAACAATAAAGATGGTAAAGCTGTAGCTATCATTCCCAAAAGTGAAATTAAAGGCCATTGCTCAAATCTAAAGCTTTAACCTATTCTTTCGCGATATCGCGTAGAACATAGTGAAAAACAAATCTTTGGCTAAACAATTGTCACATCATTAAAATTAACATATTTATAATTGCGTATTTTAAATACCAATATATTTTTTCTAAAAAAGGTACAAAGATGAATAAATTTAAAAGAGCAGTTGCCGCGACTGCATTAGCACTATCAGCATCCAGTGCGTTTGCAGAATCAACAGAAGAAACATCTACACATATTCGTTTTTCTCACCTTGAAATGGACGATATTGGTCTCTGGCGTCCAAATGAATTTACAAGAGGAACAATGAAACCATTTGCCGTTTTTGTTTACTGTCCCAATGATCCAAATGAGCCTATAACAGGGGGACGAACAGAACCAATGTACAGCATACGTAGTAACCCTCTTAATCCAGAAGTCATTCCTGAAGCAGAAATTGTACGTGCAGAAAGCCAGCTCCGCAGTGGAAATGTAGAATCACAACGAATTCGTGCAAGAGAAGATGTCTGTGGCCATCCACAGGAACCGTTAATATCTTAAACGGCCATATCACGTAAAACGTAATGCAAGATACCACCAGCGCGGTAATAATCCACCTCGTCCGCGGTATCTAAGCGCACAAGCAATGTGACTTCTTTCATTGAACCATCGGCATAAGTAATTTTTAACTGTGCATCTTGTGCAGGTTTCAAATCACCATCAACACCTGTGATATCAAATGTTTCATCACCAGTAATACCCAATGTTTCACGGTTATCACCATCTTTAAATTGTAATGGCAGCACGCCCATTCCAACTAAATTAGATCTGTGAATACGTTCAAAACTTTCCGTGATCACGGCCTGAACACCCAATAAACGTGTTCCCTTTGCGGCCCAATCACGCGATGATCCTGTACCATATTCCGCACCACCAATAACAACCAATGGTGTGCCATCGGCCTTGTGTCTCATCGCAGCATCATAGATCGGCATTTGTTCACCGTTATAAAGTGTTTCACCACCTTCGACACCATCAAGCATCAAGTTTTTAATACGGATATTGGCAAATGTTCCACGTGTCATCACACGATCATTTCCACGGCGTGAACCGTATGAATTAAAGTCACGTGCATGCACCTGATGCGATTGTAAATATTCACCGGCTGGTGAATCCATCTTAATCGCGCCCGCTGGCGAAATGTGATCGGTTGTCACCGACACACCCAAAACCGCCAATGCTTTTGCACCACTTACATTACCACCGTGTGATCCTTCAAGGGTCATGCCCTCGAAAAATGGTGGGTTTTGAATATATGTTGATGCATCCGACCATGCATATGTTTGCCCCGTTGCGTTATCAACGGCTTGCCATTCTTCTGGCCCTTTAAACACATCCGCATAACGGTCTTTAAACATTTGTGGTGTTAATGCCTTTTCAACCTCGGCTTGAACCTCGGCATTTGATGGCCAGATGTCTTTCAAATAAACATCATTTCCGTCTTTATCCTTACCCAAACTATCCTTGTAAACATCAATTTTCATTGATCCCGCAAGGGCATATGCAACAACCAATGGAGGTGAAGCCAAATAGTTAGCCTTAATATCAGGGCTAATCCGCCCTTCAAAATTACGGTTCCCTGACAATACAGATGTCACGGTTAAATCACCTTCATTCACCGCCTTTGAAATTGGTGCGGGCAACGGCCCTGAATTACCAATACATGTCGTACAACCATATCCAACAAGGTTAAAACCCATTGCGTCCAAATCATCTTGTAACCCTGCATTTTCAAGGTAATCCGTCACAACCTTTGACCCAGGTGCCAATGATGTTTTCACCCATGGCTTGACCTTCATACCCAATTTATGAGCATTACGTGCGACCAAACCTGACGCAATCATCACAGATGGATTTGATGTATTTGTACATGATGTAATCGCGGCGATCACAACATCACCATCAGTGATTGTATAATCTTCGCCTTCAACGATCATATCTTTACCACCCTGCCCTAACACTTCAAGGTCAGTGTCAAATTGACTTGCTGCATTCGATAATAAAATTTTATCTTGTGGACGTTTTGGACCGGCAATTGATGGTTCAACATCCGCCATATCCAATCCTAATGTATCTGTGAACACAGGATCAGGTGTATCCGCATCACGCCACATACCTTGTGCCTTTGCATACTCGCGCACCAACGCAACGCGATCGGCATCACGACCTGTAAATTCTAAATAACGGCATGTTTCCTCATCAACGGGGAAGAAACCACATGTTGCACCATATTCAGGCGCCATGTTTGAAATTGTTGCACGATCGGCCAACGACATGTTGTCCAAACCATCACCATAAAATTCAACAAATTTACCCACGACACCACGCGCGCGAAGCATGTTTGTGACCGTTAAAACAAGGTCAGTCGCCGTTGCGCCTTCCTTCAACTTACCGCTTAATTTAAATCCGATAACTTCGGGAATTAACATTGATACAGGTTGTCCCAACATCGCGGCCTCAGCCTCGATACCACCAACACCCCAACCAAGAACACCAAGGCCGTTAATCATTGTTGTATGAGAATCCGTTCCAACCAATGTATCGGGATATGCGATCGCATTGCCGTCCTTATCATCCGTTGTCCAAACCGTTTGTCCCAAATATTCTAAATTCACTTGGTGACAAATACCCGTTCCAGGAGGAACAACACGGAAATTATCAAAGGCCTGTTGCCCCCATTTCAAAAATTCATATCGTTCGGCATTACGTTCAAATTCACGTTCAACATTATTTTGGAATGCCTGCACACTACCGAATTCATCAACCATCACCGAATGGTCAATGACAAGGTCAACCGCAGATAGAGGATTAATCTTTTTCGCATCACCACCAAGCTTTACAATCGCTTCACGCATTGCGGCCAAATCAACAACGGCGGGCACGCCCGTAAAATCTTGTAACAACACGCGTGCGGGGCGATAGGCAATTTCTTGTTTCGATGATTTGTTTTCTAACCATTCTTTAAATGCCTCAACATCAGGAACAGTAACACTACGCCCATCTTCGTTTCGAAGAAGATTTTCCAACAAAACTTTCAATGAAAATGGCAGACGGGATATATCGCCTAATTTTTCTTCCACAGCCTTTAATGAAAAATAATCATAGGCCTTACCACCCACGTTAAGCGTGTTTCGTGTTTGTAATGTATCCAGACCAGTTCGTGACATATGAAAATTCCCCTTGCGTTAAGACATAATATTTTGCTACGACTAAAAGTGTATCAGAGAACATAATCTTTGAAAAATAATAAAAAAACATTAACGGCAGTTGTATTTACAGGGAGATAATACAAATGAGTAAAATCTTAACGCTTGAACAAGCAAGAGGAGAGGCAATGTTTCTTCTTACCGTCCTTGAAAAAGCATGGCCGAACCATTCCGATCAGTATGATATAGAAGATACAGTACAAGCACGCGCAGAAGTTGATGAACTCGCATCACAATTTGATGACAGTTTTGATGCATATCTCGAAGATAAAGGCTTAGAATCTACAGAAGATCACTTCTATGATTTCATTACCCAAACAACATTTGCAATGAGGCAAGATCGCTTACTTCAATCCATAGAACTTTACCATCAACTCAATCTTGCTGCACAATACGGAAAAAACACAGATACATCACTCGCACGAAAATTTTCAACTCTATCTACTGGAAAAGATCGTGTTTTACTCCACGATTATATTCTTCTTGAATTACAAGATTACGAAGAAAGCATTGCACGCAATCCAAACACGCCTGATTCACAAACGAAATATCATGTCCTAAGAAAATGCCGTCAAGAAATGAACCAAACTTTTGACGCCCCTACCAGTTCTAATGCACAAAAAATTGACTTTTCCATTGATACAGTGATTGCACAAACATTAGGTATAGCAACACAAGAATTAGAATTTGCAACACAACTTGCCGTGAAATTTGGATCTGATAGCGATGATAGCTTTAAAATGAGGAAGAACTACCTCTCTCATTTCATTCAACATATTGGAAAAATATCCGATGTACATATGTCCGATAATTCATGGAACACTTCCCATGACCTTCCTCAAAGATCAACACAAGCGGTGAGGTTAAATTAAAAATGAACAATAAAATCGTTGTTTCTGATACATTTTTGCGTGCAATCGCACTTGGCAAAAACAGACAATCCTTTAATGCACGCTCTCACCACCTTGAGAGATCCGAGGATCAAGCCTTTGCACGAGATTTGCTCGCACTTTTCCAAACCATTCCCCATTTTGTATACGGCGTTCAAGATTTTATTTTTACGGGATATGTAGGTAAAAATAATAAAATCCATATCAACTATCACGCTGACAAAAAAAGCCCCGATCACGCATTCACTTCTGCTTGCGTACAATCACTCAACGATGAGTTATCTATTGCTAGGGAATGTGGTATAGATTGCCGTTGGGATGAACAAACTCAAACTTATACCCTCAAAGATATTGATGAACTTTTTCGAGTTGCAATATACCTGCACGATGAATTAAAGCTCGTCTCCCCAGAGGCCGAAGAAGCGTTTACGTCATCCGCCTGTAGCATTCGTGAAGCATACAGACCACATATATGTGATTTAGATTCCCTAACACGTACAGAAAGCCAAATGGCCATATTAAGGGGGCTGAAAGGAATCCTTAGCCAGTATAAAGGAGCTGAAAATTTTACAATTACACCACTTGAAATAAATGACAGTTTTTTCTTTGTCTTGGGATGCAATGATGATCCATCCCTTCCCCAACCAGATAATGCAGAAACGGTGTTAACAAATATTTATCACGATTTGCACGCAATGGAAGCCATGGCCCCGTTTGTCAGTTTCGAAATGTGGCCTTGTGGAAATAATTTAGCACTTGGTGTAGATGAATTAGAAGATATCATTCCTTTATTGAACAAAGCTTATAATGAATTAAAAATAGAGCCATCAACAGGCTTTATCACCCCTAGTGAAATTTTATCTATCACAAGGCAAGAGGAATATCAGATAAAAGCTAAAAAATTAAGCATAAATTAACGACACTGGCGTGATATGCGCTCATACTCTTCCAATGTATCTACGCCTTGCTGTTTTACCTTACGCTCGGCATACATTTTTTCAGTAATAGATCTGAGTTGTTTATCCATATATTCCGTTATTTTTTTCTGGTACTTATCTGCATCACGATCTTGTTTTGGGCCTACAATTCCAACCTTACGCACCGAAATTTCCAGTTGTCGTTTTATTATTGGCATATATTTTTTAACGGCCTCGCGATCAACAAAGATATGTTTCATTTCATGATTTAAAATTGCTTTGTGTTTACAACTTCCCTGCTTATGGTCACGTGCAATATAAATTTTAGGATCAATATTAATATTCACATCCATGCGATCAATCCATTGGCAAATTTGACGTGATCGTGGATAGGTCAGGGTCATGACCTGAACTTGTGAATTAACGGAAATTCCACCTTTCATCAATCCACCTACGTGTGTTTTAACCGATCTGTCATAGGGACTATCCGTGTCCACATCCACCCGATCCAATTGTGCTTGTGATTTTGTAAAATCATATGCGATATTATCGCTTCCCCAGACAATATTAATTTTACCTGCTGGTTTTGAGGGGCATGTAATTGCAGCCATCACAATTGATGGAACAAACACATAAAATGCTAATATGACTGTAAAAACTTTAAACATACTTTTCAAAATATTGATTCTTCATGTATAAGGATAACAGGTTAAACCTTAACAGGAATTAAAAATATCATGGCAATTTTTGGACAATTTTTATACATGGCAATTGATATTTATATGTTTATCATCATTGCCAGTATTATCGTAAGCTGGCTTATCGCCTTCAACGTTCTATCTATGGAACATCCCGCAGCCCGCAATCTAGTGTCGTTCCTTGGACGCGCCACAGATCCTGTTATGCGTCCC
Source organism: uncultured Alphaproteobacteria bacterium (assembly GCA_943789475.1). Taxonomy (GTDB): domain Bacteria; phylum Pseudomonadota; class Alphaproteobacteria; order Micavibrionales; family UBA1664; genus UBA1664. The sequence continues at coordinate 25,842 of CALSUG010000003.1, forward strand.
GTTCAACGCTTTATCCCTCCATTAGGCGGCATTGATATTACACCTATTATTGTCATTTTTGGATTAACGATCCTACAAGGTTTTGTATTAAGGGTTTTCGTTTAATGAATACACGTATCATTGATGGTAAAGCCATTGCCAAGGCAAAACGCAACAAACTTGCACAAGAGGTTAAGGATCAGAACTTATCGCCATCACTTGCCATTATCTTGGCTAATGATTTAGATGCCTCTGCCATCTATGTGAACAAAAAAATGCAGGCATGCGACGAGGTTGGTATAAAACATCAACTACACCGTATACCCCGTAATGCATCACAAGATGACATTATTTCACTCATAGAACAGTTGAATAACGATAGCACCGTTCATGGTATTTTTTTACAATTACCTGTTGAGAATCATTTAGACAGCAATACTCTCATTCAATCCATATCACCTAACAAAGATGTCGATGGATTAACACATGTAAATGTCGGGCGTCTAGTTGCCGGTGATCATGGACTTGTCGCATGCACACCACAAGGTGTAATGGAAATATTGGCACATGAAAAAATAGACCTGAGCGGCAAACATGCGGTTATCATTGGACGATCTCTCCTATTTGGAAAACCAATGGGACAATTATTGTTGCAGGCCAATTGCACGGTCACACAATGCCACTCACGCACAATCGATCTACCCTCAATCACACGTCAGGCGGATATCCTCATCGCCGCAACTGGACAGGCCAAAATGGTCAAAAGTGATTGGGTGAAAAATGGCGCAACCGTCATTGATGTCGGTATATCAAAAAACAGCGATGGAAAAATGTGTGGCGATGTTGATTGCGAAGAAGTTAAAAACGTTGCCGGTGCGATCACCCCAGTCCCTGGTGGTGTTGGCCCCATGACTGTTGTAAACCTTTTATCAAATACGGTTAAGGCTGCAAAAAAATAACATATCAGCATCAAAACTAAAAATTGACATATATAATGTGTGTATGCTATTTTTTTGTATGGCAAGTGTCAATGTAATTTTACCTGTATTTAACCGTGAAGCAGTACTTCGGCGCGCTGTAGAATCCGTGATAAATCAAACGCACAACGATTGGAAATTAATCATCGTCGATGATGCGTCCACAGATGGCACCTATCAAATTGCATGTTCCTTTGCAGATACGCACCCTCAAATAGAAACATTCTGCTTTAATGAAAATTCAGGCAATCCTGCGAAACCGCGCAACTATGCAATGAAACAATCATATGGTGAATTCATTGCGTTTTTAGATAGTGATGATGAGTGGCACCCAGAAAAATTAGAAACCCAAATCCATAGAATGCAAAAAATACAAAGTCCGTTTAGTTTCACAGCCTATAACAGAATTCAATCTGACAATTCAACAAAAAGTATCTTCAATAATTTTCCTATCGAATTATCATTCCTGGATTATCTAAAAAACACATGTATTGCACCATCAACAGTAATGATTGATCGTCAAAAATTCGAACACATCTCATTTCCTGAAAATTACGGTCAAGGTGAAGATTTTGTTTATTTCTGCAGCATTTTACGCGAAACAAATGCCCTTGGTATAAAACGCGCACTCACCAACTATCATGTCTCACATGACGCAATTTCATCAACACCTATAAAATCAGCATTCAATAATGCAAAAAGATACTGGAATTTACGACATGAGGTCGGCATTTCAACGGTCGCAAAATCATATGCCGGTTATGCTATTCACGCTCTTAAAAAAAGGATGTAGCTTTATTCACCTTGCGCTTTTGTAAAGCCAGGCTTTCCATTTTCAAATTCGTACAGTTTTTCAACCTTCACAAATGGCAATCCAACAGAATACAAATTATCCAATAACTTTGTAATTTGGGTACTGCTCAAACTTCCTGATTTTGCCTTGTAACGAAGCCTCCACATTGGGGCACAGAATGTTTCCGCGCCACCGTCTGGCCAAACCTTTGTTCCACGGTTTGAAATGATTGAGAGATCAATTCCATCAACCAATGCCTTGCGCGCGATATCCGCCAATGCATCTGCACCACTTGCACGATCCGCCTCGCGCCATTCAACAAACACATCCGCACCGATCAATTCTTTTGATACTGCAGCACGTTCTTTTAATGGAGGAAGGACAAGTCCACCCTCGCCCTTTGGATATGATCGTGCTGGCAATTGTTCTGGTTTTTGCCCCATGCGCTCAATCACGGCCTTGGTAAAATCGTCGGTACCCACGCGTTCTTTACTGACACCTTCTTTATAAATATCACCAGTGTGAATACCGTCTTCGATTGTTTTTAACCATGCGTTATGAACCTTTTCTGCAACGTCACCTTGACCAATATGAGTCAACATCATGATAGAGCCAAGCAACAATCCCGATGGGTTTGCAATGCCCTGTCCCGCGATATCAGGTGCAGTGCCGTGCATTGCCTCGAACATTGCACATGTTTCACCGATATTGGCTGAAATACCAAGACCAACTGATCCTGTTACCTCCGCTGCGATGTCGGACACGATATCACCGTATAAATTTTCGGTTACAATGATATCAAATTCATTTGGATTTGCCGCAACGCGCGCCATTCCAATATCAACGATATAACGCTCATTTTCGATTTCTGGATATTCTGCCGCGATTTCTTGGAACACCTCATAAAACAAGCCATCGGCCATTTTCATGATGTTGTCTTTCACCATACATGTCACCTTTTTACGGCCATTTGCCTTCGCATATTCAAATGCGTAACGGCAAATGCGTTCCGATCCCGCGCGTGTGATCATTTTGATGGATTGAACCGCACCATCGACTTGTGAATATTCTATCCCTGCGTATAAATCTTCCTCGTTTTCACGAACAACAACCAAATCCATATTTGGGAAATTTGTATCAATGAATGGGTGGTATGCAACCGATGGACGCACATTGGCATATAGCCCCAATGTTTTACGCACCGTCACGTTTAATGATTTAAAACCACCGCCCATTGGGGTGAAAATTGGTGCCTTTAAGAATACCTTTGTATCGCGGAGCGTATCCCAACTCTCATCCGAGATACCGTTCATTATACCTTTTTCATACAGCTTTTCACCGATTTCAATTTCATTAATATCCAATCGTGCGCCCGCGACTTCCAAAATGCGAAGTGTCGCATCCATGATCTCTGGACCAATTCCATCGCCACGTGCAACCGTAATAGGTGTGTTTTTTATTGACATATTTTATATCTTTCGTTATTAATGAATAAATATAATTAAAGATGAATTGCGCACATTTGGCAATCAGGGAGTTTTTATGCAAGATTTTGATAATGCCGCCAAATTTCAGAATGATTTTGGAACAGGCCAAAACGGAGTATTGTTAAAACAACTCGATAATGCGTTAAAATCAGATACCCCAAAATCAAATCAAATGTTACGATCTTTCGCTAACTTCCATGCAACAGAACTAACAAAAGCATCAAACAAATTTCCATTATACGCGTTAATCCTTATGAGCATTGCAGATAGAGTGGATTCACAATCATTATTTGATCAGTCTTTTGAAATTGCACAAGAGAACAAGCACCCTTGGGAAGATTATCCCGATGGTCATTCGAGTTATCAAAAATTAGCCAAGCAAGAATGGATAAAAATTGCTAGAAAATCTTCCTTTGCATCACACCTATCCAATTGTGAAAAAATCGATTTTACTGCTCATTTACTTTTTAGAGGAAAAGATTCGTATGCAACAAGAGATATAGAAGAACTAAGTAAAAAGTATGACCAAAGACCATATGGAAGACAAATCGTGCGCGCTGCCTTAGATAAATTCCCTGATGACGGTAATATTGCCGCATCTTATGTCGCCTTATCTCCACTTAGAGGGCGTAAAGAACTTGTCAAACAATACGCCTCGCAATTTCCAGATATCAATCGTTTTACACAATTACCCGTTTTAAATTGACATATGAAAAAATTATTTCTATAAATAATCATGAAAATTTTACGGAAAAATTATTTTAGCGCCCAACTATTCGAACAGTTTGAAGGTTACGACGGAACATCAAAGCCAGATACAAAGCTTGTTGAAATTGTCGATATTTTAAAAAAAGCGCAAATCAAACACCGACAAAATGACGAATTTTTAATATGGTCCTATTGGTTTTTAATTAATAACAAACCTGGGAAACATGTTGGCTATTCAAGCCGCTTAGTAGAGTTAGAAATTTTTTTCGATTATCAAAAAGAACTTTGGACCCGTAAAGATAAAATTCCTGACCGACTAGATGACTGGATTGAAGCACACTGCTTCGAGAAGGTTGTTTCAAACACCGCTTCCCATGTTTTAGTTGATGGGGGTAACAACGTCTTTATTAACCCCGAAAAAGTTAGAAATATTAGATCTGCTGATAAGCACGACGTTGATAAACTTGAAGCACTCAAAAAATGGCACGAGATCTCCGTCAAAACATTTAAAGATGCAAAAAAGGTCAAAATCGAAACTGTTCTCGATTTCATCGCAAATCCTAAATGGCCAGAAACAAAAAAGAAAAATGTAAATTTACCTTCTGAATATGAAGTTGACATTCTGCAACTCCCTATCCCTGAAATTGACGAAGAATCCATTGAAAAACTAGCGCAAAATGTAGATACATCCGATTATGATTCAATTTCTGGATTTGGCAGCCAGATACAATTGCAAACAAAAAAGGCTCTCGCACAACTGGCTCACTATTTCACAACACAAGCAACAAAACCAAACCACACAATTGCATTAGTTGAAAACATTATTGAAGAAGCCCACGCCATAGATACGGCATCACTGGTTCATGATGATCCCTCTGGTTTTTCAAAATTATTACACCTTGTTCGCTCACCTCAACTCACAAAACCAGAAGATATGCCAACGGCCATTATTGTTGAGAAAGCACAACATTTGCCAGATATGGCAATACAAGATGATGGAGCCTACTCAAAAGATCTAGCAATATTGCAACATGGCATAAAAATACTTGATGCCTATTACACATCTCTTGATCTTCATCACAAGGCATTACAAAAACGCGCCGAGGCAGAAAAAGAAAAAAAAGAAGAATCTTTATCCCTTGGCGGTGAAATCGCACGATATAAAACAGAACATACACTTGAAGATAAAGTAAATGCACTAGAAGCCAGTTTGCATTTTGCAAAGGCACACGCTTTCAATTTTGGAACTATTGCGGCAACAATTGCAAAAACGCGTATTGATCTAGACAGTGTTGCAGGAATCGCAACAACTGTACAGATTCCAGCGCTTAGCGCCATCCGTCAATTTCACGCTTATCAGCATCGTCGTTTTAAGTTACTTGGTAAGGTTGTTGGTGAATCCGCTATGGCACAATCAGGTGGACAGTCACCGAACATCATCGACATCAAAAATGCGACGCCCGAGGCAACGCGTCAATCCATGGCGAAATCAATGAAACATTTAATCGAAGGATTACAAGGTCTCAATACGCAATTGATTGAAGATATGACCAATCAGGATAAGATTATAACAAGCATCGAAGGATCATTAGCATCAGGAAAAGCTGTTGAGATCGAAAAACCTACCCCCTCCTAACCCTCATCCTTACTTGGGCCAAAACGAAGGATCAGATATCCCAATATTGCGGCACCTAAAGATCCGATGATAACCCCCATACGCACAGCCGCAGCTTGATCACGTGTATCAAACGCCAATTCACCCACAAATAATGACATGGTAAATCCAACACCACATAATAATGAGACCGCATATATTTGAATCCAATTTGTATTTTTCGGCATAGGCGATAACCCCAATTTAATCACAACAAATAATGTGATAAAAATCCCCAATTGCTTACCAAAAAACAATCCTTGCGCAATCCCCATTGTCACAGGATTAAACACATCATTCCATGTCATTCCATGAAAACTCACCCCCGCATTGGCAAAGGCAAACACAGGTAAAACCATAAAGGCAACCCATGGGTGAAGACCATGTTCAAGATGTTTCAACGGTGAATGCTTTGGGTCACCAGGACAACGCAACGGAATAAACAATGCCGTTATAACCCCCGCCAACGTGGCATGAATTCCCGATTTCAAAACCGCAAACCACAACACAAATCCCAATAAAATATATGGTGCAATTGAGATAACACGCCAACGGTTAACAGCAATCAACCCAACAAAAGCTGCCCCCGCAAACAACAAGGGAATTATATTGATCGTATCTGTATAAAACAAAGCGATCACAACAATCGCGCCAAGGTCATCAATAATCGCAATTGCCGTCAATAATATTTTCAATGATATAGGTGCGCGCGATCCAACCAATCCTAATATACCTAATGCAAATGCAATATCAGTTGCCGCAGGAATGGCCCACCCACGAACCAATGTAGGGTCATCTTGATTGATAAAATAATAGATTAAAGCAGGAACAACCATTCCTCCAATCGCCGCAAGTGCAGGAAGTAATGCCCGATCACGAGAGGATAGCTCCCCCTCTAAAAATTCTCGTTTAATTTCTAAACCAACAAGGAAGAAAAATATCGCCATCAAACCATCATTGATCCAAAGCAATAATGGTTTACTCAATTTTAATGCCGAAAATCCATCTACCGATGAAAACCCAACGGTCAAATAAACCTTTTCCAAGATATATTCGTAATATTCATGCAATGGTGTGTTGGCGATGACAACAGCCAAAAATGCCGCCATCATCAACAAGATACCACCTGACGCTTCTAACTTTAAAAATTGATTTGCCGCGGTTAATAGGCCAGTTTGAGATTTTTTTAGACGATTTTTCATGGAAAATAGTATAGGGTCATTTCATTCTTAAACAAAGTTAAAAGACAAAAATATCATGCTTCGCGCACTTCTTCTTGAACGTCACCTTACACATTTTCAGGCTGCCTTTTACGCATGCTTTGCATATCTTATGTTTTCCTTATCCGATGCCATGGGAAAATGGTTGATGGCCGAAGGATTTGATAAAAGCACAATTATCGTGCTTAATTCTATTCCTGCATGTATCGCACTTATCGCCCTCATGGCAAAACGGCATGGGATAAAGCGTGCACTTCATACACGGTATAAATTTTTACATCTTATTCGCGCCGTTGTATTAATCGCCATTACATTTTTTATGTTTCAGGCGGTTAAACATCTTCCCCTTACTGATTTTTATGGTGTTGTTTTTGCAACACCCTTTGTTGTCACCATTGGTGCTTATTTCTTGTTAAAAGAACGCGCCGACATTCGTGAATGGTTGGCCATTATTGTCGGTTTTATCGGCGTTATGATTGTTATTCAACCTGACTATAATAATTTCAACATTGGATATTTGTTTGCTATTGGTGTGGTGATAAGCATCACCGCGGCAACATTTATTGTACGAAAAATTGGCCGTGACGAAGATCCATACCTGTTCGTTATATTTGGAAATATCGGTTTGATCGCCGCCAACATGATACCCGCAATCCACATTGGAATACCGGATTTCAACTGGCAACATATCCTTGTTTTAGCGGTCTATTCATTCACGATCCCAACCGCAGTTTTAACAATGAGTGCCGTTTTTGCCCGTGCACCATCCGTAACATCCGTAACACCATTTCAATATTCTCAAATCATTTGGGGAACATTATTTGGTTATTTCGTATTCAACGACATTCCACAAATGAATACAATCATAGGAAGCGTGATCATCATCGCGTGTGGATTATATGTAATGTTCCACCATCATTCGTTACAGAAGAAAAACAATAAAAATTGACATATTTTAAAATTTTATTTATAATACTCTCAATTTAATGACAACAAGGATCAACTCTATGACGTTATATCTTCCTCACCATTTTTGCGATCAACAAACTGATCCTTTAAAGCCTGAGCAAATAATAGAGAACCTATCTACCTTTGAACAAATTGAACAATCTCTCTCTGATCCTAACCTTCTTCTCAACACGCCATCAATTCGCAATCAAGATAATAAAAAATTGCTCCTCATTGGTGGTGCACCATCCGTTCGTAAAAATATAGATCCCTTGAATGATGAAAATTATCGTCGTGTTTTTACAGGTGGTGCAGTTAAATTTTTAGGTGAAACTAATGTAACACAACCTCGTAAAGGGGATATAGTTTTCCTTTCAAATCCACAAAGCACATACGATGTGACAATGCCCGACAATTTAGAAGGTGTTGATGTAATTATTGCTACACACTGCACACCAGAAACTTTTTCCGCGTTACAGTCGGCAAACGCGAACATCATCCCATTTAATGGATATATTAAAGACAAATCACCTGACCATGTAAGAACGGAAAACGATACTGTTTTCAATATTGCGTATAGTGCCTTACCAACCGCATTCGCAATGATGGTTGAACATTTTGGGTATAATCATGTGGCAACACTTGGTTGGGATGGTGGTGATATGAACGATGTTGATCCAGCAATTTTAGCGGCACTTCGTGATATTCACAAAACTGGAAATCCATATCATTACGGTAACGAACCTATGGAACTTGCCATGGCGTTAGAGGGAATAAAAACAAAACCTGAAATTACAAACTCTCTTGTCATTGAATTTATAAGTGAAGGTCAAAACACAGGACTGTTAACTGAAATTTCTGTAAATTCATCCGCACCATTATTTGATGCTATAAGAAGAGGTCAAGGATCCCTTCCTCAACCAAATTCTGCACCAAAATTAAAACGGTAATTTTTTATCCTCGCTGCGCTTATAAACGTAAATGCCGAGGACAGATAAACCAACCGTCCAAATGGCGGATAGGGATTCAATGGCTTCAATAACGATTGAGGCTTTATCCGTTTCAAAAACCATAATATACGCCACGCCAAACATTTGCGCGGCCCATGTCATCGCCATCAAATATCCAAATGTTGGGCGCATACGTCGCACGTATAAATCTTGCGATAAAATTTCCGCACGCAGTGATGTGTTAATTTCCGCCAATGCCTTTGCATCCATTTCGGACAATGTTTCCAAATGACGATTTACCTCCTTCACCTCATCCAAGGTAATAGCACCCTTTGCAATTTCATCCTCTACATTTTTTAACGCCTTTGATGCGTCACGCGCAAAATCATTATCAATAGATGATAATATTTTTGATAACGTTCCCGTTAAAAATGACAATCCCATTTTCCCTAAAATTACTTCCAACATCTACACCTCCAACTTAAAAAACACATGTGTGCCAAATTGCGCGATCGGGGTTTTACTGATAGACCATTTTGGTGCGACGGCGGTCGTGTGATAGTGGTTCGCCCCATGTGTAATATCCTCGTCCAATTGTCCATACACCGCACGGCGAGCAATCCGCAAACATGTGGCAAATTTTTTATTGTCCGCCGTCACCGTCATTAATTTTGGACGGTTCGGGTCACCCGGATTCCAACATGAAAATTGATACGGCGTTTGGCACACACTAACGATATCGTTGCCCCACCAAAATTGTTCGTTTGATTTTTCTGCCTGCGCCACGCGGTTTAAAATCACATGCGCCACGGCTTCTATCCCCTGTCGTGTTTCCGATCTTGCCTCGCCATAAAGTGTGCGCGCCAACACATCAATTTCCAATTCATGCAAGAATTCTTTTGTGTCTTTTTCATTCGCGGGTGAAAGTGTTTTATCAATTGTTCCCATCGTTTAATTCTCTTTCAATTTGTTTATCCAATTTTGATTCAATACGCAGAAGGTGCGAAACCAATCGCCCTTCCAACATTCGCATTTCATGTTGTGTGGAATATGTTTTTGCGACTTCTAATTTATAAGCCGACAACGCATCGCGCAGTTGCGTGCTTCGCGTTTCGATCAGACGGTGAAGTTGATCCACCTGCGTATCAACTTCTTTCCGCCCCTTATAAATCATCCAAAATAATGTCGTTGTGATCGGGATGTCGATCACCGTCACCCACCATGTCATGTGGGATGGAAATGTCATGTCCATTGTTGAGCTCCTGATATTTTAAGTTTTTGCTTTGAAAATTTTTGCCGATGGTTGCCAATTTTGACGGTGCCCTTTGACCTTGCCCATCGCCATAATAATTGGTTCTTGCGCAAGCGCACCCGCGACCGCATCCAAACCATCATCACGGCCATTTTTCGCCTATGGATTCCATTCACGCATTTCGGTGAGGAACGGCGTTGCCTTTACAGCCTCATTAATATTAAGCGCCTGCGCCGCCATCACAGCATCAAAAGCTTCCAAAATGCGTTGTGATTTATTCGTGCGTGATGTGTGCTCAACCACCGCGCAATTCACACCTGCACCTCGTAATTCTCGACGTAAAATTGACGGTAAAAATTTTCCAATACCATTTATTTCAATCGTGATTGAAGGCACAAAAAAATGACTTATTAAGTCGCTAATTTTTTTGCATTGCTGTGTTGCCTCGTCATCATGATCATGCGCCTTGACCCGAATATATTCGATATGGTGCAAATAATATTGGCCATCTTCGTCCGTAAACACCAATGCCCAAACGGACGCATCACCATTTGCGGAACCAAACGCCGGATCCCACCACGCGGAACATGAAATCATTTGTTTTCCATTCAAAAATAAAATCGGTTTTTGCATCACTTCCTTGTAATCCAAATCCCCTTGATAAAAATGAAGCCTGCCCACATCCAATCGCCCCTCGGCAATATTAACGGGCTGTAACATCATTTGTGATGAAAATTTATTTGGCCCAACTTGTTTTTTCATGGCGTTAATTTCATTAATCGGAAAGCGTTCAGGCCACGCGCTCGTGCTTCCCGAATTCAAAATCGGCACGATGCATGATTTAAAATCATTGAGGAAAGCGTCCCCCTGATCAACATTTTGCGTGTCATTATCAGTGGTATAAATCGTGTCATATGTGTGGGGCGTTCCAACATAAATTTGAAACCCTTGCGGTGTTAAAATAAATCTAGATTCGGTTAAGCGTTCGCGTAATTCTGCGCGCGCCTCTGTCGTGCTTGACGTGTTGGGCACCTCAACATCATCATAAATAATCATGTCCGCACGCGCGCCCGTAATGTTGGATGTTATACCACGCGCCAACATCGATGGGTCGCGTAATTCTTGCCAACGTCGGACCGTGAAACGATCACTCCCCCATTGATCTGCCTCTTGTGGTTTTAACCCTGCGGTCAATGGGTGACGTTCAATAATGCGTTTAACATTACGCACCATTTTGCGCGCCAATGCATCATCGGCGGCCAACACCATCATCCGCATATTGGGATTGCGATATAAAACCCATGCGCAAAAAATACCCACCAATGTTGATTTACCGCATGACCGAAACGCCATCAGTAACAGACGTGTATCCAATTTTTCGTACGAGGTTTCTAACCAATTTAATATCCGCAAATGGATGGAGGGCGTCGTCTGATTTTGCATTTGATTCCACATCACCGCAAAAATTGGTAAAGATAGTTGAGAGATTTTTTTCATTCATTAATCCCTCCTAATTCTCTTTTTGCCTCAGCGATGAGAGTGTCAAGATGACTCAAATCACTATCATCAACCGCGTCCACCATACCGGCAAGTTTTATTAAAAGTTCAATATGCGCGAGCGCAGCCTTTGCCGCCATGTGACGATTTTTGAAATCTGTAGCCTCTTCCGCACTCTCTTGATCAACAAAATCATGATAAGAGTTAATCGTCTTTTCCATTGCGACAGGCAATGTTTGTACAATTTGGGCACGCGCCTGCGCACCAATTTCAGGTGTTTTTTGTTTCATTATTTATCCTGTAAATTTTAAGAATTAAATTTATTCACGATGTACCATTCAGCACCATTGGAAACGACGGTGATAGCATTATAACGTGATAAAAGGTTCTGCGTGTATTGATCCGGACCCGCTCCACCCTGTTCACTTACATAAACAGGATTATTTGATACATCTGTTTTTTTAATCGTGATTGTACGCCCGATGGCTTTGGCGGCATTAGCAGGTGGCAGACGACATGTGACCGTACCGCCATAGGAGCTGATCAAGTATGTATCGACCGACATGTCGATATCCAATTGACCATTCGTATCATAATATTTTGTATTCCCCGCCATACGGTTGGAGGATGTCACAAACCATTCCGCACCGTTCGATAAGATCGTCACATAATCATATGGCCCGCCCAAAATAATTTCCGCTTTACGATCAATACCCAATCCATTGGGTTCGGAAACACGCACGACATTACCCGTAAAATCGATCTTCTTAATCGTATAAGTCGCCCCCTGAACCGTTGAGGCCAATGGCAAATCAACCGTAATTTCGCCTTGTGAGGCTGAAACTAAATGCACAGATCGTTCAGTAGATAACGCGACATTTTGTGCCGATGGTGCCTCAACAAAAACTGTATCTGCACGTGTTAATGTCGCGGTCAAATCATCGACCTGCATTGAACCAAATTTATTCGTGGTGGGGTATCCTGCATTAATCGCCTGATATTGCCCACCCGATTGATCATCGATCGCTACACCGTTCGACATTGCCAAAAGATTAGTCAAAAATGTACGTGTCGAACCTGAACTAAAAACCACATTCGGCACACTATTTGTGGATTCTGTATAAAGATTATCAATCACCGTTTCATTCGCATTGCCACCAATTATCAAACAAGATTGCGCCGAACCATCAACATTGATTTCACAATTTACGATGCGATTATAGAATGATCCGTGTTCGATATTGATCCCATGACCACTGATCGGTTGACCATTCGAACACACACGACATCCATCAAAAATATTCGCGTTTGGCGTATCTCCGTTCACTCCTGATTTTGTCAAAACAATCCCATTTTCGGATGGAGAGAGAACAAGGAAGCTTTTAAAAATATTCCAATAACATGGTTTGTTCGTATCATTTCCACCATCAAGAACAATGCCGTTTCGTGCATTTTCAATGATCAAGTTTTCAAATCGATTTTGAACACAAGGTGAATCTTGCCCACTTAAAAAAACACCCGTTTTTCCACCCTCAATTTTAAAATCGGACACAATGCAATATCCAGAACGCAGTGAAAAAACATCGAATAAATTGCTATCAGCTTTGATGATAGAGCTCTGCCCTGCACCATAAATTCTTTTGCCAAACCCAACCGAAATCGTATTTGTAATGCGATATATTCCCGTAGGGATATAGATTGCATCATGGGCATGAAGAGCCTGTGCAACTGCAGAAGTATCATCAGAAACACCGTCCCCCATCGCACCAAAATCACGGATCGAAATCACATCAGTCATCTTATCATTCATAGAACGGTTTACCGCTCCAACACCGCTTGCAGTGAAAGATGGTGCACTTTGCGTTAGCCCATAATCAACCGCAATAGGATTTCCATTTTCATCAAAACCAAGAGCTTTATTCGCACGATTTTGCGCATCGGGAAGGATTGCATTTTTTCCCTGTTCATCGGTAGAAAAAGTAAGCATGTTTTTTTGATCTCGCGAGATTTGTTGAACGCTCGCCGTGAGATAATCCAATTCGTTATTTAACGCCTTTGCTGAAAAATCTCCGCTTTCTAAAAAGTCCGTGTAACGCTCATACGGCACTTGACGTAGGCTTGTGATAACAACTCCCGATGCAGGGGCGGTATCAAAAATCACTTCACCACCACCCGTTTCACCCACGCCCATAACGCTATAACCTTGAACCTGTTCAACACCATCAAGACGAACAACAATGTCTTCGGTTGCAAAAATCGGGAACGGAAATTCATAGGACATATCAACCCCGTTTGCAGTATATTGCACACGCGGCGATACATCCGGTATTTTTATATGCTGGTTTGGCATTTTATTATCTTTCTATTATTTCTTAAAATTCAGACACAAAAAAACCGCCATAGAAGGCGGTTTATATTTTTATGAAGGGAAAAGAGTATCAAAACTTTTTCTATAAGGCTTTGCAGAGGGAGGTAAAGACTCACTTAAATCCTTTAAAGCAGTATCAAAAGATTTATCATCTTTAAATCGCAAATGATACTGTCCACCCTTCCCATCATCAACAGTGACATATTGCCCACCAGGTGATCTGGTAAAAGATGATCCTTCCACAGATAAATCAATAAATGTTGAAAATTCATGACCAGGGAAAGATGGGTTATCACCTTTAATATCCAACATATGGGATTCCGAATAACCTTTTTCAATAACTGCATTGTTAATCATGTTTGTAATCATAAGAATATCCTCTTTAATTTTTATATTAAAAACATATACACTCAATAAATCTATGTCAAATTTTAAATCAATACCCGCTTGTTGCACGTTGTAATCGTTGCTGTTCGGCGAGCTGTGATTGCTCCAAAATATTACGTTCCGATAATGTATAGATATCATTATTGAGTGCGTTATAGCGGATCTTGTCTAACTCCTCCCTTTGTTTTGCCTCCTCATCGCTTTCGTTATACAGGCCCAATAATACAGCTTCGCCACTTCCCCCTGAACTTGTTCCACTTGCCCCACGCGCAGCATTTTGTTTGGCCATCGCACGTTTGAGTGCTTTACGACGACGTGTCGAATCTTGTTCCGCTTGCAAGGTAATGCTTTCGCGTTCTAATTTTGCGTTCCGTTCGGCCTGCGCTTTTTCTTGCGCTTGACTGGCTTGCAATTGCTTCATCGCAAGATCCTGAGATTTTCGTTGCGTATTATCACCCGTTAATTGTTGTACACCTTGCGATATGGTGTTGAGAGTGCCGAGCGTGCTGCTCACTTGTGTTAATGTTGATGCGAGAGTTCCCATTAGTCATTTACCTTTAGTTCAGTTGTTACAGAAAGAAGTGTGAAGGGCAGAGGGATATCTTGTTCAATCCGCCATAGAGATTTTGTTAAATCCTTACTCCACCCGAATGATTTAACCGTGATATCGCGACTGACCGGATTTATCGGTGCGTCCAATATTTGCCCATCGTCAAAATCACGCAAGGGAACATCATCCAATCCACGCCCCATATCAAGACGAAGTGCCGCAGTATCCTCGACACGATAAATTGCCTCAATCAACCTTGTCGCACGACCCGCGCCCGTACCCGAAATATTCGATGGCGGTAATGGTTCAATAATATGGGTATAGGGTAAACCGATTTCCACCATATTTGCAGGGTCGCCCAAAACAACCGTTCCATTCACAACCTCCACCGATGGTCGCACGATATCATCCGCCTTAACCGTCACGGTTAAACCATCCAAATGATCCAACCCCGACCATGTTGTGGTGGCTGTAACGGCCTCACCCTTTAACGTTGAATCCGAATAAATTGTATCGTCAAAATATTCGATCATGTACTGACCACTACGATGAACAAGAACATAAACATCATCCCCCGTCACCGCGACGGATAAAAATTGCCCGTCCGTTTTTTGCAATGTCCATGCCGATACCTTTTCAACACGGTAATTGGTGAGCGTCGCCATATCACCATTATCCAAAACAAAATGAAGTAACCTATTCCGTTTATCAAATGCCTGATCAATCGGATTTTCAATCAAATGTTGCGCCAACAATGACACGTCCGTTGCCTGATACGCGGCCTCCAAATCCGTATATAAAAATTCACGAATTTCACGACCATTACGTGCAACGAAAATTGTCGCCCCCTCAATATCAACGGGTAAAACAGTACGATCGGTCAAAGATCCAATTCGTGTTTGTCGTTCAATTTGAACACTTGCAGGTGTGAGTGGAGAACCTGTGACTTGCCATTCCGCACCACTGGTAAATACCTGCAAATCACGACCGCTAAACACCGCACGAATGGCATTCACCTGATCGGACAAAATTGAAAATTCAATTGATTCATCGTCCAATCCTTTACCCAAATCAAAATTCCAAATATCACCCGTTTTTGACATCCATAACCGATTGGGTAAATCACGTGATCCACCAATGATCAAACGGTCCTGATGAAAACATACCGTTGTTGGCCACCCACGAAATTGTGAAAACACTTCTTCTTCCCAATCACTTGTCGCATCTGTGCTATCCAAATCTTCTACAACATTTCCATCCACGATGGTTGGGGATGCATATGATGTGATGTCAATTTCGCGACCGCCAACGCGCATTCGCGTTCCCGCATGTAATGGGTCAAACACATCCGATGATGCAGTTAATGTTACCGTACCACTTGTCCCATTTGGGGTAATTGTCACACCATCATCGGCAAATTTGAAATAGGGTTGGTGTTTTACACCTTCATCATCAATCAAAAATTCCCACGGGTTAATTGACCATGCACCCGCACCATCACGCGTAATTTTTTGTGGTCGTACATCAGGGTGACAAATCAACAAAGTATCCGCGCTTTGCGTCCAATATAATTGTTCAATGTGTGCCAATGTCCATGGCGTGACAAGTGTCGTTATTTTTACACCATTTTGATACACATCAATTTGTAAATCGGTAAGGACAAGCAAATATGTTTGTTCTGTATTAAATTCAAAGTCAATCAAACGACCTGCGCCCGCAACCGTATCAACATAGGCCAATCCCGAACGACGTGTTAACCCACCCGTTGGATGAATAAAAACATTACGCAATGATAACGCGCCATTTCCGTATGACCGTAAATCCCCACGACCAAGAAGACGACGTGAAATTTCACCACTTGTAAAAGTGGTTTTGGTTTGTCTTATGCGACTCATATTTAATTTTCCTTGTTATTTATTTCAGGCACAAAAAAAACCGCCTCAATGGGCGGTATTTAATGAATGTATTTCCTAGATTACAATCTTTTACTAATTGAAATAGCTCCTAAAGTAGGACGAACTTCGACACTTTGTTCAATAGCTTCTTGATCTAAAATATTTAATAATTTTTCACCACGCACCGACATTATACCTTTGAGTACTGAACGCTCGTATTCCATCGTGTCTTCTCGGTCACAAATTTGCACTAAACTGCAATATAAATCATCAAACATAAAAATACTCTCATATGCTGGATCAATATCTTTAAAAACATGTTCTTTTGTTACAGACAGACCAAAAAATTCACCATCAAGCCCCCAAGAATTTTCACAAGGTTGTTCTTCTCCTCCATACGCAACAGGAATGAAATGACTAGGAAGAACATAAACATTCGTTCCCTCATACTTTTCTTCTCTTTCTTGTTGATCACTTTCAATAATACGATTTACGATCATGCCATGAATAGCAGCTCTTTGACTATCTGTCAGAGCGGGATGGTCTTTGAGATCACTTAAATTATCTGCAATATACTTTTCAACGCTCTGTTCATTTTGATGGTCATTCAAGATCATCTTTCTTACTGCAGATCTAAATGCCTCAGTTAATTCGTTGCCTAGATTATTTTGTTTAGCAAAAGTTTTCATTTTTAATTACTCTTAATAAATTATTTTATCAAAGATACCTTATCATTAAAAATATGTCAATAATCCTTATTCCCTCACATCCGTTAATGGGAATGATCGCAATCGTTGTGGTTTATCTTGTTGCGCATCAATTTGGCGGGCCTTTGAAAATTCGGTTTCGGCAATTCGCATCATCACATCAAAACGTGATGTATTTTCCGTGAGTGGTATGCACAATTCTGCCGCCAGACGCATAATTAATGCCGTTTCAAAAAATGGTGGAAATTCATGTTCATCCGCGCGGTAAACATATGTCAGGATTATTTTTTCGCTGTTGCTGTATAAATTGCCACGCATGATACGATAATCAATCCCGTGGGATAATACATCCGACCCCGCCGATAATGCCCGCAAAAAATCATTCGGCAATCCGTATGCATATTTATGTCCACCAATGGGTGTTTCGGCCAATTGCGCCAATTCAATTTGCGCGGTGGCAAACCCCCAACCATAGGCCGACAACAACGCATCACGTGATTGCGGATATAACGCACCACAAATTTCGGCCTCGGCCGAACCATCGTCAAATGATGTAATTGGTTGAGCACCAAGTCGTATAAGCGCACGCGCGCATAATCCAATGTCATTGAATGCCATTTTATTTTTCCTTTATTTATTTTCTTAAAATTGAAATTCCAGATACAAAAAAAACCGCCTCAATGGGCGGTTTAATATCTCTTTAATGCGTTTTTATAGTCTTGCTAATCGTGGCGGACATGCCTTCACCGCTTTTAAACTTGGAATTTTTTTATCCATACCAGGCCTAATCTCTATTCCCTCTGCTCTTAAACCGAACTCTGATAATCCAGGTACTTTTGAAGAAGTTGACGCTATAAAAAGAGCATCATTATTTGGCTGTGTACGCCCACTTGATTTATAATAATTATATGTATCTGTCATTTTGCATTCCTTTAAAGACACACTATATTTAAAATTAAAATATGTCAATTTTTTATTCCCCCGCCATATATTTCAATGGCGAGAGAACGAATATTTTTTAAGCCGTGAAGGCCGCGACAGTGACCGCACCATCCGTTACATCACTCACGATATAAAATGATGTGGATGGCGAACCGTCCGTATCCAAACTGGTAATGATCAGGTCATTTGCACGCACCATGTCGGATGCAATGTTCAAATATCCTGTGCCGGTTACATCGGCGTCTGTGGTTGTGTAATGCCACAATGTGAAATTATTGGCATACGCCAACACACTTAAATCATTTGGTTTAAAAGCCATGATAAAAATCCTTATATGTTATGAATGAATTATGTTCCTGGTGTTTCGTCACATGGAATTTCAACAACCCCATCGCATCAATTAACCCTGCACCTTGCGACATCATGTTGTTTACAAAATGCGCTGCACGGTCACCATGCCATGTAATATCCGTTGAAACATCGGCCGCAATCACATGACCAATTGATGTTTTATGGAACCAGAAGCATGAACGAACACCACTGCTGTCAACTGGTAATCCCGAATGCACCATAAATGTTGTGCCAAGGAATTTTTTCGCCTGTGATCCCTGCCATGGTAATTCATCATTACCGACATAATCGGCGCTGCTAAATTCATCCATTTGCAACAATTCTGACCATTGTTTTACACCAACAATACAAAAACGTTGTCCGTCATCAGGGATTTCGTTTTCACCCAAAATTTCATAGGCCTCTAACAATTTTGCCTTTGTCATACCCGTTGTATTATCGGCAACAGATGTCGTTGTTGATGCCAATGCATTGATAATCATTTCATCGGTTTTACGTCCCAATGCATATGCACCTGCGGATGCAATCACCTGACGTTCATCATGGTTGATTTTGATTTCATCCATTTTATCAATCCAATCACCAGCGTAATAATCGGCCAATGCGACCTCAACCGCCGTATGTTCCAAATTCATTACAGGCACCATACCGCCAGATGATTTTGTCATGGCCGTGCCTTTTCCAACCTTTTGGAAAACACATGTTGCGCCCTTGGCATTATTAGATACGCGCACCGTATTGCGTAATTTTGACCCCATACGTTGGTACGCGGTATGCACCTCTTGTTCAAATTGTTTGACAAAGGCCGTTTCAATAGTCGTCGACATGATATCGATCTCCTCTTATTTAAAAATGTTAATGTGAAAATAAAGAAAGGTTATCGCCAGAGGTGAATGCTCGACGGCCTAATGCATAAAAAAACGCCCAAGCGGGATATCCCGTTATTTGGATGTTATTATGGCTTTGATAAAATCAATTTAGGATATTATTCCTATATTGTCAATGGTTATTTTTGATCTTCTTGTAATGTGTGGTGATTTTCACGAAATGATCCATCATAACGTACGTGGGTGAATACGCCCTGTCCCTGCAAAATTTTAAATCCACTATTCCGCCACCACGGACCATTAATGCATAATTCTGGCGCTTGAAACCCATTGGATGATCGTGTCGATGCAGGATTATTTTCAACAAACGGTACAAAAACATTCAACCACATATCACGCGAAATAAGTAAGCATTGATCGGTAAAATCGATAGCCGAACTGTCGATAATCAAAAAATCATCTTTGCGCTCAATAACATCGGGATGGATATTTTCTGGATTTTCCTCGATAAAAACACTACGCCCTTTAAATCGTTTTGCGTTATTTGGCTTTAACATTCTCTTTATTTTTTTGCCAAAACCATCACTATAATCAAGTGATCTTGAACCATGTTCCTCGACAATAAAGTTATTCGATTTATTTTGAACGCCGTAATATTTCAAATATTTTGTGACATCTGCAAACCCCTCACCAACTTTCCAACGGTGACGCATTCGGGCAAGGTTAGCATCACCATTTTCCATCAATTCAACGGCTTTTTTGATATAATTTATTGAAAAACCATCGCCTTCACAAATTGGATTATCATTTTGTAATAACAAAATATAATCAGTTTTCAAATTTTCAGATAATCGTTTCATACCACCGGCAATCCCCTCATTAGGACCACCCGCGAATTCCCATCCAAATTCGGCTGCAATTTTTCTATCTTCATCCGATATATCCGAAAAATAAATGAGCGTTTGATCAAATGATTTTAGAAACTCTTGCGAATAACTTTCTAATGATTTTCGTAATGTATCATGCGCCTTCCATGATAAAATCCCAAGACCGATAGTTTTTTTTGATTTTTGAGGCATGTTTATGTTATAACCATAATTATGAATGATGCACCAAATTATAACCCTCATGGGGCTAATGACAATACAACAATTCAACGCCGTCGTTTTCCACGTCGTGATCATGATGTCTGTATGATTAATGTTGATGGTCATCCATACCCTGTTGTAGATTGGAGCATGTGTGGTGTTTTATTTAAAGGTGACACACGCACATTCAACGAAGGCCAACATGTCAATATGGTTTTACGTTTTAAAACAAAAGATACGATTGAAGATGTTAAAATATCTGGTGAAGTTATTCGCACAAAAGGAATGGCCATCGCAACACAATTTGGCGATCTACCTAACAAGATCGAACAAACACTTAACAAGATTATTGATATGAACCCTGCGCCATCAACAAAGACCGCGCAGAGCTAAAAACAATTATTCCGTATACAGGTTTTTAAATCCGTCCGTGACCTTTGCAATAAATGCAGGATCTTTATCACGCCAATATTTGGGATCACTCATCATTGATTGCAAATCTTTATCCGCATTCGACGATACCATTTTACCTTGCGCACCCAATGTTTGCGGTTCATCCGATTGCATCATTTGATACAGGGCCATAATACCTTCATAGGATGAACTCATCCCTTTCAAAACCTCTGGTGACAGATTTTTTTGGCCATAGGATAACATTTGTCGTGACATCTCTTTCCATTGATCATCACCACCAAAATGATTTTTCAAACGATCAATTTCACGATCTGCCTGAAATTCCGCGGCAACATCCAAAATCATTGGAATCATTTTCTCCACGGCCAGATCATAAACCTCTTGCACCTGATCACAGGTGAACCCCTTCGCATGAAGACGAGCGTGCATATCCGCATCAGGTTCAAATAAATTATCCTTCACCGCGATTTCATAGTCATCTGGCGAATTTGGCACATCACTATTTAATAATGATGACGAAGATGTCGACATTTTCTTTTCCAACTCACCATACGATTTGACCAACGCATCCATGCGCACTTCGCCTTTTTCATGATCCCAAAATTTATCGGGCAGACCGTCTGGCTTTGCCAACACGCCTTGTGCAATTTCATCGAGCAGGTTTGTTGTTTCATTCTGATCTTCGCTCATAATTATAAATCTCCTTGTTGAGTGTTAGATTGTTGAAGGTCGGTTTCGTTTAGTGACGGTAGAGGTACATCCTCGCGGATAAGATCGCTTGGTACGCCCAACGCCTTACCCAAATGACGCGTTGCCGCCGCCAAATCAACGGCCGTTGCTGCCTCCGGCCCCATGGATAACGCCGTATTAATCCAATATAGTGTGTTTTGAACATGGCTTTGCGCCTGTCCACGCGCCATCGGCGATCGATAATCCAACGACACCATGCGCCCATCAATATCAATGTCAGGCACCTCACCACGACGGCGTAAAATCGCATAGGCGCGTTGGATGAGTGGCGTTAATAATTCAGACTGCAATCGCCCATAGGTGGCACCTAACAACATTGCCATGTCGGATGATCGCTCCAACACCTCGGTCGCCGTCATTTGACGTTGCCCAATCATGCCCAAACGATCCACCATCATCGCATGACGAATACGGTCACGCATATCTTGTAAAACAATTTGTGAAATATCAAAATTGGATGGCATTTCAAGCGGTGTTAGACCTTTCGACCCGACTGCTTTTGGAATAATTGTACCGGGTGTTAGATCCACATTTTCAAGATTAATCACACCATCATCATCAGCCTGCCAAACACCACTGACAGCAATTGATGCATTTTTTAGGGTGAGCTCAACGATTTTATTCGCCGTTTTAATATCAGGTAACGCCTTCATCACTGGCGATCTACCATAATATTCACCTGGTGATTTCATCCAACGGAATGAAATAAATGGCGAATGCACAAACGATCCTTGGGTTAACAATAGCGGTTCACTCACCCCTTCAATCAAGAACGCGATATAATCATAGGACAAACCATTAGGGTGAACCGTTTCCAAAACATCAAATGTAGTTTGCGAATTTTTTAATCCTTGCTCCATAATTTTGGGTGGCAATTCAACATTCGCAAAACGGCTTTGCATTTCGGCCAATGTCATTTTGACCTCGCGATATGTCGTATCCAACCGCCCTGTGCGTGCGCCTTCACTTAATGATACTTGCGACAAGGGAATCGATTTAAATTTGAACGCTGAAAAACCACCAGGTTGTGCCTCTTCAAATAATAAAGTAGCTGTACCGCCCGTGACCAAATCCAAAAACGTTTGATGAATTTCGGTTGTAAAATTTGATCGATCCAAATGCGATTGCACCAATCGTCCTGCCTTTTCCAATGCCGGTGACAATGCCTGCGCATCCTCGGGTGACATTTCAGGCCCCGGCGCAAAACCAAACCATTGTGACCATGGCGGCGTTAAATTACCAAGCAGGCTAGCCGATAATTGTTCAACCGCATCCATCGCCGTACCGTCATAGAGGTGATCCGTGCGCGCACCACCAATCGTGCTATCGCCTTCCCGTTGAGGAAACGCATAATTATAACAATCCTGCCATAAATTTTCCCATGATCCACGGCGTTTCTTTGCCATTTCATAATCATCAAATAATGTTTTTATATGATCCATTTTATTCTCCTAATAAACTTTTTCGTTGAGGAACAATGGATGTCAAAGATCCCTCATCTTCATCTAAAACACCGCGATAGGATGTTTGAATTGTTGCGCTTCGGCTTCGTGTCGATTTACGTACAAAATCGCGAATATCGTTTTCTTCACTTGAAGTATCATCTGCTTTCACCTCATCTTTATCCGTTACCGTTTGCATTATCGGACTTACCACCGTTGATTGGGTCGGGGCATAACTTGGCGTGTTTGTTGAAAATAATGATCCCATGACCTAAGAACCTTTCTTTTGAATTTTTAATAATGATCGATATAGTTGATGTGGTGTCACCACAAACCAACGATGAAGACCAAGAAAACGTTTAATGATTTCGACACACGAAATCGGCAATACAGACGCTATTTTTCGTGGTGTTTGGATTGACGGAACCTTCATAACTGTCTTTCCCTGCTCCATAAAAAATCGAGGAAAATTAAAATGATGGGGGTGAGGCAGAATTTGGATATCCGTTTTGTCCGCACGTGGATCAATCAAAACCCAACGGTTATCTTGCTGCATAATAATAAAACAATGACGAAATCCTGTTTTTAAGATTTTTAAAAACCACAAATCCGTTTCATTCGAAAACACCACCCACGTTGTTTGTGTCACATTTTCCTCAGGTGATAACATAGCTGTTTCTACCATCGTGACACCGCCTCGCGACGTTGTTGAAAATCGATTATTTCTGCGGACAATTTTGATATAACAATATCTTTTGCAATTAAGACGTCTTCCAAGATTTCCATCGCTTCCCCCCAAAGAGTCGACGCATGCCATTCCTTTGCATGATATGGATCGGGTGCCAACATACGATCACCGTAATGACGCATGACACGAAAATGATTCATATCTAACCGACGGTGACGGCGTAGGCGTTCTAATATTTTTAAAATATCCGTGGGTTCACACGGGCGAATAACATCCCCTTGATTTGCACTTTGTTTCGCGCCTGACTGACGCGCTTTATGCGATTGCATAAACCAAAACCATGCCTCCTCTGCCGAATTAAATAACGTTATATTCATTCCCATTTTGTTTATCTCGCTCTCCCTTTTGTTCCACTTATGTTCTAATCATCATTAACTAAACACGGATATTTCGGCTCGTCAATATAAAAATAGGATTTTATTCTTATATTATTATTAATATTTATATGGGATAATAATCCTAATCGAACAACAGGAAGCGCACGAACATGTTCAAACATAATGAAATTTGGATCGCCATTGATCGACTAGCCAATACCGCAGGATATTCAACATCAGGGTTAGCAAAAAAGGCAGGGTTGGATCCAACATCATTTAACAAAAGCAAACGAATGAGCCCAGAGGGCAAGCCACGTTGGCCATCGACAGAATCGTTATCAAAAATTTTATCCGTAACCAACGTCACGATGAACGATTTCATCACCCTCATTCATATTGAAACCCCACAATCCAATAATCAACGTCATACCATTCCTGTTGTTGGATGCGCACAAGCCGGACAACACGGATATTTTGATGATGCCGGATACCCCCAAGGTGAAGGGTGGGATTATGTTGATTTACCCGGCGTTACACCAAAGGATGAAAGCACATATGCGTTAGAAGTCAGCGGCAATTCAATGGAACCATTGTACCGTCACGGTGATATCATTGTAGTCAGTCCAGAAAAAAATATCCGTAAAGGCGATCGCGTTGTCGCAAAAACAACAGACGGACAAGTCATGGTTAAAGAGCTCATCCGTCAAACAACATCTAAAATTGAGTTAAAATCCATCACCCCCGATCATGATAATATTATTTTAGAACCATCACAGATGACGTGGATAGCGCGCGTTTTGTGGGTGAGTCAGTAAAAGACAGATCTTCCATTTTTCATCTCATATGGTACAAAAGACAAACTAATACATAAGGAACATCGTCATGGCATTTTCAACACCGTATTTTGACAAGCAGACAATCGCGCGCGAGGCATCAAAAATCCTCATCGAAACCGAGGCGGTTTTATTTAATGCAAAGGAACCATACACATATACGTCAGGTCGCAAAGGCCCAGTTTATGTTGATTGTCGTAAATTAATCGCCTTTCCACGTGCACGCGGTGTGCTGATGGATATGGCCGCGTCAATGCTCGCTCAAAATGTTGGATTGGAATCACTCGATGTTATTGCAGGTGGTGAAACCGCAGGTATCCCATACGCGGCATTTTTGTCTGAACGCATGAACCTGCCCATGGCCTATGTCCGTAAAAAACCAAAAGGTTTTGGTCGTATGGCACAAATCGAAGGGGTTGTCGAAGAAGGCGATAAAGTTATTTTAGTCGAAGACTTACAAACCGATGGCGGATCAAAACAAATTTTTGTTAATGCCCTGCGTGAAGCGGGTGCACAAGTTGACCATGCCTTTGTTGTATTTCATTACGGTATTTTCGAAGCCAGCCAGAAAAACATGGATGATTTGGGTATCACACTTCACTCATTAACCGATTGGCCAACTGTTTTAGAAACTGCACAAAAAAATCAATATTTTGATAGTGAAACATTGGATAGTGTCCGCATGTTCCTTAACGATCCCGTGCAATGGTCTGTCGACCACGGCGGAAAAGGTGAAGAGGACGCGGCATAAATCGTGGATACAAAATTACATTTCATCGCCAGTGATACCGAGGACGCGCAAGATGCATTGCGTGGCCTAATCGATCATTACGGGCAATATGATATCGATGAATGCGACATCATTGTCCCCCTTGGTGGTGATGGATTTTTGTTAGAATGTTTACACAAACATCATGTTCATAAAAAAGCATTCTATGGCGTGAACAAGGGATCGGAAGGATTCCTTCTTAATCAATCTCTATCAGAACGTTTGTCCGAACGCATTCCACGATCACATGCAATTACCCTTCGCGCCCTAACGATGAAGGTTGTCACGACCAATGGTGAAACACACGAGGCCTATGCGTTTAACGAGGTCGCCCTATTCCGTCAAACAAGGCAAACTGCCCATATAAAGGTGACGATTGATGGTATTGAACGTTTAGAAGAACTTGTCGCCGACGGTGTTATGATTGCAACACCTGCGGGAAGCACGGCATATAATCTATCCGCGCATGGCCCGATCATTCCATTAAATTCCCCTCTATTGGCATTAACACCAATCAGTCCATTTAGACCACGTCGGTGGAACGGTGCATTATTACCCGAAAATGCCAAAGTCGAATTTGATGTTATCGACACGAAAAAACGTCCAACAAGCGTATCTGCCGATTTTACCGAAATCCGTAACATTAAACATGTTCACGTTTGTCAATGTGATGATGTAAAGGTCAAATTATTATTCGATCCAGATCACGCATTAGAAGAACGCATCATGCGCGAACAATTTATCGTGTAGTGTTTTTACGTGTAGGCAATTTAGTGATAGAACGAATTTTACGTGTTTTATCATTGGCTAAAATATTTTCAATACTGTCTAAATTTTCTGCTAATTCTTCGTTCAAATCACCGCTTTTGACCAATCCTTCACGTGGAATAATTCCTAATCGCACCGCGATTTCTTGGTAAGATTCAATATCCGTTGCAAATGGTTTATTCGTTTCACGATCCCAAAAACGCATAGAGTCAGGTGACAATTCATCCATAATCATCAGGTATAGTTCACCATATTGCCCCCACAAACGACCAAGTTCGATCTGAAAATCAACCAATCGAACGCCAATTGCGGAAAATACACCATTCAAAAAATCATTCGCACGATAGGCAATCATCATCATTTCTTCCATCTCGCTGGGGTCTGCCCATTGGAATGCCATGATATGATCATCACTAACCAACATGTATTCGCCAGATTTTTTCTTATGATAAAATTCAATAATCGGGCGAGGTAAAATTGTTCCCTCATCCAATTCAAAACGTTTTGCCAATGATCCTGCGACAACATTACGAACACGAAAAACCAAATTCATTGGTTCCAGCAATTTTACTTCCTGTTCACGCATATTTAATGACTTTAAAAAATGTGTTGGCAGGCCAATACCTTCCAAACACGTCATCAAATGTGCCGAAATTCGGTTATTCAAAACCCCTTTACCAGATAGCATTTCCTCACCACGCCTCTCATCTCCAAACGAAAGTATAGCCTTCCCCTCATCTCCACTTTTGAACAAGGATTTTGTTGTGCCTGAGGCCAATTTTTGCTGTCTTATTTTTATCATGATGCGCCATATAATCATGGAAATATAAAAATGCAAGTTTTACCTTTATTTTCACGATCCAAATCACTATCGTACCCTTATGGCAGTTGACATGAACACATTGAAAGAATTATTGGAAACAGGTTTACCAAATGCGGATATTCGCATTGATGATTTGCGCGGCGATGGCGAACATTATGCCGCCCACATCGAAAGCGAATTATTCACCGGTAAAAACCGTGTCCAACAACATCAAATGGTTTATCAGGCCCTACAGGGAAAAATGGGTGGTGAACTGCACGCATTACAGATCCACACAAAAGAAAAATAAAAATAGGAGAGAGTATACACATGGAAAATATAGTTTTTGATCGCATCAAAGCAGAATTAGAAAAAGACGATGTTGTTTTGTTCATGAAGGGCACGCCAATATTCCCACAATGTGGTTTTTCGGCAGCTGTCGCCCAAATTATGGGCATTCTTGGTCTTACATACCATTCAATTGATGTCCTACAAGATTCCGACATTCGCCAAGGTATTAAGGATTTTA
Source organism: uncultured Alphaproteobacteria bacterium (assembly GCA_943789475.1). Classification (GTDB taxonomy): domain Bacteria; phylum Pseudomonadota; class Alphaproteobacteria; order Micavibrionales; family UBA1664; genus UBA1664. Next base: position 53,794 of record CALSUG010000003.1, read on the forward strand.
CGAATTGGCCAACAATTCCACAATTATATATCAAACAAGAATTTGTTGGCGGTTGTGACATCATTCGTGAAATGTATGAAAGTGGCGAATTGCAACAAATGTTGGATGACAGGGGTGTTGCCTATAACAAGGCGGCGTAGTAAATAAAAAAGGGTTCTAGAATTAGAACCCTGCGCCTATACCTTTACGGTCATACATCAATTTACTTGCATCAATTTTCGGCTGTTTATTTGAACCATCACCACCACGTCCACCGTAACGAGAACTATCTTTCATCTCTTTTGAAAGAATCTCATCAATATCAGGAATTTTATCCGTCTTGATATCACGAACACAGGCACGAAAAAAGTTGCATGATTTTGTTTCCCAATCATATATTTTACCATTCCAACTTTCACCACGAATGACACAGTCAACAACGGCGTATTTCTTATCTATTCCCTTACGCAATTCACACTTTATTAAACATACTTGCTCAACAGGTGCTGCATTATCCATCGGTGTATCTGGCATTAATTGGATTTCAGCTTCAATTTCAGACTGATCATGGTTGCAACGCACCTCAGCCTCGCATGTCATGTTTTTATCCATATCATACGTCAACCATGGTTGGGTTTCATACACATTTAACGGACGCCCAACACCCAACTTGTTCATCAGCTCTTTATAATCAATCTTCATATCAAATTAACTTATACCCTGTTTAATCTTCAAAAATCAAATCTTTTGCATTTTTATTTTTACTGTATGATAGTTTTGTATTATGAAACATTTTGCCTTCTTTATCTTCTTGATGTTTTTGAGTTCTGTTGCCATCAGTCAAGATAGCACTCAAATTCGATTATCATCCGTCTACACAAGCGGAACAAATTCTATTGTAAAAGGTAAAAGCACCAATGATCAGGATATTTTTGTAAAAATTTTGGGAATACAGCCTTTTTCAAAAGAGCAAAAATCGTATCAAATCTTCATGAATACAATCATTCAAGATAAAGCCATCACATGCAAAATATCCAATAAGTCTCAGCGTCCACCTCTTGGTCAATGCCTTAATCATCAAGATCAAGATATAGCCCTATCTTTAATTGAAAACGGTATTGCACTCGTCAATCGAGACAATTTATCTAATAACAATCTAAAGAATATTTATGTTGATGCAGAAACCAGCGCAAGAAACGATTCCTTAGGTGAGTGGAAAACCATTATAAATACAATAAACGCTACAGATACCACACACAAAAAGACACAAAACAGAGGTGATTCCTTATTCGACGATTCATCACTTCATATAATTCTTATTGCGATTATCCTTGGTCCACTTTCTGGAATGCTTATCGTTTCAATGATTATGTATGGTGGATTTAACAAACTAATTAAATTGCAAAAGCATCAAATAGCCAGCGCCCAAAAACGAGATAGATCACTACGTGAAAAAGAAAAATTTATTGTTGCAGCATCCTTAGAGGGAGAGATGAATGCAAATCGTGCAAAACTGGATGCTTTCATAATGATTTATGAGGAATTATTATCTAATTTACGAGACCCCTCAAAAGAGCCCAAATACAAAAAATCTGGTGATATTATTCACGAAACTCCAGCACTTTCACGAAATATATTTGATACGAACGCAGATAAAATGGATCTACTAGGACCATCAATTGTTACTGACTTGACCAAACTGTACATCAATATCGAACAAAATCCAAAATACAAAACCTTCGAACCGGAAACACCCGTCAATGATGTAATTGAATTTGTCTCTGAAATCGTACGTAATGCTGAACACTTGCTAGAACCTATTGATAGAATAGCCGGAGCACTAGGCACCATTGTACGACACAAAAAACAGTATAACAAATGATATTCCTCCCAATTATCGTTCTTGCCATTATTCAGGGCATTACAGAATTTTTACCGATCAGCAGTAGCGGTCACCTTGTGTTGGGTCATACCATCTTTGACGGCGCACTGTCTCTCAACAATTTAGATAAGAAACGATTGGATATCGCTGTTCACATTGGCACATTAATCGCTGTCATATTTTATTTTAAACATGATTTCATAACGCTTGTTAAAGGCGGAATAGACATTTTACGGTGCAAATTCAAAACACCTAACGCCACAATTGCATTGCATGTTTTAATCGCGTCTATACCCGTCATCGCCTGTGGTCTGGCCATGTTTATTGTTGATGTGACTATTTTCGACTCATTAATCCTTATTTGTTGGGCAACATTAATTTTTGGAATCATTTTATACATCGCGGATAAACGCCCTCAATCAAAAGACAGTATTGAAAATATTACAATCAAACACGCTCTTATTTACGGATTTTTTCAATGTATCGCCCTGATTCCTGGAGTAAGCCGATCTGGTATCACAATGACCGCAGGTCGTTTTATGGGATATTCACGTGCACAATCAGCCCGGTTCTCGTTGTTAATGGGTATTGTGACAATCACATCAGCAGGCCTACTTGTTGGCACATCCACGTTTCAAGATGGTAATTTAACAGGTGAATTTTTGATGATTTTAGGTGTTGGTATTGTGACATCATTTATCACGGCCTATATCGCCATCACAGTCATGATGAAATGGTTTGCACGCGAAGGCACAATGACACCATTTGTCATTTACCGCATTTTATTAGGCGGAGGATTGCTCCTCTATATCTATTGGCCTGTTTTATTATAACGAAAAAAATACAAATCTGATTGTGATTGAGATCTTGTATCCAACAGTTCAAAGTCACAATTAATATCCAAACCTTTTTCACACTCGACAATAACGATGGCTTTATCCAACAGCCACTGGTTATCAATTAATTTTTGTAACGTTGGCTCTACAAAATTTTGACGGTATGGCGGATCCATAAAAACCAAGCCAATATCACTGTTCCCTTGTTTAAGGGAAAGTGCACTAGATTGTATGACTTCAAAACCACCCTCAGGCACAAACCCTGTGTTATTGCGAACCGTGCGCACATCTTGATCAATAAAAGTACAATGTGATGCACCATTCGATAGTGCCTCTAACCCCAATGACCCTGATCCACAAAAAATATCTAATACTCTTGCACCATCAAGATCAAATGTATCATCCCATTTTGGGTGACGCAGAATATTAAAGATCGATTGACGCATACGATCACTGGTTGGGCGAATAAAATCCCCCTCTGGGACAAATAATTGTCTGTTTTTATATTCCCCTGACGTTATTCTCATTTTTTGAAAAATCCACTTAGTTGTTCTTTTAAAACCTTACCCTTGATTTCCTCAACTTTTCCCTCGGCCAAATTACCCAATTGAAACGGACCATAGGATAGACGAATAAGACGGTTAACACGCAACCCCAAATATTCCATCACACGACGAATTTCTCTGTTTTTTCCCTCTTTCAAGGTAATCGACATCCACGCATTGTCGCCCTGTTGTTTTTCAAGTGTTGCATCGATCCCTGCGTATTTAACACCCTCGATCGTCACACCTTTTTTCAAATCATCCAAACGCTCTTGTGAGACATGTCCATATGCGCGCACCTTATATCGGCGCGCCCATCCGGTTGATGGCAACTCCATAAATCGTGATAATTCACCATCATTGGTCAACAACAATAACCCTTGCGTATTCAAATCCAATCGTCCAACCGAAATAAGGCGTGGTAAATTATCAGGTAACGATTCAAAAACCGTCTGTCGCCCCTGCTCATCTTTATGTGATGTGACAAGACCAACAGGCTTGTTATAACGAAACAATCGCGTTTCACGCATATTTTCCTTATTCATCGGTTTCCCATCAACAATAATGCGATCCGATGGCAATACATTTAATGCGGGGCTATCTATCGCCTTACCATTTACACTTACGCGTCCATCCGCGATCCATCTTTCGGCATCACGACGTGAACATAATCCCGCGCGTGCCATGACCTTGGCAATTCGATCGCCTTGCTTTACAACTTTATCCATGACGCATGATATATCACCAATGGGACAAGCAATCAAACAAGCAATTTTAGCCGAAGAAAACGGAGAAATTCCTGTTGGATCTGTTTTGGTTGATATCAACACTGGTGAAATCGTTGCCAGCGCAGGCAACGAAACGATCACAAACAATGACCCCACCGCTCATGCCGAAATCAATGTTATTCGTGCACGGTGTAATGAATTAGGCACAAAACGCATTCCCAACCATGATTTATATGTGACACTAGAACCCTGCCCTATGTGCGCCAGCGCGATCTCAAATGCACGCATCCGCAAGGTAATATTTGGCGCATATGATCCCAAATCAGGCGGCGTCGAACATGGGCCAAAAATATATACCCATGATACGTGCCATCATGCACCTGAAATCATCGGCGGCGTAATGGAAGAGACATGCGCAAAATTATTAAAGGATTTCTTTGAAGATAGGCGTTAATAATTTTTATTTGCATATTGCTGGATGCTGTTGTGCAAATATGTAAATCAACAAGGGAACACGATAATATGAGCATCGGAATTACTACAGACATGGATTTTCTAAAATCTTTTAATCCATTTTCAAAAGTGATTACCGATGCTTTTGGTGAAATTGATCAAGGGCGCCACCTCTCGCTATATCGGAACGTATGCGAATCTTTCAGAAAATATAAGATAATTACCACGGATATTTCCGATAATAAAAAAAACATAGAAGTGTGTGGAGTATTAGAAAGGCAATCTCATTTATCCACGGAAGAGGTTGATCTTCTTACAGGAGAAGAACAACCTAAAAACGTAACAGGACAAGTTCTATCTATTGAAGACCTTGAAGAAATGGGATTAGTTCATACAACCACAGAACAAAATCGACAAGGGACAACCACAGGCCAAACAACAAGTTTACTGCGCCTTAGGCCATAGCCACGCCGCACCACGAACACCCGATGAATCACCATGACGTGGCCGCACCAATTGTGTTCGCACATCATCGGCATACACGTAATCACCCCACATTTGTGGGACGATTTTGTAAATTTGATCAACGTTACTCATTCCACCGCCAAGCACGATAACTTCTGGATCAATCAAGTTAATCACAAATGATAAACATCGTGCCATACGGTCACAATAACGCTCCATCGCGGCCAAGGCCTTTTCTTCACCACGGATTGAATTTTCAACAATATCATGTGTTGATAGGTTTTCACCCGTAACGCGGTGATAATCCATTTTAAACCCTGTACCCGAAATCCACGTTTCCCACGTTCCACGGCGACCACATTTCCATGCCTCGCCTGGATATTCTGACCATGCAGGGTCATCCGTTGTATAATGTGGTGCGCCATCCTTTTCCACATCACCCGACATTTTAAATTCGCTATCAATACCACTAGGCACATATACACGCGGATAAGGTAATGGTACATGTCCACATTCCCCCGCAAGACCGTTTAGGCCACTCACCACCTGTCCATTAATATAAAAACCACCACCGCATCCCGTGCCAATAATCATACCAAATACGTTGTTTTTACCCGCCGCGGCACCGTCTGTTGCCTCGCTCACGACAAAACAATTTGCATCATTTTCAATACGTATTTCACGACCTAATGCACGTTCTAAATCCGCCTTAAACGGGCGATCATTGATCCAAGGTGTATTTGGACAACCCGTTAAACCCGTGGAGGGAAAAATTGGCCCAGGAACACAAATACCAACCGTACCTGCCTGCCCTGTTGCATCCTCTGCTGTTAATACAAGATCAACCATTGTTTTGATTGTCGCGTCATAATCCCCCTTTTTTGTCGGAACACGGTGACGATATAATTCTTTACCATTACGGGCGTGAAGCGCTACGACTTCTGTTTTTGTGCCACCAAAATCAATTCCAATTCTCATAATATTTATCCACTTATTAAAAAATCTCCCCTTTTTTCTATTGCCTTTACCCTTAAAAATCCAGTATAAACTTACTTGACTTCAATTAATAAACATAATATAAAAACAATATGTCAAATATAATTAGCGCTTTTCAAGCAAGAGGGATACAACTAGATCGATTTGGCGGACTGATCGATGTTGACGGATGTATTGTGGAAGCCAATCAACATCATCTTTCCTCAGAGCGTCTAAAAATAGCACAAGAACTGCACCACCTGACTGGCGGATCAATCGCCCTATTTAGCGATAATGATATGCGCCTCCTCCACCCTATGGCTCCTTTTTTACCCATGATTTCAGAAGGCGGTGCAGTTACATTAATCGACAACTCCAGAGATTTAAACGACGCTAAAATAATCACCCCCAAGGTAAACATCTCTGCCATGGTTGACTTTGCAGAGGCAACCTTAACTGACCTAGGTATTTCTAATTTTAGAGAACATACAGCAGAGACAATAAAAAACAGAAATCGTATTATTGTTGAAACAAAACAAACGCGTATGGGACTAAACTGGGGTGGTGAAAATCAAGAATTAAAGAACATCGCGGTAAAAATCGGAAAAGAAGCGCTCGCCGACCAAGGATTATCCAGCCAGTTTAACGTTGTCGCCGAAAGTTATGATTGCGCCGAAATAACACCAATTGGCTTCACAAAACCTGATCGCATATTGGATATAGTGACCCATGAACGATTTAAGAATTTAACCATGGTGATGTTTGGCGATTCCCCTATAGACAGCATGGCTGGTAAAAAGGTTGCAGGATGTGTCGCGCTAAACAATAGGATTGCCCCTGCCGATCACATTATAACACAACTTAGCGCACCTGATGAATTGTGGAAAAATTTAGAAACGTTACGCGATTATTATAAGAAAAATAGACATATCAATTACGGTCGCACATCCATGGCATTAGCCGCCTAAAACGCCCCGCACTAAAGGCACAGTAACTGATCGCTTTTCTGACAAAGAGCTCTCATCAATTTTTCGAACAAGATTTTGCACACTTTCAAATGAACGCTCAATCCGCGGTAAAATATAGGCAACAACACCTGGTTCAACATTCAATTGACGATCATAAAATAATTTTACCAATATCGCTTGCAAGGATATTTCATCTGGGGATTCAATTTCAACGGATGGCGCTGCACGCAATCTTGACGCCAAATCAGGAAGATTAATATTTTGCTGCATCATATTTTTTGACACGGCCAACACAATGAAATTTCCGCTTTCCTTTGCCTGATTAAATCGATGAAATAAATCTATCTCGGCATCCTCATTACCAAAAATTTCATCCGCATCATCAACAACAAGGTCATTGTCACTGATTTTATCTTGCAATAAATTTAACAAATGCGTTTTACCAGACCCCTTTTCACCATAAATAACCAACGCAGGATAATGCCAGATTGGGTATCTATTAACGAATTCAACCGCATCCTCATTACACGGTAAAATCATAAAATCATTGGCATGCAACGATTCATTAATCGGAAAAGACAGAGGAATTTGTGCACTCATCTCTATTTTTTACCTTTATAATACGAACTTTGCTTGTAATAGCCAATTCCGTGACGAATAAACACAGCAATCACCGCAGCAACAGGAACAGCCAAAACCATCCCCATTAAACCTAGAAGTGTTCCACCAGCCATTAATGCAAATATCACCCATAATGGATGCAATCCAACAGATTCACCCACCAATTTTGGTGTTAAATAATTCCCCTCTACCAATTGACCCGCGACAAAAATCCCCAATGCCATGGCCGGATATTCCCACCCACCAAATTGATAAAACGCCAAACCAACACTTGCAACAAGACCAAATATTGACCCTACATAAGGGATAACGGCCAACACACCTGAAGCCACTCCAACAAAAAATCCGTATTGAAGCCCCAACAGACTCAATGCAATTGCATAAAACAATCCCAATAAAAAACAAACGGTTAATTGTCCACGAATAAATCCAGAAAGAGATTTGTCAATATCACTTAAGATAGATTCAATTCCTCCTGCATTCTTCCGTGGCATTAAATCATTAACTTTCTCACTCAAACGCACCCAATCGATCATCAAATAAAATGCAACAATCGGCATCAACACAACAAAAGAAACAAAACCGACGACAGCAAGGCCACCTGCAAAAATGTTTCCTATAATATTTTTTCCCAACTGCAATATAGAACCAGCCTTACTAGACCATGCACTGACATCAAAACCACCAATACCTTCAAAATACTGTGGAACATCCAACATAGGCAATGCATCGTGTATCCAATCTTCACTCCATGCCAATGCAACAGGGATCAACGATGTAAAATCCAACATCTCACGAAATAATATTGGTACAGCCATTAACAAGCCAAGGACAACAATCGCAAAAAATATAATTAAAATGACAAGCGCGGACAACCAACGCGGAATCGATCTTTTTTGTAACTTTGTAACAAGAGGATTTAAGAGATATGCAACAGCAAAACCAACAACGAACGGCGCCATAATGCCTCCGAACAACCATACAAAAGTAATAATGCCAAAAACAACAAATCCCCAAAATTGGAACGATTTTTCCTGTAAATACGACATGAATTTTTCTCTCTATTATTTAACGATATGCAGCCAAAACATATGGAACAACGCCCATATTACCCGTTCTATTCGGTAATAATTGCAGACCACGGCGCATCAAGCCTGTTTTCAAACTTTCGACATCACCATCATATTGTATTTCAACAATCGCACGATTTGATTTAATCGATGACAATAAAATTTTATCCAACATTGGAATACTGGTCATATTATTTTTTAAATTAACAAAATGAGATAAATTATTAATTTTCACCTCGGCCTTATATAAAGACAAATGCTTGCTTTGCTGCATATTTCTTGCAGGCGTAAAACGATCATTATTATGGCCCGAGTTGCTCAATACATCGTTATTCACAGCCAAATTCGTATTTCGACCAACATAAGCCTGAACTGCATTTTTATTAAACATCACATTAACGCTGGCCAAATATCTGTTCTTCGATGATTTTTCACGATTAATCTCAAAACTATTCACCATCGTGGCTATTGAGCGATCACTCACCGAAGCAAAAGACGCATCAACACCTAAACGTTTTAACATCGTTTCAAACCCATTACGTCGCGCGCGTGTTAAGGCATTATCTTTCGCCTCAATAGCATTTTCACCGCCGGCATCCACCGCAATATCGCGCACTACATACAGATCTTCCGCAAAAACGGATACTGTTATTAGAAAAAAACACATAAAGACAAGAAAAAAACATTTCATATTTACATTATATAAACCATTTCATGCGCACCCTTCAACGGAATTGATTCATCGATAGGATTCATACACAATAAAACTATCTTTAACATTACTTTGGAGAACACTCATGGCGTCACACGACAATTCAAAAGCAAGCACCTCTGCTATCAAGGATGCAAACAACATGTGGAATAATTTTACGTATGCATCTACAATCTGTGGTGGAATTGCAGCAGCAACATTAGTTTTAATGGCGATATTCCTTGTATAAAAACATCATAAGCATTTTTATTCTTTTGATCTCCTTATTTATAGGGAGAATAACACATGCCAATGACCATATTATTACCCTAAAAGAAACCAGCGACTTTGTTAACATTGCAAAGCACGCGCGGATCATCCCTGATCCTGATGGAGAATACAGTGCACAAGATATCATTTTACGTTATCGCAACAACATTCGCGGAACACAAAACGAAAAAGATACAATATCAATAACCTCCCCCACGGTCCCGACATGGATTGTTTTTGAAGTTTTGAACAAATCAAATACAGAACAGTGGCTTCTTAATTTTGGCCGTCACGACACACAAAGATCCGGAATTTTAAGCAATCTTTATATCTATGAGGCCAATAAACGAAAAATTATATATGATGGAATGGCCAACGCCTCCTCCGTCACTCCAATAAAAAACGATCTATCTGTTAACATTCAGAAACGTTCACGTGCGCTCTATGTTATGTACGTTTCTCCCACTCAATATAAAACTTTTCGTTTTACACCACACATACAAAAATCAAATTCCACAATCGTACAAATATCCATAGCGGACAAAATTTTTAATTTTCTTATTTCTCAGACTAATTTAATTATTATTGCCTCCATATCTATCACCCTAATCGCTCTATTAATCACCAAATTTATAGGTCTTATTCCCGTATTGTTCTATTATGGAATCCTTTACGCTTGGTATAATTTTTACGAAATGCCTTTTTTTAGTGCCATGATGGGCACAAAAATATTACCTTTAATTTTACCTGTACTTATTGCAATCACCGTCCTATCAATAGCCCCAACATCAATTCCAGCTCGAAACAGTAATTCTTTTTTACGCTACATTTTATTCACTTTTATAGGACTATCATTCCTCGGCCTCTACTTTATTATATCAACCCCATCATCCCCGATGATTCTCCTCACATCATACGGCTTACTATCATTTTCTCTCATCTTTGTTGTTTTTTATCTATCAAGAAACAATAACACTCTTTTGAAACCATCACTATCAGCCCTACAACTTTGGATTATTTTCCTATCCGTCGGTCAATTCACCATCATTGGTAATTTATTCGGCATTATACCCATGTCATCATGGACCATCCACGCTGATTATCTCATGCTATACCCTCAGCTAGTTTTTGCGGTTTTTTATACTTTTCGCCTCATAAAGTCCGAAACAAAACGTCGAATTCTCTACGTAACTCGCAAATTTCAAAGAACACAGGAACTTCTTAAAGCACAAAAATCAAAAGAAAGTAACGACCATTCACGTCTTTTACGTGTTATCGAACGCGAACGTGAAATCATGGAGGAATTAAGAGGACGTGAAAGTGAACGCGCTGAAGAAATGCGCCAGGCCAAAATCACGGCCGATGAAGCAAACCAAGCACAGGCAGCTTTTCTTGCTGTTGTCAGTCATGAAATTCGCACACCAATGACTGGCGTTATGGGAATGCTACGCCTGCTCCAAGAAACCCCACTTAATAACGAGCAAAAAAATTACCTAATGACTATTAAAGACTCTGGCGATGCCATGGTTTCCCTTCTAAACGATATCCTTGACTTCTCAAAAATAGAAGACGGTGGAATGTCTTTAGAAGAAATAGATTTCGATCTACAACGCATGACCAACGGCGTCATCATGCTAATGAAAGGTCACGCAGATCAAAAAAATATAAACCTAGTACTCGACATCGGCAATGATGTTCCAGCAACTCTTCATGGGGACCCAACCCGATTACGTCAAATTTTTCTTAATCTTATTGGTAACGCATTAAAATTTACAGAACGCGGTCATGTCACCCTTAGAATAAAAGCGATAGATACAACAAACAGTGAAAACGATATTATTAAATTCATTGTTGAGGATACAGGTATTGGAATATCCCCTGAAGCACAAGAACAGCTATTCACACCTTTTTCACAAGCAGACTCCACCATATCACGCAAGTATGGTGGAACAGGCTTAGGTTTGACTATCTGTCAAAAACTTGTCCATGCCATGGGTGGCGAAATAAAAATAGACAGCACTGAGAATGTAGGAACACAGTTCTTCTTTACAGTACCCTTCAAAAAACAATCTGATAATATCATCAAAGATATATCACAACCAAATGCTCACGAAGAAAACACACAACCATCATCCCCGAAGAATGTTTTAATCGTGGACGATAATGATGTTAATCAAAAAGTTATTACGGCACTACTAGCTCAAAAACATCATACTTTTTCTGTTGCCAGTTCAGGAAAAGAAGCTCTAGAAACATTATCCACAAAGCGTAATTTTGATCTCATTCTTTTAGACATTGAAATGCCCGATATGAATGGGAAAGACGTTGCAAAACATATCCTTTCCGATGATATTATTGCCCACATTCCAATCATTGCGTTAACTGGAAATGTATCTGATAAAGATATCACCACATACATCGACATTGGTTTTCAAGGACATTTAGCAAAGCCTGTTAATCCTGAAAAACTGTACGAATTGGTCGCAACAACAACACCTAAAAACAACTTTGAAATAACCCCACATCGTCACAACATTGAATTAAGTGAAAATGAAATAAGTGAAGATAGTTTTGTTATTGCAGAAACCAAAATAGTTGAAGAAGAAAAAAACAAAAACAAACAACCTCATTCATCATCAACTTTAGATAAGGCCATGCTCTCTGGATTGAAAGATGGTTTAGGTATCGCGCAAACACAAGAATTATTAAGTGACCTATACATCAAGGGAGATGAAATTATAGAACAAATGAAAAAATCCACAAATCCTTTCAATGCATCTGATTTGAAAGATCGTGCCCATGAGCTTAAGGGAATGGCTGGCAATTTTGGCCTAAAAGCAGTTAGTGAAAAAGCCGGAGAAATGGAAAAAATGTGCAAACAAGACACAATAAAATCCGAAGATGCTATCCCACGCATAGAGGAAATGGAGACATTACTAGAAAGATCAAAAATCGCAGTTAATAACTTCTTAGAAAATTAATGAATTTCAAAAACACACTAACATCACTACGCAAACAGATGGAACGCATGCACCTAGACGCCTTTATTATTTCACAGGCAGATGCATGGCAATCAGAACATCCCGAACCTTGCGATCAAAGACTTAAATATATTTGTGGATTAGACACCAGCGCAGGATACATTGTTATCACCGCAAATAAAGCCTGCGTATTGATCGACGATCGTTATACCGTTCAGGCAAAAAACATGGTCGATCAAACATTATTCGACATCGAGTATTACACTGAAACACCTCCTGAAAAATGGGCTATCGACAATTTAAATTCAGGTCAAACCATTGGTTACGATGCGTGGCTTCATACAAAATCACAGGCAAAATCAATGCAAAAAACATGCAATGAAGCGGGCGTTTTTTTGCAAGCCGTGCGTGACAACCCCAATCGATGAAATATGGAAGGATCAACCTGCCCCCCTCATTCAAAAATCTATCGCTCACAATCTAGAATTTGCAGGTCAATCTGTTGATGATAAAATTACATCTATTTGTAGTGAGCTTACGGATACAGCAACGGATCATTACATTATCACCGCACCTGACAACATTGCATGGCTATTAAATCTTCGTACAATCGAAGACACAGCATCGCCCGGGATAAAAGGATTTGGAATTATTACACCCAGCAATAAAAATGCGACAATCTTTACGGATGTTGATTATCGTGAATTTAATCACCGTCAAACAACAGCCACAGAAGTTGATTTTTTACCCTTAGAAGATTTCCCCCTATCCATTCACTATCTTGATACAAAACAAAATATAAAAATTCAAATCTCCGATCATGCCCCAGATTGGTTAACGGAACACCTTAACGCTCCAACACTCGACATCATCGTAAAACCCGATCCGATCGCACAATTAAAATCGATCAAGAATAATGTTGAACAAGATGGTATTCGTGCGTCACAAAAACGAGATGCAAAAGCCATCGCACGTGCAATATTACGCATCAAAGAAGGTTCAAACCTTACTGAAAAAGATTGCGCAAATATTTTATTGGAAGAGCGAAAAAAGAATGATTTATTCCGTGGCGTGAGTTTTGACACAATTGCAGGATGGAACGCCAATGGTGCCGCCATTCATGGCACACCGTCCGATACAATCATCGAAGGCAATGGCCTCCTCCTTATTGATTCTGGTGCGCAATATGATGATGGAACAACTGACATTACCCGTACAATCGCGATAGGTGAACCGACACAGGATATGAAAGAAAAATACACATTGGTGTTAAAGGCTCATATCGCAATGGCCACCGCCATTTTTCCAAATGGTACAACAGGCACACAGATTGATGCGCTTGTTCGTGCACCATTGTGGAATGCTGGTGTCGATTTTGCACATGGCACTGGTCATGGTGTTGGACATTTCCTTAACGTTCACGAAGGCCCCTGTGGTATTTCTCCACGATCAAACGAACCGTTACGCGCAGGCATGTTTTTATCAAACGAACCAGGATATTATAAAGAAGGCGCATTCGGCATTCGTCTTGAAAACCTTGCCCTCATCCAAAAATACATGGATAAAAATGATCCTCATAATCAAACAGGAAAAGATTTGTTATGTTTTGAAACAGTAACACATGTTGCTTTTGAAGAAACATGTATCATTCGCGAAATGCTTACCCCAGACGAACTGGCATGGTTGGATAATTATCATTCGATCTGTGGTTAGAATATTTATTTAAAGCCTCAATTGACCTTTCCATCATAAAATGCGCTGGTTGTGGCCATTGTGCCAAAGATGTCCATTGATATCCTGCACTTTCATCACATAAATTAGGTTCAAATTCATGTTGAACACAAACAAGGAAAAGGGTTGATAATGATCCCGCAGGTGTTTCTTGTTTTGCAATCTTTATAAGATCACTTTTCTCCCTTATAACTAACCCCGTTTCTTCACCTAATTCACGAATTAATGCCTGCTCAGGTGTATCACAGCTTTCAGCCTCACCTCCAAAAAGTCCCCAACTAGATATTTCGTTTGGCTCATATTTTGAGGCACGACATTGTGCCAACAATCGCCCCGTATCATGCGCCATAATGAAAGCGACAGAGGCGCGTTTAGTAGTTTTAGAATTTGCTATTTGCTGAAGCATTATAAAGACATATCAAATCGATATGTTAAAATCAATCTACTCTTTCAACAAACGTGCCTTATTACGATTCCAATCACGATCTTTTACCGCGGCACGTTTGTCATGTTGTTTTTTACCACGAGCCAGCGCAATTAATATTTTTGCCATGCCATTTTTATCAAAAAATAATTTTACAGGCACAATTGTCAAACCATCCTTATTCACTCCACCAATAAGTCGATTAATTTCCCGGCGGTTCAATAATAACTTGCGTGGGCGCGCCGCCTCATGTTGAAAAAAACTACCCGCCTGTGAGTATTCTTGGATATTAGAATTTAAAAGAAAAATTTCGTTTTCCTGTGGTTTTACATACGCCTCGTTAATACTAGCCTGCCCTAAACGAAGTGATTTTACTTCTGTTCCATGCAATACAATTCCGGCTTCATACTCATTCAATAATTCATAATCAAATTTAGCACGACGGTTATGCGCCACCGTCACGTTTTTAGTTAACATTCCTGATTTTGAACTCTTATTCTTAGCCATAGTGCGCATCATGCATTTTCCTGTTTAGTTCTTCAAGTTAAACCTTTTAAAAACGGCGTTAAGTCATTACATTCCTTCATATGCACATATGGATTTTCATTTTAATAGCCCTACTACTTCCTCTTAACGCAAATGCTAATGATGCATCTGCTGTTCGCGCAGCAGCAAAAAAAAATTATACCGTCAAAACATCCACCTCAACGGGATACGCTCTTAAACAATGGTATAAATTAAGACAATCAAACGAAATAAGCTTTAGAGATGGTGCTAATTTTATTCAATCCCACCCTGACTATCCTGATTTAAAAACCATTAAAACAAAGATGGAAAAATCCATTTCTTCAAATATCCCCTCCAATGAACTTATTCGATGGTTTGATAAAAACCCTCCTGTTACGGCAACAGGCATGAAACATTATCTAAACGCGCTTTTATCCATTGAAAATACAGCCATTGCGATGCAAACATTAAAAAATTGGTGGCCCAATGCGGTTATTACGCCCCACGATCAAGATGATATGATCAAAAAATTTGGAAAATATTTAGGATCTCAAGATCACGAACGCCGCCTTCGTTCTATCATCCATGACAAACATTACACAGCCTCACGTCGTATTGCGAAACAATTGGGCGGCGGTTATCCTCAATTAGTTGAGGCAAAAATTGGACTAATTGAAAGCAAACCAAACGTTAACGCGTTGATTGCAAAGGTTCCTCCATCCCTTCGCAATAACGAAGCATTAATGTTAGCACGCGCGCAATGGCGACGTAAAAACGACCAAGATGATGGTGCTATAAACATTCTTCGTAAAGCACCAGCCTATAATCGTTTATCCAATCCATCTGCATGGTGGAAAGAACGTCACATTATTGCACGACGCCTGATGGAGGAAAAAAAATGGGGAAGCGCCTATAAACTGGTGAGTGATCACCGTCAAAAAGAAGGTGTTTCATTTGCACAGGCCGAATTTGTTGCAGGGTGGATTGCCTTACAAAAGATTGGAAAACCTTGGGAAGCATTTCAACATTTTGAACGCTTATTCAACGCCGTAAAAAGCCCCATTAGTCGTGCACGCGGATCATATTGGGCTGGATTGGCTTCAGATAGTCTCGGCCATCCTGAAATTGCAATGCAGTGGTACCAAGTGGCTGCAAAATATCAGACAACATTTTACGGACAAATGGCCGCCAATCACATCAATTTACCCTTGGGACTTATCACCGCGACCCCAATACAGATCACACCCCAGTCACGTCAACAATTCAGATCAACCCCACTTGTCTCTGCAGCAATGCTTTTAAAACAAGCTGGACAAAATCGTGATGCAAAACGTTTTTTAAACACGCTTGGCAAAGGCAATCTATCGGGTAAAAATTATCGTATTTTGGCTGAATTATCATCATCACTCGGTTTTAACGATGTTGCCGTACGGGTTGCCAAATCTGCAGAACGCGCCGGCTATATAATGCCTGAATACTTATTCCCCGTTCTTCCTGAAGCCAAGAAAAAAGGATATGCAACCCACCCAGCCTTCATTCACGGCATCATTCGCCAAGAAAGCGCTTTTGATCAATATGCACGCTCCCACGCCGGCGCATTAGGATTAATGCAATTGATGCCACCAACAGCGAAAGAAACGGCCGGAAAACTCGGCCTTTCTTATAACAAATCACGCTTAACAAGTGATCCTGCATATAACATGACACTCGGTGCCAAGTATATCGCACAAATGCTTAAACGATTTGATGGCAATCGTACCCTGGCAATAGCATCATACAATGCGGGCCCAGGTCGTGTATCAGGATGGGTCAAAGAATTTGGCGATCCACGTGACCCAAAAATCAACGAAGTCGATTGGATTGAAGGAATTCCTGTTTACGAAACACGCAACTATGTTCAACGTGTTACAGAGGCGTTAAATGTTTACGCCTACATGATTCGGTAGTTTTTAGCATTCAACTGCATTCAAACGAAATACAATTACCGCCATTCATTTTATTTTGGTATACTACCTGCATGAGAATTTTACTTGCCGATGATCATGTTTTATTCCGTGAAGCGATGATGTTATTCATTTTATCTCTTCGACCGGATTGGAAGATCGACATTTCATCCAGTTTTACAGAAGCCTACCAAAAGCTTGAAAATGGAAGCACTTACGATCTTGTTTTATTAGATCTTCGGATGCCAGGAATGAATGGAACCGACGAATTATCCACCCTTATAAAACATTACCCCAACCAATACGCGGCAATATTATCTGGCGTTGCAGAGGAACATCATGTTCACGAAACAATGGCTATGGGATCGCGAGCCTACTTCCCAAAAACACTTTCAGGAAAGGTTCTCGTCCGCGCTATAGAATTGGTTATCTCTGGTCAAAAATTTATACCCATGGATGAAACTGGTCAAAAATTAATGCCAGCCTATTATGATGATTACCAAGAAATCCAAAATGCGGAAATATCTACCGCCTCAGATAGCGAAGATCTTGCTGATAATGCCATAGAAACACTTACTCCACGGGAAAGAGAAGTTATGCAGCATTTAGCACAAGGTTTAAGCAATAAAGATATTGCTGAAAATATGACGTTGAAAATTTCTACGATAAAACTGCATGTCGGTAACATTTGTAAAAAACTAAATGTTGAAAATAGAACACAAGCCGCGATCATTGCTTACCAGTATGGCTTAACAACCTCTATGCATATGGGGACAGACTCTTTATAATCTGCTTCTAATGCAGGTAAAATTTTACAATCCAAACAAACCCGAAGATGATTTTAAAATTCACATTGATCGTAACGGTCAGTGGTTTCATAGAAATGCGCCAATAGAACGCAAACGACTAGAAAAATTATTTTCCACCGCCCTCCACTATAATGATACGAACGATGAATATTGGCTCATCACTCCGCATGAACAAGGGCGAATAGAAGTCGAGGACACACCGTTTATCATTACGGATTTCACATGGGAAGGCTCCACATTGGTTTTAATATCAAACATGGATCATCACATTATTCCTGACCACAATAATTCTTTCTTTTTAAAAAATGATATCACTTATTGCACAATTGGTAACAATATTCCCACACGATTAAATCGTACTGTTCGTGAAAAATTAATCAATATTGCATTAGATCAACCCCATAATAAAAACTATAATGGAGAAGACACGCTCTTCTTAAAGGCAAACAATCATGACCATCCTATTGCCCGCCCATAAAATTGAACCGCCACAGTGGATGCAAGATCCTGATCTTATTTTAATTCTCGATACACTTAATCACGATGACATTAATGCACGTATGGTTGGCGGATGTATTCGAAACCATTATCTAAACAAAAATATTTATGACATTGATATTGCTTGTAAATTAACTTCTAAAAAATCAATATATCTACTTCAAACAAGCCACATTAAAACAATTCCAACAGGTATAAAACACGGCACAATAACCGCACATATTAATGGTAAAAATTTCGAAATAACCACACTGCGTCGCGACACAAAAACCGACGGACGACACTCAAAAATAGAATTTTCCGAATGCTGGATCGAAGACGCAAAACGTCGAGATTTTACGATCAACGCATTATACGCCGATCGCGACGGGAGCATTTACGACCCTCTTGGCACAGGAATAAACGATCTACAAAACAACATTGTTCATTTTATAGGGAATGCAGATGAGCGTATAAAGGAAGACAATCTGCGCATCCTACGTTTTTTCCGCTTCTTTGCAGAATGCGGACAAGGCACTCCTGATAAAAAGTCATTCGACGCCTGCGTAAAAAACAAAGACACTATCGCATCACTATCCGATGAACGCATAGCAGACGAATTGTATAAAATATTATCAAAAGATTCCGCACCACGCGCGATTAACGCGATGCATAACGGTCAAATATTCACCCTAAATAATGATACAGGCGAACAATTATCAACACTTATCACATTACAAAAACAGCTCAACTCCACAAACATAGACACACGGTATTTAATTTCAAATCTTTCAAAAAAACACATCAAAAACAATAAAATAAAATTATTTTTTAATAAATTAAATGAATTTAAAAATCAATGGAAAAACAATATAAAAGAATCCCTTTATCGTTTTGACAGAGAAATTGTTACACAAGGATTACTCATCCTAAAATCACAAAACAATGATATTGATGATTTACAAATTAGCGATGCAATGAACATGAGTATTCCGATCCTTCCAATCAATGCAGCAGACATTATGGATCATTTCAAAATTCCACAAGGAAAAGAAATTGGCGAAAAATTAAGACAAGCAGAAATGATTTGGATAGACAGCAATTTCACCATCAACCACGATCAAATTTTAGAACAATTGGATTAATCCCATTTTGCAACAGGTGGCAAAGACATCAATATCGCCTCGGTATTTCCACCCGTTTGAAGACCAAAAATTGTTCCACGATCATAAACAAGATTAAATTCAACGTAACGGCCACGTTTAATCAGTTGCACCTCGCGCTCTTCATCACTCCACGGTTTATTCATATTTTGACGAACCAGCGCACAA
Source organism: uncultured Alphaproteobacteria bacterium (assembly GCA_943789475.1). Classification (GTDB taxonomy): domain Bacteria; phylum Pseudomonadota; class Alphaproteobacteria; order Micavibrionales; family UBA1664; genus UBA1664. The sequence continues at coordinate 73,477 of CALSUG010000003.1, forward strand.
TAGGCATCACGAAATGTTTTTCCAACATCTTGGGTGAATGCAAAATCCGCATCCCAATCACCACTATCTAAATAATCATAAAATATTCCGCCAACGCCGCGCGCCTCGTCACGATGCGGGATAAAGAAATAATCATCTGCCCATTCTTTAAATTTCGGGTAATATTCTGGATCATACCTGTCACATGTATTTTTAAATGCCTCATGGAAAAATTGGGCATCTTCCGAAATATCAAAAATAGGATTCAAATCTCCACCACCGCCAAACCACCCTTTTGACGTCACAATCATACGTGTATTCATATGCGCGGGCGGAACATGTGGGTTTCGCGGATGCGCCACCAACGACACGCCAGAAGCCCAAAATTCATTACTATTATCATCTGCACCAGGAATTTTTTTCGCAAATTCATCCGAAAATTTTCCATGAACGGTTGAAATATTCACCCCAACTTTTTCAAACACATTTCCTTTCATCACGGACATCTCACCGCCACCACCATGGGTATCATCACCCGTCGCACGATCCCATTGTTTCCGTGTAAAAACAGATGAAGCTTCTGAACTATATTCAGATTCTATAGCTTCAAATTCCGCACAAATGGAATTTCGCAATTCGCAAAACCACTTTTCGACCCGTTTTTTTTGATCCTGATTGATAATCATGTAAGAACACCGTTAAAAATTAAAAACTATACCTATCACGACTAATAAATTGGTCAATAGTACAGGCGAAACCTACCCACACCCATTCACCTAATCACCATTGTTGTATTTTTTGTTCTTTTATGTTATTTTTCATAATGCATAGAATTTTAAACATCGGCGATAGAATTTTCCACACCTTCCCAACAACAGACGGAACATGGAAACCATCTCAAGCAACAGTTTGGGGCATTCACTATGGGCGATATAACGAGATCATAGGAATAGACGCCCTTGCCATGCGCCACACAGCAGGAAATATCTATCCAAACGAAGCAACACTGGACAAGAAACATTACACATCACAACCAAACTGGCTAAACAAATCTACTTTCACCGGCCGCCGATTAAAAAGCATCCCTGTAGATAGTAGAGATTTACATCACGAAAATATTGCACCGCTAAAAACGCACTTCCTACCTGACTTAATTTCTGCACGCTCTATATCACTTGTACACTCCACAGCTGACAGTCATCAAAATCATCTTAATTTTTTAGACACAGTCACAAGAAAAGGCATTGCGTTTTCTCAACTTAACTCCACAAACATTACATCAGAACATATCCCTATTGACACGACACAAGGATGCGAAGAAAACGATCTCTACAATACGCAACCCGCGGGAATGACACAATCAGATGTCGACGCCATCGCCCAGTGGAGTCTTTTGTATAACAAACAATGCAGGGAACAAGGTGAGAGGGTTCAGTGGCCACCATTGGGAATATGGCCTTATTGGCAAACACTCACATTTCAAGGCCGCGAAGTACAATGTTGTTCAAAAGAAACATTAGAAGCACGAGAGCGTAGATCAACTAAACCGTGGAATCCAACTGCCTTAACGCCTCGCCCATAATCATTGAAGATGCATTTATAACATTCATCGAACGTGCCTGCCCATGCATAGGGATGTATATTCCCGCATCCACGGCATCATGTACATCGCCTGGCACGCCCGCACTTTCGCGTCCTGCCATTAATGTATCGCCAGGTTGAAATTCAAAATCGGTATATGGCACTGCCCCTTTTGTCGTCATCAAAATAATGCGCCCATTATGATTTTCGCGAAATTTACCCCACGACATATGGCGCTCATAATCAACCAAATCAATATAGTCCATCGCGGAACGTTTGAACTCACGCTCCTTCCATAAAAAACCAAATGGCTCGATTAAGTTAAGCTTAATCCCTAAACATGCACATAAACGCATGGCTGCACCGACATTCTGCGGAATATCCGATTGATACAATGTCAATGAAACAGGCATTTTTTTATCTTCTACATTCATAAAGGATATAGCTATAACAAATTCCGATCATCAACAAGCCACCTTCTAACCATTAACATCGGGGGTAATTTGATTTCCATCATTTACAAACCTTTAAAAACACTCGATAATGTCGCCATTATTAACAGTGGTTTTGGAAGATTACATGACTAAAAAAACGAACAACTCTAAGCGAGATTTTCTTTATTTAACGGCGGCGGCCACAGGTGCGGTTGGTGCCGCATCCATGGGATGGTCAATCATTGACAGCATGAACCCAGCGGCAGATACGTTGGCACTATCATCAACAGAAGTGAACATCTCACAAATTGAATCGGGACAAGCCATCACAGTAATGTGGCGCGGAAAGCCTGTTTTCATTCGTCGCCGCACGAAACAAGAGATAAAAGATGCCGAAGATATAGATGTTTCAACATTACGTGATCCACAAACCGACAACGCACGCATTGTAGATGGCAAAAAAGAATGGTTAGTTGTTGTCGGCATTTGTACACATCTTGGCTGCGTACCATTAGGACAAAAACAAGCCGAAGTTAAAGGTGAGTTTGGGGGATGGTTTTGCCCATGCCATGGATCACATTATGATAGCTCTGGTCGCATCCGCAAAGGTCCCGCACCTAAAAACTTGGCAGTTCCTGAATATAAATTCATCAACGATACAACGATTAAAATTGGATAATAGGTAGATATAATGGCAAATAAAGATAGACAACCTTTTGATAATACCGTGATTGAGTGGGTAGATAGTCGCCTACCCGTTTTTACAATGATGCAAAAGGAATATGGTGTTTTCCCAACACCACGTAACTTTAACTATTTCTGGAACTTTGGTGCATTATCCATGGTTTTCCTTATCCTCATGATCCTCACAGGGATTTTCTTGGCGATGAATTATACGCCGCACGCCGATATGGCATTTAATTCAGTCGAACGTATTATGCGTGACGTGAATTCAGGATGGATGTTGCGTTACATGCATATGAACGGAGCTCACTTCTTTTTTGCAGTCGTTTACATCCATATTTTCCGCGGAATGTATTATGGATCATACAAAAACCCGCGTGAACTTCTTTGGATACTAGGTGTTGTCATCTTTATCTTAATGATGGCTACTGGCTTTATGGGGTACACATTGCCTTGGTCACAAATGTCTGGTTGGGGTGCAACGGTTATTACATCCCTATTTTCGGCCATTCCTGTTGTTGGTGAAGGTCTTGTTGAGTTACTTTGGGGTGGATTTAGTGTCGATAATCCAACATTAAACCGGTTTTTTGCACTTCATTACCTATTCCCGTTTTTGATTGTTGCCGTTGTTGCCTTACACGTATGGGCATTGCATGTAACGGGATCAAACAACCCATTAGGAATTGAGCCCAAGACAAAGCGCGATACGCTACCTTTCCACCCTTACTACACAATGAAAGATTTATTCGGGATTAGTGTTGTTTTGGTGATTTACGCATTATTCGTGTTTTTTGCACCAAATTCATTGGGCCATGCGGATCATTACATTCCGTTTGATCCGTTGGTGACACCACCGCATATTGTCCCTGAGTGGTATTTCCTAATGTTTTATGCGATTTTGAGATCAATCACTTTTGATTTTAACATTTACATTTGTGCAGGATTGGGGGCGATGGCCATTGCCGCACTTCCTCTTTACCAAAACCGTGACAAAGCATTAAATCTACCGCCAATTTTCGCATTCGGCGCTCTTGGTGGCATATTGTTCATTCTTGGTTTTGTTGCACAAGAAGCTGGTGGTAATTTGATTTCTCTACCACTTACAAGCTTCCACATCATCACAGCAAAACTAGGTGGTGTATTGGCTATGTTTGGTGCCATTGGTGCATTACTTGTTCTACCATGGCTTGATTGGCACAAGGTACGATCGGCACGCTTTCGTCCAATGTACAAATTTTTCCTCATCCTATTTGTGATTAATGCTGTTGTTCTTGGGATTATGGGGGCGAAAGTCGCGGAACAACCATGGGTTATTATTTCTCAATTGGCGACTGGATATTATTTTGCATTTTTCTTTGTGATCGTCCCATTACTCTCACGTATCGAAGTTGCAAAACCATTACCACGTAGCATTTACGAAGAAGTCGTGAAGAAAATTGCCGTTGTTGCATTGATTTGCGTCGTAGGATTTGGTGGATTTTCAAACAATGCCTTAGCGGCCGGTGATGCTCCCGCAGCGCCACAACGTGAATGGTCATTCGATGGAATGTTAGAAACCTTCGACAAGGGTGAATTACAACGTGGTTTTCAAGTATACAAAGAAGTTTGTGCCGCGTGCCACGGTATGAAACGATTGTCATACCGTAACCTCACTGGCCTTGGATATTCTGACGCACAAGTCAAATCAATCGCATCGGAATATGAAGTAACGGATGGTCCAAATGATGAAGGCGATATGTTTGATCGCCCTGCACGCCCATCAGACAATTTTAAAGACCCTTTTGAAAATGATAATGCCGCCCGTTTTGCAAATAACGGTGCGTTACCACCTGATTTATCATTAATTGCGAAAGCTCGCCACGGAGGTGCCGATTACCTGCATGCCATTCTAACAGGGTATGTCGAGGCACCTGAAGGATTCGAGATGAACCCAGGGATGAGCTATAACAAATTTTTCTCTGGTCACCAAATTGCAATGGCGCCACCATTGATGGACGATCAAATTTCTTATGCTGACAATACGCCTGCCACTGTTGAACAAATGGCACATGATGTTTCAACATTCCTAACATGGGCATCAGAACCTTCACAAGATGATCGTAAACGCACAGGTTGGAAAGTTGTAATCTTCCTGACATTCTTCTCAATTCTTCTTTATTTAGTTAAAAAGAAAATTTGGAAAGATGTAGAAAAATAAATTTACCTTCTAATTTATCTGCAAAAAAGCCGGTTTTTATCGGCTTTTTTCATGCCTAATCTATCCAAAACCACCTTGGCCTTTTAAGGTGATGCAGGTACACTGTACCCATGATTAAAATTCTCGGTTTTTTAATGGTATTTGGTGCAACATTTGGTGGTCTAATCATGACCGCTGGGTTTGAAAAGGCTATGTCCCTTTTGATGGGCGTTATCGTTCCAGCCCTTCCTGGTGAAACCGTTATTATTATGGGGTGTGCTATTGCTGCCTTTATTATCGGTAACTCCATGCACGTGATTAAGGCATCTTTGTCTTACATGAAAAAAATGCTTAATCCCGAAGCATATAGCAAAGAAGACTATATGGAGCTTTTATCCCTCCTGTTTGTTATTTTTAAAATGGCAAAAACAAAAGGATGGCTTGCACTTGAACAACATATTGAAAATCCACACGAAAGCGAAATTTTCAAAGCATTCCCAAACTTTCAAAAAAATCATCATGCCGAGGTCTTTCTGTGCGATTACCTTCGTATTATATCCCTTGGAAATGATAATCCACATGAAATCGAAGCCTTAATGGATGAAGAATTAGATACATTCAAAACTGGTGAAGAACATCCCTCTCACGCAATTCAAGCCATGGCCGATGGAATTCCCGCTCTTGGTATTGTTGCCGCGGTTTTGGGTGTTATTAAAACAATGGCGTCAATTTCAGAACCGCCTGAAGTTCTGGGTAAATTAATCGGTGGCGCACTTGTTGGGACATTCCTTGGTGTGTGGTTGGCCTATGGTATTTTTGGTCCTATGGCATCTGCAATGGGTGCACGCGCAGAAACAGAAGTTAAATATTATAAGGTGATGAAAGTTTGCCTTCTTGCATTTTTACAAGGATGTGCACCGCAAATTTCCGTTGAATTTGGACGTAAGATTTTACATCACGATGTGCAACCAACATTCGCAGAAGTTGAAGAAGCGACAAATAACGTACCAACGTTCGGTTAACGAGGAAAAGGCAACAGGTCATGGCATCTAGCGATAACGAAGTTCCCGCACCGATAATTGTTAAAAAAATTATCAAGGGTGGCCATGGTCACCATGGTGGTGCGTGGAAAGTTGCATATGCCGATTTCGTGACGGCCATGATGGCGTTTTTCCTCCTTATGTGGTTGTTAAATGTGACGACAGAAGAACAAAAAAATGCCATTTCTAATTATTTTGATCCGACACATCCCGTTGTATCAAGTGAATTAAGTGGATCTGGCGGTATATTAGGTGGTATGACCATGTCCCCCGAAGGTGCGCAAGTATCCAATGTACAATCCATTGCCGCACCTGTCGGACGTGTTACACCAAGATCCGGTATGGCCAAAGGTGACCAGACAGAACAGCTTGGAACATCCGAACATGAAGGTGACACTTTTGATCCAAATCTTGAGGGTCGTGTGGCATCAGACACCGATAAAGGTGCACAAGATGATGGTGAAAACAATCTTCAAGATGGTTTCAACGTCCTCGACGAAATGGAAAAATTAGAACAACAAGATCTTGAACAAATGAAAGCCATTGTTGAAGAATTTGAAAACACTAATTTCGAAGAAATAAAAGAACAAATCATTCAAGAGGTTGAGAAATCACCTGAACTTGCTGACCTTATGGACAACCTCATGGTTGATATAACACCCGAAGGCCTCCGCATTCAAATCATCGATAGCGAAGGACGTTCTATGTTCCCTATTGGTAAAGCCAACATGCACGGTTTTATGAAAGAGTTGGTCCACAAGGTAACACAAGTGATCATCCCTCAATCAAATCAGATTTCTGTCCGTGGTCACACTGATGGAAAACCATATCCCGTTGGCGCCACCTATAACAACTGGAACCTTTCATCCGACCGTGCCCTGGCATCACACCGTGCAATGGTTGATACTGGTTTAGGACAAGACCGTGTTGAAAATGTTGTTGGACGTGCAGATCGTGAACATTTTTTACCAGACGAACCGCTATCCCCACGCAATCGTCGTATATCTATTGTTCTTCTTCGTGAAAAATTAAAAAATGCGGATGAAATAAAGAAAAAAGCCGCGGAAGTCGTGAAAAAGATACAAGAAAAAGCCGCAGCACAACGTGAATTAGAAGAAGATCGCGAAGATGCACCACAATTTGAACAGGTGATTGAAGGAACAACAACTTTCACAATCGAAGATCGTAAAACACCACAAAGCCAACATGAAGAAACAAAAACTGATATAGGTAATGAAATCAAAAAAGTTCGTGATAATGCACAACAAGGTAATACAACACCACCACGTATTATTGAGTTACCTGCGCCGAGTGAACCGACAAGTAATAACAATACACAAGTTTTAGATTTTCCATGATACGCACGTTAATCGCACTTACATTGTTAAGTACTAGTGTTGTTGCACAAGATTTTCGTCCTTCACCTGAAATTGCAACTTCATCAAATTCATTAACTGCACAAAAATCTATCGGTGATGATTTTATGATTGTCACCGCAAACCCATTGGCCACACAAGCAGGATATGATGTTTTAAAAAAAGGGGGCAGCGCCGCCGATGCTGCCATTGCCGCACAATTAGTATTAGGATTGGTTGAACCACAATCATCTGGATTGGGTGGTGGTGCATTCGCATTGCATTACAATGCAACAACCAATGCCCTCACCTCATGGGACGGACGCGAAACGGCACCGCACTCTGCAAAACCGGATATGTTCTTAAATGCTGATGGCACACCGATGAACTTTTGGAATGCGGTTGTTGGTACACAATCAATTGGCGTTCCGGGAACACCAAAATTGTTAGAGACATTGCACAAAAAATTTGGATCATTGCAATGGAAAAACCTATTTCCATCCGCCATTGATATCACCGAACGTGGCTTTGTTAAATCCCCTCGCCTACAAAAAATGATCGATGCGGATATTGGGAAATTAGATCAATTTCAATCGTCTCGTGAATATTTTTATAATACGAATAACACCCTTAAAAATCCTGAATACGCATCCACGCTAAACCTTTTCAAAACGCTGGGCGCATCTGCATTTTACAATCCCCATTTAATTGGTGGAAAAATAATTAATGCGACTGATGGTCGCATTAACTCCACTGATTTAAAAAAATATAATGTTATAGAGCGTGATCCCGTGTGTGGTGAATATCGCACCTATACAATTTGTTCTATGGATGAACCATCATCTGGCGGATTAACAATTCTACAAATCCTAAAAATTTTAGAACCATATAATTTAAAACAGGATGATCCCGAAACTATTCATCTCATTGCTGAGGCATCAAAGATGGCCTTTGCCGATCGTAACATGTATATGGCCGATCCCGATTTTGTTGATACGCCAGGCGCATCCCTACTCAATAAAGCCTATTTGGATAAGCGTCGTGAATTGTTAAATGATAAAGCGCAAGCCTACACCGCTGGTGATCTGTCCGATATATTTACAAGTGCCCAAACACAGATCGAGGATGGCACGACCCATATCGTCGCGATGGATAAACAGGGTAATGCCATATCCATGACCAGTACGATCGAAAGTGCTTTTGGGTCAAAAATAATGACCAACGGTTTTTTACTCAACAATGAAATGACTGACTTTTCTTTTATCCCTGAAACGGATGGAAAGCCTGTCGCCAATGCCATTGAACCTAGAAAACGTCCACGATCTTCCATGGCACCAACAATCGTATTTGATAAAAATACGAAACCCGTTTTATTAATCGGATCGGCCGGGGGAAGCCGTATTATCGGTTTTGTACTACAACGCCTAATCGCAATAATCGATTGGAATATGAACATTGATGATGCCATTGCCATGCCCAATATATTGAATCGCGGTAATGGATTGGAAAGTGAAACTGAGTTAAACCAATCACTCAATGAAAAAGGTCACGATATTAAAATTCGTGATCTCACAAGCGGCCTAACCGCTATTCATATTCATGATAATAAAATTATCGGGGCTGCCGACCCGCGACGCGAGGGCCATGCAATGGGGAAATAGGTTTTCCCAAGAATGGATGATCTCCAGAAATGTAATCCATAAACATAGACCTCAAATCATCGCCGATAAAATCAACACTAATTTCTTCAGCCAGTTCCGACAATGTTTCAATACCATTAGAGATCGCCGCACTACATAAATCACGCATAATTTCTTGAGGATTCTCATACAGATGTCCTCGATTAATCGAAGATTTTACAAACTCCCTAAACTTCGCAGTATAGTCACAGGGCATAGGATCAAATGTAAAACTGTTATGAATACTCCATTTGGAAATTATTCTTTCTTCAGAAGATGTTGGGTTGGCAAAAAAGAAAACTTCTGGCACTTCTTGTATATCCGTTGCCACTCCACCAAAATTCACACTAATCACTTTTGTCATTCCCCCTAATACACATCATTATTTTTATGACAATATTTATTTGTGTATAATATTAACTTAAACTGTATACTATAAAAAGAAGAATAATGGTCAAAAACAAAATTCACTGTATATTTTTATTTTACGAATTTAAATTACTTGATATCCAAACATCACTCATTATTATAGCACTTAAGAAAAAGGAGATATAACCTTCAACATTTTTAGAACACACGCCTACACAATTTTTGAACCAGGAAACCCCACAGGTTTTGTAGCAAGCCTTCCGCATAGCAGCACACATATTCCATGTCGCTTTCGCCACTTATATAGGGATGAACATCTATCGCGCCTACGCAATACTGACTGGCACTTGCAATCACTCTATGATTTTTTACCTAAAATTGGTGTAACCGTTATTCAGGCTGATTTCAGCCGATATATCGTTGATGTTAATCGCCCACATATTTCCGAGACATTAGTTGGCAGATATAATAAATCCGCGATTTATACATCGGATACATGGCACGATCCTATTTTATCTGATGACACTGCTAATTTAATGATCCATGACCGCATGTCTAATTACTATCACCCATATCATAATGCCCTAGAAAAAATATTAAATCGTACAAAGAGACAATTTGGTTATGCTCACCTTCTTGATCTGCACAGCTTTCATGGGCCTCTCCACGAAAGCATATGTCTTGGTTCACGCAACAATAAAACCGCGAAAACCCTTCACCCATACATGCATGATGCATTATCATCTGCATTTTCAAACATAGCCAATAACAAAATTTTTTGCGGAGGATTTATTACACAAAAATATGGTGCTATGGATGATATCGAAGCATTACAAATCGAACTTCGCTATAGTGAATATTTGAAAGATGGAACATATGATGGTGATCGTTTTCCTGAAATTGATCCATTGAAATTCGACTATACAAAGGAAAGGCTCAAACGAGCCTTCCAAGAAATTATACAGCTACAGTCGACACAGCCATCTAAAATTTATTATTTTTCGGGAAACCATTCGGCGGTAACTTCCCTTGCGCGGCGCGTCCCATAGTCCATGGCATAACATCCTCGGTACGCTCACCAGATCCGTAACGGAAGGTTAGGCCAGTTTCACCATTAAAAGTTTTCACATCGGACAAATGCCCGCCTTTATATTTTTGCAAAATAACACCTTTACCACGTGCCATTTCGGGTAGGTCAGCCAATGGAAATACAAGGAATTTACGGTTTGAACCAATCACGGCGATATGATCATCGCCCTCGTTTACCATTCGGCAAACCTCCGCCTTGTTATCACCCACATTCAACACTTGTTTACCCGTTTTTGTTTGCGCCAAAACATCCTTCATCGCAACAATAAAACCATGTCCCGTTGACGCCGCCACAATCATTTTCGCATCGGCATCATATAATTTCATATCAACAATGTCGCAATCATTTGGTAAATCAACCATCAAACGAACAGGTTCACCAAATCCACGCCCTGCAGGTAATTTATCACCACCAATAGTGTAGAAACGACCGTTGGATGCAAACACGATTATTTTATCCGTTGTTTGCGCCGTAAATACAAATTCACCTTTATCACCATCTTTGTATTTCAAATCTTTTGGATCAATGTTGTGCCCTTTCATCGCGCGGATCCACCCCATTTTGGAACAAATCACAGTGATAGGCTCTTTCTCAATCATCATTTCATCAGGGACAATTTCAATCGTTGGTGCCGATCCAATTTCGGTGCGACGCGCCCCAAGGACAGTGTCTTTACCAAATGTTTTACGGAGCTCTTTGATTTGTTTTTTAATCGCCGTCCATTGGCGAGCCTCAGACGCAATTAATTTTTCCAATGCGTCTTGTTCAGCACTCAAATCGTCATGTTCTTTACGGATTTCAACTTCTTCAAGTTTACGAAGTGAACGGAGGCGCATATTCAAAATGGCATCGGCTTGCACTTCGGTCAAATCAAACGCCTTCATCAATTCGGCCTTTGGTTCATCTTCATACCGAATAATGCGGATCACTTCGTCTAGGTTTAGATAAGCAATCAAATACCCACCCAACACCTCTATACGATGCTTTACCTTTTCCAAACGATAATTCGAACGACGGACAAGAACTTCTTGCCTATGATCCAAGAACGCCTGCAAAATTTCTTTAATGTTCATCACACGCGGAATGCGCCCGCCTTCCAACACGTTCAAATTCATTGAAAAACGCGATTCCAAATCACAGTGACGATATAACGCCTCCATCAAAATTTCAGGTTCAACATTGCGATTTTTTGGTACAAGAACAAGACGGATATCTTCGGCCGATTCATCACGCACATCATCCAACATTGGAATTTTCTTCGCGTTGATAATATCTGCAATTTTTTCAATCAATTTTGATTTTTGAACCTGGTACGGAATTTCGGTAACGATAATTTCATATGCACCTTGTTTTAAATCTTCCTTGTGCCATTTTGCACGCACGCGGAATGCCCCCTTACCCGTGGTATAGGCATTAATGATGCTATCTTGATTTTCAACCAGTGTCCCACCCGTTGGGAAATCAGGACCAGAAATGTGATTTTTGACTAAATCTTCGACACTGATATCACCTTCGATCATTGCCTCCATTCCTGAACATAATTCATCAACATTATGCGGTGGAATATTTGTCGCCATACCAACGGCAATACCCGATGAACCATTGGCCAATAGGTTAGGAAACGCCGCGGGAAAAACCGCAGGCTCCATCGTTTCGCCATCATATGTTGGGCGAAAATCAACGGCGTTTTCTTCGATCCCTTGTAACATCAACATAGACACTTCTGTCAAACGCGATTCCGTATAACGCATCGCGGCGGCATTATCACCATCAATATTACCAAAATTCCCTTGTCCATCGACCATGGGATAACGCACGGAAAATTCCTGCGCCAAACGTACCAACGCATCATAAACGGATTGATCACCATGGGGGTGAAATTTACCAATAACATCACCGACAACACGCGCACATTTTTTAGGGGATAATTTTGGATCCAATTTCAATTGATGCATCGCGAATAAAATACGACGGTGAACGGGTTTCATCCCATCACGAACATCAGGAAGAGATCGTGAAGTAATCGTGGACAGGGCATAAGCAAGATACTTCTCGCTCAAAATTTCATCCATATTGCGTGTTTCGATATTATTCATGTATATAATTTAGAATATTACCTGAACAAAAGAAATAGCGTTTCACACGCTATCCATAGAGTTTTCAAGTTGATGTCGTGCATCAGGTAACGCATGATAGGACGAATGTTGTAATAAACGATGCATCAAAAAATATCCCGTAAGTTTCAATCCCTTGGTGATATCATCGTCGGACAATTCGCCTTCCCGCATGAATGATGGAATTTCCAGAAGTTTATCTTTATACGGCTCGGCCTCCGCCGCACATACCGCTCGACCAGATTTAGGTGAAACATGGGTTAAGCCACCCTCAACACCACTCACCGCGCATTTTGATATATCAATGCCGTATCCCATTTCCTTTAAAAACGCCATTTCCCACGTGATATAAACCGCCGGCCATTGATCCGTTTTCATGATATTCATTAATGCACATGTGCCATGAAATAAGGCATCCTGTTTTTCGCGATCGGGTAAAAACATGTCGATCAATGCGCATGCCGATTGCACCGCCAATAACGATTTTGCATCCGAAAACAAACTGGCGGAAATATCTTGTTCCAACTCAACATCAAAACGTCCTAATTGTCCTTCTGATTTTGATTGCCAATCAACATTGACGATATTACCCGGTTGTAATGTTGAACGCAGGCGAGAACTGGCCTGTGCACCATTGACATACCCACCGCATTTACCGTGGTCTTCGGTTAACACATGAATGACAGCACCGCTCTCACCATGCGCACGTACCGATATGATAATAGCTTGATCCAAAAATTGATTCATGACACATATTATGACATGAAATCCCCTATCCCACAGAAACCTTTTTATTTTATTCGTCATGGGGAATCCGTTTGGAATACGTTGGATCAATTTGCAGGAGGACAGACAGATACACCACTAACGGCCAAGGGTGAAAAGCAGGCCTATGATAAACAAAATATTATAAAAATTTTAAATCCCTTTCCTTCACATGTTGTTCACTCCCACCTATCCAGAGCAAAAGACACTGCAAAAATTTTGATGCAAGGGTACGATATAAAATTCATCGAAGATGAGACTATTCGTGAAATAGATGCTGGCGATTGGGCGGGGTTAAATAATGCAGAAGCCAAAAAACGATGGTATCAAGGGGACACTCCTAACAATGGAGAAAACATTGATCTTTTTGCACATCGTATCGAACAATCATTTACAAAAATATTATCCAATAACGATTATCACTTTCCATTTATCGTTGCCCATGGGCGCATCATTAATGCATTGGATCATATTTATGGTATAGATCCTCGCCCACTCCAAATCGCTAATTGTACTATTTTAAAATTCATCCCAACTTTAGATAAACAATACCCATAGGATGTTTTTGAATGCGCAATAAAAAACGGCCAATTACACGAGGTATTGGCCGATTGGTCTCAATTATAATTCTTATTTTTTTAAGAACTCCAAGTGCGGACATCGCCCGTATCAACATGAACAAAACCGCTGCGCGGGTAATAACCAACACCACCCGTACGCAATGCACGCGCCGTGTTGCGCACCTTTTTCGTTGATGAGCCTGGTACACGAATGTCCGCTGCCTGTCCCTTCATATGATATGAATTTTTGGCAACACCGCGTGTATTACGGCGCAACATATTATTTGTTTTTGGCGACCTGTACCCTGAAAGAATTTCAATTGCTTGACCGCAACGACAATCCTTTTGAACGCGCGCCAATGTATCAAGCAATTTAGGATCCATTGGAATAATGTCACCTGTACGGTGATCACGCATTACACGGTTAATCTTACGAAAAGCCGCAGGTACATAATAATTACCGATACGATATACACCTTGAAAACGCTCACCTGTATGAGCGTTACGGATGGAAATTTCATGACCAATTGTTTCACGTGCAGACGCAGGCAGAACCTTCATCACACCTGAAGCCATCAATGCCACACCCGCAAGTGAAAGATTGACGAATTTTCGTCTTGTTTGATTGATTAACATGTATCCACTCTACCCAATATTATTTTTATTTCTTACCATGATACGCCTAAGAAGTTAAGAGAACATAAAGACATTATGCTATTCCTCAAGCGTTTTTTGATCGTTTTCTTCTATTATTTGAACTTTCTCCATCATATCATGGTACAAATCCTCGTCCAAGCCATAAATATCATGCCCTAAAACCAACTTTCCTGCATTATTTAACCAGGCTGTCTTATAATCAAAATAAACTGGAATAGAGCGTTTTGCCCCCAAGTCTGTAGTTTCATTTTTTGCCATGACTTCGTCTAGTTTTTCAGATGTCCACCCAACATCATCCTTTAACAAAAATTCAACAATGCGACGGGGGTCAGACACACGAACGCACCCAGATGATCTAGCGCGCCCTGCACGGTCAAACAAATATTTTTTATTCGTATCATGCAAATAAATATCGTATTTGTTATTCATCAAAAAACGATATTGTCCTAAAGGATTACTGCTTCCCGCATTTTTATAAAATCGCATTGCCTTGATTTCATTATCAGATAAAAATGACCAATCTACGGTTGTTGGGTCGATCGGCTCTGCGTCTTTATCCCAACTTGTGTATATTTTCACACCTTTTTCACTTACCCATTCTGGGTTTTCGCGCAATTTTGGAATGTAATCTTCTGTCTTAATTGTCGGAGGCAATGTCCATCCTGGATTTAAGCGAATACCCGTCATAGTTGTTGTGAAAATATTAGTCGGGCGTTCTTTTGATCCCACAACAACAGGCATTTCAAACGATATC
The DNA here is from genome assembly GCA_943789475.1 of uncultured Alphaproteobacteria bacterium. Lineage (GTDB taxonomy): Bacteria > Pseudomonadota > Alphaproteobacteria > Micavibrionales > UBA1664 > UBA1664. Next base: position 88,714 of record CALSUG010000003.1, read on the forward strand.
ATTTTATCTTCGTACGCCTTCAACCAATATCGCGCAATATCAACCTCTATCCGTAAATCTGGTCGATCAAACCATTCTACAGATTTGAACCGATAAAGATTAACTTCTATCTGTTTTTTTTTCATCTTCCAATGAACGATTTAAATAACTTAATGTCGATGGACCCAAAATACCATCCGCCCGTAAACCACGTTCAGCCTGATATTTTTTAACAGCCTCCACTAAATCATCATCATACAAATGTGGATCAGCTTTCAAAAGTTTCACTAAGGCCATAATCCATCAATTTTGCGCGTAACAGTGGGATGTTTTTGTGCGACTGACCAACCTTAAGCAATTGATCTCCAAACATCACTGGGTGGTAATGCATTTTCAGAATCATATACTTTAATCTCTCCATTGATTTCATTCAAACGATTTTCGAGCGCGCCTAAAAGCGCTTGATGATCTTGCGACAACGATTGTGCCGCAACTTGATTTGAAACAAGAAGAATGCATAAACAAAGTAAAAGTGAACGCACGACGGTTACATATCTCCTTTTTTAAGAGATCTTGCGCGCTCTATCGCCTTGCGAAAATCGATAGGATCAGACATTTGAGGAAGAATAATTTCACCAACTCCCATTCCACGAACAATCACATATCCAAACCCCATAATACGCCCAAATATGCCTTGGAACACGGTCCACACCCTCGATACGATCTACACTAATTTCACTTACGTGACGTGCAAACCATCCCGCGTTTTCAAAACCAAACGATCGGATGTTAAACAGATTTCTGTTGTTGCCTTAATAACCATACGTTGGGCAAATGCTAGTAATCCCAAAATTAACGCCCCAAACGAAGCTAATTTAATGCCAATATGTAATGACTTGATAACGCCAAAGACTCCCCCTCTTTGACGCACAGCATCATCCCATGCGGCCGCTTTTTAAATTTTCTGGAAGTCCTTGAAAATTAGCGCGTACAAATTGACTTATATTCCCAATAATAACCTGCGTACAAAACAGCGATCAATCCCGCAAACCCAATCACAATCCATGTCACCGCGTTAAATGTATACCACCAATGAAATTCGCCGACACGTACGATTTCTTCATTTGGGTTAAGTGATTGTTGTATGTATAACATTATATATTAATCCCCTAAACAAATTCCAAGACTACGCGCAGTATGAACCAACGTTCCATCGACATTCACATCCTGATACGTTGCAATCGCATCTTCAATTGCAACATCAACAACCTTACGATTTTGCCACGCAACCATACGTCCAAATTGACCTTCCTTAATCAAATCAACCGCACGCACACCAAATGCCGATGCAATCATACGATCATGATATGTTGGTTGCGCACCGCGTTGAATATGTCCTAAAACTGTTACACGTGTTTCCGATCCTGTAACTTGTGCAATTTTTTCACCTAAATAATCACCAATACCACCAAGGCGTTTTTGACCATCTGCAAATGTTTTTTGCAATGGTTCGCCATTTTCATCCTTTACCGCCTCGGACACAACGACAAGGGCAAAAATTACGCCCTTTATCTTTTACATTTTGGATTTTTTCCGCGATTGATTCTAATGTATATGGGATTTCAGGGATAAGAATAACATCCGCACCACCCGCAATACCCGCATTTAACGCAATATGACCTGCGTCACGGCCCATCACCTCTAACACCATGACACGATCATGCGATGCCGCCGTTGGTTGCAAACGATCCAACGCCTCGGTTGCAATCGTTACCGCGGGTATCAAAACCAACGGATACTTCCGTACAACCCAAATCATTATCGATTGTTTTGGGAACACCCACCATTGTTGAAACCACCACGTTCGGCCAATTTTTTCAAAATTGCAAATGATCCATCGCCACCAATACCAATGATCGCATCAAGACCTAATGTCTCGATCCCTTTTAAAATATCACCGCTAATGTCTTTTGTTTGTGCCGTCATCCATAGGATATGCAAAGGGATTCCCCTTGTTCATCGTTCCTAAAATCGTACCGCCAAGACGTAAAACCGTACCATCAAATTCGGTTGCACTTAATTTCCGCACATCGGGTGGATCGGACAACAAACCATGTGTTCCATTAAGGATGCCATAAACTTCCCATCCTAGTTGATCTTGCATAATGCGTGACCGATCGTATAACGGCATTTAGCCCTGCACAATCACCACCACTGGTTAATATTCCGATTTTTTTGCTCATATCGTATAGTACACAAAGAAATAGCTTAAAAAAGGGGCTTTTTTCTGTTATCTTCCCATAAATTAACAGTTATTTTAAATAGAATGCGATAGAATAAAAACTATGGATAGTGAATACGAAGAAGAATTATTGGCAAAACTCGCCGAAATGCGTGAAGAACATAGCGATCTTGACCAAGTTATTTCAAAATTAATGGTCACACCACCTGTTGATTTTATTCAATTACAACGCCTTAAAAAAAGAAAATTATCGTCTCAAAGATGAAATTCGAAAAATTGAGAGTAGTTTGATTCCCGATATTATCGCTTAACAAAATAATCATTGCGATGATATATTTAAACAATCTTGCATCTTCATTTCATTTTTAACTTTTATAAAAATGATTGGGGCTATCATCGCCATCAAACATATGCCAGAAAAAACTAACGCCATACTATCATAGGCAAGACCATTAATTAACCACCCTAAATTTCCCAAAAAAGATAGAGTTAATGTCATTAAAGATAACCCCTCGGTACTCCGCGTTCTAACTGTTTTAATAAGTTGAGGCAACATACTACACGTTGCAATAATTGAAGCAAAAAATCCCCGCAAAATCACCAATAGTAATCATTATCCATAGTCAAAATTATAATCGATACTTTTTAATTTTTGATTAAAGCATATAGCAGATAAGAAAAATTCACACGAATGAACAATGATCGGATATAATATTTTGATCAACGCCATAATTGCGGCATTGTGAGGAGAAGATGACGATTATATTTTTAAAATCGTCAAACGAACTAAGTAATTCCAATTTAATTGATTAAAACCAATATGTTATATTTACATTATTGTGAATATACGTTGGTAAAACATAAAAATCTAAATCGGCTAAGTCATTTCACCCTTAACCTATTGAAATATATAAAAACGCATCAATTGAATCAAACCATTTTAAGTCTAATTTCGACTACCCTTGTCACCCCATGTCGAACACCATAAAATAATCAACGTTAAATTATTAAAAGGGAAATATAATGACAAGAACACGTATCGAAACAGACTCACTTGGGTAAAATGAAGGTGCCTGCAAAAAAATATTGGGGCGCACAAACACAAAGGTCATTAGAAAATTTTAAAATTGGTGGCGAACAACAACCCCTACCCCTTATTCGCGCACTTGGTATTGTTAAAAAGGCCGCGGCACAGGCCAATATGGATATGAAATCCCTCCCTAAAAAATTGGGAAAAGAAATTGTGGCGGCCGCCGATGAAGTCATCGATGGTACATTGGTTGACCATTTTCCACTTGTCGTATGGCAAACGGGTTCAGGCACACAATCAAACATGAATACAAACGAAGTCATCGCCAACCGCGCCATCGAAATGATGGGGGGAAAGATTGGATCAAAAGATCCCGTACACCCAAACGATCACGTAAACATGGGACAATCATCCAACGATACATTCCCAACCGCGATGCATATTGCGGGCGGGTGAACAGGTTCATCACGCCCTCCTCCCTGCGCTTGAAAAAATGCAAAAGGCTTTGGATGCAAAGGCAAAAGAATATAAAGATATCGTCAAAATTGGCCCGCACACATTTACAAGACGCAACACCACTAACATTGGGACAGGAATTTTCTGGATACGCCCAACAAATGAAATATGCGGTTGAGCGTGGTAAAGGCGTGCATGCCACGCGTGATGTTGCTTTGCCCAAGGTGGAACCGCCGTTGGAACGGGGATCAATTCTAAAAAAGGATTTGATAAAAAATTTGCGGAAAAGGCGTCAAAAATAACAGGGTTAAAATTCAAAACTGCACCAAATAAATTCGAAAGCCTTGCCGCACATTGATGCCTTGGGTTGAACTGTCAGGCGCATTGAACACGATCGCCGCTAGCCTCATGAAAATTGCAAATGACATTCGCTTGCTTGGGTCTGGCCCTCGATCAGGAATTGGCGAGCTTTCCCTTCCTGCAAACGAACCGGGATCATCCATCATGCCAGGAAAGGTAAACCCAACACAATCCGAAGCAATGACACAAGTTTGTGCACAAGTGATGGGTAACCATGTGGCTGTAACAGTCGGCGGATCAAACGGTCATTTTGAATTGAATGTATTCAAACCCGTTATGATTTATAACGTCCTTCAATCTATTAGATTGATTAGCGATTAGTTGTCACAGCTTCACTGATAATTGTATCGTTGGAATCAAACCAAACATCGATCGTAATTGGACCAATTAATGAATGACAGCCTGATGCTTGTGACCGCTCTTAACCCGCATATTGGGTATGATAATGCGGCGAAAATTGCGAAAAAGGCACATGCGGATGGCACAACATTGAAGGAAGCAGGTATCGCCCTCGAACTTTTGACTGAGAAACAGTTTGATAAATGGATAAAACCAAAGGAAATGATCAAACCGAAATAGAGATACAAAAAGCCCCGCAAAATGCGGGGTTTCTTTTTTTATTCCATGGTGCCCATTTTTTGTCGTGATGCCGCGGCCAACATTTGCATCGTATCGATATGATTTTGTGATGCGGCCTTTTTACGCAATGGTGCGGGAAACAGATTCTTGCCCAAATTGTGGGGCATCTTTTGATGCAAAACCACGAAGGATATCCTTGCCCAACTGGTCTTTTTTACTGGACGATAACGCCGCGTCTTGTGCTTTTTCCTCTAACATTTCTTCGTTAGATTTCAGCATACGATTAAGAACACGTTGTATGGCATATGCCGTAATACCGTTAAGGTGTGGACGTGTCATTTCCAACAACAGCTTATGATCTTCATAAAGCCATGCTGAGATCTGCCTTTTTGCATCATTCACATTGCCATTATTCATGCGCAATGCATCTTTAATACGATTTTGGGTATAATTTAAACTCATAACAAATTCAGTATTGCACGAAACGCACCAAAATGGAAATTTATCATTTATCACCAAATCCCAATTTAGTAGGCCCAGATGATTGTTGAGCCGAAGCAGCAACCCTTCTATCTATAATTTGTTTGGGAGTTTGCCCTAAGAAATGAACGTTAAATGATTTTCCTGCTCTTTTAATATCACCAATTGCCCTTGCTGGTGTGCCCTTTGGAGGTCGTGCGCCTGTATATTTTTTATACGCGGATGCCAGTTGTTTGCCGTCAATTTTACCTAATTTCATCTTTACATCCATAAAGGCACGAAACTCATCTGACATTTGAGAATTTTCCTGCTGAATTAAAATAACTGGTGCCCTATGGGTTTCCATTTCCTCCATAAAACATTCAATCATTTTTTTACGATCACTGTCATGAGCATCTGAAAATAATTTATCAAAGTTTTTAACAACCAATATAGCATCCATTTTTGCCGCATTTGCAAAGGCAATTGACACATGGTGAACAGGATCTGTTTGTTGTGTAGGTATAATCATCACATCCATATCCTCGGATGACACATGACGCATCGTTTTTTCCGCTAAATAGTTTGCAATTGTGCTTTTACCAACTTTACTATCTCCTTCTATCAATATTGATACTGGACGTTGATCATTAGATGCATCTGTAAAAATTTTCTCCAATATCGGTAAAATCTAACGATGAAGATAGATAGTTGGGATTATATTGTGCTGGAACAGGATTGTTAGAATTATACCCTGTTCTAAATCCGCCAAAATTCCACCGATGATTTTTCTTGAACCTGCTCAATGATGTCATCTATACCACCATCAAGAAGCATCGCGGCCTCACATGATTGTGCGATCACACGCGGAGGCGCATCAAACATACGTGCTAGTTTTAACGATGCACCACGCCCCAATTTTAATTTGTTTTTCTTAATATGATGTGCCCAAATATCCTTGGAAATCAGAGTTGGCTGGGTACCCCACACATAAAGGAAATTTAAACCTTTGTTTTACTGATCCATGAAATTTACCAATATCATTGGCAAGCCATATTGTTGGCACTGTATTTTCTTCTAACGCTCTATTCAAAAGAATTTTACTACCTGTATCTGCTGCTTTAGTTGGAATCCTCCCCCTTAACAAGAAGATCTTCCATTTCATCCATTAAACATGCTGAATCATTAGTATCACTAAGGAATGCCTGCGCCTGTTGAAGGCGCATCAACCGTTTTGATGAATCCATTTTTCCGCCATCATCACCATAGGTTGTGTTGCTATCAATATCCTCGCCAATTGCATAAGCACTTAGGGCCCGCCGCCTTACAAATTGCTTTTGCCAATTCTGTTTTACCACTGCCTGCGGGACCGTAAAGAACAACATTAACCCCTTTTATACCTTCCGCAGCCGCCTTTTTCATGACTTTTACAATTTTTCGTGCCTGAGCATCTAAATGTTGGAAATTTTTTTCAATTGTTAGGGTTGCCTTTACTGGTGTACCCACAATTTCTTCAACAAGCCGCGTTTCATCGAATTCAGATTCAAGTAATAACTCCTTAATTCTCGGATCAATGATGGGAAAGGCAAAACCATTATTTACCCCCTCATCGTAATCTAGCAGGCCATACTCGGTAAGCTTTCCACTTGGCGATATTATTTTTGCAATTTCTTTATAATCACTATCACGACCTAAACCTAAGGCAATAAATGCAAAAAAACGTTCCGGAGACGATTTTAACAAATCTGTAATGAAGTTAAAGAATGATGGATCAACAGCTGAAATTGAATGAATATAGACAAGACACTCAACCTCCAAATCACTTAGATTTAACCTTGTTGCCAGTTTTTCTACATTTTTTGCGAATGTATTTTTAGGCGGGTTGTCGAATTTTACCTGAGCTTCTGCAAAGGTAATAATAGAATCCCAATCTTTTTGACTCACTTTACCTCGTGAAGATCCTGTTGGATATTGACTAACATAGTTATCTTTTGCATCCTTTTTTTGAGTAGCAGGAAACTCCATTCCCGCCAATTCCATTATATCTCTGAAATTGTTTTCAAAACCTGAGGCTATTTCATAAGCTAGTTTTGAATTTCTAGGCACGCTCTTAACCACATTGTTAACAAGACGGTTAACCAACCATTCAGAATAACTATCATCCTCTTCTAAGATTGCCTGAACTGCGCTTTTTTCTCTTAATTTTGAAACCATATTTCTCCCTGCCCTGATCTACATTTTTTATGAATATAATATTCGTAGCAAGGTAAAACCATAAACGCAATAAAATTATGGAATTAGTCACAATTGTTATTTAAAATAATAACAATTGACATATTTTAAAATTTTCTTATATAATGATAACCTATTATGACTGTTACCCTTGACGATGTTTATGACCATTTACACAAACGCATACGATCCGCGTTTAATGGTGTTTCATTATCAAAACAAGGCAACCACATTGCCCTGACATCAAAAAACAATTCAGGACAAGAAGTGCAAACAAAGATTAATTTTCACCCTGAAGTTGTAAAAAATGACAAACCAACTCAGCGTAAACAAGTAAGTGACAATGTATTCATCTATCCATCAAATCACTTTGCACGCCCTGCATCGGTAAGCATTGATATAGGCATCGCACAAATTTCAAGTCACAAAACGGCGACACGGTTCCCTATTACACAAAATAATGATGATACACTGGACGCGGAATGGGACACAATCGCCACAGGCGCCGTACGCGATTTAAAACAAAAATTAAAGCGCAGAGATTTCTCGTAAAATTGATCGAGTACCCTTGATCCGTTGATCGGCGGACGTCCACCCACGTGGGAAAAATAATTTTTGATCTGGACGCAACTTAACAGTACCTGCCTTTGATTGAATAAACTGCATCACACCTGTCGGATTAATAGGCGTATTATTATAAAACGTCATTAACACACCTTTTGGCCCCGCCTCGACATGGCTGATATTCACTTGCTTGCACAGTTGTTTAATCGTGATGAGTTGAAGTAAGTTTTCAACCTCGGTCGGCAGCGCGCCAAAACGGTCAATCATTTCCGCGGCGAATGATTCAATTTCACCCGCATCATCCAATGTCGCGATACGACGGTACAGCGACATACGCACGGACAAATCCTCAACATAATTTTCAGGGATCATAATGGATGTGCCAAGGTTAATTTCCGGTGAAAAATTTTGCTCCATCGCCTCAATATTATCATGTGTGACACCTGCACGTGCGGCGGCAACGGCTTCTTCCAACATTTGTTGGTACAGCTCTACACCAACTTCTTTCACGTGACCCGATTGTTGCTCACCGACCAAATTACCTGCACCGCGAATATCCATGTCGTGCGATGCCAATTGGAACCCAGCGCCCAACGTGTCCAACATGCCTATGACTTCCAAACGTTTCATCGCGACATCGGATAATTTTTTATCTTGTTGATAGGTGAGGTATGCGTAGGCACGAATTTTTGATCGACCAATGCGTCCACGAATTTGATATAGTTGCGCAAGGCCAAACATGTCCGATCGATGTACAATCATCGTATTTGCACTTGGCACATCAATTCCCGATTCAATGATATTGGTTGCCAATAAAACATCATATTGTTTTTCGTAGAAGGCGGTCATGCGGTCTTCCAAATCACCCGGTGCCAACTGTCCATGCGCGGTGATCATTTTCACCTCGGGCACCAATTCCTTAATATGATCTTCCATTTCTTTTAAATCTTTAACACGCGGACAAACGATAAAGCTTTGCCCTCCGCGATGGTGCTCACGCAATAACGCTTCACGTATAACGACAGGATCAAACGGCATAACAAATGATCGTATCGCCAACCGATCAACAGGTGGCGTGGTGATAAGCGACATATCACGCACACCCGTGAGTGACATTTGCAATGTTCGTGGAATTGGCGTCGCGGTAAGGGTCAGGACGTGAACATCCTTTTTCAAATCCTTTAAACGCTCCTTTTGTTTCACACCAAAACGTTGTTCTTCATCAACAATAACAACACCAAGGTGATCGAATTTTATCGCGTCTGATAACAACGCATGCGTTCCGATAACAATATTCACCGAACCATCTTGTAATCCATCCTTGGTTAATTTTTGGTCTTTTGCACTAACCAATCGTGATAAATGTCCAATGCGTAATGGAACACCTTGAAAACGATTACAGAAATTTTCGTAATGTTGTCGTGCCAATAAAGTTGTTGGGGCGACAATCGCAACCTGCCCACCCGCCATCGCGGTAACATATGCCGCGCGGATTGCGATTTCGGTTTTACCAAAACCAACATCACCACATACCAATCGATCCATCGGTTTACCCGATTTCAAATCATCCAAAACGGATGCAATGGACGATAATTGATCTTCGGTTTCATGGTATGGGAAACGTGCGGCAAAATCATTATAAACGGCATCATCAACCGCGAATATATCCGCCTTTTGCAATGCACGTGCGGCGGCAATATCGATTAATTTACCTGCCATTTCTAATAAATTCTTCTTAACCTTCGCACGGCGTGCCTGCCACCCTGCACCACCCAGTCTGTCCAAATTAACAATGCTGTCCGCGTCACCATAACGTGATAAAACTTCAATATTTTCAACAGGAACAAACAATTTGTCCCCCTCGTGATAAACAATCTTTACACAATCATGTTTAACCCCATGAACGTTCAGCGTTTCTAATCCTTCAAATCGACCAATCCCATGTTCGGTATGAACAACAAAATCACCCTCGGATAAACTGGATACTTCACGAAGGAAAGCATCCGCCTTACGCTTGCGTGATTTTGTTTTACGCACCAATCGATCGCCAAGGATATCTTGTTCCGATACAACGACAAATCGATCATTCACAAAACCGCGTTCCAACGGCAATGTGATGAGGGTTATTGAACCATCCTTTGCCTTTACAACCTGTTCAAAATTATCGCATATTTTTAACCCGACAATGCCGTGCGCATCCAACAATCCCTTTAACCGTTCCCGCGCACCGTCACTATATGCATTAACAATTATTTTTTTACCAATGTGATTGTTGAAATATGTTTTAACGGCCGCGAATACATCACCATCGGGCAAGGCACGTACATCGCCAAAATCGCGCCCTTGTTTCGCATCTGTTTCATTCGCGGCAAAGGGTGAAAACATTTCCGCATTCGGCATGTCTTTTGTAAAACAACTATCAATCGGCACCGCGTGATAAATGCTTTGTGGGTTTGATTTATTTTTCTTGTTTGATTCCGCGGTTTGTTTGGCCAGTGTTTGGCGGGCTTGGTAAAAATCTTCTATTTGATCCCATGCCTCCACCATTGCCTGATCACATTGATGATCCATCGACACAATCGCATTTGGAACATAATCAAACACACTCACCATTTCTTCAAAAAACAATGATTGCCAATGTTCCGTTCCATTAATTTTACGCCCATCCGTAATCGCCTCGTACAACGGATCAATATTATTCACCGCGCCAAATAATTCACGATAGGTTGATCGAAAACGCGAAATCGATTCCTTCGTCATTGGAATTTCGGTTGCTGGATTAAGCGATAGCGAATTAATCACCGTTGATGATTTTTGCGTCACTGGGTCAAATTCTTTAATCGATTCAACCTCGGCTCCAAATAAATCCAACCGCACGGGTGCATCGGCCGTGGCAGGCCACAAATCAACAATACCACCACGAATGGCAAATTCACCACTATCGCGTACCGTGTCGGTACGGCTGTAACCATTTTCACTGAGGAATGTTTTTAGGTTATTTTCATCCAAACGACCACCCGTTGTGGCGTTTAGGCCGCCCATACTGGACAAATATTGCGGTGGAATAACCTTGCGCATTACCGCATTCACCGTTGTGATCACAACACATGGTTTTTTAATATCGCTACCCATACGTGATTTTAATTGTCCTAACGCCTTCATCCGTTGACCAATAATAGCCGTGTTGGGCGATATACGGTCATAGGGCAAACAATCCCAAGCAGGGAAATAAATTACCTCAATCTCAGGCGCAAAAAACGACAATAAATCTTGCACAGTTTGCGCGCGAATATCATCCATCGCAATATGACATGCAACGGCACCACCATTGCGTTGTGCATCCATTGCACGTTCGCGTAATACAAACGCATCTTGTCCTTCTGGCACACCAGATAGGATTTCATGTTTTGGACTATCGTTTAATTTGGGTGTTTCCATCGCCCTTTTTATAAAGGGATAGGACGCATATTCCAATGATTATTTCGGGATTTGATATCCGATTAATTGTGGCAAAATAATATTATCTTGATCGGCGGGGACTTCCTCGCGCATTGATATCCAATTATACAGGTCAGGGTCGCTCTCGTTTAATAATTCATCATACGCATCGACTTGTTCTTGTGTCGCGGTGGGAATAAACGCACGGGAAAATGTGCCAAGGATTAAATCCATTTCCTTTGTCCCACGATGTTCAGATCTAAATATTAATTTCTTACGTTGTGCATCCATAGGTTATTTTTATACCACAGAATGAAATAGATCACGGAATTTTTCTTATAACCTCCACGAAAATCCTGGTTGACGCCCTGCGTCTCTTGCTTTTACTGCCATAGACGGAGAAACTTCTTCTCCTACAGCTCTCACAAAATACCCAACACGCTTCAATATACCTGAAACAACAGACTGTTTTGCAAACTCAGCTTTGGCATTCCCTTTTTCTGGAGATGATGGTTCCTGAACTTCTTCAAAAACAGCATCTTCTACATCTGGATCAATATTAAAAGGCATATCAATTATTCCTACTATCTATTTCAGTATATAAAATCATATCAAAAAAAGACATTACGTCAATTTATTTTTCCTCTGTGCCTCTGCGCCTCGGTGGTTTAATATCATTTCATTATGAGACCATTAATCCTCGATTCAATTTTTCGATCACTGCGCACACTTGACGGTGTAGGGCCTAAAAGCGCGACCTTGTTTGAAAAATTATTGGGTGGTGAAAAAATTATCGACCTATTACGTCATAAACCCGTTGATTGCATTCACCGTGGTGATATCAAACCATTATCCGAAATAAACAAAGAAGGCATCGCAACAACGCAAGTAACAATTACATCGCACAGTCCCGCCAAACGTCGTGGTGCGCCGTATCGCATTTCCGCAAAAGGTGATGATGGACAGGTAATGGACATTGTGTATTTCAACGCGCCTGGGCAATGGTTAAAAGACACATACCCAACGGATAAAGAAATTATCATCAGCGGAAAAATCGAATTTTATAATGATAAAATTCAAATACTTCACCCCGATTATGCCGTCCCACCGGAAAAGAAAAATGAGATAAAAGCGTTCGAACCCATCTATCCCATGACAGGCGGATTAAGCCCTAAGCTGTTACATAAGGCAATTATCGGTGGGATAAAACACCTTCCCACCCTGCCTGAATGGATTGACGATTCCATGATTAAAAAACATGGGTGGCTTGGATGGAGTGAGTGCATGCGTGCACTCCACAACCCACAATCATCGAAAGAAACATTAAGCGATAGCGTTACCCGCACGCGGTTGGCGTATGACGAAGCGCTCGCAAGGCAACTCGCCATGCAACTGGTTCGTCTGACATTTAAAAAGAAAAAAGGCATTTCGTTTAATAATGCACCCGATCTGCGCCAAAAACTATTGGATGCTCTACCATTCGACTTAACTGGCGCACAAAGTCGAACACTCTCCGAAATTGACGATGACATGGGAACGCCTACGCGGATGTTGCGACTGCTCCAAGGTGATGTGGGAAGTGGTAAAACCGTCGTTGCGCTTGGCACTATGCTCAACTGTATCAATGATGGTTTTCAATCGGCGATGATGGCACCGACCGAAATTTTGGCACGCCAACACGCCGAAACCTTACAACCATTATGTGATGCGATTGGCGTCACGATGATCACATTAACAGGGCGTGATAAAGGCAAAGATCGCACCGCGATTTTAGAAAAAATTGAAAATGGTGAGGCACAAATTGTTATCGGCACACATGCCATTTTTCAAGATACGGTGAATTTTAAAAATCTTGGGTGTGTCGTGATTGACGAACAACATCGTTTTGGTGTTCATCAAAGGTTAAGCTTGTCCGACAAAGGCGTGGCTCCCGATGTATTGGTTATGACGGCCACCCCTATTCCACGCACACTGACCCTATCCCTGTTTGGTGATATGGATGTATCACGTTTGGATGAAAAACCACCAGGGCGCAAACCAATTGAAACCGTCCTTATTTCCACCGATCGTATCGCCGATATCGCCCAAGGATTAAAACGTAAAATTGCGGAGGGTGAACGCATTTATTGGGTGTGTCCCTTGGTCGAAGAAAGCGAAAAAATTGAACTGGCCAATGCCGAAGATCGCCACACCCTCCTATCTCAAATTTACGGCGACCGTGTCGGCCTTGTCCATGGACGCATGAAACCATTGGAAAAAGATCAAGTCATGCAAAAATTTGCACGTGGTGACTTGGATATTTTGGTGGCAACCACCGTGATAGAGGTTGGTGTAAATGTGCCTGAGGCCACGGTCATGATTATCGAACATGCCGAACGATTTGGCCTTGCCCAATTACACCAATTACGCGGACGCGTCGGCCGTGGTTCGGACAAATCATCCTGTATTCTCATGTATAACGCGCCGTTATCCGAGGCGGGAAAAGAACGTCTATCCATCATGAAAAAATCAGAAGACGGATTTGTGATTGCGGAAAAAGATTTAGAATTACGCGGTGCAGGTGAAGTGTTAGGCACAAAACAAAGCGGCCTGCCCGCCATGCATTTTGTTGATTTGGATAACCACCGTGACCTTATGCAAATGGCACATCAAGACGCACGATTACTCACCGAAAAAGACCCCACCCTTTCCACCCGTCGTGGTGATGCGCTCAAAACACTTCTCTACCTTTTTGAACAAGATGAGGCTGTTAAAACATTGGGAAGCGGGTAAACTGTTTTCATGATCACACCTTTTCAGGCCATGCAACATGCCGTTGATATTGTAAATACCAGCGAACATAACAAAAATAAAGTTGCCGCGTGCCTAGTGTCAGGTGACCGATATATTGCAAAAACAAATTATCGTCCTGATATTTTAAAACAACATTTTGATGCAAAAGACCGCATTGGGAACAGTTCTCAATTCATTCATGCCGAAGTTGCGTGCATTTTCAACGCACCTTTTCCTACACATGGCGCATCACTATTCATCACCGACCCCATGTGCCCCAATTGTGCAAAGGCCATATGCGAGGCAGGAATAAAACATGTTTATATTGACCATAAGGGTATGGAAAAAGATTTTTTCATTCGCCGTAAAGATGCGTTTGAACAACTATCAATTCCAATGATGGAACAATCAGGCATAAGTGTTTCCATCATTTATAGAAAAGAAGAACGTATAGAAAAAATATTAGATGAAGATCATTCCGAAAACTCACGCAATCATGTTGTTAAAAGAAATAATAACTTAAAAACAGAATTACAAAAAAGAATAAAATCATCGAGCGATCGTTCTTTTGCATTATGTATGACCGACAAGAGCACTCTCTATATTCCTGAAATACAAAATGATATCGATCACAACAACACAAAATATCGTGATAGCGTTAGCCCACTTAACCGCCTTTTATTCAATGTAAAACGTTATGGGTATAATATTGAGGATATGCATGTCGCATGCAATCTTTACCCCTCATCACGTGATTTGGTAAACGCTGTTGGGTTTGGAATACAAAAAATAACAATAGGTTCACAAATCGTGGATCACGATACGGATGGCCAAGATGCAGCAGGAACATTAAAAAAAATTGATATCATCGACATAGATATAGTAAACTAACCCTATGAAATATATATTTATTATTCCTCTTTTTATTTTAACCACAGCTTTTATGGTTCCCCTCCATGAAGAAACAATGGCAACCCCAACATGTAAAACATATGTTGAATGGACAGGAAAAAATATAAAAAATGTCGATTTATCTGTTCTAGGTGATCGCCCTCACCGTATCCTTAAACCAGACAGTATGGCCACAATGGATTATTTACCTGATCGTTTAAACATCCACACAACGGATGATGATATCGTTTTATCACAAGATTGTGGGTAATAAAAAAGCGGTTTAAAACCACTTTTATTTTAAGATTAGATTTCCATCAACAATCTTGCTGGATCTTCCAACGCTTCCTTAATTTTAACAAGGAATGAAACGGATTCACGACCATCAACAATACGATGATCATAGGACAATGCCACATACATCATTGGGCGTGCCTCGATCGAACCATCAGGCATAACCATTGGACGCATTTGTGTTTTATGCATTCCCAAAATTGCAGATTGTGGACGATTCAAAATTGGTGTCGACATCATTGATCCAAACACACCACCATTTGTAATTGTAAATGTTCCACCCGTCATTTCATCCATGCCTAATTTTCCTTCACGTGCACGGCCAGCCATATCACCAATTGATTTTTCAATCTCGGCAAATGATTTTACATCCGCATCACGAACATTTGGCACAACAAGACCTTGAGGTGTTGAAACCGCAACCCCAATGTCATAGTAATTTTTGTACAAAATATCTGTGCCATCAATTTCCGCATTAACGGATGGGAATTCCTTCAATGCCTGAACCGCGGCCTTCACAAAAATCGACATAAAGCCCAGCTTAACGCCGTGTCTCTTTTCAAAACCATCTTTGTATTTTTTACGCAGATCCATGAAAGGCCCCATATCAATTTCATTGAATGTGGTTAGGATCGCCGCCTCGCTTTGCGCTTCTTTCAAACGTTTTGCAATTGTTTGACGCAATTTTGTCATACGAACGCGTTCTTCACGGTCTTTCACCTCGCGTGGTGCAGATGGTGTTGCCGCAGGTACAGGTGCGCTCGCCGTTTTTGCTGCGCCGCCACTCTCAACTGCTTTCAAAACATCTTCTTTTGTAATGCGTCCATCTTTACCTGTACCTGTAATCGCCGCCGCATCCAAATTATTATCATTAATCAACTTACGAACGGCTGGTGATAACTCACCACTTTTATCAACCGATGATGGTGCAGGTGCAGACGCCGCCTTTGGCGTTTCTTCCGCTTTTGCATCTGATTTTGGTGCCTCTTTTTTAGGAGTAGAAGCATCACCCGCCGCGCCTAATGCACCCAACAATGCGCCAACCTCAACCGTTTCACCTTCTTGCGCACTAATCGATACCAATGTCCCTGCCTCAGCCGCATTGACCTCTAATGTCACTTTATCGGTTTCCAATTCCACCAATGGCTCATCCATTGCAACGGCCTCACCTTCTGATTTCAACCATTTTGCGATAATTGCCTCAGTTACAGATTCACCCAGCGCAGGTACGATAATGTCAGTCATGTTTGTTCTTCCTTTTTATTCAGTGCATATAGGATACAGGGCATGGGGAAGAAGATAAAGAGCGAATGTATTTGTATTTAAATTTGACAAACACACATCATTTAAATATGGTAATAAAAAATAAAACGGATTTATAAAATGAATCACACACCTGAAGAAATAGAAGCAGCCCTTACATTCAATAAAGTTGGTTACGATGATAGAGTTACACAGAGAGTTGAAGAAATTAAAGCTGAAATAGATAGAAAATCTAAATTTTTATTAAAGTTATTTGATGCGATAGATAGCGATTATAGAACTCATTCACAAACAGAAAGCCCTTTTAGCAGCCCTGTGGTTCAAAAAACAGACAGTGGAATTACTTATTTTGAGTTTGATACTAAATTAAGCGGTGAAGAACACCTCTTTCAAATTGAAATTTGTGAAAGAGGTTATTTTGTTAATGGGCCATGCGAAGCAACATTCCTCCCTGATGATATTGTTCTCCCAGGAAGAACCACACGAAAAGAGCAAACAAAAACCTTATTCCCCTCCGAGCACAGTATTATTTCACAAATACTGCGTGGTTACGCCTTCTGTACAGGCGATGGACCTATGATTGATATAGAAAATAGAATATTTAAAGAATTGGGTATTGAAGAAAAATTTTTAGGCATACAGAACAATCAAAAACCAGAAACAGTCATTGAACACATAGAAAATGCAAATAAACATTGGAAAACTTTTGCATCCGTTTTTAGAAAAGCACCTCACTTAGCTTTCTTTGTGAAATAAAAATTTAATTAATTGTCAAAGCATCATTAATTAATTTTTCTTGCTCTGCTTTATGCACGCTTGCGCTTCCCGTTGCGGGTGAGGCAGATGATTTACGTCCGACATATGATGGACGACCTGCTTTATGCTTAGCAATACCAAGTGAACCTTCGATACGGCGATCCACAAATTCCCAATAACCACTGTTTTTGGGTTCTTCCTGACACCACACAACATCAGCATTTGGATATTTTTCCAATTCTTCCGCCAAGGCACCCAATGGGAATGGATATAATTGTTCCAAACGCAAAATCACAACGTCTTTGATTTTCTTTTCCTCGCGCGCTTGGTACAGATCGTAATAAACCTTACCCGTACATAAAACGACACGTTTTACATCCTTTGGTTTATTCAATTCACCTGCCAATTCGGCATCATCCCACAAAATACGATGGAATGTAGAATCATCACGCATCATCGCCGCAGGTGACACACATAATTTGTGACGTAATAATGATTTTGGCGTAAACATGATTAATGGTTTGCGGAAATTACGTACCATTTGACGACGCAATGCATGGAAATAGTTTGCAGGCGTTGTCGCATTCACGATTTGCCAGTTATCTTCAGCACTTAAATTCAAGAAACGTTCTGGGTGACATGAACTATGTTCTGGCCCTTGCCCTTCATACCCATGGGGAAGAAGCATAACAAGCCCCGACATACGCAACCATTTTGTTTCACCGCTACTGATGAATTGATCAATAATCGTTTGTGCGCCGTTTACAAAATCACCAAATTGCGCTTCCCACAATGTTAACCAATTTGGCTCTGCCAATGTAAATCCGTATTCGTAACCAAGCACCGCAAATTCAGACAACGGTGAATCGTGCACTTCGAAATCCGCCTGATCTTTTGAAATATTCTGAAGCGGTTGATAACTGTGCCCATCGGTTTGATCATACATTTTTGCATGACGTTGAGAAAACGTTCCACGGCCACAATCTTGTCCTGACAACCTTACACCAAATCCGCTATCGACCAATGAGCCAAACGCCATTGCCTCGGCCGTGGCCCAATCAAAACCTTCACCCGTTTCGAACATTTTTTTACGTGCATCGATAAACCGTTTTAATTTTGAATGAATATCAAAATCATCTGGAATTGCTGTTAACCCCTTACCAATATGATCAAAAGTTTTCTTATCCAATCCTGTTTTACCACGGCGAGGCTCATCTTCATTATCTGCGACATTCATGTCACTCCACACACCTTGAAGGAAATCAGCTTCGTTTGGCTTATAACTATTCGCCGCCTTAAATGAGTCCTCTAACAAACGATTCATTTCATCCTTAATCGCGGTGGCGTCTTCGGCCTTAACTGAACCTTCTTCTTCCAATTTGTCGGCATATAATGCACGCGTTGTGGGAAGTGACTTGATCTTTTGGTACATCAACGGATTTGTAAATGCTGGTTCATCACCTTCATTGTGTCCAAAGCGTCGGTAACACATAATGTCGATAACGACATCTTTTTTGAATTCCTGGCGGAATTCTGTTGCAATACGCGCAACATGAACAACGGCTTCTGGATCATCACCATTCACATGGAATATCGGTGCGGAAAGAAGTTTCGCAACATCCGTACAATAAGGGCCAGAACGTGAAAATTGTGGCATCGTTGTAAAACCAATTTGGTTGTTAATCACAACATGCATTGTTCCACCAACACTGTATCCATCCAGTTCAGAAATCATTAATGTTTCCGCAACAATTCCTTGACCAGCAAATGCCGCATCACCGTGAAGGAGGATCGGCATGACTTGCGTACCATCCTTGTCACCACGTTGGTATTGTTTCGCACGTGCCTTACCAATACAAACGGGGTTCACACATTCAAGGTGAGATGGGTTCGCGGTTAAAGACAGGTGAATATTATTACCATCAAAATCACGATCACTGGATGTTCCCAAGTGATACTTAACATCGCCTGATCCCAACACGTCATCTGGTTGTGTTTTGATCCCTAAAAATTCAGCAAAAATTGCGCTAAATGGTTTTCCCATGACATTGGCCAACACATTTAAACGGCCACGGTGTGCCATACCAACAATCATTTCTTTCAAACCTAATTGACCACCACGCTTCATGATTTGTTCAATGGCTGGGATTAAAACTTCACCGCCATCAATTCCGAACTTTTTCGTTCCAGGATATTTTTTGGCTAAAAATTGTTCGAATGTTTCGGCCGCTGTTAGGCGCTCCAAAATTGCACGTTTACCATTACTTGTGAAATCCGTGTGATTACGTGGTGCTTCGATACGTTGCTGTATCCATGCTTTTTCATCTGGTGAACTCATATGCATGAATTCAACACCAATTTTGCCACAGTAAATTTGACGAACCGCGTTTAAAATTTGGTTCAACGTCCCCTCTTCCATTCCCAAAACACCATCAAGGCGAATAGGACGATCATAATCAGCGGACGTAAAACCATAATGTTCTGGTGTTAATTCAGGGTGAGATGAATGCTTTCGCATTCCCAGTGGATCAAGGTCAGAAACCAAGTGTCCACGCACGCGATACGCACGGATTAATTGTATTGCGCGAATTGAATCACGAACGGCCTGTTGCACGTCGGCGGTATTCGTCGCCCCACCTACCATTGGCATAGGAGCATATACAGGAACCTGTGACACAGCCTGTGCCTGTTGCGATACAGCGAAACTGCGCCCATCCATTCTGTTTTCATCGGGTGCCCAACTTGCACCATGCATTTCGCGCAAAACATCTAACTCAGAATCCGTAAGATCATTAAAAAAATTAGCCCAAGAGTGATCAACACTGTTGGGCGATTTTTGATATTGGGCAAAAAGATGCGCGATATATTCCGCATTTACGCCAGTTAGAAAAGATTCGTTACGAGATTGTGTCTGTGCCATTACGTTCTATCACCACTTTATTATTATTGTGGTGATAGTCTAGCACGTTCATAAAACTTGAAAAGAGCGAAAGATTTAAGCCGCTTCTAGCAATTGCTGCACATCAATTGTGCGTCCAGCGTGTGACTTATTCAAATATTCATTTACAGATTCAATCATTGGCCCCATTTGACCACGGAAGAAGTGGTTTGCACCTTCAATTTGTGCATGATCAACATCAATACCTTTTTGTGCACGCAATGTATCAACCAATTTTTGAACATCTGCGCTAGGTACAATTGTATCATCTTGTCCATGAACAATTAATCCTGATGTTGGGCATGGCGCCAAGAATGTAAAGTCCTCTGTATGTGCCGGCGGTGCAACAGATACCCAACCGCGAATTTCAGGACGACGCATTAATAATTGCATACCAATCCACGCACCAAATGAAAAACCAGCAACCCATACATAGGGTGCATTTTGGTTAAGATCTTGCATCCAATCCAACGCTGCCGCTGCATCCGCTAATTCACCTTCACCTTCTGAATATTCACCTTGTGATTGACCTACGCCACGGAAATTAAAACGTAATGTTGAAAATCCACGCGCCGCGAATGTTTTATATAAACTATATGTAACACGGTTATTCATTGTTCCGCCGTGTTCTGGATGTGGGTGTAATATAAGCGCAAGTGGCGCATTTGGTGTTTTTGAATGAAAGTAGCTTGCTTCGATACGACCTTCAGGGCCGTTAATCATAATGTCTGGCATAAAGTTATGTCCCAACCTTTTATTTATTATGTTATGTTTTTATTTATGATGTAAATTCATAAGGCATTTGAGTGTCAAATGTCCAGAAAAAAATGTTAAACTGTTGATAAATATAAACTTTCAGAATAAAGTATTCCCATGATTTACCTTGACCATAACGCGACAACACAAACCCGCCCC
Organism: uncultured Alphaproteobacteria bacterium; assembly: GCA_943789475.1. Taxonomy (GTDB): domain Bacteria; phylum Pseudomonadota; class Alphaproteobacteria; order Micavibrionales; family UBA1664; genus UBA1664. The sequence goes on from CALSUG010000003.1 coordinate 109,882, forward strand.
GAAGCCATTGACCTTGTAACAAACATCATGGCGCAGGTGGGAAATGGATCATCCACACATTGTGCAGGGCGCGCCGCATCTATGCATATTGAACGGGCGCGCGAACAGATCGCAAAGGCGATCAACACACGACCAGCACAAGTGATATTCACATCTTGCGCAACAGAATCCATCAACACCATTTTAAAAACATTCAAGGGTGAACGCATATTGGCCAGCGGCATTGAACATGCAGCCATTGTCGATTGTGGAAATGCGGAATTGGAAATTATCCCCGTAACATCGGATGGCATTATAGATTTAGATACCATGGAGGCTATGTTAGAACGCGCACCAACCGCTCTGGTCAATATCATGTATGTGAATAATGAAACAGGTGTTATCCAACCCATTAAGGAAGCCATCGAAATCGCGCATAAATATGGTGCCCTCATCCACATTGATGCGGTACAGGCACTTGGGAAAATTCCTGTTGATTTCAAAGATAGTGGCGCCGATTACATGTCCTTTTCCGCGCACAAGGTCGGTGGACCACAGGGCGTTGGGTGTTTTGCCTTTGCTGCAAAAAAACCTATTCGTCCTCTTATGATTGGTGGAAAACAAGAAAAAAACCAACGCGCAGGAACATCGAATGTCGCAGGCATCGCAGGCATGGGATTGGCCGTTGAAATCGCCGTTGAAAATATAAACCGTTATGATGAATTGGCAACATGGCGCGATGACATTGAAAATCGTCTAACAAAATCATTGCCTGGCATCACTATCAACGGCAAAAATACACCACGGGTTGGAAACACTATCTCTCTTACTTGTGCAAAAATAACAAACACCATTCAAATAATGAATCTCGATTTGGATAAAATCTGTGTAAGTGGCGGATCGGCATGCAGTAGCGGTGTAGCAAAACCATCACACGTCCTTACCGCCATGGGATTGACCGATGATGACGCCTTATCAACCATTCGCATTTCAATGGGTTGGAATACAACCCAAGATGATGTAAACCAATTCATCGAAAAATACACAAAAATAATAGAACGGTTAAATAAATAGATATGCCTAATATGACCTTTTACACGCGTAACGGAACACCGATGGAGGTTGACGCTCCCAACGGATTATCCATCATGGAAATCGCACACAAGCATGGATTAACTGCTGATGTTGAAGGCGTATGCGGCGGATCATTGGCCTGCGCCACATGTCACGTATGGGTACACCCTGACTGGGTTGCAAAATGCATGCCCGATGATGGCGAAGTGTCAGAAGACGAAGAAGACATGTTGGATTTGGCATTCGACCTAAAGCAAACATCACGTCTATCATGTCAAATTATGATGAGCGATGACCTTGATGGCCTTGTCGTTGCCGTACCTGGTGCAAAGGTTGATTGGGTATAAATATCATGATGGCTCATGAGCGACATATCGAACGCCACTATATCAATCGATCCGCATGGTTACGCGCGGCTGTTTTGGGCGCAAATGACGGTATCATTTCCATTTCCAGTTTAATGATTGGCGTTGCCTCTGCGACAACATCGCCATCGGGCATTGCCTTGGCTGGGATCGCGGGATTAGTCGCAGGTGCAATGTCGATGGCGGCGGGTGAATATGTGTCCGTTTGCACACAATCTGATCTTGAAAATGCAGATTTAAAAAAAGAAGAACGCGAACTTCTTCACAGTCCCGAACATGAATTAGAAGAGCTGGTCGAGATTATGATGTCACGCGGATTAAACGAAGACACAGCACAAAAGGCCGCACACCAAATGACCAAGCATGATGCATTGGCTACACACGCCCGAGAAGAATTAGGGATATCCGAATTGACAGAGGCAAAACCATTACAAGCAGCATTTGCATCTGGCCTCGCATTTACATTAGGTGGAATTATTCCTGTTTTATCTGTATTTGTCGCCCCACAAGAATTTTTTGTTACTATTGCAACCCTTATCTGCCTTCTTCTTTTAGGAATATTAGGCGCACTTGGAGCAAAAACAGGAGGATCTCCAGTCCTCAAACCTGCAATCCGTGTAATGTTTTGGGGTGCATTGGCCATGGGTGCATCGTATATTGTTGGCGATTTAGTCGGCACTACGTTATAGTTCGTATATGCAATCCGCCTTATTCAACACAGGAAATGATATCAAGCCACTAGCCGAACGGTTACGTCCACAGTCTTTAGATACAATTATTGGGCAAGATCATTTGGTTGGACAAGGTGCACCCATCCGCACGATGGTTGATAATAAAAACCTGCAATCCATGATTTTATGGGGACCACCCGGATGTGGGAAAACAACACTAGCGCGTATTTTGGCCGAAACAAGCGGTCTTCATTTCGAGGCATTATCCGCGATTTTTTCAGGTGTTGGTGACTTGCGCAAAGTATTTGGTGGCGCAAGATCACGCGCGCAAGATGGTTTAAAAACACTTCTTTTTATTGATGAAATTCATCGTTTTAACAAGGCACAACAAGATGCATTTTTACCCCTTGTCGAAGATGGAACAATCCTCCTTATTGGTGCAACGACAGAAAATCCATCATTCGAGTTGAACGCGGCTCTTCTCTCTCGTGCATCCGTTTATGTACTGAATCGTTTAGACATGAACGCATTGGAACAAATGATATCGGTCGCGGAAAATGACACAAAAATACTCCCCCTCAATGATGAGGCACGCACAATGTTAAAGGCAATGGCCGATGGCGATGGGCGTTACCTTTTGAATATGATTGAACAAATTCATGCCAGTCATTCTGGTGATGAACTTGATACAGAAGGATTAGCGCAAATTATTCAAAAACGCGCACCACAATATGATAAGGGTGAAGATAGTCATTACAACCTTATTTCTGCCCTTCATAAATCGGTAAGAGGGTCAGATCCCGATGCCGCACTGTATTGGTATGCACGTATGTTAGATGGTGGCGAAGATCCCCGTTATTTGGCGCGACGTATCACACGCATGGCGTACGAAGATATTGGTTTAGCATCACCACAAGCGTTATCCATGTGTATTGATGCGTGGAATGCATATGAACGATTAGGATCACCCGAGGGTGAGTTAGCCATAGCACAAGCATTAGTTTATTTGGCCACCGCACCAAAATCAAATGCCACCTATGTTGCCTATAAAAAGGCACGCTCATCCGCAAAAAAACATGGCAGTTTAATGCCACCAAAACATATCCTTAACGCACCGACATCGATGATGAAAGATCAAGGATATGGCGATGGATATCAATATGATCCAGATGTTGAAGGCGGATTTTCAGGACAAAATTATTTTCCCGATGAAATGGTCCCCGAATCCTTTTACAATCCAAAAGGTGACGGATTTGAAAAAGGCATAAAGGATCGTTTAGATGATTGGAACACAAAAAGAAATGAAGACAGTTAATCGTGACGACCTCATCACTGAATTAAAATCTTACTCACCTATCCAAGGTGAAGATATCACATGTGTGGATCGTTTTATCTACCTATTGCAATCAGATCGGTGTTTTTACCGAGATCATTTTGAACCAGGGCACATCACGGGTTCGGCCCTTTTATTAAATGTTACGGGCAATCAAATTTTAATGAACCATCATAAATCACTCAATATGTGGTTGAATTTCGGCGGACATTGTGATGGCGAAGAAGACGTATTGGCCGTGGCTATTCGTGAAACGATGGAAGAAAGTGGCATTACCGCGATCAAACCAGCAACACCTGATATTATCGACATAGACATTCATGAAATCCCTGCCAATGCTAAAAAAGATGAACCCGAACACTGTCATTATGACATCCGATACATCATGCAAATGACAGGTGAACAGGATGCCGTGATAAGTGATGAATCACTTGCATTAAAATGGATGACATTTGATGAAGCGATTGCAGCATCCCCCAATGACAAAACATTAGAACGACTTGTAAACAAAACACGGGAACGTATTTCTTAATATGTATGAACATTACTTAATCCTTCTTGGTATTTTATATGGGATTAGTTTTTTCCTTGGTTTATTTGTGACCTATAAAAATTTACGCGTTAATTATTCTCGCAAAATATTATCCATCATTTTTTTCCTTGTTGCATCACTAACCCTCACGCAACCACATATCGATAACATATGGATTCGCACGGCATTAAGTCTCGGCACACCAATGATTTGGATATTGTCTTTTTTAGAACCATTACGAAGAAGATCAAAATTTTTAACTATTTGCTTTTCATCTTTTGATCGAACAGAAGATCGTCCTTACACAATTATCTGGCTTTCAACGGCTATGGTGGCGGGATATATAATTTTATTGTTAATGATTGAGTGGTTACGGTTATACAATGCGACACATTTGATTTTTATTACCGTTTTCGTGTCCACATTTGGTGATGGCCTAGCGGAACCCATAGGTATAAAATATGGACGATTAAAATATAAAACACACGCGCTATTCACCAAAACAAAATTTCATCGCACCGTAGAAGGAAGTGCTTGTGTCGCTCTGGCCGCAATCAGTGGAACCATTGCCCTTATGAATGAAATGACACTATATCAATTTATTGCTATGATCATTCTTATGCCACTATGCCTGACAATTACGGAGGCAAAATCTCCTCACACTTGGGACAATCCATTTTTACATTTAGTCGGCGGTTTGATTACAATTTTGTGCCTACAATTTTAATAAGGATGAAAAATGAAATTTTTAATAACACTACTATTGCTAACATTTGTACCAACACCTTCACATTCTTTAATGCTGAACCCTGAAAATCAAAAACTTACGCGCGTCATGATAATTCCCGCAGGAGAACAACAGGAAAAAATTTATATCAATCCAAGTGATCCAAACCCCGCAGCAACTCTATATGTTCGTGAAAGACACATACCAAAACCATTTTATAAAAAATCACTATTTATTGCCGGCAGCATTTTTACCCTGTTTATCCTCGGATTTGTTATTTTTCTAAAACGAAGAAATGGTAAAAACAAATGATCGTCTCTCATATTATTGCCGTTGCATGTGGCGGCGCACTGGGCACAGTATCGCGATATTTATTATCGCCTGCCCTTGGTACAAACGCTATTTTGTTCATCAATATTCTTGGGTGCTTTACCATTGGTTTACTTGTATCTCTTCTGTCCCTTAAAACATCAATATCACAAACGGCGAATTTGTTTTTAACCGTTGGTCTATTGGGTGGATTTACAACATTTTCCGCATTTTCAATTGAAGCTATGACGTTAATCGATACACACAAATACGGACATGCCCTATTTTATATCCTTGCATCTGTGGGAGGCGGATTGGGCGCTTTCATTCTTGGGCGTTTTCTTGTAAGACTGGCATCATGATAATAAAACAAGATGATGATGGACAACGTTTAGATCGTTTTTTAAAGAAAACGTTTCCAACCTTAACATTTGGACAAACCCAAAAATTAATTCGTACAGGGCAAATTCGTATTAATGGCAAACGTGTAAAACAAGACACCCGATTAACGGCGAATGATGAATTACGCCTGCCTCCATCATTACAAGATGGCACAGCAAAACCAAAGATGCAGTTCAATCAAAAAGATCGTGATTTTATAAACAGTATGGTTTTGTTTGAAGATGCCCATATTTTGGTTTTGAACAAACCACATGGTTTGGCCGTTCAAGGTGGAACAAAAACAAAAATACATCTTGATGGCATGTTAAACAGCTATATTAAAAAAGATGTTAAACCGCGCCTATGTCATCGTCTGGATCGTGATACATCTGGTGTTCTTATCCTTGGAAAAACGGCCGAGGCAACGCGTCATTTAACGAGACAATTCCAAACTCATCACGTTCAAAAAACATATTGGGCATTGACGACACCCGCACCAATCGAGCCTCACGGTACAATTGACGCCCCCATTGCAAAGGCTGATATTTACCGCGATGGCGGGGAAGTCATGTGCCATGACCCAGAAAATGGTAAGAAGGCGATTACTGATTTCGAAATCATTGAACGCGCAGGAAAGGAAGCGGCCTTTGTTGCATTTTATCCAAAGACAGGACGTACACACCAAATTCGTGTTCATTCCCAAATCATTGGCGCACCTTTATTAGGCGATCCAAAATATAATGATAATCCATTCCCATTTGAAGGATCAGAAGTGCATAAAGGCCTCCACCTTCATTCGCGTGAGATATCTTTTAAACACCCGGAGGATAATCGTGAAATATCAATTAATGCGCCTTTACCAAATATCTTTTTAAAAAGCTGGAAATCGTTCGGCTTCAATGTATAATTATTTGTTATGAAATTCATGCTCGACAAACAACTCGTTTTACCTCTTATTGCCAGTGCGTCAGTACTGACTTTTGGGTCTATATTTTTCATTTCATCATGGCAATATTCTGAGCAATGGCACGAAATTTTATTTTCTGCATTCATTGTATTATCCTTAATTCTTTTTGTAACATTACGTTTTAAATACAAACAATTGGTCATGTTAGTTTTAATGTGCCTTATTTCTATTTTACTTTATGCTAATTTAAAATTTGATTGGCGCAAAGAATATGTTCTGGCTTCTAACTCAGGTGTTCATTTCGCAATGGGGGAATATATTGACCGATACCCCTTATTTGAAGAACATATTCTTCCATCGTTATTTAACTCTCCACGTTGGGTTGATTTTAACGATGACTGCCTTACTCCAGCTTTAAAACACATTCCCGCCAACAGATCTTGCAAATCCATACAATTAATTGAACGAAAATATGGTTTTAATGTCCAAACATTAATAAACAGACAGTATAAAAAAATGAAAGATACTGCTTCAAGTTTAGAAAAAGGAAAAATAAAAAGGAAAGAACAGCTACTATCTTGTATCAAAGAAAAAAAGTGTGCCAAGATCCCCCTTTTACCAGCTGGCGTTGATATTGAAAAATTCGATGAAAAAAGCGATGATTACCTAACCATTCGCACACAATTTTGGTCCCTTATAAATGAAAGAAAAATTTCTCCAGAAAATTGTGAATTCATGACACTTTGTCGTGCTATGCGTGATTTAGAAGCGATCGCTATCAAAAAACCAAATACAAACATTTAGTTCGAATTTGAGCTATTTTTCAAATATATTTAACATACATTAGTTATTCTATAACTATCACAGATGATGTGATACGTGCATATCCCTCTATAGTGTTGGAAGCATAATAAAAAAGAGTTATAAAAACAGTATTATGAGACGACGACTAAAGGATAATATAATCCCCCTAAAATTATATTATGGCCTTTAAACTCTCGATATTGTTTTAAATATCCCTTCGTTTGAAGGTCAGAATCTTTTTTAAGATATGCCCAATGCAAACCTTATTGGTCGAAATTCCTACTATGGAATTTCGACCATTTTTTTATTGAATTAATTTTTTAACGCCCGCTATCGCACGGTATATTAAATAGATAGGATATGGCGGCAATGAAACCAATGATGTCCACTGTATCAATGTTGAATTATCTTGAACAAAGTTCCATATTGATCTTTGCACATCAGCCTCGGTTGGGATAACACCACGCGCTACACTATCTTGCATATTATAAATTATTGACCAATCGCCGTTGGACCATAAAATTGAAGAAAACAATCCAACCCCAATCGTAAGAATCAATGTCGACCACCAAACAGTTCGAATAATATAAGACATGTGAAATTGCATAACTTCATTAGATTTATATTTCCATTTATAAAAATACGTTGCGATCAATCCAACACTCATACATGCAACCCCCGCAAATGGTATCAATGAATATGGAACAAGCATCATCAAGGCTCCAACCATTACAAGCGCATACAGACTCATTATTTCTTTTTGATCTTTGTTAAACGTATTCATCGCCTACCGCCTCTTAAATAATTTTTCAACGTCATCTAAAGATAGAGAAATCATTGTCGGGCGTCCATGATTACATTGTCCGGATAATGGGGTCTCTTCCATCTGACGTAATAATTCGTTCATTTCACTTTGATTAAGCCTGCGCCCTGACCGTACAGATCCATGGCAGGCCATTGTTGCCAATAAATAATTTATTTTTTCGGTCACACGGTCAACCGTGCCAATATCTTCAACTTCATCTGCTAAATTTTTGATCATATCTTGAATATTCAAACGATCTGCTAAAATTGCAGGCACCTCACGAACAATGATCGCACCTTCACCAAATGCTTCCAAAACAACGCCTACATCATTTAAAAGGGATTGATGTTCCAAGATCATCAAAACATGATCTTGTGACAAGTTCACAATTTCAGGAACCAAAAGTATCTGTTTTTTAACGCCTGATTGTGCGTAATTATCCTTCATACGTTCATAAACCAAACGTTCATGTGCGGCATGTTGATCGACGATAACAATACCGTCCTTTGTTTGTGACACAATATAATTTTCATGGAATTGCGCCAATGCCGACCCTAATGGATAATCAGGTGTTATATCATTTGACTCAACCTCATCCACAATAGGAAATATTTGTGTCTCTTCCGCTATTCGTGCCTGTGGTTTAAAATCCATTTCTGGCAAAGCGTAATTAACCTTTGGTGCCTGCGCAATTTTTGTTTGAAAGTGCACTGTTTGATTAGGCAATAACCCCGCTGATGTTTTGGCATGCTCGCGCAATGCATTTTGGATACCATGAAAAATCAAATTACGAATAATCATTGGTTTTTTAAAACGTACTTCAGATTTGGCCGGATGCACATTCACATCCACCTCCGTTTGTTCCAAATCAACGAATAACGCAACAAGAGGATAGCGATCGCGCGGTAAAACATCCATATAGGCACCACGCAAAACACCCATCAATAATTTATCCTTCACTGGTCTACCATTCACAAATAAATATTGTGCACGCGCATTTCCACGACTATATGTTGGCAGACTTGCAAAACCACTTAAACGAACACCTTCAACTTCACTTTCAATCGGCATCGCATTACTTTGAAAATCACGCCCCATCACTGATGATATACGTTCTAACAATGTTTCCGATCGATAGTGGAACGTTTTTTTGTCATCATGTTCACAACGCATTTCAATATCAGGGTAAGCCATGGCCAAACGATTCAATGTTTCCTTTATGATCATCATTTCAGCTTGATCTGATTTTAAAAATTTAAGGCGTGCAGGTGTTGCATAAAACAAATCTTTTACCGTTATGCGCGTTCCCTGACGAATTGATGATGGTGATATGTCTGCTATTGCACCAGCCTTCGCCGTAATAATCCAGGCATCTCCCTCACCCTGTGCTCGTGATTGAATTTCTAAACGACTGACTGATGCTATTGATGGTAAAGCCTCACCACGAAATCCTAAGGATCCAATATTAAGAAGATCATCGTCAAGCATTTTTGATGTCGCATGACGCGACAAACATAATTTTAAATCGTCCGATGACATGCCAATACCGTCATCTTCGATAACCATCAGACTCTTCCCCGCCTGGCGAAGCGTGACCGAAATACAGCCAGCACCTGCATCAATAGAATTTTCAACCAGTTCTTTAATAGCCGCGGCAGGATTTTCAATCACTTCACCAGCAGCAATTTGATTAACTAAATTATCTGGTAATTGACGAATAATCGTCATACGCTATTTCCTTACCCTTAGAATAAAAATAAAATTAATGGTTCTCGATTATAAAATCTCGACACCATCATCCATCAGTGCCCCTTCCATATTTGCCCCCGCAAATATGGCTCCATTGGTTTTAGCACCTGTCAAATCGGCCTTACGCAAATCAGCACCAGTAAAATCAGCAAACGACAAATCAGCACCCTTTAAACGAATGCCTGCTAGTTTCGCATTTTTCAAAACACTATAGCGTAATGCAACACCATTCATATTAACAGGCATCACACGCGATGTGCCGTCTGCGTTTTTAAACATTAATGGCAACAAATTTGCATTTGTAAGGTCACATCGTGACAAACGAGCTTCTTTGAATGAAGCTCCCCGTAAATCTGATTCTACAAATTTACAGTCACGGAAATCCGCCTCATCAAAAACTGCGCTTTGAATATCAACCTTTGAAAAATCCAAATTAAGAAAATTTGCACCAACCGCCTTCATCGCCGTTAATGTGTATGAACGTATTTCTTCGAACTCGCGCATATCATAGTTGGATAGATCAAGTCGATCGCCTTCGGCTCCATTACTACTTAACCATAAAGCATGAGCCTTTAATCTCTCAGGTAATGGGACTTCCATTTCTTCAATTTCAAGACCTGCAGGTTTTTCTGTTACAACACCTTCCATGTTGGCATTGGCCTTTTCAACACCATCCATATTGGTATCCGCCATAATTGAATTTTTAAAATTCGCGCCACGTACATCTGACCCACTAAGATCAGAGTTACTCAGATTCGCACCCTCCATATTTGCATCGCGCAAATCCGCACCTTGAATAACAACATTACTTAAATCTGCATCCGAAAAATCAGCGTTCATTGCACGTACAGCAGCCATATTAGTCGCCACCATTTTTGCTCCCGCAAAAACAGTACGCGCAACACCAGCATCATCGGATTGATCACGGCGCACCCTATCTTTCAAGACACCCTCTGCATCTTTTTCCATGATACGACCTTCACGCAAATCAGCCGATTTCATATCTGCACCATTTAAATTTGCACCAGCAACAAATGCACCACGAAAATCACAACGAATAAAGCATGCATTTTCTAAATTTGAGCGACGCATGTCACATGCAAAGAATGTCGCCGATGTAAAGTTACCACCGGACAAATCCGCACCAATAAAACATGATCCGGTAAAATCGGCGTGAGACATATCTTGTCTAGATAACGTCAAACCCGATAAATTTTTAAATTTAACCTGCGCACGTGCGCCACCATTTTTACCTGACAAATAAATGGCATGAAGACGAATAATGTCATTCAGTTCTTCTTGCGTTAAATGCGCCATAAAAAAATTTTCGTGTGGATTACTCATTGAGACTATTTTCCTCTTTTCTTGCCTATCGTGCAAGGATTTGTTTTGCTAGTTTTTTTCCAAGCTCTACACCAAATTGATCAAAGCTATTAATATTCCAAATAATTCCCTGTATAAAGACTTTATGTTCATACAACGCAACCAATTGTCCGAGACACAATGGCGACATATCGTCCATTGATATTGTGATCGACGGACGTCCTCCTGCATAATTGCGATGTTTGTCTTGATTTATTTCTCCATCTAAAAAGGCATCTGATTGTGCCTGTGCATGTGCGTTTAACACATGGTGATGTTCGGTGTTATATAATGATTTTTCAACCGTTACGAATTCAACAGGAATAATGTCTGTTCCCTGATGTAACCATTGATGAAAAGCATGCTGTCCGTTTGTTCCTGCCTGACCAAACACCATTGGCCCAGTTTTATAATTCGTAATAAACGCACCATCACGATCAACAGATTTGCCATTAGATTCCATGTCAACTTGTTGTAAAAAATTTGGTAGCAAGGATAAGTTTTGCGCATACGGTAAAACAGAAACCGCAGAACGATCCATAAAATTACGATTCCAAACACCATTTAATGCCAACAAAATTGGCAAATTATTTTCAAATCTTTGAGACACAAAATGGTCATCCATCGCGCATGCCCCATTTAGAAACTCTTGAAAAACATCAAATCCATAAGTCAAAGCAATCGGCATTCCGATTGCCGACCAAACAGAAAAACGTCCGCCAACCCAATCCCAAAATGGAAACATATTATTCGTATCAATGCCGAATTCAGAAACTGCATCGGCATTTGTGCTGAGCGCAATCATGTGTCTTTCAATATTACGCTCACCCAACCATTTTTTTGCAAATACCGCGTTCATCATAGTTTCTTGCGTTGTGAATGTTTTAGACGCAATGACAAACAAGGTTGTGTCAGGATTTAACCCCTTTAATGTCTCCTCTATATCCGCAGCATCAACATTGGAAACAAAATAAACATTTAGTTTTTTTGGCAAATGCTTCAACGCATCGCATATAAATCTAGGTCCAAGATCAGATCCACCAATACCTATATGCACGACATCAGTGAACAAATTATCATCGTGTGTTTTTTCAACAAACACTTTCATTTGATTTAAGACATTTTGCACATCTTCGCATGCACCTGAGCGCAGTTGCATGTGACCAACAGAACGATTTTCTGTGATATTAATTGGCTCCATCACAACCATTTTATCACGCCACATCTCTACATCCTGGCTCTGGGCCAAATCAATCAAACCACTCCATGCGTCCGCAGATATCATGGATTTTGAAAAATCTATGGATATACCTAAAGTGTCATCACCAACTATGCGGATCGATGATTGTTTTACACCATCTTCAACAGTTTGTTTCAAATCACCCCATGCATTTGTGCGCGTCGGATTACCCATTACTATTCCACCCCTGGCACGGTATCAACAATTTCAAATTCCAAATCATCTGGGATCGCCCCCGCGATAACAGTTGCTTTTGCATCCAACGTTTTAAAAAATTTATTAGCTACTCGCTGCACATCTTCAGCTGTAACTTGTTTTATATTACTATTCCATTCATCCAATGCACCTTGATGACGACCGTCCAATTGCATACGCAGTGCCGTTCCAGACAAACTTTGTGTTGTTGAAAAACGAAGCGGCAATGCACCCATTAAATAATTTTTAGCATCAACTAACATGCCACCATCAACCAATTGTGTTTTCATATCCGTTAATACTGTTTGAATGGCCTCGATCATTGGTGCAATATTTTCTGGTGATGTCGCACTTTCAACAACAAGATAATCATCATATTTCATGAATACTGGGTTTGAATAAATGCCGTATGTTAATCCTTTTTTTTCACGAATTTCTTCCATTAAGAATGATGAAAATCCACCACCACCCAGCATATAATTCATCACACGATAGGCATAATAGTCTTGATCCTCTTTTGTAATAGATGATGGCCAAATCATTTGCACAACGGATTGTGGGCTATCGAATCTATACGCAATTTTTACATTGTTCGCAGGTGCCTGAACACGATCAATATCACTAGTATCTTCTGATTTCATAGGTAAATCACCAAACACACGATCAACCATTGTCATCATTTCATCTGATGACAAATCACCAGCTACACCAACGACCAAACGATCACGCGTAAAATACGTTTTTACAAAATTTTGCAAATCATCTCGTGATATCTTTTGTAAACTCGAAACAGTACCCCCACTATTCCGCGCATACGGATGATCACCAAAATAAACATCATTCATCAAACGAGACGTTATCCAATTGGGTTTTGAAACTGATGATTTAATGCGCATTATATTCGCGTGACGCATTCGATTTAATGCTTCATCTTCGAATAACGGCGTATGAAGCGCATCATACAATAATTCAAATGCCAAGTCTGAATGACGTTTGAGAGTTTTTATTTTACCCGCAAAATGATCTCGTGAATTATTAAAGTACAACTCAATCGCATGGTCCTGTAAGGCCTCTTGATATGCATTCGCATCACGCGTTCCTGCACCCTCATCCAATGTATTTGACAACAATTGCCCTAAACCAATTTTCCCTTCTGGATCACGAACAGCTCCCGCACCACGAAAGGCGAAATTCATTGTAACAATTGGTAATGAATGGTCTGCAACATGCCAGACCTCAATACCTTTTGGTGTGGTGTATGTTTCAATATCTAAAATACGATCAGTTTGATCCGTGGCGTATGCCATTGATGTCATAAGAAATAATCCTGCAATAATAATTTTTAACATTAGTTTTCGTTTGGCAATAAATGCCCCGTAACTGCGTGGTATGATCCTGCCGATGATATGAGATAATCACGAACCAAATCTTGAACGTTATCCGCGTTAATATGAGAGAGATCATCCGCCCATGATTCAATTTTATCTAACTCAATACCAGAGGCCAATTGATATCCAATCATCATCGCAGGGCCGGTCAAACTATCCCGTTCATAAACAGATTCGTCTTGCATTTGAGAGATCGATTTTTGCACTTCATCACTAGTTACACCATTATCTGCGACATCACGCAATACAGACATAATTGCGGTATCAATATCATTCAATGGGACACCATCCAATGGTGCCGCACCAATCGAAATTGTGCTGTCATCAATACTTACTCCACCGTATCGAAAATTGACGGATGATGCTAATTTTTGATCCACGACTAATGCTTGATATAATCGCCCCGTATTTCCACCAATAATATTTTCAGCCACGGCAAACCCTAGTGATTTATCGTAATCTGTTCCCATGCCTGGTACGCGAAATAGTTTTTGATATATGGGTTGACGAATAGATTCGTGCATATGTGTAACCGTTACTTGTCCATACATGTTTGGAACCTCTGGCCATGTCGGACGACTTATCGCTTCACCATTTTCAATCTTACCGTATGTTTTTGCCGCCAATTCAAAAACATCTTTTGCGTTAATATCACCGCTAACCACTAATATTGCATTTTTAGGGGCATAATAATTTTTATAAAATGCACGCGCACCCTCAGGTGATAATTTTTTTAACTCTTGATCCCACCCAATAATTGGACGACCATATGGATGATTAATAAATAACGTGGCGCGCATCGCTTCATGCAATTGAGCCATCGGATTAGAATCAGTTCTTTGTTTACGCTCTTCCAACACAACATCACGTTCTGTTAATGCTTCCTCATCCTTAAAATTTAAATTTTTCATACGGTCCGATTCCATCAACATAACCGCTTCCAATTTATCTTTTGGAACTGTTTGGAAATATGCCGTAAAATCCCATGATGTAAATGCATTATCATTCCCGCCCCATGATTTTACCTTCTTTGAAAATTCACCCGAATCAACAAGATCACTTCCCTTAAACATCAAATGCTCTAAATAATGAGCAAGACCCGTTTCACCTGCAACTTCATCCGCGCCACCAATACGGTACCACACCATGTGCGTTACCGCGGGCGTACGATGGTTTTCAACCACAACAACCTGCATTGCATTAGGCAATGTTATCGATTGTGCATTATAGATTTTATCGTTGGCATTCGCCTGACCCGATAGAGTATGAGACATAAATATTCCTATCAAAAAAATGATTTTTTTCATGGGATACAAGATAGCTCTTTTAGTGAAAAAAAGCCAATGGCAATATTAAGGCGCCTCAACCTCATCATTACGTTTTTTTATGACCACGCCTTCACTTTTCAATCTTTCCAGCTCTTCCTTTGGATCAATCGGTGCTCCCTTGTTTTTATCATCACCAGAGAGAAATAATAATTTTTCCGCTGTTGTTCGCGTATCAATTGGTTCTTCGGAATCCACGACATCGCGAATGTTTGAATTATCTCCACTCACACCAATTTTTCCTAAAAAGCCATCAATTTTACTGTTTTGTTCATTCGCAACACCAGTATCTTTGTTGATATCCTCAACACCAAAAACCGTTTGGCGCGCATCATCACGCGTTGAAATCTCCATTGGACGTGATGTACCAGGGCGCGGCGGGCGCAATGTATAATCAGGTGGAACAGATAACGGTGCACGCGTAATCACAGAAAACTCATCCGGGGCGACCTTTGCAAGCCCCAAATCTTCTTTTACATCTTGTGAACAAGCCGCCAATCCAGCTCCCATCAATCCAATCAATACTATTTTTTTCATTTTTATTTTTCGTCCTTTTTGTCCATGAAAAATCCATGAACGAGTAATAATACAACACCTATACTAATCGCACTATCCGCAATGTTAAAGGCCGGCCAATGATATGTCCCCACATAAACATCAAAAAAATCAGCCACAGCACCAAATCTAAAACGATCAATCACATTTCCAATGGCACCACCAAT
Source organism: uncultured Alphaproteobacteria bacterium (assembly GCA_943789475.1). Classification (GTDB taxonomy): domain Bacteria; phylum Pseudomonadota; class Alphaproteobacteria; order Micavibrionales; family UBA1664; genus UBA1664. The sequence continues at coordinate 125,750 of CALSUG010000003.1, forward strand.
AATCATCCCCAACGATATTGCTTCTAACTTTGATGTCGATTTTATCAACCATCGCATCATAATCATACAAATAATTCCTGCCAGAATAACAAGAGGCCATATGCCCATATTTTGTAACAACCCAAAACTAACCCCATGGTTCCAAACCATCGTCATATTGAAATTAGGTAACACAGGTACACTAATGAAGCCTAATTTCTCTGGTGCGCCCATAATCCATTCCAACAAACCAACAGATTCACCGGCATCAAGCGCAGGGCGCAACAACAATTCAATCGCCGCCCACTTGGATACTTGATCCAAAATCACAACGTCCAAGATAATTCCAAAACCCAAAATAAGGGGTAACTTATTCATTCTATGCTCTTTCATTAGTTGAAGCTTAATTCACGTCGTATAGTGTGAAAAGCATCTTTTATAAATTTTAAGGCCGCACTTTGCGCGGGCACATTAATTTTAACCGTCCCACCCACAATATAAGGATAACCTTTATTATAATTATCCTTATCCAATTGCAATATCACTTTATAAATTGAATTAATTGATTTTATTTGTCCTTCATCTTGTTGCGATGGAATTTGTCCACCATGTAACGATGATAAAACTTCAAAATCTAATATTTCATCATTAATCTCCTCATACGACAAAATTGAGGCATCTATACCGCCATACAATGTCTGCGCAGATCGAAAAATCGCCTTTTCGCCCTCCTTCAGGCGCTTCAAATCCTCTTCACCGACGTAAGCCGTAATACGAAAATCGTGTGGTGTAATAACCCGCATTATATGATCTCTCACCCCAATGGCCTGCCCAACGGACAACCCATTATTGATATCAACGACTTGCCCATCGAAATTAGCATGCACAACCATAGTATTCGCCTTGGCCCTCAACCCATTCAATGTTTTAGATACCGTTTCAATATCAACATCAATGGAGGTTTGCCGACCACGATATAAATCAGCGTTTGTTTGCTCACGCCTTTTTTGTAATTCTAATCCACGCAATGTCATTGTTTGTTTTTTAATTTCTGCATCTAAAAACACAGATGACAAAACAACCAAAACATCACCCTTTTTAACGATTTGTCCTTGAATAACCTTCACGGCCTCTATTTTCGATGGTGATGGCGCAAATACGGATTGATATTCTTGTGCGTGCATCACCGCTGGCGCATGGACAACACCGCGCCACGGAATAACAAACGCCAATAGGGCAATTCCTAGCAATCCTGCAAATATTCGAAATCTTGTTTTATCCATAAAATTTTCTCGTTTATCCCACCACTTATTTATTTCATCCCAAATAGGCAATCCTATAAACCAAACCAACTCGAATATCATTGCGAATAATCCCAATGGCTTCATAAATACATGATACACCAATATTGCAATCCCTAAAAATAATGACAATCGATATAACATTATAATCAGACCAAAGATCGTTAATTTTGTAGCAACAGTTGGTTCATAATCATGTGGTGCCCCTTCATTCCACCCCAAACATGTTCGACGAATAAATGCCCGCGCGTAATCAATTGCCACTGCATGTAAATTTTCTATCCCCGAATAATCACTAAGCACATAATACCCATCAAACCGCATTAATGGATTTAAGTTAATGAATAACGACCCAACAAGTGAAATCATGATGATTGTGAAACATATCATTTGCCCCAATCCAGGCATCATAAAATTCCACAATATCAAGGCAATGGTTGCCAAATATAATTCTGACTGAATACCCGCCAATCCAATGCGCATACGTGCCCGACGATCACCCAGCCGCCATGCCCCTGTGACCTCAGTATAAAACACAGGATACAGGACAATAAAAGCAACCCCCATATGGGGCACAGGCACATTATATATCTTAGCCATAAACCCATGTGCGAATTCATGAATGAATTTTATACATGTCAAAATAATTGCACTTAATATAATTCCTTCCGCAGAAAAAATCATCGTAAAGCTATTAAAAAATTCTTCTGACCTTGGCAATGTCATGACAATACCAACAAGCAATATTGTCATCATCACTACAAAAAAACTTTTTTCAAGCAACGGTCGAACATAAGGCAACATTCGTTTTAAAAAAGCATCCGGCCGAATAAGAGGTATCGTAAAATACAAATACCCATGCATCATTTTTTGCCAAATTGATTTTGATTTTGTCTCAGCCATCATTTGTTGCGTACCCGCAAGCAAACCATTCTCGGATAAAAACATGAGCAACGAAACAAGATCATCCTCATCAACACTTAATGATGTTTCAGCATTCACCATATCAATTAATTGATCACGATTATCGACTTTGTGAAACCGTGATAACAATTCAAATTCCGCCCAACCGATTTTAAAATATTGGTTAGAAGTTGGATGATATAATGTCCATTGGGGCGCACCATCACCACTTGCCGCCGAAGGATATAGTTTCAACAACGGATTTAGTGTTGGAAATATTTCACCATCACCGTCCATCATTTAAAAACCTGCTAAATTTCTTAATGCAATTAATGGTTTTCTAAACAAGGAATAGCCAAATATAGACCAGCTTGATTTAATTTTAGCTGTTCCTTGCCATCCAATTCTTAAGTTTAACTTTTCATTATATTGCGCCCGAATTTTATAGGTCAACAAACCATCAACATCCATCGATGCTTCATAGCCAATTGCAGAAATTTTTGCGTCATAGTTTTTCAACGGTTCTTGATTAAGGAAAAAAGCGACGTCGGTCCCGACACTAATTGGCAATAAAGATTGTGCCGGTATACGAACGAGCAATTCTACATTTTTAGGATCTGCGATCATCATTATTTTTTCACCTGTTGCCAGCGCCTTTCCCTTTAACGCGCTTGCATCTGAAAATACGGCAACACCATCGACTGGCGTAATGATTGATGTTTTATTTAATAAATTTTGTGCGTATTTTTTTTCAACTTTCAACACATCAATCTCAGATCTCAGCTTTTGTAAGTCTGCTTTTTTTTCTCCACTGCCTAGAGATTCAAACCCCGTACGTGACAACGATGATTGTGCAGCGATAACCTTTTGATTCGCACGGTCAAAATCTGATTGTAATTGCGTTTTGTCCATTTCCGCCAATTTTTGTCCGACAACCACATAATCACCTGGGCGAACGACCACATCATCAATTACACCATCAAATGGTATGGATATCGTTATTGCCTGCGATGCGACAACCTCAACAGGGGCAGTCATACTTAACTGGACGGGGCAAAAAAATGTAACAATCAACGCAACGATCGTTAATTTTTTAAATTTACCGCCACCAAATAATGATACATAGGATGATCGTGATTTACGAAGAGTAATATTATCCAACGATTGTTCGTAACATTCACGGACTTCTTGCAACAAACTCAATTCTTCATCGGAAAATTCTTTGTCACTCTCAATCCAAAGACCACCAACAACATGACCGTCATGTGTTTTAAAAATCATTAAATATTGTGCTTTTGCTCCCCACTCAACGCCATCATCATGACCTATCATTTGGATAAGATCAGATGATTTTTTATGCTTTTTTATAAGATTTTTAAGCCATAATGCATAGGGACCAGACTTATCAATATTAACCGACCCTGAGGCTGTTTTTAAATCAATGTCGGGGCCATCACATGTCCAAAAAATAGCTTGTTTATATGCAATCAAATCATGTGTTTTATTGGCAATAACAAAACCTATATCTTCGACCGATTGTGCGTCACGCGCTTGTTTTTGAAGGCCAAGAAGGAATGCTATTTTATTCATAAATTAATGCGCCTGCGCTTCAAGAAAACCTGATATGCCCGCCTCTCTTATCTTACCAATATGCACTTGTGCTTGCCCGCTCATTCCTGGCAAAAGAGGCTCATCATAATTGTCCAACTGTGCACGAACTTGTATGGATTGACTTACCGGATCAACCTCACCGTAAATACGCGTTACAACCGCCGTATAATCACGCCCCGTTTCCGTTAGTGCTAAATTCAATGGCGCACCCACATTAACCCAACGCAACCATATTGATGGCAACAAAAATTCCATATCCAACGCACCTTCGGATACAACCTCCATCAATACGCGATCTGTCCGTGTATATTCACTGGCATTCGCCATTTTTTTAACAACACGGCCATTATAATCCGCCTTAATAACACAATCTTTCAAACGTGATTCCATCGCACGTTGTTTTGCCGTTGATTGCTTGTTCTCAACAGATGATTGTAATTTTTCCAAATGCGAGGCCAGTTCTAAATCAAATAAACGCGATGTTGTCAGTTGTTTTTGACGGGCAAATCGTTTTTCAGAATGTACCGCGTCCCATTCCGCGCGCAGATCATCACAATGATATTCCAACAGCACATCACCCTTTTTAAAACGATCACCATTTTCAAAATAAATTGCCTTTAATTTTCCATCACGGCTACTCGAAACAACTGTTTTTTCGCGCGGCACTAAAACAGCCTCAACATCAAGAATCATTTGATCCACCTCGAACTCACCTTTCATCGCCGGAGGCATGTCATAATCACCACCAACCGCAGGTTCAATATTATTAAATGCTACTGCCATGGAATCACGATTTGCATCATTCATCATTGTTGAATTATTTGCCACTTGAATAAGGCGCACCTTCTCCACCTTACCGTCAAATAACGATGATACATTGCTAACAATGTCATTTACATTTTCTTGTATCTCCAAATATCCAGATGTAGCAAAATCAACAACTGAACTTTGCCCCTGATCTATTGTGTCTACCAAGTAATCATATCCATCCGCCACTGCGTTATGCATCACATCATAGCGATCAACAATTTTATCACCGACATCATGTTTTGTGTTTTCCAATGTCTTTATCGCACTGGAACCAGCATCCACTATCCCCACGTTCATGCGATAGTGCGTGTCTTGTAATTCACTCAAAACAGCCTCAACACGTTCAGGATAGAAATAATGAGCAGCGAAACTACCACCTGTCAATAATACAAGGCAAACCAATGAAATATATATTTTCATCATATTTCTACCTCACTATCAAATGGTGACAAACCAAGCGTACCCATCATATCCATATATGCCTGTTGCATTTGCGCATAGGCTTGAAATTTTTCAACCTCTTGTGATACAGCACCCGCCCGTGCCATAAATTCAGCAAAACCTGACGTTGCGCCCAATCCTTTTTTAATCGCCTCAGCATAAGCCTGTCGTTTTGCTTGCTTTTCTTGAATAACAGTTGATTTATAATTTTCCTCAGCCATCGCAATACGCACTTGCCCAATGTGCACCTGCGCCATGATCGCAGCTGTCAACGCCTGACGTCTTACCTCACCTAAATATTCTTTATTTTTTGATGCCTGGTATCGCGAAGGAAGTGAAATAAAATCACTTATGCTTTGTGTAATAGCACCTGAAAGATTAGACCATGTGTGTGTGTCTAAAAATTTATTACTGTCATAATTTTGAGCATAAACAAGATTCAACCCAGGAAACGTCTTAACAATTTCACGTTGTGTCTGTCGCACAGCCTGATTTTTCTTTAAAAACTCTTCTCGAATTTCAGATCTATTTTGAAGAGCTATACTGATTAATTTTTCTATTTTTTTATTATCATTTGATATTTTAAATTTATCTTTTACGTCCTCAGGGCGTGTTACAAGTGCAATATTTTGAGATAATGGAACTGCGGTGATCGCCTTTAATTCCAACTCAGTTAAAGAAAGACTTTCACGCATCTCATTAATTTTTTTAACACGGTCTTGAATATCAACAATACGGCTTGTTACATCAGACAATCCTAACAAACGCTCCCTATCTGCGACGTTAATTGATTTTTCAAATTTTTGAGCATCTTCTAACAGTTGTCCTGTATGATCCTGCCCTTGCTGTCCAGCATATGCCTGCCAATAAGCATTAAAAACATCTCGCTGTATATTTTGCCTTACTTTCTCAACACGTTCTGATGCTATATCCGCCTGCTCGCTTGCTGTTTTTCCATCAAGATATGCAATAACACTATCCAAAATATTCCACTGCGCTTGCAGATCAAAAAGGCGGCGCGCCTTTTCCGACGAAGTTGACGGTTCCAGTGATTGTGTTCCTGTTAAAATGGATTCACTGGATGAGGCGGCATTATTATTGCGACGTGTAAAAGTTCCGGAAGCCTTAAAATTTGGCATTCCTTCAAATTGAGTAAGCGTTACATTATCTTGCGCCATGATGGTTTCAAGTGCCGCGACATGGCCATCAAGGTTCAATTCAAGCGCCCTCTCCACAGCTTGATCAAGCGTAAGATAAAGAGTATTAACAGCGATTAAAGGTGAGTGATTTTCAAGAATTTCACGATCTTTTTCAATTTGTGAAAGATGCACAGGACCATCAAGCTCGATCGCATCGCGTGACGCACATCCAGTTAAAAAAAACCCACAAACAAGCGGTATTGCAACCGCTTTTGCTGACAACCTTATATCTTTCATATATTGACCAATGCGGAAACCGCAAGAATACTCAAATACCAGTGTACATATTCGTGGATAGATGCAAAATAAAAATTGCTTAACAGCCTCATATAATTAGGCAATACTGATTCCATGACAGTTTTACCTGAAATTCTCAACCTCAAACAACAAGTAATGAAATCCATCATTGGGCAAGAAGAGATTGTTGATCATTTAATGCTCAGCATGCTTTCGAATGGCCATTTACTTATCGAAGGTTTGCCCGGTCTCGCAAAAACACGTGCCATTAAATCACTGGCCGACAACATGGAATGTGATTTTAAACGCATTCAATTTGCGCCCGACCTCACATCCGCTGACATCACCGGCCGTGAAACATTATTCACGCACGAAGATGGCAAACATAGTTATAAATTTGAACCCGGCCCTGTTTTTGGAAACCTCGTTCTTGCTGATGAAGTCAACCGTGCACCTGCAAAGGCTCAGTCTTGTATTTTAGAAGCGATGGAAGAACGCCAAGTCACCGTTGCTGCAGTCGGGCATAAATTACCTAAATTATTCATGGTGATGGCCACAATGAATCCCGTTGAACAACATGGAACAAACCCCATGGCCGAAGCTCAATTAGATCGTTTTATGATGCACGTTATTGTTGACTATCCTGATGAGGAAAGTGAAGTTAAGGTTCTGCGTCTTGTTCGAGGAGAGGAAGAAACCATTGTCAGTAATGATAAAGCAAAAAAAGAAGGAAAGAAAAAAGTTACGCAAGAAACAATTTTCACTGCGCGATCCGAAATCGACAAAATTACGATTTCACCACAAATGGAGCGTTATATCATCGATATTGTTTTTGCAACACGCTATCCCGAGCGATACAGCTATCAATTAAAATCATGTATCAAAACAGGCGTCAGCCCCCGTGGCTCACTTGCGATTGATCGCGCTGCACGCTCCCACGCATGGTTTACAGGAAACACAGAAGTTCAACCGAAAAACATTCACGGAATTTTACATTCGTGCCTACGTCACAGAATTCCAATTCCTGATGAAGCAAAAAAAGACAATGTTACATCGGATGTTGTTATTGACGAACTTCTAAACGTTGTCAAAATTCCAGAATAGTCATCTGACGTAATCAGCTAAATTCAGTTTTAACATTGTTGCCGTTACAGAATAAGATGCCTCAAGTTGCGTTTCCAATTGCTTCAATCTTGTTGACGCTTCGGCCAAGTCAACCTCACGAATATCTGCAATTTGATTTTCAATCAAAAGCAAATCTTCAGAATTTGCCGATTTTTGTGTCTCTAATGTCTGAGCATCCTGAGAAATAGCGGCCCTCATAACAGCAACCTCGTCAATTCCCTCTTGCATAATACGATATGCCTCAGTCAACGTATCTTGATCTGTCGGATTAGTTAAAATCAAATCATACCCACGAATAATTTTTTCAAAGCTTGGGCCATTTGCTTGCACACCATAATTAACAAAAAAACCATCCGATGCCTCAACACGTTGCACATAACTGTCACCTTGATAATAATCAAAATCTGCTACGGATGGCCCTGGCAAAACAAATAATTGCCCGCCAAAAGCTGGATCACTTAAATCAACTGGAATTGTTTGTGTGGCTGCACCTGCAAATAAATAACGATTTGCGACTTGTGTATTCAAATTTCCAGCGACTTGATCCATTTTTGTTTGCGCAATATTTGCTAAATCAGTCCCCTGAGATCCAAAACCTGAAATTGTCGCGGACAAATCAGCAACGAATTGCTGTGTTTGTCCCAAAATTGATCCTAAAGCATCATACATAATGTCCGTACGATCCGCTGCTAATTGAATGTTTTCTGTCTGTTGAGAAATACGATCATAATCAGATTCTAGATTAAGAAGACGAGAAGTGCCTCCTGCAATTCCCTCATAACGAGTTGAGGTAACTCCACTCGAAACTTGAACCTGTGTTTTCGCATAATTTGATTGCAATCTTAAATTATTTGCTAAAATCCCGCTCGTTTGTGTAAAGCTTGCTATACGATCAACCATAATATTTTTCCTTCTACCTTACTGCGCTCAACAATGTGTCAAACAATTCCTGAATCGTAGCCAACATCGTTGCGGAAGCTTCATACTTAGCTTCCAAATCAATCAAGTGAGCCATTTCTTCATCAATATTTACTCCTGATAAATTTTCCAATGTCGACTTTGTTTCATTCATCAAGGATTGACTAATCTTCACCTTATCCGCTGCATTTTTTGCAGAAAATGCAGCATCCGAAATAATCTTATCAATATACTTATCAATGGATTCTGTTTGTGTTGCAAAATTACCAGCCGCATTAAATGTAAAATTAGCCGTTAAAGCATCCCGTAAATTATTCACCGTACTTGAATCACCCGGAGCAACCCCAACATCTCCGATCGCCAGTGCCCCAGAAGTTAAAGTTCCAGAAGATAAAAATTCAGGATTATTCAACAAATACTGCGACACGACAACATCGTCTGCCCCCGTTCCATCAAAAATATTATTCAAACCAAAATAATGTGACGCTCCCAAATTATTTGGCCCAACATCACTAGTCAATTCATTCATTGACACGCCTTCACCTGCGTTGTTTGCAACGATTTGAAAACGCCCATCAGGTGCCGCAATACTCGCTGTCACATCAGGGCCAAGAATTGCATTAATATCCGCAATCATATCGCCAACAGTCGCATACCCGGCCATATTAAAATCAGCCGTATTTTGAACGACACCCCCAGCATCAAGAGTTGCAATTCTAAAATTCCCAGTTGCCGCCAAGGCATCACCAGCAGCAACCCCGACAACATCGCCCAACAATGCTGTTCGTGCAGGAAATGATGCTCCCTGATTACTAACACGATTAACTTCCGTTATCATTACACTTGAAAATTCATCAAATTTTGCCTGTTCAGACACAAGAAGAGTGTCCCTAAGGTCAATCAAACCACCAATTTTACCACTTGAAATAACGGGTGTTAAATCAAATCCATCCAAATCAATCGCACCAAAACCTGCTGGATACAACGTTGTTTTGTCCAAATTTGTATTAGCTGCATATGCAATCGTATGCGCACGAGAATCCAATAAAGGTCGACCATTTGTATAAATTTGTATTTCGCCGTCGTTGTTTTCAAAGTAATCAATGTCAATGAACGCCGCGACCTTTTCCAATTCAACCCGACGATCATCCTCAAGGTTGGCCGTACTCTGCCCTGCGACATTTGCCTCAATGATCATTTCATTAATGTCGGCAATTTTTTGAAGGGAATTATTGACTTCAGTTACAGACCTCTCTATCTTGGAATCCACTTGCAATCGATACTCTTGTACAGAATCCGATACACGGTTCAATTCTCGTGCTAAAATTTCCGCAGCATCAATAACATTTGATTTTAACGACGCATCCTCTGGTGTAGCCGATAATTTTGCTAAATTTGTTGCAAAATTGTCTGCAAATGAAGCTAATGAGTTATCACCATTAGTTGTCCCCAATTGTGCTGAATATTGCGTCATATATGTCGAAATTGTATCATGAAGAGAGGCTATTGTTGTATCCTCGATCAAGTTTTCAAACAAATACAAATTGTAATCAACCGTTTCTAATGAAGTACTAAACGCAACTGTTTGACCATTAACCGATAAATAATTTGTTTCGATTTCTTTACGAGTATAGCCAGGCTTATCCGCATTCGTCACATTCGACGATGTTGTATAAATTTTAGCTTCGGTATTTCTTATCCCCGCAAAGGATGTATGTAGTGCCGATGTTAGTGCCATACCTTAATCTTTCCTTTTATCCGTTTGTGGTTTCAAATACGCCAAACATGCCTCTGACATTTTCTTGACTTTATCTATATCTTCATTTTTGTTATCTAACTGTTCCGTGATATCGACAATCATCTTATCGACATTAACCAACACGCCCGCAAGAAAGTTTTTAGCGTCATATTCTTGAGTTTCATCAAGGTTAGACATTTCGCGACCTATAATTTTGATATCGCACATTACTTGATCAACATCCTCCAACAAAGCATCACTGCTCATTGATTTATATTTTTCTAAAATTTGCGCGATATCATTATTCATCTATTTAACCTATCTTACAGCACCGATTAATGTTTCGAACATATCATCTACTGCACTCAAAATTTGCGCCGCAGAAGAGTATGCCTGTTGAGCAACAATCATTTTATTAAACTCTTCTGATGTATCAACAGTTGATAATTCCAAAGAAGATGCCTCGATATTACCCGCATTCCCTTCGGTTGGTAAACGCAAGTTATAACTACCCGCTTGTTCGTTTTCATCATAGACCGTTCCACGAACATTCGTTAACCCTTCAGGATTTGGAAATGTTGCAATTGGAATTTGATAGATCGGACGACGCACACCATTATCAAATACCGCCGTAACAAGACCACTATTATCAATAGTCACACCACTAAATTGTCCAAAACGAACACCATCCTGTTCAATGGCATCAATATCTAATGATGGCGGATTCGAGCTGGATGCAAATTGTGTCAGACCATCAAATAATCCTTGTGTACCAAGATCAAGATTAAATGTTATATCATTTGCACCTGTACCCGTTGGTAGCCCAAGACCTGTAATATCTGCACTCATTGGGGCAGCAGGACCAACAGCACCAACCCCAACAAACGCACCTGCGACCCAGTTTCCTGTTTGTGTTGTGTTGATTGAACCATCACCACTAAATGTAACTTGTAACGTTCGTGTTCCAGCACCAAAATCAATATCGCCAACATCACCTGCGCCCACAGACGTCAAATACGGATCTGTGTATTCAACTGCCCATGTATTTACAGCAGTTTTTCTCCATGTTTGTTCAACCGTCAAACTATTACCCAGCTCATCAAAAATTTCAATAGCAGTAACAAATTCATTCGTTCCCGGAATACCTGGTGCAACCCATATAGGGCCATCGGACGGAAGATTAATCCCCAATTCAACTTCACTAGTAACACCAGCCGTACCAGAAATTGTGTCCAAATCAATCGGAACAAGCGAATTCAAGTCATTAGAGTTTGCTGCAGTAACAACACCGTCAATATCTGTTCTCTGCCCCAACAAAATCATTCCTTCGTTATTAATCAACAAACCATTTTCATCAGTTGAAAAATTTCCATTTCGTGAATAGGTAAATCCAGACGGTTGATTTGTCGCATCATCACTAACAACAAAGAAACCTTGACCATTAATCGCAATATTGGTCGATATACCCGTGTTTTGAACAAGTCCTTGCTCTGTGATTTGCTGTGCCGTATCAAATGTCACACCACCACCAACTTGGTTTGTTGCCGTTGCAGCCGACGCACTTGTAATCAAAGATTCAAAAGCAATCGTTCTTTTCTTATATGCGGTAGTACTCGCATTCGCGATATTTTCAGACACAGCTGCGATTGCCGCACTTTGCCCCCTCAGCCCCGATACCGAGGCGTTTAATGCACTTCCTAAACTCATAATTTTTCTCCTTTTACAGTTTAATTATCTTTTTAAATTTAAATATTTGTTCCGCTGTTGCCCGTTTCTACCAATTTCAAAACATCACTTGATCTAAATGAAACATCACCGGCAGTCAGATAGCTGGTTTTTCCATCCGATCGGACACCATCTACGACAATTCTAGATGTTGTTTGCGTATTTAATTTCGCACCATCACCATCTTTTGCCTGAATATTTAGGTATAACGGTGTTCCTACAGGCAAATTGGCTCCTGTCAAATCTAATGACGCAGATTGCGCTCCCGCGGAAATACTTCCTTCGGCTTCACCCACTTTATTTCCATCACCATCCGTAATCGTCAAGAGAACCTCACTTGGGCTTCCCTCAACAATATAAGACCACTCAACACTGTCGCCTTGAACAACACCAATATTGGTTGCAACTTCGACTTCTTTGCCTATGTATTCAAACGATGCCGCGCTCGCACTTGTTTTTAACAAATCATTCGTTGTTGATAATTTTTCATTCGTTTCAATACCTTGCTCTAATATAGAGTAACGTGTTAATTGCGCTGTAAAATCTTTAGTATCCATAGGATCCAATGGATTTTGGTTCGACAATTGCGTCAAAAGGATATTAAGAAAATCAACTTTTTCTTTTTGCGCCTTTTCCTTTGCAATTTCTTCCGCTGTTTTATCACCCGCATCCACCTGTGATGACGGTATAATCGTTTGCTGACTTAAGACTGATGCAATACTCATAATTCTTATCACCTTTTGTACACATCTCAAGAAATGCACGTTGTTTGCTTTATACAGATGAATAGCACCTTCAAATCATGGCGATATTCTGTCCGCGGTTTGGACATTGCAAAACCCATGCCAAAGATAAAATTTAACGCAGCAACACAGCAACACAGCAATGATGCGAATACAAAAGTATGCATTTCACACTCTCCTTGTTTTAAAAAAACAACTTACTAATATGTGTTTACTACATGGAAAAAGCGTTCAACTCTTTTTCTTTTACAAACTTTAAAAAACATAGGGAGAACCACAAATGACAACGATCACAGGAACATTGGCAAACGACACACTCATCGGAACAGGCGACAATTCAGAAATAATCTACGCCCTTGACGGTGATGATATCATCTATACAGGTTGGGGAAATGGAAGCCATATTTACGGTGGAAATGGTGATGATCGTATCATAGCAAGCACAAATATTAACAACTATCCAGAGAGCGTCAAAAGTAAATTTTACGGAGGTGATGGAAGTGATACATATGTGTTTAATGCAAATTCTATGGCGATAAATATCCTAGAAGACGAAATCACAAGTGGTACAGACACAGTGGAATTTGGAGCAGGAATAACCCTGTCAGACTTAATGATACAAGGAAATGCAGGGTCTGATTTAGGAATTTGGTACTCAAATTTTTTACAAGATTTTGTAGAGGGGGCCGATATAGTCATAGATGACCAGGCCTTATCAACACGTGTTGAAAAAATAACGTTTGATAACGGGGAAACATACACTCTCAGTTTTGGTAATAGTTTCGAGTTTCCCGCTTTTTCAGGAGATATGCATAATGTAACAGCAAATAATAACGACAACGAAGTTTACCTAGCGAAAGGGTATTATAATTTTCATGCTGGTGCTGGTAATGATATTATTCATGGGACAGATGATCGGAATCACGCCGGTGGCGGTTACGGTCAAAGAGATTTTGTTTTCGGAGAAGATGGTGACGACATAATCTACGGTTATGGTGGTGGTGACAACCTACATGGTGGTAACGGCAACGATATTTTAGATGCCGGCACAGGATACGATAGTAGTAGCAATCTGTATGGCGGCAACGGCAACGATCTCCTTATTAGTGGCGATTTTTCTGGAGGAGGATATGGAAGCAACATGGACGGTGGTGATGGTGATGACATCTTGCATATCAGAAGCTATAGCGCTTCCGCTGCAGGTGGTAACGGATCTGATGAACTACATGTTAAACATATGATACCAGATGAACATTTAGCTGCTAACTCTTACATTAACATGTTCGGTGGAGCTGGAAATGATGTTTACATTTACAACCGCGATGATGCAAATGACGCAATATCACGCAAAGCCGAGATAAGAGATGATGCAGGAAGTTATGACACCATTTTTTTAGATGGTGATTTCAACATAACAACAACAGCAAATAATTTTGCTATTACTGAGCTACATCCAACGAGCCCCTCCTCACCATATTATATGATTGGAATAAATGATAATTTTGCCGGAAACGTGATTGAACGTGTTGTCTTTTCAGATGGATCCATTTATTCGTATGGTACATCTAGAGTTCTGTCTCAAATCGTTGCGACATCAGGTAACGATACAATTTACCTATCTGCGTGGCATGATGAATTTTATGCCCTTGGTGGTGATGATACGATTTATGCGTTGGAACGCGATGATATCGTCGATGGCGGGTCGGGTAATGACACATTATATGGTGAACATGGTAATGACACCCTAATCGGTGGTTCTGGGAACGACATTCTTGATGGTGGTATTGGTAACGATACGATCAGTTATGCTTCTGCATCCGCCGCAGTTGTTGTAAAATTGGGCAGTAATTTCACATTTGATGATGGTGATGGTGGAACAGACACATTGTCATCCATTGAAAATATAACTGGATCTGCATTCAATGACGACCTGCGTGGAACCAATGACGTCAACATTATCCATGGAGGTAATGGCGATGACAATATCTATGGTTATTTCGGCGATGACGAATTATACGGTGGTGCGGGTGACGACTTCCTTACAGGTGCCGAAGATAACGACACATTATATGGTGAAGATGGCGCCGACGAATTATGGGGCGGTTTAGGTGACGATACACTCCATGGGGGCGATGGTGATGATGCTAAACTAGATGGTGGATCGGGTAACGACACTATTTACGGTGATGCAGGGAACGATACGCTCTATGGTCGCGCAGGAAATGACACATTAAACGGTGGTGATGGTGACGATGTTTTCTATGGTGAAGACGGCAATGACATTATTGATGGTGGTGATGGACAAGACTTTATCCTTGCCGGCGCAGGTGACGACATATTAAATGGTGGTTTAGGTTATGATCGTTTATATGGAGGAACAGGTGCAGATACGTTTGTCTTTACGGATTATTCTCAATATACAAGCATCTATGATCGCGTGCATGATTTTAACGCCGCAGATGGTGATGTCTTAGATATCTCTGATTTGATCTCCGCTTATGACCCACTAACGGAAAGCATAGGTGATTATGTCTGGGTCGATCAAAATGCCGCACGTTCATATATTTATATTGACAATGATGGGGCGGGCACGAATGCATCGATGGAATATGCAATCCGTATGGAAGGGGTATTTTGGGACAATTCAGACCTCGCTACACTTATCACAGACGGAACCATGATTATCTAACCCATTACAATTGCTCCTAAAAATTATATTTAGGAGCAATTTAACTTCTTATTAACTTTTCCAAGATATTCTTATTTGTAATACGAATTTGACTTGAAAAAGTTGGTATAAAAATTTGAAAAACCATTTTTACTCTTTTTTCTATCTTCCAAATCAGGTTTAATGCGTACTAATCGTTGAATATTTCATCATGAAATGTTTTTCGGTGAGGTTATCAGGATGATGACCTTTAAATATAAAATGAATGGCTAATTAATATAGAAAAGGAGATCTATCATGCCTAGTATTGCAACTAACGTCGCGGCTAACCAGTCGCTATTTTATCTAAACCGTAACTCTGAAAATCAATCAAGCTCACTTGGGAAAATCTCATCTGGTTCACGTATTGTGAAGGCGTCTGACGATGCTGCTGGTGCTGCGGTTTCTGACCAACTACAATCAGATATCACGTCTCTTAATGTGGTTGCTCAAACTGTTAAACAAGTTGATTCTTTGCTTCAGATTGCTGACGGTGGATTACAACGTGTTGGTGAAATCCTACAGCGACTAAAAGGATTGGCTACACAGTTTAACTCGGGAACACTTGACGCTACATCACAAGGATTTATTAACGATGAATATGACGCCTTGGGTGCTGAATTAGCTCTTGTTAAAAGTTCTACTACTTTTAATGGTACAGCTCTTTTAGACGGTGCATTCACACAAACCGTTGTTTTCGGTGTTGCTGCTACTGACACATTGGCGATCGATTTGACAACAGGTACTGTTGGTGCAAACACCACTGACGTCGATCTTGCTGGTTTAGGTTTACCTGCTATTGGTACAGGTATTACTGGTGCTGGTGACATTACAACTATTGATACAGCTATTGGTAATGTTGGTACTGCTCGTGCTACTGTTGGTGCGTTACAATCTGCTGTTGAGTTTCAAGGCGAGGTTGTTTCCACACAAATTAACAACTTGGGTGCTGCAAAATCTGCGATTGCTGATGTTGATATTGCACAAGAGCAAACAAACTTTACGAACTTCCAGGTTTTGACTGAAGCAGCTATTGCTGGATTGTCACAAGCAAACCAAATCTCTCAATCGCTATTATCATTATTAAGATAATAATTAACTGTATAGTTAAGCGATTATCTATAAAAAAAATCGGATATCCCTCCATAGGGTTATCCGCCTTTAATAAAAAATTTGGCAAGATACTTGCAGGGCTATTTGCAAAAGGAATAAAAACATTAAATAATTTTATTATTTTTACAAATAACCAGTTAGAGGACAACAGGTAGTAATATGACAGTATCACAAGTTGGAACACGTGTTTTTGTTGCCGGAACATCATCTGGTATTGATACAGCTGCCCTTATTGATGCTGCAGTTCAACAACGAACAATTCGTGCAGATCGATTACAAGTCGAAATTGATAAAAATACAGCTCGTGTTGGCGCCTATCAAGAATTAGAAACGTTAAGCGCCAATCTAGAAACTGCACTAGATCAATTAAAAGGCCGTCCTGGTCGTTTTGACGATAACGAAAGCGCCTTTGATTTAAAATCAGGAACAGTCACCACATCAAATGGATCTGATTTTTCAACCATTCTGGACATTGCCATCGATAAAGATGCCATCGCAGGATCTTATGAAATTGAAGTTACTCAATTGGCCCATGCACACAAGGTTATTGGAACATCCGTCGCAGATCAAGATGCCGATTTAGGGTACACGGGTGCATTTGACCTTGGCCTATCTGGTGGTGGCGCAACCTCTAATATAAATGTTGTTGCAACCGATTCTTTAGCTGAAATAGCTGCTAAAATAAATGCAGAATCTGAAACAACCGGTGTAAGTGCTTCCATTATAAAAGTATCAGAAACAGAGTATCAATTATCCCTAACAGGCAACGAAACAAATAAAAATATTGAGGTCACAGGTGTAACCGGGACCGATGTTTTGAATTCAGTTGGTGTAACCGATGGCATTGGTGGTTTCAATAATGTTTTACAAATTGCGCAAGAATCAATCGTTGAATTTGATGGCGTAACGATAACACGTAATGACAACAATTATGATGATTTAGTGTCAGGTATAACCCTAGATTTAAAATCCGCATCTCCCGGCACTACAATCACATTAGATGTTGATAATGACACTGCTGCCGTTAAAGATGCTATTAATAAATTCATAGATTCTTATAATGCATTACGAGATTTTATCGTAAAAAATCAGCAAATCAGTTCAGATGGAGAAGTTTCCAGCGATTCCGTATTATTTAGCGATAACCTATTAAACGGCGTTGCGGATCTTCTCACGAACATTTTAACTGAAAATTTTGGAAATGGCGGTAACATTCAAACAATTCGTGACCTTGGCATAACCATTGGTAACAATAACAAACTAGAAATTTCTGACGAAATAAAATTAGATAACGCCATCTTAAGTAATTTTGATGAAGTTCGCGAAGCATTTGGTGCGTCATCAAGCACGAACAACCCTGAATTTACTTTACTGTCATCAAACACAACAAATAATCTATTCCGTGAAAATCACCCTATCGGTGTAAAAACAGACGGAGCCGGAAACATTACCGCCGTTGAGGTTGACACAAATAGCAGTCTTTTTGATTTTTCTGGCAGCACATTTACAGGTAAAGAAGGAACAGCCTATGAAGGCTTAACTTTTTCTTATCAAGGAACGGCTCTAAGTATCTCATTAGAATTTAGTTTTTCACAGGGGATAGCTGATCGTCTTATTAATTCCGTCGACGCGTATACAAATAGTGCGACAGGACTTATAGCCCAAGAGAAAGCTCAATTACAGGAACAAAACACAGAAAAACTGGCTGATGCACAGGAAATTCGTGATAAGGCCGAAATTTACAGAATTAATCAGATCGAAAAGTTTGCTGATTTTGAGGCAAAGTTGGCACAATTGGAGATTTTAAAAAGTCAAATTCGTGCTATATTGGGAAATACAAATGATGATAATAAGTAATGTACAAAGCACATCAATGACACACGATAATACACCATACCATAATGCGGCTAACGCCTATGGCCAAGCGCAACATGCGAATATTAGCGGCTTTGAAGTCGTTTGTGAACTGTACAAAGGTATGATCCGTTTTGTAGGACAAGCCAAGGAGGCCTACAAAATTGGTAAACTTGATGACATGTGTACGCACATTGAAAAAATAAATAAAATTTTAATCGCTTTACAATCTCACCTGGATTTTGAACAAGGTGGTGAGGCATCTGTCTTTTTGAACGATTTTTACAATGGTATTTTTGCTAAACTGTTTAAAGTATTACGTGCAGATGATCCTGAAGCTGAATTTGATGAAGTTTACGAAATTCTAAAGCCCGTTGCTAAAATTTGGGAAAATCACGCCGAAAATGCAAAAAAAGGCACTCCTGACACACATGTAGCTATGCCAGATCTTCCTAATACAGCAACAGAACAATAATTTTATTTCTTACATAAAATTCATAACGATTTTGAAACAAATCAAAATTGAAATATCTGGGCATCTGTAAAAATTACAGGTACACTGGTACAATAGAGTGGATTTAAAAGTAAAAAAATAACATGAAAAAATTAGTTTACCTTCTTGCGTGCCTATTTATCTCTGGCCAAGCCTTAGCTATCGATATTTCACCAGATAGCCCTCGTATCATCCAGTTATCCGAAGACGCATCTAGCGTTATTGTTGGGAACCCTGAACACGCATCTGTAGCCATGGATAACCCTCGCTTACTTCTTATCACTGCAAAACGCCCTGGCATGACAGGATTAACCATTCTCGGTAAAAATGGACAAGTGATATTACAAGAAAATTTAATTGTTAATGGCCCTACACAAAATTTTATTCGCATAAAAAATGCCTGCGTCAACGGCGGTGATAATTGTCAACCAACCCGCATGTTTCATTGCAAAAAAGGCACCGCATGCAACAACGTTATTGTAAGTGAGCCAACTGTTTCTGGCCAAGGTGGTGGTGCATCCAACAACAGTGGAGAACAATCTCTTGCACCTGATTTGGGTGAAGGTTTAACAGGATCGGAGGAATAATCATGAAGTATCTAGCTCTCGTTTCATTATTCATTTTACCATCACTGTCCGCTTGTAAAACAACCCCCGATGAATATGGACTGGGTGATCCCATAAAGCCCCTGAGTCAACAAGAACAAGTAATGGTGTCGGCGCGTAATGCGGCACTGGAAGCAAAATATAATCACATTGAAAAAGGCGCTCTATCTAGTGCTGAAAAATTATATCGCAACAAACCGAACGCACAAAACGCACTAAGTTATAGTGGCCTTTTGAGGCAAGTAAACATGGTGCATGAAGCACAAATGATCCTCAAACCATTCGCCATCGATCCAGCCTGGACATCACCTAGTATTTTAAACGAATATACAAAAATAAAATTATCGATTGGCGATTTCGAACAAGCACAAATTTTTGCTCAAGAAGCGATGACACTTGATGACATGAATGCAGAATCACAAATGTTATTAGGTGTTTCCGTTGACGCACAAGGCCATCACCAAGCGGCAGAAAACCACTTTCAACAAGCTCTCATCAAAGCAAATCTAAACCCAGAATTACAATCAACAATCAACAACAACCTTGCTTTATCTTTATTAGCACAAGGAAAAAATGATGAGGCCAATGCCTTGTTACAAAAAATAAACAGCCCATCCTCACAACAAAACAGCGTGATTAACGCCAATAAATCATTCCTAAAAAAACTATAAACCAAGTCTATCCTAATGCTTGCCGTAATTATGCGAAGCATATAACATTTTGAATTATATTCATTGCAAGGGTTCACCTGTTTTATGCTTCACCTATTACGTTTATTATCAATTTCAAGCGCACTTACACTGATGAGTGGTGTTTCTACACAAGCAGAAACACTCGATGAAGCTATTGCAAAAGCAGTAAAAAATCATCCGGCTATTATGGCTGTTATGGCAAATGAAACAGCATCAAAGGAAGATGTAAATCAAGAAAAATCATACTACTACCCTACAGCAAGCGCCTCAGCCAGCTTTGGTCGCATTTATGCGGATAACACAACAACGCGCGGATTAACCGTGTCACGTGGCGCTGGGTATTCTTGGTTTGGTGAAGGATCTGGATCACTGTCTCAAAAATTATACGATTTCAATGCAACACGTTATAGTATAAACGCTGCAAAAGCCCGCCACCAATCTGCTGGCGCAAATCTTGATGCACAAATATTATCTATTGGATTACAAGCTGCACAAGCTTACTTACAGCTGTTGCGTGCTCAGGACTTATTAAACATTGCCAATGAAAACAAAAAAGATATCGAATCCTATTACAACCGCATCAAAACCGCATTTGATAACGACGGTGCAGATGAATCAGAAGTTTCGCGTGCCCAAGACTTCTTATCGTTATCCAAGAATATGGTTTTGCAATATCAATCTGATCTTAAAATCGCAGAAGCTGGATATAAAGAAGTCATAGGTAACAGGCCACAACAGAAATTAAAACAACCTTCTATTGATTTATCGGCGACACCTAAAACGTTAGATGAGGCTATCAGTATAGCACTCACAAGACATCCACAAATCAACTCATCTGCATTAGAGGTCAAAGCGACTACACAAGATCTTCAACGTGAAAAAACATCTATATACCCTGAGTTGAATGCAGAACTGTCTTATCTAGAAAAAGATCAAAAAGATATTATTGGGGGAGAGTCTTCCGATGGTCGAGCCCTTATCCGTATGAATTGGGATTATTCATTAGGTGGTACGGAAACAGCCGCGAAACGACGGGCTGCAGCCTTACAACAAGAGGCTGAATTCAACCTAACAGCACTTAATCGTGTTATAGAACGTGATGTTGAAATTGCATGGCACTCACTAAATCTTGCGCGAAAAAAGAAAAATAACGAAGCTGATCGTCTAGATGCTGCAAAAAAAACATTAGCAACATACAAAGAACAGTATGAGGGATCACAACGATCTATCCTCGACTTAATGACCGTGAAAAATAGCTACTTTACTGCACAACAAGATTATTTAAATGTCACATTACAAGAAATGAACGCGGTTTATACATTAATGAATGCGATGGGAACTAAATTCTACAAATCAAATGATATTGTTGCTACCAAACATTATTCAACCTCCGGCGTTAAAGTTTCAAAACCAATAAAGGAATAGTGTGCCATGACAAAAGAGAACGTTGCGACAACTGATCCACTTCTCCAGTGCTTGGTGCATTTAACGGCTCATTATGGTCAGGCTCAATCTAGTGAATCACTAACCTCCAATTTAGCTTATACCGATAAAGGTATGGATATTCCTTTATTTCAACAGGCTGCGCTAAATGCACGCCTACGTACAAAACTCGATAAGCGTGATTTAAAATCAATTACATCTGAACTATGCCCTGTTGTTGTAATATTGAAAGGAAATGAAGATGTTGTTCTTCACGATATTACTGATGGCAAAGTGAGTGTTTATCGTCCATCGGAAAACAAAAAACGAACCCTCAAACTAGAAACGTTAGAGGCGGAATACACGGGATATACCTTACTCATCCATAAATTCAGTGAACGTCGAGCACAAGAAAGACATTGGTTTTGGAGCATTGTTCGCAATAATCGCCCCATATATCGAAAAGTCGCCATTGCAGCTGTTTTAATCAATCTATTTGGACTCGTTAGCCCCCTTTTCATCATGAATGTTTATGATCGCGTTATTCCAAACAACGCATTCGAAACGGGTTGGGTTTTGGCGATTGCCGCGCTCACCATTTTTGGATTTGATTTTATTATTCGAACATTACGCGGATATTTCATCGACCTTGCAGGGCGTAAAATTGACGTGATTGTTGGGCGTCGTATTTACGATCATTTGCTCAATATGAAACTCGCGCATAAACCACAAAGCAGTGGCGCATTCGCAAATATGATCCGTGAATTTGAAGGTATTAAAGAGTTTTGTACCTCGGCCACATTAACCGCTATTATCGATTTACCATTTGCTCTACTGTTTATTTTCGCTATTTATCTGTTAGCGGGAAATATAGCGCTCATTTTACTAGCGATCATGGTAATCGTGACTATCATTGGGTACGCCCTACAATTTCCACTCAAAAAATTAGTACGTGAAGCAATGCAGTCAGCCGAAGCAAAACACGGATTATTGATTGAAACAATTAACGGTCTTGAAACAATAAAATTGACTCGCGCAGATGGACAAATGCGATCTAAATACGAGGCACATCTTGGTGATTCTGCAACAGTTTCACAAACATCACGCTTTTTCTCATCCATGGCTGTTAATTTTGCTACACTATTTCAACAATCCGCATCGATCATTGTTGTCTTATTCGGCATGTATATGGTCGAAGATGGTACTCTAACCATGGGTGCCCTAATTGCCGCGGTTATTATGGGCGGAAAGGCTATTGCACCCATTGGACAAATCGCTGCATTGGTCACAAAATTTCATACAGTAAAAGGATCGCTCAACACACTAAATGCACTAATGGCCGCGCCCGTTGAACGTCCAGAGGGCAAACGTTTTTTAAACCGTCCTGACCTAAAAGGTGACATTGCACTCGATCGTGTCTCATTCACGTACCCAAATGATCAACGTAAAATTCTGGATGGTATTTCATTGTCAATTACGGCTGGTGAAAAGGTAGGAATAGTCGGGCGTATTGGTTCAGGGAAAAGCACATTAACCAAGATTATCGCAGGATTATATGATGCCACCGAAGGTGATGTATTTGTTGATGGGACGGACACAAGACAAATTGATCCAGCCGATCTCCGCAAAACAATCGGTTATGTGGCACAGGAAACAATTCTTTTCCGCGGTTCTGTTCGCGACAATATCATCACAGGGAATCCCCAAGCCACCGACGAAGAAATACTAAATGCCGCAAAAAAATCAGGTGTACATGATTTTATTGCACGCCATCCGATGGGATATGATGCACCTGTAGGCGAACGTGGCGATGGATTGTCAGGCGGTCAAAAGCAATGTGTTTCACTGGCACGTGCCTTTGTCACAAATCCAAAAATCATTCTCGCAGATGAACCAACAAACGATATGGATACTCAGGCAGAAGAGCAATTTATCAACCATATGCAAGGATTATCACAAGACAAAACATTGATCTTGATTACACACAGACAAAGCCTGTTAAAATTAGTTGATCGCCTAATCATTATCGATCAAGGAAAACTTGTGGCTGATGGTCCCCGTGACAAAGTGATCGCAGCAATTAATGGAGATGGAGGTTCCTCTGATGAATAATTCAGAAGAAGAAAAAAAGACAACCGATCTCGATTTTATGAGCGACATTAATGCAGCAACACGCCTGCAACCATCTTGGCAAGCAAACATTTTACTTTATGTTATTTGCGCGCTCTTCATCTTTATTGTTGTTTGGGCAAACATCGCAAAATTAGAAGTTATCACACGGGGTGAAGGAAAAGTTGTTCCAACCAGCGAAATCCAACTGGTTCAATCATTGGAGGGTGGAATACTAGCCGAATTAAACATCAGTGAAGGTGACAAAGTTGAAAAAGGGCAGATATTAGCCCGCATTGAAAATGTTGCCTTCGCATCAGAAGAACGCGGTATTGAGGCACAATCACTCGCCCTAACATTAAAACAATCACGTCTCAATGCCGAAAGTGAAGATCGTAAATTCACAATCACCGATGATCTAAAATTACAAAATATGACATTGGCAAATAATGAGATCGCCCTCTATCAATCGCGTCAAAATGGACTGCAAAAATCATTGGCCGTGGCCGATGAAATTGTGAATAAAAACGAAGCCAATTTAAAAGAAATTGATGCCACAATTAAACGCCTGCGTGATTCAAAAAATTTGCTATCACAACAATTAAAAATTACGCGTAATTTGGTCGCAAAAAATGCAATGCCAAAATTAGAAGCATTAAAACAAGAACGTGAATTTTCAGAAATTTCAGGAAATTTAAATGCATCTATCCAGCGTAAAAAGGCATTACAGGCCGACCTTGCCGCGGCAAAAAACACACGTGAGGAAACAAAGGCAAAATTCAAATCCGAGGCATTAACTGAATTAAGTCAGGTTGAAACGCAATTAGCAGGATTAAAAGAATCCCTCACCGCCGCGGGTGATCGCGTTGACCGTACCGAATTACGTGCACCTGCCGCTGGTGTCGTCAAAACAATTAATCAAAAAACAATTGGCGGTGTTGTCGATCCCTCAATGAAATTAATTGAAATTGTTCCATTGGATGATGATTTAAAAATAACGGCAAAAATTTTACCTGCCGACATCGCATTTTTAAAAATTAACCAAGATGTGAATGTCAAAATCACGGCCTATGACTCATCAAAATTTGGTGCATTGCGCGGAAAATTAAAACGCATCAGCGCCGATACGATAGAAGATAAAGAAGGCAATATCTTTTTTGAAATTGATGTGATCACCGATAAAAATTATCTAGGTTCACAAGATGCGCCGCTGCCTATTATTCCAGGTATGATCGCCGAAACCGAAATCATCACCGGCAAACGTACCGTTATGTATTACCTTGCCAAACCTTTCCTTCGTGCGCGTGATCGCGCAATGACGGAACAATAAGGTCATACAATATGAAACGCGCACTCACATCAAAATGGACACAAATTATTTTGATGGTTGGGCTTGTTTTCACACTCGCAATTTCTAGTTTTTCAAATTTTCAAGTTAAAGACAGATTAAAATTTATTGCCTTTGATACACTTAACAAAATACATCCTCGCGAACGTACCGATGATATCATCATTGTTGATATAGATGAGGAAACACTTAATCGTCTTGGTCAATGGCCAATGCCACGTAATATTTTGGCCGACATGATAACCGCCATGAAAAAATTTGGTACAAAGGCCACAGTATTCGATATGGTTTTTGCCGAAGAAGACAGGTCATCCCCTCACTTGTTAAGTAAAAATTCTAATTTAACTTTGCCCGATGATTTACCCAATTATGATGCAATTTTTGGAGACACGATTAAAAATACAAAAAACATCGTGACCGGATTTGTTGTCGCACGCGCAAAAGAAACACGCCGCCCACCACATATTGCAAGCCCAATACGTATTAAAAAAAATGACAAAACAAACCTTATAAAATCAACCCTACCTTTAAAAGGTGTCGCAACAAATTTACCCATTATAACAAAAAATGTTGCAGGGAATGGTTTGTTTTTGGCGACCCCTTCGGTTGATGGAATTATTCGTGAAATACCACTTCTCATTAATTTTAATAAAACTCTATATCCTACATTGTCATTAGAAGGATTACGCGTTGCCCATAACCGCAAAGAATTTCTCAAAGTTTTACCAAATAAAAAAGGAGACAGTGAATACCACATTCATATCGGAGAAAGTGGATTATCCCTTCCTATCGAACGAAACGGAAAATTTTTAATTAAATATCGTGAAATGAATCGTGCCCACGATTATTTATCAATGTACAAAATCTTTGACCCAAAATTCAAAGATGAAGTTCACAAAAAATTAAACGGTCGAATCGCTTTCATAGGGACAAGCGCCGAAGGGTTAAAAGATATTCGATCAACACCATTAAATATTTTTGTACCTGGAGTTGAGATTCACGCAAACGTCACAGAACAAATTTTACAACAAGATTTCCTCTATCGTTACGATATCATCGCACAACAAGTTGAGGCATTATTCATTCTTGTATTTGGTTTAGCTCTTGTCATTTGTTCATTATTCATAGGGGCTGTTTTATTAACCAGTATATCAACACTGGCATTCTTTGTGGCCTTTGGTGCATCTTACTATGCCTACATGACGCACGACATGTTGTTTGATCCAATCACACCATCATTAGCTATTTTAGTTATTTTTATCGCCACAACTATATTTAATTACATCCGTTCCGAGTCAATGGCGAAAGAAATACGTGGCGCGTTCGGCCTGTACATTTCTCCTGATTTTATGGAAGAATTAACGGACAATCCTGACAAATTAAAGCTAGGTGGAGAAATGAGAGAGCTTAGCGTTCTATTCACCGACATTCGTAATTTCACAACCATTTCTGAAAGCATGACACCCGAAGAATTAATTAATACGATGAATGACTTCCTGACCCCAATGTCAGATGAGGTGATGAACCATCGCGGAACAATCGATAAATATATGGGTGATGCCATGATGGCATTTTGGAACGCACCATTAGATGATGAGGATCATGCAAAACATGCCGTACAGGCAGCATTAAAAATGAAATCATCTCTTATTCCCGTGAACAAAGCACTGGCGGAAAAGGCAAAAAAAGAAGGGCGAGAGCCGCTAGTCTTAGCCGCAGGCATGGGCATTAATACGGGTCTATGTTCCGTGGGCAACATGGGATCAAAACAACGATTTGCGTATTCTGCACTCGGTGATGCCGTCAACCTTGCCTCACGGTTAGAAGGACAAACAAAATCATATGGACTAGAATTATTGGTCGGTGAAGAAACAGTCGGGAAAATCAAGAAATTCGCGAACGTTGAAATTGACAAAATTCAAGTTAAAGGAAAAACAAAGCCTGTTCGTATCTTTACTGTATTAGGTAATGAAGATATAGGACAAAAAACATCATTCCGTAAATTCAAAATCGCACACAAGCGTTTTATTCGTGATTATCGCGCACAACGGTTCGAAGATGCGGCTATTAAATTGCAAAATTTGATGATCAACAAATATGCCACGGATTTAAAAATCTATTACACAATCATGATGGATCGCATGGAAGATTTTCAAAAAAATACACCATCCCACGATTGGGATGGCGTTTACGTTGCCACATCAAAATAAATTTTTATTGTTTAAACAATACCACCTGTTGATGCACCTTCGATATTAGCTTCAATCAGGACACTTCCTAAAGTCGCATGAGAATATTCAACAAATGTTTCGTCACCTCGAGCAACTGTTCCTGCTTCTTTTGTAAAACCATGGTTCGTTAAATTGACATCCGATCCTTCGTGATTAAAGTACAAACCATTTTTGGAATCCGGTCCTCCAAGAGTGTCATTACCAGGCCCCATTGCAAATCTAATTTCACCACTATCTGATGTTCTCAAAAGATCTTTCAAATCCTGCAGATTTAATTTCAATTCGTCGTAACTATCAACAAACCTAATTTCTTCAATAGATTTTAAATCAGCACTATTACCAGAAGCGTTAGATACAGTGCTCGTAAAATCAAACGTTTGCATCCCTAAGCCACCTTTCAGTTTTATCATATCATAGCCGCCTCCACCCTTGATAAATTTAAAGTCATCGTCACCAAGGATCATTGTGTTATTCGCACCATCGCCAAATACAATATCATTATTAGATGACAGTGTATCTACACCCGTTCCAGTCACGTGTTCTACATCACCTGCAAAAACAATGATATTCTTAAAATCTGTGTTTCCACCGCCATCGTTCAAATTAACACCAATATTAAATGTATCTGACGTAATTGACGATGTTCCTGATACATTGCTTGATCCACCGTCTGAGCTGATCGTATAATTACCACCATCATCATATATTGCGTATCCTGATTTTAATTTTAACGCAACATGAGCACCATCATCAATAATTTCAAAAAATTCATTGGTCCCACCTACTTTAAACAGATTGCCAGCAAGATTAAAATCACCTGCATTAAAAACATCGCCATCAGGATCGTTAGTATGAAGCCTTGTAATAACAGCCCCATCTACACCAAATGGAACTACACCATCGATATCACCTGTTACACTAAATCTATCTTCCAACACACTATGAATTGTGGGATTTTCATTCACATCATCTACACCAATTGTAACCGTTTTCGTGTATGTATTACCGTTTCCGTCATTAACCTCAATATCCAAGTCATATGACGAGGTTATTTCAAAATTTAATGCACCTGCAACATGAATCTCATCCCCTGATATTGAAAATTTTCCAGCGGCATTACCACCCGTGATTGAATATGTGTATGTTCCAGCAGCATCAGCATCCGCAGCAGACAAAACACCAACAACTGTACTCGCCGATGAATTCTCAGCCACGTTACTATTCGTTAAATTGATATTTGTTGGTGATTCATCATTAATATCATCAATGGATACACTAACCGTATAATTTGAATACGCGTTTGCACCATCTGTCTGTGTAATTTCGACAGAAATACTTGTTTCTGTTTCATAATCAAATTGAGCACCACTAACAGCAACTAATTTTAAAACACCGCCGACTTCACGAACTTCAAAACGAGAATCATTTGTTGAAAATGATGTGTGATGTGAAACGTTATCATCAACTTCCGAAAAAGTAAGATTTGCAATTTCCGTATCACTAGCCAACCCTGAAGCTTCATCATTTTCACTAATACTCGCTAAGATTACTGTATCGCCTGTAATTTCTGCAGACTCATTTGTATCTTTCACCTCTATATTATACGATTTCGCCGTCACTTCACCCGTATCATTATTCACTGCACGCACGCGAACCTCATGTGTATCATTCGCTTCTGCATTACCAGAATTTGTACCAACAAATGAAACAACACCTGTTGTTGAATCAATAACAAATTTTCCACCTGCATCATTGGTAAGACTATACGTCACATTTTCTGCACCACTGCTCAACGCCATTTGTCCAATAACAACACTAACGGACGAACCATCTACGTTCTCATCCAAATCCACTTTATTATTTACAACTAATGAATCAGGTTTCGTTAAAACTGAGATATCTGCTTGTTCATTTTCTTTGTCTGCCTCTTCACGATTGGCCATTTTTTTTGCTCGCTTTGCCTTTGCACGATGAGCACGAGCTTCTTTAACAACTTCCCCCTGACCGTCTGAATTTTCTAAATTTAATTCTTGAGCAACCTGAGCCTCTTTTACCTCTTCTAAAAGCGCTTCTTCGGCAGTTTCATCAACAACCTCCTCTGCGCTTGCCTCTTTATCTTCCACTTGATCTTCTGCCGCATTTTCAGCAGCATCTTTTTTATCCTCTGTTGTTACCTTAGATTGATCCTGTTTAATTTGATCATCAAAAGATGAAAATAAAGATGAACTTACAGATTTAACTCCACTATAATCATTTGCAACACGTGAAACATCCAATGTTTTTGGCTCACTTGGCGCAATCTCACGTGATGATAATAGCACCGTATCAAATTGATTCGTTAACAATCGTTCGCCACCATCGTTACGCACAACAATGGCCCCCTCTAATACAGAGACCTGACTTTCACCACCTGGAACAATTTTACCACCAATAATAGTACCGCGAATACCAATTGATCCAACAGGTGTGTCAATTTCAACACTATCTGGGTTCTCACGACCAATTAAACCCGATGTATACATGAACACACCACGAACAACTGAAAAATCCTGATCGCCAGATTCTGACGCAGGATCAAAAACAAATTCATCAATAGAAATACGAGCATCTTCAGAAACGGCAAACGAACTATCATCAACAAAACCAATATTTACGGCACCATCACCTTCGGTTTCCACAATATCACCAATATAAACCTCCGCCCCCAGTGTGATTGGTTCTTCACTACCGTCCGTACGAATAATTTTGGCAATACCTGTGATTTCGGTAACTTCACCGATTTGATCTGGATTTGTATAAGTCATGGTTCTGTATCCCCTAAGTATATTTCATTTTCAGCCCATTACACGAACATGCGTAATGCCGATTTATACGTCTTATACTTTCATAGAATACACATGAAATATTAATAACCCGTTACCAATATTTCGAATTTTAAATAATTAATGGTGCAATAGCCATTCTGTAAGCTTATCCTCAGGTTGAGGTTTAGAATATTTATATCCTTGTGCCATTTCACAATCGGATTCGAGTAAAAGTTCTTCTTCTCTGTTTTCTTCAATTCCTTCGGCAACAAGCGACATATTTAAACTTTTTGCCAAATTAATAATACCCTTGACTAAATTAAGGGCACTTTCATCTTTTGTCATTTGGACAACAAAACTGCGATCAATTTTCAAAGTATCAATCGGGTAATGATGCAAATAAGAAAGAGATGAATAACCCGTTCCAAAATCATCGATCGCAATTTTAAATCCTGCGTCACGACATGCCTGCAGCATGCTTCGCACCTTTTCAGGATTATTCATCAACAATCGCTCCGTCATTTCAATTTTAATATCAGATGGCTTGACTTGTGTTCTTTCACACACGGCCAATAACTTTGTTAAAAACTCAGGGTGCAACATATCAATCGCTGTAAAATTGACACTCATAAAAGCATTTTGATCAATATGAGGATTTGCTTTTTTCATACGGTGCAACGCATTTGCAGCTTCTTCCACTGCCCAATCTGATGCTTCGACAATTAACCCGCTATCCTCAGCAATTGGAATAAACAAATTTGGAGGCATGAATCCTTTTTCAGGATGTATCCAACGCATTAAGGCTTCGAACCCTTTAATCTCTTTCGTTTCAAGATCTATTATCGGTTGGTAATATAACATCAATTCATCATTATGAATTGCGTGTTTAAATTCGTTTGCCGTTTTTAAATGGCCTATCGCTTTACCACTCTGTGTAATTTGCTTCTCATGCGCCTCTGTCGAATCAGGGTTATCACTTTCACCAAAAACATTAACTCTTGTAATTGTGTCGCGATATCGACCTAAAATAACCTTCGTAACAATTTTCATGATCGGATCGGATGATTCCAGCCGATGTTGAAAATCTTGCTCTGTAAT
Source organism: uncultured Alphaproteobacteria bacterium (assembly GCA_943789475.1). Classification (GTDB taxonomy): domain Bacteria; phylum Pseudomonadota; class Alphaproteobacteria; order Micavibrionales; family UBA1664; genus UBA1664. The sequence goes on from CALSUG010000003.1 coordinate 156,956, forward strand.
TTTTATAACAGTACAGTCTTTAATCGCACGCACACTTGCGGTTCTGCGTTTTCTATCCACCAAGGCCATTTCACCAATAATTGCTCCGGCACCTCTTGTCGCAAGGATTTGTGTCGATCCATCGGGATGATTAATAAAAATCTCAACGGATCCATCATCAATGATGTAAGCACAATCACCAATTGTGCCTTGCTCCATAATCATTTCACCGCTATTAAATTTTATAGTTTTCGTCATAGCCCCTATTATTCCTCATTCACATTAAAGCATCAATTGGTTAACTAACTATTGACAGGAATGTTATTAATCCGTTAAAAGCAGAGCAGAATTAATTAAGGATAAGAGTTATGAAAGTTGTAAATTCATTAAAAAGTTTAAAAACACGTGGACGTTCATGTAAAGTTGTTCGTCGTAAAGGACGTGTTTACGTGATTGATCCTAACAATCCACGTAACAAAGCTCGTCAAGGGTAATTGACAACCTCGTATAAATATCAGAACATTTTTCCATGAAACAAGTTACTGATTGTCAAATATTAACTGATGGACAAGTTGTCTTTAGAGAAGGGCAACCTGCATCCATAGTTTACCTTATCGCTCATGGTGAAATTGAATTACTTAAAGTCGGTGAGAACAATAAAATAGAATCCATATCAACATCGATAGCCGGCGATTTCATCGGTGTAAAAGGACTTGTTGACGCAAAAAATTATACAGCGACAGCAAAGGTTAAGGGCGCAGCCACCATAATTCCAATTGCCCGTGAAAAAATTGACCACGAACTCAGTAAACTTGATAAATTAACATTGAACATCATAAGTTCAACAATAAAAAAATCAGATACAATCGCGTAAAATTATCTGTATTTTTTCGTGTGTAATTCCTTTTTTACACTTTCCACCCACATTGAAAAAATATACAAGAAACCATGGCTAAAGATTTGCTCCGTTTCGCATCAAAATTATTTTCTGTTGTTTCTGCCGACATGGCAATCGACCTTGGCACAGCAAACACTCTCGTCTATGTGAAAGACAAAGGGATTGTTTTAAACGAACCTTCAGTTGTTGCCATTGCCTATATTAATGGAAAAAAACAAGTTTTAGCCGTTGGAAATGAAGCCAAACAAATGTTAGGCCGCACACCCGGCAACATTACGGCTATTCGTCCATTACGTGATGGCGTTATTGCTGATTTTGATGTCGCAGAGGCCATGATCAAACACTTTATCCGCAAGGTTCATAATCGACGTAGTTTCGTATCACCAGAAATCGTTATTTGTGTTCCATCGGGATCAACCGCCGTTGAACAACGCGCAATCACAGAAGCAGCAGAATCCGCTGGCGCACGCAAAGTTTACCTCATTGAAGAACCCATGGCTGCGGCTATCGGAGCAGGATTACCTGTTACAGAACCAACGGGATCAATGGTTGTTGATATTGGTGGTGGAACGACAGAAGTTGCTGTCATATCACTTGGCGGTGTTGTATACGCACGATCCGTACGCGTTGGTGGTGATAAAATGGACGAAGCTATCATTGCCTATATCCGACGTGTTCATAATTTGTTAGTTGGAGAAGCAACCGCAGAACGTATTAAAAAAGAAATTGGTGCCGCGTGCCCTCCATCCGATGGCGACGGACGCACTATGAAAATCAAAGGTCGAGACCTCATGAATGGTGTTCCAAAAGAAATAACAATGACAGAACGTCAAATCGCCGAAGCATTGGCGGAACCTGTAAGCCAGATTGTTGAATCAGTTAAGGTTGCCCTTGAAAACACAGCCCCTGAACTATCTGCAGATATTGTCGACAAAGGCATTGTTTTAACCGGTGGAGGCGCCCTATTATCGAACTTAGATTATGTTTTACGCTATGCAACCGGCCTACCTGTTATCGCGGCTGACGATGCATTAATGTGCGTTGCATTAGGTTCGGGGCAAGCCTTAGAGGAAAAAACCATCCTTTCAACAAGCACGCTTCAAAGCCAAGTAACTTCATAAAAACATAACCTTGCCCAAATCAAACAAACGTTTTATCATGAGATTCGTACAAGCCTATTGAATAAATCTTAATATTTCTTTAATGCTATAAATTGTACGTACAACAAACCTCATACAATGTGTGAGATAGGGGTTTAAATTGGGAAAAAGTTCGATTGGATTGGGGTTAACCACCCGTGAAATGTCCATATCAACATGTCAGGATCGTAAGGTTGGAAAAACTGCATCAGTTTTCCTTGCACTATCCGTCTCCCTTTTAATAACCAACATTATTTCAACCGATTTTTCAAATAAAACAAAACATTTCATTTCTGATTACACATTGGGTATATCCGATGCATTAACAACCCCTGTTAATGCCCTATCTGATAAAATTGCTAGGGTTAAAACCATGTGGGAAATACAAGAAACACATGACATGTTATCCCAAGAAAATGAACGTTTGATGCAATGGTATCAAACGGCCAATCGTTTGGATGCTGAAAACAAGGCTCTTCGCGAACTATTGAAAATGAAAGATGACAACGCCGTATCGTATAGGGCGGGACAAGTTATCGACGATACAAAAACACAATATTCACACACAATTCTTGTTCGCCTTGGTGAAAATGATGGCCTTGAAAAAGGTCGCGGTGTCCTAAGCCATGAAGGGTTGATTGGTCGCGTTATTGAAACAGGAAGAGAAACATCTCGCGTTCTATTATTAAGTGACGTTAACTCGCGCATCCCAGTGACCATTGATGGCTTAAGCGATCGTGCCATATTAGCCGGCACAAATAATGGTGACCCTATCTTAGATCACTTACCCGAGACAAATGGAGTGAAACCAGGTCAAAAAATCATAACATCTGGTCATGGTGGTATTTTTCCATACGGTGTTCCCGTTGGTGAAACATATTTGACAGACAATAATCAAATTGCCGTTCGTCCATATGCAACTCCTGAACGTGCATCGTATGTGCAAGTCGTTGACTATGGCGTTCCAGCAGGATCAACATCACGATCTGTTGCATCGTCATCATTACCCACCCTACGATAAGGTAAACAATGTCTTTACTTGATTTAAAGGACAATAAACCATCAAAGGTTAAGGCATTCCCTGCCTATATTATCAACATCGTCATTCTTGTACTTTCAATGCGCTCACTTGATTTTTTAGCCATTGAAAATGTTCACAGTATTTTTTTCCTAACACCTCTTTTTTACTGGATCATTCATAAACCCGCCATCACACCATTATGGTTTATTTTCCTAAGCGGACTCGCCATTGATTTTGCTATTGATGGATTATTGGGATTGCATGCCTTTTTGTTCGTAACCCTAACAATGATTTTATTTAAAATTCGTCGCATTATCTTGTCCCAACCTGCATTATATCACTATCTCATGTTTGCTATCATCGTATGTGGGTTTGAAATTATTCGTTGGTGCATGGCAAGTCTTTTAACGTGGGAATTGTGGAGTCTTTGGCCATCCCTTCTTGCCATCGTTATTAATATTGTGGCTTATGGACCGATCTTACTTGTCCTTAAAGGGGTGCACCGTGTAATGTCTGGATATGGTCGATAACACCTCCAACAAAAAACAATTCGGACGACGCGCCTTTACCCTTGGCTTGTTAAGCACCGCATTATACGGAGGGTTATTTTCACGTTTAGGGTGGTTACAAATTGTTGATGGACAACAATATCAAACATTATCCGATCGCAACCGTATTCACGTCAACCTTACAACACCTGTACGTGGTTACATCCTTGACCGCCATGGCAAAATGTTGGCTTATAACGAACAAAATTTTCGCGTACAAATTATCCCCGAACAAACCCAAGACATTCAACAATCACTCGACAATCTCGCCCGTATTATTGACCTGCGCCCATCGGAAAAAGAAGAAATCATCAAAAGATCAAAAAAACAGGCACGCTTTATCCCTGTTAAAATTAAAGACAACCTGAATTGGGAAGATGTGTCTGCGATTGAAATATCACTTCCCGATCTTCCTGGTATTTCCATTGATGTAGGACAAAAACGACTTTACCCCTACGACAAACATTTTGCTCATATTGTTGGATACGTTGGTCGTGTCAATGACAGGGAAATGACAAATGATCCAATCCTACGTCTACCCGACTTTCAAATTGGAAAAACAGGACTAGAAAAACAATTTGAAAAGCGACTCCGTGGTCGCGCGGGAACAAAATCTATCGAAGTAAATAGCGCAGGCCGTATGGTACGTGAACTTAACGAAGAAAAAGGCGTCATTGGACGCACCATTACAACAACCATTGATATTGACCTGCAAAAAAAGGTCATGAAAATTTTATCACGCGAAAAATCAGCCTCCGCCATTGTTATGGATGTGCATAGTGGCGCCGTCTATGCCTGCGCATCATATCCATCTTTTGACCCAAACCTATTTGCCACGCGACTTCCACAAAAAACATGGGATGGATTACTCAAAAACCCAGGAAAACCATTAAATGATAAAGCGCTATCAGGGCAATACCCACCAGGTTCAACCTTTAAAATGATTACGGCTCTGGCAGCGCTAGAGGGCAGGAATTATAGATGAAGAAACAAATTTTTTCTGTAATGGGCATCACGATGTTAACAAAGAACGTTTTCATTGCTGGAAACGATCCGGACACGGATACACAAATGTTTATACAGCCTTAGAGGAATCCTGTGACGTATTCTTTTATAACATAGCCGAAGAATTAGGTATCGAACGTATCGCCAATATGGCGCGCCGTTTTGGTCTTGGACAGGTTTATGATCTACACCTACCACAAGAGTCCGCGGGGCTCGTTCCTGATAAAAATTGGAAATTAGGAAAACTGGGTACTGATTGGCATTTGGGTGAGACCATTAATACAACGATTGGGCAAGGACACTTACTAACTACTCCGTTGCAATTAGCCGTCATGACATCACGCATTGCCAATGGTGGATATGCCGTTGAACCATGGATTGTTGCCCATGATGGACATTATCACACACGTAAACGTCAACAACAATGGCCCAAGATGCGATTAAGCAATCGCGAACTTCGCATGGTGCAACGGGGTATGGAACTTGTGATTGCAGGAAAAGATGGCACGGCAAAATCATCCGCAATTCAAATAGACTCTCAAGAAATGGCGGGGAAAAACTGGAACCGCGCAGGTTCGCCGTATTACAATGGCGGAACGTCGCGCGGGATTATTGTCCCAAGATGACATTATTTGGAAACATCGACATCATGCTCTATTTGTTGGCTATGCCCCCTATAATAACCCACAATATGCAGTATCCGTCGTTGTTGAACATGGAGGAAGCGGATCAGGAACCGCCGCCCCACTTGCACGCGATATTCTCAAAGCTACCCAAGATATAGCACCTGCAAAAACAAAAATATCGACAACGCCCATAAAACCAGATTAAATTTCAATGGATACACACACTATTTTAATTAATCTTATTGGCTTCGTTGCATGTTCTCTCACAATTTTTAGCTTTCAACGCAAAGAGCCTCGACAAATATTTTTTACCCAAATATTTTCGTCACTACTGTGGAGTATTCATTTCTTTTTTTTAGGTGCGACGGCAGGGGCATTAATAAACTTAACTAACATGACGCGTAAAACGGCGCTTGTATACATTAATGATAAATATACAAAAATATTTGCTGCGCTCTTGCTATGCTTTGTTTGGACATTATTTTTTACATTCGTATATTCAAAAACAACCGATTTACTTCCCCTTGCTGCAAATACTATTGGTATAAGTTTTTTCTTTGTCCGTAAAAATCGCTATATAACCGCACGTATTTCAATTATCGGTGCCTTACTATGGTTAAGTTATGGATTCATAGAACAATCATATCCATCAATCATCACAGAGATATTCATTATAAGTTCGATTATTATTGGCATGGTTAGACACGAAGAGAAACCTTTTACACTTTTAAGAACGAAACCAGAGAATAAAAAATAACATAGCTCAATGATTTTGAACTATAATCAATTATGAAATACCATAAAGCCGTTACAATAGTGAAAAATAAAAAACCTACGTCGTTTAAGTCGGAATCAATAATATCAACAACTTAGAAACCATTATTTAAACTTAACCGACTTAAATGCCTTTATAATAAAGACAAACCGTTCAAAGTTCGCTATTTATACCCCATGGAATTTTTATCACAATTTGACGTTATTATCTTATCACTTGCGACCCTCATTTTAGGGATGGTTATCCTTGTTAAAGGGGGCGACCTGACCATTGATGGTGCGGTTGAAATTGCTCATCATTATGGCATGCCACCATTATTGGTTGGATTCACCATTGTCGCCTTTGGAACATCACTGCCTGAACTCATTGCATCCATCAACGCCAATATCAACGGTATGCCAGGTATAGCCGTTGGTGGTATGGTTGGATCAAACATATCCAACATCTTATTCGTTGGGGGGGTGTGTGCCATCATCGCACCGCTTGCGGCGAACATATCCGCATTGCGTAATGATTTTGTTGGCTTGGCACTCGTCACATTGGCATGGTCATGGATATTAATCACTATGCCGGTTACACCAATCATCGGCGTTGCCACCATCCTACTTCTTATCGCCTATGTCGTATTTCAATATTATTCTGCATCCAAAAATCCAGAACGCGCCGAGGCGATTATTGAAGCGGAACATGAATTAGAAGAACAAGCGCCAAAGAGTCATAAAAAGGCACTCATCATGCTTTTATTTGGATTGATTGGATTGGCCGTTGGTGCGGAACTCCTCATCCGTGGTGCGGTCACAACGGCGCGTATCATTGGTATTCGTGAAAGTGTTATTGGCTTGACCATTGTTGCCATTGGAACATCCCTGCCAGAACTCACAACCTGTGCCATTGCGGCCATGAAAAAACAAGGTGAAATGATTATCGGAAATATCATTGGATCAAATATATTCAATCTCATGATGGTTTTGGGTGGTATCGGTATGATAAAATCATATTCAATTACCGATACGGAACCAACAATGATCGCACAAGATATCCCATTAATGATTGGGATCACAGCGATGTTTATCATTACATTACTTGTGTTTAAAAAATTACCACGATTTGTTGGTGTCCTCTATGCAGGTGGGTATCTTGCGTATATCATGTTACTAGCGTACCAGTCATTATAAGGTAAAGATCATGAGCAATAATCAAGACGACACTATTAACCTGAACGAGGAAGACCGCACGGTAAAACAACTGCGTATTGCCGCGGGATGGGATTTAAAACAGTTCGACGGTGAAAATATAGATGTTGACCTTTCATGCTTTATCCTAAATAAGGATGAAAAAACACGTGAGGATTCAGATTTTGTCTTTTACAACAATTTAAAATCTGCTGACTTGTCCGTTCGCCACCAAGGTGACAACCGCACAGGTATGGGCGAAGGTGATGACGAGGCAATTATTGTTGATATTAGTGCTCTTCCATACGATGTTTACAAAATTGTGTTTGCCGTATCTATTTATATGGCCGATGAACGAGATCATACATTTAAACAAGTTGAAAATGCATTTGTGCGCATTGTAAACGAAGAAACGGATAAAGAGCTTGGCCGTGACGACATGAACGAAAGTTTTGGCGAAGCAACCGCGATGAAATTTTGCGAAATTGAGCGTATCGGTACAGATTGGCATCTCCGCACAATAAAAGAGCCCACACCAGGCGGGCTCAAATCAATTGCAGAAGGCTATGATTGTATCATTGCCTCAATCGGATAATTTATTATACGTTTTTAACAAATTGTTTAAATAACGCTTCCATTTTTGGTTTTGCCTCTTCTGCACCATCCAATGTTTGATCATGGCTCAGTTCAATATCACTCATCCCTGCGGCTAAATTCGTTACGGCCGACACACCAACAACGCGAAGACCACAATGATTTGCAATAATGTTTTCCGCAACCGTGGACATACCAACAAGGTCTGCCCCCATCAATTTCATCATGTTGATTTCGGCAGGAGTTTCAAATGTTGGCCCCATAACGGCTAAATATGTCCCTTCACCAATACGAACATCAGCTTCTTTTGCCGATTGACGCATTGCATTTTGAAGGTCCATGTCCCATGCTTCATCCATACCTGGGAAACGTGGTCCCCACTCATCGTCATTCAAACCAATTAATGGGTTCGTCCCTTGGAAATTAATATGATCTGTAATCATAACAGGGGTTCCAACGGGATTTTCAACACGGAAAGATCCAGCTGCATTTGTAAGCGCCAATATTTCAACACCAACCGCTTTTAATGTTCTAATCATCACTTTTAAATTTGGAATTTTATCCAAACCTTCATAAAGATGAACTCGTCCTTTCAAGCAGATAACTGACACATCATTCAACTTACCGATATGCATTTCACCCGAGTGCCCTTCAACAGATGGCTTTGGAAAACCAGGAAGGTCTGTATATTGGATAACAGTGACATCAGTTAATGATTTTGCCAAATCACCTAGGCCAGACCCCAATGTAATAGCCATTTTCGGCGTTTCACCATTAAGTTTTGATAAAATAATTTCTTTTGATTGCTGGATAAGATCGTTCATAAAATTTTCCTTTAATTTATTTGGCGTCAGACTATCAACAGATCCATGAAAGAACAATGACAAAATCAAATGGCAAGTCGACGTGATTGTATTTGCCGTGACAGAAATGTTGCCTCTGATTTTTGGCGTCTCTGGTTTTCTCTTAAAAACTCATGAGATGCAGATATTCCTAACCATTGATATGGAACGTCTACTTTATCTGCGTAAATTTGAGATAGCTTATCTTTTTCAAAAACACTTCCCACACCGACAAGTGATGCAGAATTTTTGGGTGCTATCATCGGCTCATATATTTGCGAAAAATTTTCACATTCCATTAAAAAATGTTGATTTACCTCTATCCATCCACCAACGGTCATAACAATTTTAGCATTTGATCGAGCAATACGGTCGCTCCACCTTTGTGGTGAATTTTTTGAATCAATTGTATTGGCTAATGCATTTCGTTCATCTACATTTGTTGCGCTAGAAAAATGATTGAACGACATCCGTGTCCACGATGTATTACGACCATTTGGGACATGAGAAATAAAGACAGCATCATATTGATAATCTTCATTCAAAAAATTACGATTATCTTCAAAATTAATCGCATCAAATATTGGATTATCACTCACCGAAACGCATGATGCCCGCAAATATTCTAATGCAGGCATCACAAATTTGTAGTCATTGGATTGAGGATCATTTTCAAATCCTCTGAATCCTCCAACAACCGCAATTTTCGTCATTAATTACAAACGTACCGTACGGTGGCGTGACGGTGTTACAACCGTTTCTCGAACTTGTGCGCCACCACCATATGGAAGAAGTTGGGCATCTCTACGCTTTTTGTCTTCCGCATTAAGTTGAGAAACCACTTCACCAAGCTTTGGTAATTCATTAGATCCACGAGTTCTCTCAATATCAGCAGAATTAATAACCACTGTTTCTGTATCTCTCCAAAAATATGGAATGATATGCGGTTGGCTATTATCATCAGCGTCCATCATACGTTGAAATTCATGAATTTCACCATTGGCACGCACACGAAACGTTTTTGTACGGTCAAGGTCTTTAGCATTTTGTGAAAAAATTAGAACTAGACGTTCAGGTAGGTTGGAGTCAGTTGTCATTGGTTTCTTCCTTTATATATCTAAGTTGGACGCTATAAATAACACAACACTTTCAAAAAAACAACAATTATTTTCACATAACACTTGACGGTACAATTTATCACCCTATTATAAAAATCACCTTTTAACCGACTGAAAACAGAAAGGTCATCAAAATGACGCATCTCCCAACACTCCAAGATATTGTAAATTCAACACGCGAACATATTGTTGAAATGACATTTCACAATTGTTTGGACGCACAAACACTCACCAATATATTTCTTGCTGCCACCCTATCCTCACAAACAACAACATCCCCTCATCCCGACATTATAAAACTGGATATTAAAGACACTCTTTGTAGAGTAATTTTTTCTAATTCAGGGGCTCAATCAAATATGATGGGAAATTTAGAGAGATTAATTAACGAACGTATTCCACAACATGTGCAAGACGAACTTAATATATCATATACAAAATCAACCAACACATATCCTAAACGCGCAGTTGCCTAAAGGAACAATCTAATGCATAACATGTCCATGGAACACGATAATATACTAATCATAGATTTTGGATCACAAGTCACACAACTTATCGCGCGACGCGTGCGTGAACATGGTGTTTATTGTGAAATTTGGCCATTTAATGACGCCGCCGAAGAACGCATAAAGGCCTATAACCCTCAGGCAATTATCTTGTCTGGCGGACCATGTAGTGTGACTGAAGAAAACTCCCCCCGCGCACCACAATGTGTTTTTGAAATGGGCATCCCCATTCTGGGCATTTGTTACGGTCAACAAACCATGGTTACACAATTGGGAGGAACGGTTGAGGCCGGTCATGATGGTGAATTTGGTCGTGCCGAAATCGATGTTGTTAACGATGCCGCACTATTTGGCTCAACATGGAGCAAGGGCGACACACCAACCGTATGGATGAGCCACGGCGATCGTGTCACCGATATTCCAAATGGTTTCAATGTTGTCGCCACATCCAACGGCGCACCATTTGCCATTATTGCAAATGAAGAGAAAAGATTTTACGGCATTCAATTCCATCCAGAAGTTGCCCATACACAAAATGGGACCGATCTTATTCGTAATTTTATCATTGATATCGCAGGATGTTCCGGTGACTGGACCATGGCCTCTTATAAAGACGAAGCCATTGCAAAAATCCGTGAGCAGGTCGGTAATGACAAAGTTGTTTGTGGATTATCCGGCGGTGTTGATAGTTCTGTTGCAGCTATTCTTATTCATGAGGCCATCGGCGATCAGTTAACCTGTATATATGTTGACACAGGCACAATGCGTAAAGGTGAGAGTGAACAGGTTGTTAACCTGTTCCGTGATCATTATAACATTCCACTCATACACGAAGACGCAAGCGATCTTTTCCTTGGAAAATTAGAAGGTGTTAGCGACCCTGAACAAAAACGTAAGATCATCGGCAATACATTTATTGATGTGTTTGATGACTGTTCATCCCGCATTGGTGGCGCACAATGGTTGGCACAAGGGACATTATATCCTGATGTCATCGAAAGCGTTAGCTTTACTGGCGGACCATCCGTAACAATTAAATCACACCATAATGTTGGCGGATTACCCGAAAAAATGAATTTGAAAATTCTAGAACCGCTACGTGAGCTATTCAAAGACGAAGTGCGCGTTCTTGGGAAAGAATTAGGACTTAATGATGATTTTATATCACGCCACCCATTCCCAGGACCTGGATTGGCCGTGCGATGCCCTGGTGAACTAACACGTGAAAAACTAGATATTTTGCGCGAAGCAGATGCCGTTTATTTGGACGCTATCCGCAAAGAAGGTTTATACAATGAAATATGGCAGGCATTTGCCGTTATCCTTCCCGTTAAAACGGTTGGTGTGATGGGTGATGGACGCACATATGATTATGCATGTGCATTGCGTGCGGTAACGTCAACAGATGGAATGACAGCTGACTTTTACCCGTTTGAAATGGATTTTCTATCCCGTGTGGCAACGCGCATTATTAATGAGGTAAAGGGAATCAACCGTGTCACATATGATATTACCTCAAAACCCCCAGGCACCATTGAATGGGAATAAACTCAGACAAAATAAAACCGCCTTTAAGGCGGTTTTATTTTACAATTACCAGTTACTATTTTTAAAAATTAATTCCCAGAGTTAGCCTTACGAACCTTAACATTTAACGATTCTATAGCAGGTTCTCTGTTCACCACAACTGTTGCACTAGTTGACAAAGCGATCGCTTCCAATAATTTCATTTGCTGTATTTGAATATAATTATTCAATACATTTTGAAATAAAATAGAGCTGAGATAAGCCTTATCTGTTGTAAAAAATTTCTGCTTTGAATAGTTAGGATTCATAAAACCAATCGCTAATGCTTCTAGCTGCCCCATATGACTTCCTTGACCACCAGGCAATAATTTTTCTCGCGTTGCTGCATCTAAAAAATCACCCTCTTCTAAAATTTCTTTTAAATAGGGAACTGCAGCTGACCCTGTTCCATCAACCTTATTATTTGCAATTAAGTTATTTAACACAGTATTAAATATAGACATTTCTGCTTTTAATCTCTCCGATTCAATAAACAAAACTTTTCCATCTGTTTTAGGATCTTCCAAAACATCTGGTGATACATCCAGTATTGTCCGTGTTTGTGTCATCAATTTTTCAAAATAATCAACCTTAGCAAGGTCGTCATCTGTGATTGCCCTATTATTCAAAACACTAGACGCCGATAAATGTACATTAGTTCCATCACCACCACAAAAACTATTTTTTGCCCCATTCCCCTGTGCAGAACACAATGCAACCGTTTCCTCTTCAAACAATTTTCTCATCCCATCGACAAGGCCATTTTCAAATGTTGTGCCGGCCTCATTATTAATGGCCGCCATAGTGGATGCATTTCGTGCGTCGGCATACGCACTTGCACGAGAGTAAGCAGGCCCCATACCACGACTGGTCGTCAGCAAGGAACAATTATTTTCCGCTATATCACTGTTATTAATAACTGTTGTTACATTATGACCTTCACGGGCTGTCGTCGCCGCATTTTGGCTTGCCCCCTGCGCAACATTTACTCGCTGCACATCCGACCCCGTCAAAGATGTTAAGGCTTGTTTGGCCATCAATTGAAGGTTTTTAATAATCGCATTCGCCGCCTCTAAATTAGAATCAATGATCGGCTGAGTTTCATCCGCTCCGATTTTTACATCAATCCCTGAACCTCCACCTGCAGATATTGCCTCCGCTGGAACATGCGCAGCTTCTGATGATCCGCTTGATCCCGTTGATGTCGAACCACCGGGGTTAACCGGTACAGCATAGCCTTCATTAACAAAACAAGCAGTTGCCATTACAGTTACAAAGAATGCCAAAATAAATTTATGCATAAAAACCCTTTAATTAAATATCAAATATTTTTCTTATTCTTTCAAATTTAGCACAAAATCGTTAAGAATTTATTATAGTTTACCTGAGCATGTACAAAAAACCAGTTTTTTTTATGAAGATAACCTCTATAAAATATAACAAAAAACGCATAATATTAATGGCCAAAGAACAAGAAAAACAGTAATCTATACGTCATGAGCGCACAACAAAACAAACAGCCACAAAAAAGACAGGCTCCGTCACAAGCGAAAAATCCAAACAAGCCCGAGGTCACATCTCCCCTTGGCAATGTTGTTATTCGCAATCAATTTTACCGTGACGGGTATCGTACACTTATAAAAATAGCCGTTATTGAGGCTATTGCTATCGTCGGACTTATCGCCACATTTGTTGTTTTTTTAAACATATACACACCTACACGCACCTATTTTGCCACAACAGAGGACGGCCGCGTTGTACCAATGATAGCCCTTTCACAGGCAAATTTGAGCAAACCCGCACTTTTATCATGGGCTGCACAAGCCGCCAGCGAGACTATGACTTTTGGATTTCACGATTATCGTCGTCGTTTGCAAGAGTCGTCACGTCATTTTACACGCCGTGGATGGGGAAGCTTTACAAAGGCTTTGCAGGATTCCGGTATGATTGAAACTGTAACAAGCAATCGTCAAGTTATATCCGCAACACCTCGATCTGCGCCTACAATTTTAGCAGAAGGACTTATGCCGACAGGGGTTTACAGGTGGGAAGTCGAAATGCCTATGCTAATCACATATGAACTTGGCCAATCACGACGCAGCGACACTATGAACATCCGATTGGTTATTGTGCGTGTACCCAAATTAGAAAGCGCAAATGGTGTTGGCATCGAGCAATGGATAGCCTATAAAGGGTCGTAAAATAATATTTTGTCATAAGGTGAAAAACATGACTGACGTCAATACTGTCATTCAACAAACATTTAAAACACTTGTATTTAGTGGATTTTTGTCATTAACCGCACACACGGCTTTGGCACAATCTAGTAATCCATTAGATCAATTTAGAAAATCAAACGCGGATAATGGTCAATCACCTACACAACAAGTTCCTGCACGACCTGTTGTTTCCATGCACAATAACCAATTACCCCCTCCAACAATTGGAGGGACACAGCAAGGTGGTTTACAACAATCAGCCATTAATCAGGCTCTACAAAACTACAATCTTGATGGAGGAATGTCACTAGAAGAACGACAAGCTGAAACAGAGCGTATGGCACGCGAGGCTGCTTTTGAAGCAACAATGAATGGTGCTTTCCCACTGAAACCTGAAGAAATTATGGACATTTTAGATCGTTACCGTGATATACGCGAAGCCTCAGAAAGTCGTATCGGTGGCGCACCGAAACCAGAAATTACAATGCAATCAGTCTCTCTAGATCCAGGTTCACTGCCTCCCGTTATACAGTTGTCGCCAGGTTACGTTACAACTTTAAATATCGTTGATATGACTGGACAACCTTGGCCTATACAAGATTTAAGCTGGGGTGGAAATTTTGAAATTATTCAACCAAAAGAAGGTGAAAACATCGTTCGTATTAGCCCGATGAAAGCACATGAAGTTGGCAACCTATCTATTCGCCTTCTCGATTTAAAAACACCCGTTATTTTTTCATTAAGTACTCAATTGGAAAAAGTACAATATCGATTTGATGCGCAAATTCCTGAATATGGCCCTTATGCAGAAACGCCACTTATCGACAACGGTCCTTCGATAACGAGTGCGCAAGCTGGTGGAGAAGATATTCTTCGTATTCTTGATGGCACACCGCCTGCTGGTGCAAAAAAATTAAACGTTGAGGGAGCTGACGGGCGTACAATCGCCTATGATCTTGGCGGTCAAACCTATGTTCGCACCCCGTTAACATTGCTCTCACCAGGATGGAGCAACTCCATAACTTCCGCTGATGGAACAAATGTTTACATTATTAATAAATCTCCTGTCCTTCTTTTATCCGATAATGGAAAAATGACACGAGCCATGATTGAATATAATTAAGGTTAAAAAATATGAACGATTTTAACGACGACGATTTTGACAATTTCGATGACAACAGCTTTGAAGATTTCAATTCAGAAAATTCTTTAAAAGATGTCTGGCAAAACAATCCTTTAATAAAAATTTTTGCTGTTATTGGAGGTATAATATTGGTTATAGCCGCTATTATGATTTTTTCTGGAGATAAAGACGACAAAGAATCACGTATTTCAAACGCACCTGATGATCGCGAAATTCTCGGTGGTGAAATATCACAAAACTATGCTGATGTTTTAGAAGAAGTAAACGAACAACGACTTGATCGTGCCGTACAAACAGGAACAAGCACTATCCCTATGCTTATTAATCCTGAAGAACAAGAACTTCTAACTGAAGTAGAAGAAACACCACCTTACGAAGAATTTGATCCCTTAGCAACGTTTCGTTCAGCCATGGAAGAGCCAAAGGCAACTATAATTGAAGAAGAACCAGTTCTTATTGCACCACAAAACCTTGCACCTGTGCAACAACCTGTTGCAATGCCCAGTCCAGAAGCCATTCAAGCACTTGCTCAAGCCATGGCCACGGATGTTAGTGGTATTTTAGGAAACCACAATCCGACAAATCCAAAAATTCAACAAGTAACATCAAAAGATTACTTTAAAAATTTAGCTGCAGCCGAGTTATCCGCCCAGCAGGGCACAATGGTAGATACAGATGGTGACGGAATTCCCGACACACCGTTAAATAATTCAACTTCTAGCAACATAACTTATTCTGCCGACGATAGTGGTGAAGTTGTCCAAACAATTCTTGTTCCTGCTGGCGACATAAATTACGCCCAACTCTTGACAGAAGCCAACAGCGATGTTCCTGGGCCTATTTTAGCCCAACTAGTCTCTGGCCCTTTGGCTGGTGCACGCCTCTTGGGACAATTCTCACTCAGGGATGAATATTTGGTTCTCTCTTTTAATTCAATTATCATTGACGGAATCAATCAACCTATATCTGCTGTTGCTATCGACCCATCAACAACACTTCCTGGTGTTGCCTCGGATGTAGATCGTCGCTATTGGACACGTGTTTTCTTACCAGCTGCCGCTAAATTTTTGGAAGGTGTGGGATCTGCCATCGCACAAGATTCAGAAACAACGGTTACTGTATCAGGTGACACTGTTGTCGAGGAGACAAAGGCTCTTGATTTTGAACAAGAAATTGGAAGAGGTGTTGAAGAGGGTTTTTCCGAAATTGCTGAATTCATGGACAATGAAGCTGATTCTACAAAAATTCTTGTGCGTGTAGCACGAGGAACCGCCCTTGGAATTTTATTCACAGAACCTGTTTTGGAGCAATAAATTATGGACGATAATATAAATAAATCAGATGATATAAACATTGATCCATTAGAAAATGATCAACTTGCGCAAGAACTCTCTGATACGTTTGAGGAACCATTTGATGAAACCAGCGACAACAGTACCTTTTCAAACGACGATTGGGATGAGGAAATCGAGAGTGATTTTTATGAAGGCGAAAATGTAACCACAAGCCATTCTCCAAAATCACAAATAAATTGGTTTAATATTGGCGTTTTTGGTTTTGTTGGTATTGCCGCTATTGTTCTTGGATACGATCAATTTATCGGTAGTGCACCAACACCCGTCTCTGTTATCCAACAAAAACCTGCCTCGCAAGCTCCTTCATTACAAGAAAAACAAGATTTAGCACAGCAAGCTATCTCTGGTACTCTAAACACCCCAACATCTCCCCAAGGATTTCTAGGAAACCCCGATATATTGGCCGATGCAAATAATGAAGAACAAGTCACTAAACAACACAATGCAGATAACGATTTGTTCAATGTGTTAGACACCCCACCATCTTATGAAGATGATCTAGAAGATATGTTATCAACACTAAAACAACCAGCAGCTCCGAAAAAAAATGATATTGAAAAAATTGAAACTATAGAAACCATTGATACACTTCCGTTACCTTCTGATGCACATACGAAGATAAAACAAACACCTACCACGTCCGTATCAAACAATACAGATATCTCCCCATCCTTACCTGTGATGCAAACAATCGAAACTGTTGCTGTTAAAGATGATACAAGTGATATAGCTATTAATGCCTCCACATCATCCATTGAAGAAACAACGGAAAGTTCACCAACGACGGCTACTACATCCGCTGATATTATCAAGATTTCGTCGCAGGTTGAGACGTTGAGTACACGACTTAATGATCTCACCTCAAGAATGGATACCATCATGGACAAAATGGATGCTGAACCCATTATGGCTGCACCAGCGCCAGCACCTGATAACGCCCTCATTTCAAAAATGGAAGCGACCATTGCAACACTTGAAAAACGCGTTGAAACATTATCAAAAGCAAAACCTCCTGTAACAAAACGCTCAACAAAAACTGTAACTAAGAAAAAGGTAACACCAAAAATTTCAAAACCTAAAGTCGTTTGGGAACTGCGTGGCGCATCACCAGATCAAGCCTATGTTGCACAAAAAGGTACACAAAATTTGCGCACTGTTGCTGTTGGCGAAAGCTTGAATGGCGTTGGGCGTATTACCTCAATCGCAATTGAAAACAACAGATGGGTTGTCCGCGGGACAAGTGGTATTATTACCCAATAAAATCACCTGTTGACAAAAGAACAAAAATAGAACATTATTTCCTCATCCACACAATAAGTGCGCCTGTATAAATCCCCTCCGATTTTACAGGTGTTTTTTTATTTTCATCCCTTAACGAAAGAGATAACAACATGACAACGCTTCCTATGGACAGTGATAACAACCCTATTCCAGCATTAACCCTTAACCCAAATGGTGCTCATGCGATTAATGTAACAAGTGTAAGTGCACGCAACATAGCAGCGTTCGAAATCGATACACGTGTTATAAGCATTTACGCTACGGATGACGTTTTCATTCGATTTGGTGATACAATGGTCACAGCAAACAGTACCGATCATTTTTTTCCAAAAGGACTCTATTACGATTTTTCGATTGGTGGAGATAAAGTTATGCATACGCCCTATGTAGCGGTTTTAGCCGCAAATGCAGATTGCTATCTTTATATATCTGAAAAACAATAATTTCTTACCGCGCATAAAACAATTCATGATATCCTGTGTTCATGGATGAGTTTTATGCGCTAAAGTTCAAAGATGAAAATTTGGTTATTCCAAATTTGCTAAAAACATTAGAAAAAACGCATAGCCGCAAAAAATACATAGAACAACAGACACGTGTGTTCATAGAAACCATTCGCGCGAAGAAAAACGAAACATCAGGATTTAATGCTCTGATGCAATCTTATGATTTAACTTCAGAAGAAGGTTTGGCCTTGATGACATTAGCCGAAGCCTTACTTCGTATTCCAGACACAAATACGGCAAATGATTTGATCCAAGATAAATTATCCGATGGGGATTGGTCAAATTTATTTGATAATGCCGATAGTTTTCTTGGCAAATTTTCTGGATACGGCTTGTCTTTTTCACAAAAAATATTAGATAGCATGATTGGAAAAATGGGGATGCCCATCATTCGCAAAGCCTGTGTCGAGGCTATGCGATTAATGGGAAAAACGTTTGTCTTGGGGCGTGATATAGACGAAGCGATCGAAGAATCTCAGTCTGGATTAACACACGGATATAGTTATAATTTTGACATGCTGGGCGAAGGGGCACGCACCAGTGCCGACGCTCAATATTATTTCGAGGCCTATACCCATGCCATTCGCACGATTGGACAATCAACAAGTACAACACAACATATTTTCAAACGCCCTGGCATTTCGATAAAATTATCTGCCCTATATCCACGATTTGAATTTGCACAACATAAGAAATGTGCTCCTTTCCTCACTGCAAAATTACAAGAGTTATGTATTATTGCTGCTGAATATAATATTAACCTGACTGTTGATGCCGAAGAATGCGATCGCCTAACAACCTCACTTTCTATTATTAAAAATATTACACAACACCCTATTTTAAAAACATGGGACGGGTTTGGATTCGCTGTGCAAGCCTATCACAAACGTGCGAACGCTATCATTGATAAAGCAATCTTGTGGGCACAATCCGCCGAACAAAAAATATCTATCCGCCTTGTCAAAGGTGCTTATTGGGACAGTGAAATCAAGCATGCCCAAGTTGAAGGTCATGAGGGGTATCCCGTATTTACACGTAAAGAAAACACAGATCTGTCCTATTTGGCGTGTGCACATAAATTGTTAAATAATCGTGACGTGATCGTCCCCATGTTTGGTACACATAATGCACAAACGGTTGCTGCCATTTTGGATATAGCCGATGCTGATAAAACAGGTTTTATCTTTCAACGCTTACATGGAATGGGCGAGCAATTGCACGATCAAATCTTATCTATGGACGTGCCTTCTTGCGTTTATGCGCCTGTTGGAACTCACAAATATTTATTAGCTTATTTAGTCAGGCGATTGTTAGAAAACGGTGCAAACTCGTCTTTTGTTAATAAAATTTATGATGATGACACATCAATTAATGATTTGACCCAACATCCAATTGATTTGGTTATGGCGAATAAGGATAATCACGCTCATCCCCAAATCCCCTTACCATCTCAAATTTATAAGAAGCGCACAAACTCTTCTGGGTTAGATTTATTTGAAGAGACACCATTAACATCCCTATTCGAAACAATAAAAAACTACGAAGATACAAAAATTGATGCCCCCTGCATTATAAACGGTATCGATATCACCGATGGATATAATGTTCCAAATGAAAATCCATCCAACCATCATGACATTATTGGTCACACAACATACGCCACAGATGATAACATCACGATGGCTTATTATAATTTAGAAAACGGATTCATATCATGGAATGCGTGTGATGTTGAGATACGGGTATCAGCACTTGAAAAAATTGCTGATCTATACGAAGAAAATACAAACGAACTTATGGCAATATTAATCCGTGAGGCAGGAAAAACAATTCCTGATGCCATTGCTGAAATCCGTGAAGCTGTTGATTTTTGCCGTTATTACGCCGTACAAGCTCGTAGCGATTTTAAATTAAAAGAGCTTGAAGGTCCCACCGGTGAAACCAATACCCTGCAATTAGAAGGTCGTGGAATATTTGCGTGTATATCACCATGGAATTTCCCTTTAGCCATTTTCACTGGGCAAATTGTCGCCGCTCTTGTCGCGGGTAATGCTGTTTTGATTAAACCTGCGGAGCAAACACCCGCTATCGCCACATATGCTGTTCGATTAATGTTGGCAGCAGGTATTCCTGACAATGTCATCGCCCTCATCCAAGGTGATGGACTAATCGGTGAAAAAATTATTACTCATCCATCTCTAGCAGGCGTTGCATTCACAGGATCAACAGATGTTGCCAAAATTATCCAACGACAATTGGCGAATAAAGATGGCGCGATCATTCCATTCATCGCCGAAACAGGCGGGTTAAATGCGATGATTGTCGACAGCACAGCATTACCCGAACAAGTTACCGATGATGTTTTATATTCCGCCTTTGGATCAGCCGGGCAACGATGTTCGGCCCTACGCATTTTATGTGTTCAAAATGACGTCGCGGACGAAATAATTACAATGATAAAAGGTGCGATGGACCATTTAACCGTTGGTGATCCATCATGCCTATCTACAGACATTGGCCCCATTATTGATGAAGAAGCAAAACGCAACCTTGTCAATTACCGCATTCAATTGGAAGGCACCGCACAAGAAACACTAGAAACACCGCATGATGAACGTCTTGAGGCCTATGGCACTTTCTTCACCCCTTTCATGGCAGAAATGAATGAAATTGATTTAATTAATACAGAGGCCTTTGGCCCTATCCTACATATTATCCGTTACAAGGAAGACGAGCTTGAGAACCTTATTGAAAAAATTAATGAAAAAGGATTTGGCCTCACCTTTGGATTACACAGTCGTATCCAAGGCAAACACGGTAAAATTTCAAAATTAATAAAGGCGGGTAACATTTACATTAATCGCGGTCAAACAGGTGCCGTTGTCGGTGTTCAACCATTTGGCGGGCAAGGATTATCAGGCACAGGACCAAAAGCTGGTGGCCCGCATTACCTTCATGCCTTTACGACCGAAAAATCCATCAGCGACAATATAACCGCGTCAGGTGGTAATGCGACATTAGTGAATTTATAAATATATTGGTGGTTACATTTTATTAATACTTTGTCTTTAGTGTAGTGTGTGTCATACAAAAATAAGAATAATAATATCGAACATGGACCCACAATCATTGCACGTTAAACGTAAAATTTTTAAAGCAGGAGAGCAAATATTTGCCGAAGGCGATATTCGTGATCATGCCTACATTTTGGAAGAAGGTTCCGTCGATATTATTCGCGCACTGAATGGAAAAGGCGAAACACGTGTTGCGACACTAAATGCTGGTGATCTTTTCGGTGAAATGGCACTAATGGAACCAGGATTGCGCTCTGCAACGGCTATTGCAAAAAACAAATGCATTGCCTTTATAATATCTTCGTCCGTATTAGAAGATCGTCTACAAGGGCTTGATCCTGTTGTCACATCATTGTTTAGCATGTTGATTGAGCGCTATCGTTTTTCACGCATTGAAAAAGATCACAACGATGAAATTATGGGTCGTGTTATGGGGGATGCCGGCAAAGCATTCCACAGCCCGAATGCAGCACTTAGCCAATTTGCCTCACGCAAAACAGATGCTTTAAAGGAATTAGCACTAGAACAAGAAATTCGCCGTGCGCTTGATAATTGTGATTTCAAACCTTATCTACAACCCATTGTGTCCTTAACCGATCAAAAAATAATTGGTTTTGAAACATTGATTAGATGGCATCATAAAACACGTGGCGTTATCATGCCTGATGATTTTATTCCGATTGCCGAGCGCATGAATCTCATTCAAGCGATTGATCGTAAGATGTTAGAAATGGCTTGTGATATTATACCTAAAATGCACAAAGCCGTAGAAGGGGCAGACAAACCATTTATTAGTGTGAACTTATCAGGTGTGAATTTTGAAGACAATTCGATGGTCATGGGAATTGGCGAAGTTTTGAAAAATGCGAATGTCGATCCAAAGCATATCAAACTTGAAATTACCGAAAGTGCCTTTATCGGTAATGCCGATAATGCTGCAAAAATTCTTGATGGTTTAAAAGAACTCGGTGTTTCCATCGCCTTGGATGATTTTGGTGTAGGGTACAGCTCACTTGGCTATCTTCACCGATTTGCCATTGATGGCATCAAAATAGACAAAAGCTTTACTCACCGTGCTCGTGATAATAAAAAAGGCATGGATATTGTTGCAGCCATTATCGGATTGGCAAAAACATTTGATCTTGGCGTAATTGCGGAAGGTATCGAAACACAAGATGATATGGATAAATTAACCCAGATTGGATGTGTCGAAGGACAAGGATATTTATTCAGCAAGCCCCTCACCGTTGATGAAGCGTTAAAAACACTCCATTAAAACTACGAAACTTAAACGACTCAATTTTATAAAATTGTTATTTACCAGATAGTTAACCATAAAAAAGCGACTTAATTAAGTCGCTTTTAATCATTTATGATACTGGCACATCAACTCGTGATGTCAAATCAGTGACTAGCGGATCATCTTCCATCATTTCGATCATACCTGATGGTTGGATTGCAAAATTTGATAGGAACAACGCGTTTGAATAATAAACAATCGCATCACATAGGAAATGACCATCATCATTCTTACCTTCATATGATGCAGGACGTAAAACACCTTCGATTGCACGACGTGTACCTTCATCCAAATCTTGTGGCATCCCATATGTATCCATTGTTTCGGATACAAGAAAGGGACCCTCTTCACCACGCACAAAGAAACAGAAAAAGCGAAGGTAATCTAAAACATTATCATCTGTCACCTTGATTGGCGCCTCTGCATTTGTCATGTGAATCGGCGGTGATGTTCCATCTAAGCGTGTTAATTCACCCTTATGCGTTAAGTAATACACGCACAAGTGTGATGGATCCCAATTTGTATCACGCAAGCGAACTAACGCTACATTTTGATAAAAAGGCAATTGGCGCCAGTGGATTTCTGTTGTTCCAATTTCTGGCTTGTGTTTACCGTCAATTTCACCAACTTTATCGAAAAACCCTTGCTTTTCTGCATCATTTACGGCATTCCACAGATCATCATCTTGTAACGAAAATCTGTTCTGAACCTTAGTATCACTCATTTAAAAACCCTTTTTTTAATTTTATTGTCTTATATTACGTGTGCGCGTAAACAACGGCAAGCTTTGATTTGACATTTTCTTTTTTTAAGACTATAACCTGTTCAGAATTAAAAAAGGATTAAAGAAATGAAACGTACTTTTCAACCAAGTAACCTAGTTCGCGCACGTCGTCATGGTTTCCGTTCACGCATGGCAACTGTTGGTGGCCGTAAAGTTATCAACGCACGTCGTAGACAAGGTCGTAAAAAACTAAGTGCTTAATACAGCCTTAGATGCAGAAATGAATAATTGCTCAGGCCGTTTGAAAAAACGGCCTGAATTTTTATGTGTCGCCCAAAAAGGTAAAAAATGGGTTTCTACTGGTGTTGTTATTCAATCACTTGAAACAAACACAAACGCCGTTCGTTTTGGTTTCACCGCCACAAAAAAAATTGGTAACGCTGTTATACGCAATCGTGCTAAACGCCGTCTACGCGCGATCGCATATACGTTATATAACGACCATCAATTATCATTTAAATCTGCAGATATCGTTTTTATCGCTCGCGATGTCACGACGACATATGACTGGGACCAATTACTAAAAGACGCAAAATGGTGCCTTAAACGTCTCGAAATATCGACTAAAAACTCTGATTAAATCTTTTTTATAAACTGAGATTTTAATCCCATAGGGCCAATTCCCGGAATTTTACAATCAATATTATGGTCTCCATCGACAAGACGTATCCCTTTAACTTTTGTTCCTACCTTTACAACGGATGATGCCCCCTTCACCTTAAGATCTTTAATTACCGTCACATCATCACCATCCGCTAACGGTGTGCCATTTGCATCCTTGATAACAGGTGCTTCGACCTCGTTCCATTCATGCCCACATTCAGGACAATTCAAAACACTATCAATTTCATATGCCAATTCCGAATTACATTCAGGGCACGGCGGTAATGTTTGCTCAGGCATTTCTTCTCTTTCTTTATAGGTAAATCACATTATCGCGATCAACAGGGATAGACAATGATGGAATGTCAACTTTCAAAATGTTGCGCAAACGTTGCTTTGATATTTTATCCATCGGCAACTTTGACAATCGCCTCTCTTGGTTTTTTAATATTTTTGTAGCCATCGTATTTATTGCCGATTGACCTGACACTTTATACCCAATTTTGACTATCTGTTGAAATTGTTTGGTCAAATTTTCAGGTACTGAAATCCCAAATTCTATATCCGTTATCTTTCATTTTTTTCTGTAACAGGAATGACATTTCATCCGCACTATATGGTTTACAATGCACTACACGACGACTTAACGCTTTAAATTTAGGATAATTTTGTAAAAATCTATCATAGATTTTTCGTGACATTGACATCATCAACTAGTGTTTGCACTGACTGATCAAATGTTTGTTTCAAAATAATATCTAACAATATATCTTCCCAATCATGCCAATCCGCAATCGCAGGACGCGGATTTTCAACCAACTCATCAAAACCATCCAAATATATAGAGCGCCCCGAACCACTATCAAAAACTTTTATTCAGATGTTTCTTAGTGTCCGATACATAATGATAGATTGCTTCATTGACATTAATTCGACAAATACCCGATTTCATTGTTATATCCGCTTCACTATAAAATGACGAAAGTTTATTTGACACTTCTCGATGACAACCGACACCTGTAAAAACAACAATTTTTTGGTAATCCCAAAGAGCCTCCTGATAAGTTATGACGTTTACGCAAACTGTAAAATTTTTTAGATTTTATAATTTCTTGCAAATACATTTTTAAATCCGAATGCCCAACAACACCATCGACATAACTGTGTAATTTTTCCTGTTCTTCCTCAACAATCGTTTTAATGCTCCTTGATAGTATGCGTTTTTTACGCTCCTCTTGGCTTTCTTTAGTAAAGTAATGCATTGGATTTTTTTTAGGCATGGTTACGACGCTCCTCTATATCAACCTTGCTATAGGATATAGGGTCAAAAAATCCATCTTCAAGAGGTAAAATGAATTTATTTTAAAATATTTTGCGCATGATGGCGAAGGTGATCGCCTATAAAACTTTGTATAAAGAAATAACTATGGTCATATCCATCTTGCAAACGAAGGTTTAATTTTTGCTCAACCTTGGCACAAGCATCTTCAAATAGTTCAGGTTTCAACTGTTCCCTCAAAAAATTATCGCCCAAACCTTGGTCAATTAGTATCTCAATATTCTTTTTTTGAGAACTTTCAACAAGGTGGCACGCATCATGTTTTGTCCACTCAATCTCATCATCACCTAAATAGCCGTTAAAAGCCTTTTGCCCCCATGGGACTTGTGACGGTGCAACGATCGGCGAGAACGCAGACACAGATTGATACAGGTCTGGATGTTTTAAAAACAACGTTAGTGCACCATGTCCTCCCATTGAATGCCCCATAATACCCTGACGTTCACTATCAATTGGAAAATTGTCCGCGATCAATGAACGTAATTCTTTGACAATATATGCTTCCATTTGAAAGTGTTTTGCCCACGGGGTTTGCGTTGCATTAATATAAAATCCTGCGCCTTTCCCAAAATCATATGAATCCACATCATCGGGCACATCATCACCGCGCGGTGATGTATCGGGTGCAATCACAATCAATCCCAATTCCGCGGCAACACCATAAGCCCCAGCTTTACTTGTAAAATTATCATGCGTACATGTAAGACCCGATAAAAATGTAACGGCTGGACACACCCCATCTTTCACCTGTGGTGGTAAAAAGATAGAAAAACGCATATCGCACGATAGTGACGTCGAAGCATGTTCCCATACTTGTAATTCACCACCATGACATTGATGAGATTCGATTTGTTTCATGATTAAAACTTAATAACAGATCGAATTGATTCACCGCTATGCATCAAATCAAACGCCTTATTAATATCGTCCAATGGCATTACGTGAGTAATCAAATCATCAATATTAATTTTGCCATCCATGTACCAATCAACAATTTTTGGAACATCCGTACGCCCACGCGCGCCACCAAATGCGGATCCACGCCATACACGCCCCGTCACCAATTGGAACGGGCGTGTGGCGATTTCCTGCCCTGCACCAGCAACACCGATAATCAGGCTTTCCCCCCAACCTTTGTGACAACATTCCAACGCCTGACGCATCACATCAACATTACCAATACATTCAAAGCTGTAATCCACCCCACCGTTGGTGAGATCGCAAATTGCCTCAACCACATTGTCGCATTCCGATGGATTAATGAAATCAGTCATACCAAATTTTTTCGCCAACGCGACTTTGGCTGGATTCAAATCAATGCCGATAATTTTTGACGCACCGACCATTTTTGCACCTTGAATAACATTCAACCCAATACCACCAAGGCCAAATACGGCAACAGTTGATCCTGGTTCAACCTTTGCATCAAATACAACCGCGCCAATGCCCGTTGTTACACCACATCCGATATAGCAAATCTTTTCAAATGGCGCGTCTTTGCGCACCTTTGCCAATGCGATTTCTGGCATCACGGAAAAATTAGAAAACGTCGATGTCCCCATGTAATGTAGAATTGGTTTACCATCTAATGAAAAACGACTTGTTCCATCGGGCATTAACCCCTGCCCTTGTGTCGAGCGAATGGATTGACACAAATTTGTTTTTGGGTGCAGGCAAAAATCACACTCACGGCATTCAGGTGTATAAAGTGGAATAACATGATCACCAACGGACACAGATGTAACACCCGCACCAATTTCACGCACGATCCCCGCGCCTTCGTGACCTAGAATAGCCGGAAACTCACCTTCAGGATCATCACCAGACAACGTAAAGGCATCTGTATGACATACACCCGTGGCCATCATTTCGACCAAAACTTCACCAGCCTTTGGATCTT
This sequence comes from uncultured Alphaproteobacteria bacterium, assembly GCA_943789475.1. Taxonomy (GTDB): domain Bacteria; phylum Pseudomonadota; class Alphaproteobacteria; order Micavibrionales; family UBA1664; genus UBA1664. The sequence continues at coordinate 184,253 of CALSUG010000003.1, forward strand.
CCAAATCAACAGTTTCAACAATTAGTGGTGATCCTGCCTTGTAGGCAACGGCCGCGCGTGTTTTCATAAGCGAAATTCCTTTTCATTATTTTTTTATAGCCTTAGTAAATAACGAATTTTTAGCCTACTAGCAATTCTAAAACGCTTCCGCTTTCATCGCCATTAATGGTTCTGCACCAGACATCAATGATTTAAACCTAAAGTCTGCTTCGGGCAACATTTTTGTAAAGAAGAAGTTCGCTGTTTGCAGCTTTTCTTCATAAAATTCTTTTGATTGCTCCCCATCACCACTTTCAATTTTATCCAATGCCACCTTAACCATTTGTGCCCACATATACCCCATGGCCACAAGTGCGAATTGACGCATATAATCGGTTGATGCTGCCCCCGCCTCATCAGGATTTTTTAACCCTTTTTGTGCAATTGTCGCCGTTGATTGTTGCAATTTCATAAAGGCCTTGGCCAACGGCATAACATATGGCGCCATATCCATATTTTCACCTTCAGTTTCAATAAATTTTTGTACAGGGTGGAAGAATCGGCGGAGCAAACGACCATAACCTTGCGCCAACTTACGCCCAACCAAATCTAATGCTTGGATACCATTTGTACCTTCATAAATTTCGGCAATACGTGCATCACGTACATATTGTTCAACACCATATTCAGCAATATAACCGTGACCACCATGGACCTGAACCGACAAATTAGCCACAACAGACCCCATATCCGTGAAGTACCCCTTCATAATAGGTGTCAAAAGAGCCAAAAGATCATCCGCCTCTTGTCGTTTATCCGTGTCTGGCTCTTTATTTGAACCGTCCAGCGCCATTGCCCCCCAATAAGCCAACGCACGTGCCCCTTCTGTAAAGGCTTTCCCCGTTAGCAACATTTTACGTACATCGGGATGCACGATAATTGGATCGGCAGGTTTGTCTTCGAATTTTGTTCCGGTTAATGAACGCATTTGCAGGCGATCTTTGGCATATGCCACACCATTTTGGTATGCAACCTCTGCGATACCTAATCCCTGCATCGCAACCCCAAGACGCGCCGCGTTCATCATTGCAAACATTGCACGCAATCCTTTGTGCGGTTCACCCACAAGCCATCCAATCGCATCATCATAATTCATCACACATGTTGAATTTGCATGAATACCCATTTTATGTTCGATTGCACCACACACGGCACCGCTGTTGCGTTCGCCCAATGATCCATCTTCGTTCGCCAAATATTTTGGCACAACAAATAATGAAATTCCTTTTACACCTTCTGGCGCATCAGGTAATCGCGCAAGGACAAGATGAACGATGTTCTCCGTTAAATCTTGTTCCCCAGCAGAAATAAAAATTTTCGTTCCTGTGATTTTGTATGATCCATCGTCATTATCATCGGCTTTTGTTTTAATCAAACCAAGGTCAGTACCACAATGTGGTTCAGTCAAATTCATTGTCCCCGACCATGTTCCATCAATCAGTTTTGGACAATAAAGTGCCTTTTGTTCATCCGTACCAAAGGAATGTATCGCCTCGTAACACCCTTGCGACAAACCTGGATACATACCAAATGAGAAATTTGCGGCACAAATCATTTCCTGCATCACGGTATTCATTAATGCGGGCATCCCCATACCACCATATTCAGGATCGGCGGATAATCCCGTCCATCCACCTTCGATGAAGGTTTGATATGCCTCTTTAAAACCTTTAGGTGTTGCGACCTCACCGTCCTTAAATGTGCATCCTTCTTGATCGCCAGATTGATTAATTGGAAATAGAACATCTTGGCAAATCTTTGCACCTTCTTCTAAGACAGGGTCAATCAAATCACGTGTAGCCTCTTCATATCCAGGAAGTTTACTTAACTTCTCAGCATTTAAAACTTCATGTAAAACAAAACGAATGTCATCTAATGGTGCATTATAAATCGGCATAATATTGGGATCCCACTTTGGTTATTGATTTGTACATTGAAATTGTACCATGATTTTATAAAAAGAAAATGAATGAGAATTATTTATCGTTTTGCATACCAAAACGGATTTCATCCAAAAGGCGGTTTCGTTTTTGGTCATCATTTTCAATATCCGATTTAACCTGATTTTTTAATTTTGACATTTTCAACGCATTCGCCATTTTTTGGATTTCTTCTTCACCCAACTCTTCACGCTTAGCTCGCAACTGTACAAAAAGTTTCTGTTTGGCATCAGATAAATGAGAAATATCAGTATTATATTTACTGACACCGCCCTCTTTATCTTTTTTACTCTTTAAAAAACCAAACATATATTATTCGCTTACCACCAATAACGAGGGTGTTTAATACCATCCGTTGTGACATCAATGAAATTTTTCTTTGGCGTGTTGTAATCTCCACAAGCGCTTCTATCGATTCTCGTATCCCCTCTTTCTCGAGTTCGTTTTTCACAAGATTTATTCGTATTCATACAGGTTCCTTTTTCACTACCACCACCTCGATCTTCGTCACCTGTTCTCGTAACCTTCAATTTATATCCCGCTTTTTCACACGGTTTAAATGCCTGTCCTAATTGATAACTACCCTCGCCGTTTTGTACACAGCCAGAATATCGAGGTAATGCCGAACACTTTCTCTTTTTTATACGCCAAATAAATGTTCTTTTTTGAAGTCCACATGTCGCAGGAAAACCGCCTGGTGCACAGATCCAAATACCACAATGTGCTTCATATGTTGATTGAGATGGAGATGTGGGATGTGGACAATAACCTGCATTCGCTTTGGAGGGGAGCATTGTCACAGTCAAAATTCCAAACACAAATGCTACGCACAAAAATAAAATATTCTTCATCATATCATTATATAAAATTTGAATTAAATTTTCCTTAATTGATTAATTGCGCAATGGTTTACCCTTGGTAAGCATATACTCAATACGTGCCATTGTACCTTCATTTTGAACCAGTTTCATAAATTCTGTTCGTTCCAATTTCAACAAATCATCATCATTCATTGTCTCAGTCCAATCTGCCTTTTCACCACCAGTCAAAACACTCGCAAGTGCAGATGATACAGTTACATCGTATGGAGTTGCCTTACCCGAACGACGTAAATCGACCACAGCAAGATCCAAAGCAGCTTTACCCGTTGGACCAGGAAGTCGAATTTTTTCATTTTTCTCTGGTGCAACGTATCCTTCGACCAGTTCCAACGCCTTTTGTTTGGCATCAAATAATAATCGATCGCGATTCATCGTCACACCGTCACTATCGCGAAAATAAATCTCCTTGGCTTCCGCGCCCGATTTCGCAACGGTTGCCGTGGCAATCACCTCAAATGCCTTACGAATTGCACCCATTGGCGTTTTATCAGGTGAGAACCATAGGCGATCACCATCAATCGCCTCCATGTTTTTCTTAAACTGTTGTTCCTCACGTTCTTTATAACGCAAAACAAGTTCTTTACATCCGCCCCATCCTGGAACAATACCAACACCGACTTCAACAAGGCCTGTGTATGTTTCGGCATGTAATTGCACATGATCGGAATGAAGCAAAATTTCACACCCTCCACCGAATGCAAAGCCAGATGGTGCAGATACAACAGGAAATGGTGCATGTTTTAGTGCCATATATGCACGTTGTCCGCCCGCCACGAACTCTTCAATTTGCGGGAACAAGGCTATATTCATCATAAATATAGCAAGACCTAAATTTGCTCCGGCACTAAAATGAGTCCCCTCATTATAAACAACTAATGCCTTATAATCACCCTGATCATCACCAATTAATTTGATCGCCTTGGAAATTGTTTCAAAAACTTGTTCATCCAATGCATTCATTTTTCCTGTAAATTCAAGACAAACAACTCCATCATCAACATCCCACAATGATGCTGATGCGGTTTTATAAAGTGGTTTTGATTTTAACTTAATATCTTCAAGGATAAGAACACCTTCAGCACGTTCAATCGCATGATATTCACCATCGGTACCAAACACATATTTCTGCCCATCTTCCATTTTATAGAACGATCCGTCGCCAACAGATTTTAATAATTCAGGGACATCATATCCAGCAGATTCAATTTCAGAAACAAGCCACGCCGCACCCAATTGATCAATCATTTCGAATGGGCCAAATTTCCAATTACAACCCATTTGCATTGCACGATCGACATCGTACACACTGTCCGTTATTTGAGGAACAAGTGAAGCAACGTACGCTAATGTATGCACCATAACTTTTTTCGCGTACACTCCACCAGTATCATCAGATTCCAGAACAGCACGCATACCTTTTTTACCCGCACTTACGGACACCAGAGATGGTTTATCACTTTTACGATATGATGTATTTTCATCGAACCCTTGTGATACAAAATTAACCGTTTGTTTTTCACGTACACCTTTAGGCGCATCAGGGTTTAAGCGATAAAAACCACCTCTACCTTTACGACCATTATACCCTGCGGTGATCATTTCATCGACAAAAGGAATATCACGTGCAATTTTTCTATACTCATCATCATCTGGCAAGGTTGATAGTAATGATTTTGACAGGTACGGCATCAAATCAACACCAACCAAATCAACAAGACCAAATACACCTGTTTTTGGTACACCGATTGGTTTTGACATGACAGCATCTGCCACCTCAATCGGAACATTATTGTCCAACACAGTGTTAATTGCCTTTTGCATCCAAAATGTCAAAATACGATTTACAATAAATCCTGGTGTATCATTACAATGAACAACAGTTTTACCCATATGCACATCACAAAATTCGGAAACTTTATCAACGGCGTCCTGATTCGTTGCATCCCCTTGTATGGTCTCGAGTAGACGCATATAACGTGGCGGGTTAAAAAAATGCGAAATCATGAATGATTTTGCCATGTCCTTATCCATACCCTCCATCAGTTTTGCCAATGGAATAGTTGATGTGTTTGACGATACGATAGATCCTTTTTTGCGATGTTTTGCAATTTTTTCATATGTTGCGTGCTTAACATTTAAATCTTCTAAAACAACTTCAACAATCCAGTCACACTCCGATAACTTGTCCAGATCATCTTCCAAATTCCCACATTCGATTAATTTTGCGTTACGCTTCAACATAAATGGCGCTGGTTCCGCTTTTAACATCTTCGCAACGGCACCCTCGGCAATTACATTACGGTTATCCGCTCCCTCAGGAACAATGTCCAATAACACAACAGGAATACCCACATTTGTAATTTGTGCGGCAATGCCACTTCCCATTACACCTGCACCAATAACCGCTACTTTTTTAAAATCTGTCATCGCATTAACCCACCTTGTTTCTTTAATCGTAAAAATTCTACCTGATTTTTACAAAATTCTTTAACTATTATTTTATATTGAAAGTGTTAAAGTATTCTTATGGTTCGCCATGACTTCTTATTTTCTTTTTACAAGGCATAAGGAGCAACGTGTACATATATTAAGTACACGAGCGACGCGATAACGATGTAAAAAGGGAAATAGAACCATGGCTGTCGATTATGAAACCGAAATGGACTATCACTGGCGCAACACGATGAAACCTGTAAGGTTTTTCATGTTAGACGCACGTGTTGCCATCTTTTTTATGCTTTTTATTTTTCACATGCGAATATGGACCTTTGCAACATTCGTCGCTGTTGGATTATTTTTTTGGTTTTTAGAAAAACGCGGCCTTATGTTTACCGCGGCTATGCGTACATTTCGCACATGGATATTAGGACGCCGTCGCCCTGCATGGTTATGGATTCGTAAACGGAAGTTCCATGATTACGGATAATCTACGTGATATCCAATCACATTATAAGAATGCGAACTCCGAACTCATCGCCGTTTCAAAAAAACAACCTGATGAAAAAATTAATGAGGCATTAAACGCCGGAATTCGTATTTTTGGTGAAAACCGTGTACAAGAAGCCACACAACGTTGGGCACCACGCAAACCCAATTATCCAGATTTAAAATTACACCTTATTGGACCGTTACAAACAAACAAGGTCAAACAAGCGATCAAATTATTTGATTGCATCCATACACTTGATCGTGAAAAATTAGCAACATCAATCAAAAAACATGCTCCTGATATACCTTGTTTTATTCAAGTTAACACTGGTGATGAAAAGCAAAAATCAGGTATTTCGACCAATGAACTTATTCATTTCCATGATTTTTGTGCGAATGATTTAAATATGAACATTGTCGGTTTAATGTGTATTCCACCAAAAGATGAACCATCCGGATTACATTTTGGATTACTCCACAAATACGCGCAGAAATTTAATTTAAAAAACTTATCCATGGGCATGTCTGGCAATTATGATCTCGCCTTAAAATACGGTGCAACCCATATTCGTGTTGGATCAAAATTGTTCGGCAGTCGCACAAAATAAATTTTTCAATTTTTATTTCAAATTCGAAATATTATTTACGTATTTTAAATTATTACTGTATATATTTGGAACATAAGTTAATAAATATTGGAGAACATTATGGATGCTAGTTTAAAAGCTGTAAAATCAGAAATTGATTTCAGAGAAGCTAATAAAACCGCTGGTGAAGAGCTTGACAATATAGTAAATCGTGTTCGCAGAACAGTTGAACGCCCTAATAACAGCCAAGACGATATGAAGAGATCTTTTCTTCCTGCCACAAACAGATGCATTGCTGCACAAAATAGTGGAGTTATTGCTGAAAAATGGGAAATCCAAAAATTAAGCACTGCAAAGGGGGCAATGGAAGTCGCAATAAAACAACGAGGTATTGCAACAGTAACACCCGCGGAAATAGCGATTTACAAAGAATTAGACACACTTCATAAATCACAAGCTGATTTCATCCCAAAGCAAAGAGGTATATCTTTTACCGAACTCATGGAAAGACATGTTGGGAATTCCACCCCCAAAGATCGCGTTACAATCAGCGCATCTTTCCAACCTTAAATAAAGAATAAAAATCACGTTTTAAAATCACGTCTTTGACCACCATCAAAGACGTGATTTATCGTTTTTTATATTGTATGGTACTTACAGTATAAAAATGGATTTGAGATGCAAAATTACGATATTGCGATTATTGGTGGTGGTTTAGCAGGGTTAACACAAGCCATCTTGCTTGGTAACCAAGGGTGGGATGTCGCATGTATTGACCGCGATACACCACAAACACAATCCGATGACAATTATGATATTCGTACAACCGCCATTTCATGGGGATCACGCAACTTGCTCAAAAATGCAAATATTTGGCAAGACATTGAAGGCCGCGCCGAATGTATCTCTGACATTCTTATTTTAGACGAAGACTCCCCTGTCGAATTAGAATTTAACGCCGCGGATATTGATGCCGAAGGGTTTGGATGGATCGTTGATAATCGTGATTTACGCGATGTTTTATTCAAACATGTCCAAAAAAATAAAAATATCACCCACATGACAGGGCAATCGGTCACCTCTTTTGAACATAACAGTGATAACGTTACAGTGACATTAGCGGACAATACACAAATCAAAACCAAATTAGTTATTGGTGCGGATGGACGTAACAGCTTAACCCGCGATCATATGAACGTTAAGACATGGAATCGTGATTATAATCAAACCGCACTTGTTTGTTTAATCAATCATGACAAACCACATAATGGCCTTGCCCTTGAACATTTTCGAACCCAAGGCCCTTTTGCCGTTCTTCCCTTTACCAATGATGATAATGGTACACACCGCTCTGCAATTGTTTGGACGGTTGAAGGAGGAGATGCCCAAAGTTGGATGGACTGTTCTATAGAAACATTCCAGACAGCCATTCAAACACGATGTGGTGACCTATTTGGCAGTATCAATGTTGTTGGATCACGCGCGGCATGGCCATTAAATGTTGTTAAGGCACACACGTATGTCACGGATCGCATGGTCATTATTGCCGAAGCAGCACACGGCATGCATCCTATTGCAGGACAAGGTTTAAACATGAGTTTGCGCGATATTGCCGCAATAACTGAAATTTTAAAAGATGTATCAGACCCTGGCAATCAAGCACTTCTACAATCGTACCAAAACCTCAGATCCCGCGACAATTGGTCGATGGTTATTGCGACTGATAAATTAAACGATTTATTTGGCTATGATTTTTTTGCAGTGCGTGCATTAAGGAGATTTGGACTTCATGCGGTATCGAGACTACCTTTTGCTAAGAAATTTTTTATGAAGCAAGCTATGGGAGCCACAGGCAATCTCCCTCAACTGATCAAAGAAGCTGCCTAAGAAACAGGTGTAAGAATTTTCTTGGCTCTCGATTTTTGTTTCCACTTCACCATACCATTACTTAATGGAATGATTGCAACATCCTGACTGCTAACTCTTTTACCTGATAAGTCATACAACCCCATTCCCACATGTACGTTTTGGATATCAAGCGTCTGGGTCGCCATTCGACCAAATTTATTGGCTAATTTTTCAGCCATATCCTTAATACCATCACACTGATGTTTTGAAACCGCACGCTTGCTTAATTCTATAACTGCATGTCGGTTGCCACCTTTATGATCAGCAACATTTAATCTTTTAGATCTAATTTGTGCATTCATTTCAGACAAAAAATCATAAAAATTGCGATCCGCTTCATCATTGAATGCCAAATATAAACTCGCACTCGTCGTTTTTTTACCAATAACAAGCCCCTTACCCCCCATGATATGGAGTGCTCTTTTACTGTATCCGAAACAGCACTAGCCAAGATACGAGCTTGATCTAAATCATATATAGGTTGTTCAGGAAAAGGTGCTCCATTGGGCAATGGATGTGTTTGTTCCCATAAAACGACCCTGCGTTTTTCAACAGGAATAACTGAGGAACTATCCCAAAAACGTTCTGCTTTTTTATTCGCCAAGACAGGATCTTTTGCAACCAAATCCGAAACTGTTTGATGATGAAAGAATTTTTTAGGTTTCTTAACGTCAATTTCACTCGCAATTGGCGTATAAATCCAAAAATAAGGCGTTAGGTTTTCTATATTTTGTGCATCTAACATTATACCATCCTAAACTTAATAACGCCTGTGACTTCGTTCGCTTCTGTTGGTTGAATGCAAACTTTATCGCCATTTGAATATTCGTATAATCCTCTTGGCAGGTCACGTTCAGAGATTTCTGTTTTAATAGCAATACCCTCTTCCTCAACAAGAACCCACAATTTTTTACCATTGATTTGAGTTACTGTTGCCTCAAATTCACTAGATAAATTACGGCGCATAAACATTGCAAGCATACGTCCCTTACATTCACGCTCAGCATTCTCTGATCGACGCTCTGTCATACTAAAGTGATCTGCAGCTTTATTCATTTCATCTTTCATTTTATCTGTTAAGCAATACCCTCCATGCATCTTAAACATTTCATTTAATGTCATGTGCTCATACAAATCGGATGCCCGACGAATCGGTGATGTAAAATGAGAATACCGACGTAAACCAAGACCAAAGTGGCTGTCGGGTTCTATTGAATAGGACGCCAAAGATTGCATCTTTGTGACTAACATTTGAACCGTATCCGGGTCACTAGATGATTTAGCCTGAGACAAAATTTTCTGAACTCTGTTTCTAATATCACCTGTTTTAGGAACTCTAACACCAAGTGCCGTTAATTCATCTCTGAATTGATCATATATTTGCTCTTTTGGTGATCCATGTACACGATACATTGATTTAACGTCTGCCTTATCTGTTGCCTCACCCGCACACTCATTCGCGGCAACTGCCAATTCTTCAATGATTCCATGTGATTCATTACCAATCTCTAAAGCCAAGCTGACATCACGGCCACGTCCAATGGATATGGATTGCTCCGCCATATTAATTTCTAATGCACCACGGCGCTTTTTATCCTTCAAACGTGCGTTATAAACTTCTAACGATGTTTTTACATGCGGCCAAATATCACGTGGTAACGTCGGCGCTTTGCCCTCTTTAACTGCATCAATCGATTCCTGAACTTCATCATAAGTTAATCGTGCACGCGATTTAATCAATCCACGTTCAAATTCATATTTCTCAATTGTACCATCTTTATTAATTTCCATTGTACAAACAACAGCGGCACGATTTTCTTTTGGCTTCAAAGAACACACACCATTAGACAATTCCTCTGGTAACATTGGAATACAATGATCTGGTAAATACGTAGAATTTCCACGTCTCATGAATTCTTTTGCCAACTTTGTTCCTGGCTTTACGTAGTGAGAAACATCCGCGATCGCCACCATTACTTTCCAACCTCTTTTTGTCTTGCGCACAAAAATCGCATCATCAAAATCTTTAGCGGTCTCTGGATCAATCGTAATAAAAGGAATATCCGTAAAATCTGTACGGTGTCCCTTCGATGCTTCAGGTATATCTAGCGGTATTCCTTCCAAAATATCTTTTGGAAATTCCATAGGAATACCCGCGGACAATGCCGATAATTTACCCAATGCATTGTCATCTGTCATTGTTCCATGAACAGATAAAACTTCAATAACACTTTGCAAATTATCATCCAGAACAGAGGTCACGATTTGATCATTCAGTGCTTCAACATCGCCCGATACTGGGAACATTGGTAGAGTAGAATCTAGTGGTTCAAATTTTGCATTACCATTAAAGACATGCATAACACCCATGATTTCTTTTGGAGGAACAAGCGCATCTTTTGTTGAGGTTCTCTTTCCTCTCGTTTGTTTTAACGTCAGCTGTTCAGGCAGATAAATTTTGTCACCGTGTTCAGTCAAGACGCCGTTATCTTTTAATTCATTTAAAAGACAGCCAAAATCACGACGCCACTCTTTATACTCATCCGGGTCTTTCGGACCAGGCTCTACACGTTCTAAATTTTGTAAAATTGTTGCTGGATAATTTGGCAAAAATCCACGAATTTTCTCCAATAGCATTTCCGCTTTATTTTGTTCGTTTAGTACAGACACAAGTTCAGCAAACGACATTATATTCTCTCCCTGTTTTTAACTATTTAATAAACATAAAAATAAGAGGTATGTCAAATTTAATTCACTGAAAATTCACAACTTTTTTACAAAAAGATAGATAAAGAGGAACGATTATTTCTATTTTTTAACCATAGCCTTCTTCTTCGCAGGTGTTTTCTTTTTTGCTGGCGCTTTTTTCTTGGCTCTAGATTTCGTTTTCGATGCCAAAGCCTCAACAGCCATATCTAAATCAACTTTTTCTTCTTTTGTTGCTTTAGGCAATCTAACTTTTTTCTTGGCCATTTCGATATAAAGCCCCATGCGGTTTTTACCAAGGATAATCATTTCTCCCTTTTTCGGATGCTCACCAATGTCGCGAATTTTTTCCGCCGCCTTTTTCGCATCATATTCTGCAATCAATGTCACAGCACGGTTCATACCAACGGTCAATACATCGTCATCCTTTTTCAAAGAAATGAAATTACCATCATACTGCAAATAAGGACCAAAACGTCCGATATTTGCCGCAACCATTTTACCCGTTTCTGGGTGCTCACCAACATCACGTGGCAGGCGGAGTAAATCTATCGCTTTTTCCAAAGTCATGTCCGCCGCAGTCACACCCTTTGGTAAACTTTGGCGTTTCGGCTTTCTATCTTCGATTTCTTCATCCATCTCGACATAAACACCGTACGGACCTTTTTTCATGAAAATGATTTTTTGTGTGTCAGGATGCACACCCAATTCATGGGGTTCGACATCCAAATTTAACCCATCACTATCGCCATCTTGGATTTCTAAACGGCGTGTAAATTTACATTCTGGATAATTTGTACATCCAATAAACGCGCCAAATTTACCTAATTTCAGGCTAATCTCGCCATCCGCACATGACTTACATTTACGAGGTTCCGGATTATCAGGTGTTTTAGGAAAAAAGTGATCTTCCAATGCATCATTCAACTCATCAATCACTTGCGTAATTGTCAGTGGTTTAATGTCTTCGACCGTTTTTGAAAAATCTTTCCAAAATAGGCGCAGAGCCTCTTTATAAGACACATGGCCACCAGAAATCGCATCTAATTCTTCTTCCAATTCCGCCGTGAATTTATAATCAACATAACGGTTAAAAAATTTCACAAGGAAGGTCGTAACAATACGTCCACGATCTTCGGGCATAAAACGTTTTGATTCCAAACGCACATAATTACGATCTTGTAACACCTGAATAATCGATGCGTAGGTCGATGGGCGACCGATTCCTTCTTCTTCCAATTTTTTCACCAATGATGCCTCGGTATAACGTGGCGGTGGTTGAGTGAAATGTTGTTCAGGGTCAACTTGATGTGTTTTTAAGGCATCGCCTTCGTTCATGTTTGGTAAAATGCGATCATCTTGTGCATCCGCTTTCCCGTCATCATCCGTTTCACGGTAAAGTTTTAAAAATCCATCAAATTTAATCACCGATCCATTGGCACGCAAAACAACATCATCCGTACCATCCGATATATCAATCGCAACCTGATCCATGATTGCGGATTCCATCTGACACGCCATGGTGCGTTTCCAAATCAACGTGTAAAGCTTGCGCTCCGCATCATCCAATTTCAATGATTGCGGTGTTTTGGCCATTGAGGTTGGGCGGATCGCCTCATGCGCCTCTTGTGCATTTTTTGCCTTGGATTTATATGCACGTGGACTATCGGGTAAATAATCTTTACCAAAATCTTTTTCAATTTGAGATCGTGTTTGCGCAATTGCCTCACCAGACAGTGTAATACCATCTGTTCTCATATATGTGATCAAACCATTTTCGTACAACTTTTGCGCCGTGCGCATGGTCATTTGCGCTCCAAAACCTAACTTGCGCGAGGCCTCTTGTTGCAAAGTCGATGTAATAAACGGTGCATATGGATTACGGCGCGCCTGCTTACGTTCAATGTTTTGAACCGCTAGCGATTTTGACCTGATGCGTTTAACCGCGGCTGTCGCGGCCTCTTCCGATCCAATATCCAACTTGCCCAGCTTGTTCCCTGACAAATGCGTCAAACGCGCTTCAAATGGTGCACCATCTGGCGTATGAAGAACAGATGACACCGTCCAATATTCGTCCGCGCGGAATTTTTCAATCTCATCTTCACGTTCACAAATAATACGAAGCGCGACAGATTGCACACGTCCAGCCGAACGAGATCCCGGTAATTTACGCCACAATACGGGCGAGAGATTAAACCCAACCAAATAATCAAGCGCACGGCGCGCCAAATATGCATCAACTAAATCTTGGTCAATCTCACGCGCATTATCAAATGCCTCTAAAACCGCCTTTTTCGTGATTTCATTAAATGTCACACGGGTAATGTTTTTGCCCTTAATCAGATTTTTTTCGTTAAAATACTCTAACAAATGCCATGAAATTGCCTCTCCCTCTCTATCAGGGTCAGTCGCAAGAACAATATTATCAGCCTTTTTCATCGCTTTTTTAATATCGGTTAGCGTTTTATTGGCACGATCAGCCAACGCCCACTGCATTGCAAATCCATCATCGGGTAACACCGACCCATCCTTGGATGGCAGGTCACGAATATGACCAAATGATGCAAGGACGGTGTAATCATCGCCCAAATATCCATTAATTTTCTTACCCTTAGCAGGCGATTCAACAATAACCAGTGTGTGTGTCATGTATTCTTATGTACGGCATTACACTTATAGTGGCAATGATTTTTATCTAAACCACTTTTGAAACACGATTCCCCGCGTGACGTTCAATCGCACCAGCCAGTTCTAAATCGAGCAAGCATATTTGTAAATCTTGCGCTGATATATCACACGAACGGATCAACACATCCATGTCCAATGGTGTCATGGACAAATTTTGCATGACAATTTCATATGTGTTTTCGGATGGTTGCTTACTTTCCTCATACACATCGCATTCTTCCGCAATATGATCAAATGATTGTTGTTCTGGTTGTATTATCTTGGCATCCATCGCCATTATCTCTTCCAACACATCGTCCGCACTTTGGATCAATTTTGCACCATTTTGGATCAAGTAATTCGGCCCTGCCGCGCGCGGATCACCAGGAAAACCTGGTACTGCAAATACTTCACGTCCTTGTTCTCCTGCCAAACGCGCTGTTATTAATGACCCAGATCTCATTGATGCCTCGACCACAATGACACCTTTTGACACCCCAGACACAATCCGATTACGACGTGGAAAATGATGCGCCGTTGGTTTTGTGCCCAATGACATTTCACTCACCACACACCCACGTTCAACAATTTTGTGATATAGGTTTGTGTTTTCGGTTGGATAAATTTCATCCAATCCGCCGGCCAATACGGCAATGGTTCCCCTGTCTAATGACGCTTCATGCGCCGCCGTGTCGATACCGCGCGCCATACCCGATATAATGACCTGTCCCTTTTGTCCCAATTCGGATGCTAATGCCATTGTATAACGTTTTGCATTCGCCGATGCATTCCGCGCACCAACAATACCAATGCACGATTGAGCCAAACAGGATACATTCCCAATTACATTTAAAACAGGCGGAGCATCCGCAATATTTGACAACCATTTTGGATAAGCATCATCACCATAAACAATCATCGTACCACCAAATTGATCTAACTGATCCAACTCATTTGACGCCTCATGAACCGTCATGATTTTTGGTGTTTTTCGACCGGCCTTGGCGGCTAAATTTGGCAATTCATCCAACGCCGTTACAGCGGACCCAAAACGAGATAGTAATTTATAAAACGAGATAGGACCAACAGATTGGGAACGAATAAGGCGCAACCTTGCAATACGTTCACCTTCGGTCAAAGTCATTTTTTTGACCCTATTTTGGGTTCTAACCCTTGTGTCAAACGTTGGATATTTTCACGATGTTTAAACCATATTAATCCTGCGATCAAAATAGTCACAAATGCATAAAGATCACCATACACAAGCCCCGCAAAAAACGGTGCGACCGCAACCGCGATCAAGGCCGACAATGATGAAATACGGAATAACAATGCCACAACCAACCATGTACAACATGTCAATATTCCTACAACAGGCATCAATGCCAATAACGCACCAAACGTTGTTGCAACACCTTTTCCGCCTTTAAATTTTAACCACACAGGATAAAGATGACCAAGAACCGAACCAATCATCGCACCCACGGCAGCCAGAGGGTTTAATAACCCTAAAATGAGAACAGCAAATGCGCCTTTTCCACTATCGCAAATCAATGTTAGAAGCGCCAAATCCTTACGACCCGTACGCAAAACATTGGTCGCACCAATATTACCTGAACCAATTGTACGTATATCAGGCACATTTGCGAATTTTGTAAGAACCAAACCAAACGGGATAGAACCGATGATATATCCGCCAACGAGCCCTATTACACTATATAAAATCATAAACATCATGATTGATGATTATGACGCTTTTTTGCTTTTGGTAAAGAGCGCCTTGAACAAAGAATTATTCTGACGGGCATTTTGATTACTTGCCGCGATTGCTTTTTGTCTTTGTAATTCCTGTTGACGTTTGGCCTGCATCGCCTTTGCACGGGATTCTTCACGTTTTTGTAATTCCGCAATACGATCATCCGCTTGTTTTTGTGAATGTTCTGACGTCAACAACACTTGTTGCGCTTGTTTTTGCCAACTATCGCGTTGCGACTTCAAATCATCGATTTGTGTATTCGCACCATCCAATTGGTCAGACAACATTTTAATCTTCATTTCTAAACGGTCGATTTCTAATGTATGCTTTGCCTTTTGTAATTCTGCTTCATAAGAAGGTGTTTCATTCACGGTTTCAGTCGATGGTGTTGACACCCCATAAACACGCTCCAGTTCAGACACATCAATCAATTTACGATTACCGTCCATTTCGTATGACAGTTTGCCCGCCTTCATGGCGCGTTGAATTGTTGATTTTGATTTACCTGTTAATTCTGTTGCACGTTGTACGCCGACTTTTGCCATTATGACCTCCGTTTGATATTTAAATGATATCTTTTATAAAGCACAGGCATGATCACAAATGCAAGCAATAATGATTCATTTTTGACATCCTTCTTGTGAGGTCACTCATGCACCATTGATGGCATAATCAAGAACTGCCATACGAATCCACGCACCATTTTCAACTTGCTTCAATATTAATGACTTTGTCGGATCATCTGCAACATCATCGGCAATTTCAACACCACGGTTCATAGGACCTGGATGCATGACAACCACATCTTTGTTGCATAATTGCAACCGTTCTTGCGTTAATCCATAATCATAAAAGAAATCTACATCCGTTCCACTGAACCCTTCTGACATACGTTCTTTTTGAATGCGCAGCATCATCACACAATCCACGCCTGACAAACCTTCGTCCATATTTTCAAACCGTTGCGCATTTTCAAATTCTGTTGGTTTTGACATCATCATTGCCGGCGCAATGATGCGCACTGACACACCCAAACGATTCAACAATTCATAGTTCGATCGTGCAACGCGACTATGTGCAATATCACCACAAATCGCGACAGTTACTCCATCCAATTTTCCTTTTGCCTGACGCAATGTCAATGCATCTAATAATGACTGTGTCGGATGCGCACGCCAGCTATCGCCCGCATTCACCACAGGGGCATCAAACATAGTCATTGCAAATCGTGGCGCATTGTATTCAGATGATCTTAACACTACCGCATCAGGCACATATGCATTCAATGTTTGAAATGTATCGGCGTGGGTTTCACCCTTTTTCAAAGATGACGCGCCTGCACCAAAATTGACAACATCCGCCCCCAAACGTTTTGCCGCAACCTCGAACGACATCCGCGTGCGTGTACTATCTTCCATAAAGATGTTAAAAATTATTTTTCCCTCTAATGTCCTTTTTGCACCGTTATCGATATAATCTTGCGCTTTATCCAATATCGCAAGAATTTGATCTGTACTTAACGTTTCGATGTCGGGCAGATGAAATGTCATAGTAATAGTTCTCCATATGTGTAAAAAGCAACAAGTAACGAACCTGCAATAAACCCAGGTCCAGCGGGCAACATCATTTTATTAAGGGAACATTTAGCTTTGACGGCAATCATAATTGCGTGCAATACGCCGCAAAACGCACCCAAAGATAACGCCATCAATACAGGTTCAGGGCCAAGCCATAAGCCCACCGCAGCCATTAATTTAATATCACCAAACCCTAATGTTTCGAATCCATAAACACGATTAGCAACATACCGAATACACCATAGCGCGCCACCACCAACAATCGCCCCCACAATAAACAACAGCCAACCACCATAAAGCCAATCAACAGCAAAATGAAACGGAACTGCCACAATCGCCAACAATCCGATCAATTCATTGGGAAGAATCCACAACTTTAAATCAATCCACCCCATCCATAGGAGAGCGAGAACAGCTGTGCTTGCGCATATAATTGCTAAAATATCCATGAGTGCCTAATCTATAGCGAAATACGGCTTGCGCAAGAATAAAGTAAACCTTACGATGATTCTCATGACAAAAGAGATTGATGAGAACACACTTCGTTACGATAAAATGGTTGAAAAGGCCCTGCGCGGCGTTTCACGCCAAGCGATTGAAGAGGTTATAAAAGATGGCCTTCCTGGCGATCACCATTTTTACATTACGTTTTTGACTGATTATGAAGGGGTGCAGATTCCTGATTACTTACGTGAACGTTACCCTGGTGAAATGACAATCGTATTACAATATCAATTTTACGATCTCTCAATCGATGATAATTTTCTCAAAGTCACGCTCAGCTTTAACAATATTCCTGAAAAATTGGTTGTTCCGACGGCTGCGATCACTATTTTTGCGGATCCATCCGTTAATTTCGCCCTTCAATTCCAACCATTGGAAGAAGGCGATTACGACGACAGTGCCGATAACGATTTAGCAGAGGCCATCGCCGATTTAGCAGAAGATGAAGATAAGCCAAAGGGCAAATCAAAAGAAAAGGGCGAAGTTGTTTCCCTAGATCAATTCCGTAAAAAGGATTAGAAAACAAACGGCCATGACTTTTTGGCGTGACGATATAAATCCAGACAATGAACCCATGCGCCCCCTCATCAAACGTGGTGAATGGGTTGATAATGCACGTGGTGATCGCCCAGTAAAATATAAAATATATTACCCTGACACAGAAACAGACGAACCTTTACCCATTATCATATGGTCGCACGGACTTGGTGGTACACAAGATGGCGCAGGATTCGTCGGACGATTTCTCGCATCTCATGGCTATGTCCATGTCCATATAGGGCACGAGGGTACGAATGATTCATTATGGCGTGGTAAAGAAGGTCACCCATGGGATAATATTCGTAAAGCCAAAATTCCATGGGAAGATGTTCAAAACCGTTATCTCGATGTGCCATATGCGATAGAACAATTAAAAGATGAAGATCTGCCCATTAATCTTGATTTTAACAACATGGGCATGAGCGGTCACAGCTTTGGCGCACTCACAACTCAAATCATATCGGGGCAATTAACGGGAAATCCGGAACCAGAAGATTTCAGCGATAATCGGTTCACCGCGTCCATTGCATACAGTCCCGTCCCCAACATTCGTATTCCATTGCCCGCGGATCAGGTGTACAGCCCAATTAAATTGCCAATGCTGCATTTAAGCGGTACAGAAGATCACAGCCCCCTTGATGGAAATATTCAAAACGGCCGTGATGAAATTTTCAATTACGCGGGTTTTAATGGTGCAATGCAATTATCCATTATTTTGGATGGTGCCGATCACATGGTCTTTAACGGGTCACGCGGTCAATTGCCATCATACGAAAAAGTTGATTTACACAAAGATCAAATCAAACTATTGGTACTAGCATGGTGGGATCACCACCTCAAGAAAAATGCAAAATCGGGTCAATGGTTACGTGATCACGTACTTGATTATTTAGGCAAATCCAACATTGCCAAAGTCAAAAATAACGATTGATCTTTGAACCCATTTTGCATCATCGATGCAACATCATTACCAAACATATTTTCAAAAAACGAACCACTTTCGAAACCACTCATGCGTGGTAAATCATTCACGAACTGGGTAACTTTATCACCATACATTCGTTCAAATCGAACGTCCCTCGTATATGGTTTACTTTCTGTTGCTGACATAGTCACTTCTGCGGTTTGAACCTCTGTGACCTCACCAAATTTTGCTTCAAAATCGTTATATATTTGAGTTAATGATTTCATAGAACCATCTGATTTATAAAATATATTTTTATTTACACTAGCCGCCGTAGGCAATAAATGTGCCGCAGATTTATATGGATGTTCTTGCATCGCCTTTATAAATTTTGACGCACCACCAGCCCCTAAAAAATGAGACAGATATAGATCCGTTGAATTCACATCTTTACCCGTTTTGTTTTCTAAATATTGCTGATTACCCGATGCAAATTCCGCCGCCATCAAGGATGCGACCTCAGGATTTTTTCGCAAATTCAAAATAGCTTTCTTTTGGGTGTCATCCGATACATAATATCGTCCTTGAAAATCTTTTTTAACGATATTTGCCTCTTCACCCAATCCATGCTTTGACCCGTGTTGTGACACCATTCCCAACCATGTTTGATCGATGAATTGATACAGACCTGTGGCACTGCTTGTTGGCGCTTTCACATCGGTTCGAAACGAACTTTCGGTTCGCGCTTGGTTCACTAGGTAGTCAAAATCAACACCCGTTTTTGCGGATGCATTTTGAATCGCAGATAACACCTCTTGTGATGCCCCTTTAATATTTGCCGAAATATTCATACTCATACGCATGACATGTGCAAAATACGTGCCACAATTCTTGTTTTGCATGCCTTCGCGTTTATGGCACAATTCTTGTCATGACATACACACCTCCATCAACAGACCAAAATTTCATCCTTAATCACGTTATCGGCCTTAGTGCCCTAGAATCCCTGCCCAATCAAGATGAATTGGATGGCGATTTGGTGGATGCCGTTTTAGAAGAGGCAGGAAAGCTTGCCCGCGATGTTCTTGCCCCTATTAATTGGAGCGGTGATCAAGATCACGCAACGCGCAATGATGATGGATCGGTTACAACCGCACGTGGGTGGATTGACGCCTACAATGCTTATCGTGATGGTGGTTGGAACAGCGTCCCATTTTCACCAGACCACGGCGGTCAAGGCCTTCCATGGACATTGGCCTTTTGTGTACAAGAAATGTGGCAAGGCGCGAATATGAGTTTTGGCCTATGCCCTCTTCTCAATCAAGGAGCGATCGAAGCTATTGAAGCCCATGGAAGCGCGGAACAAAAAGAATTCTACCTACCCAACATGATCGCAGGCACATGGACAGGCACAATGAACCTAACCGAACCACAAGCCGGATCAGATCTTGCACAAATAAAATCAAAGGCTGAACCCGCAGATGACGGAACATATCGTATTTTTGGGCAAAAAATATTTATTACCTATGGTGAACACGATTTGGCCGACAACATTATCCACCTTGTTTTGGCACGCCTGCCCGATGCACCAGAAGGTGTGAAAGGCATTTCCCTATTTATCGTGCCGAAGATATTAGAAAATGGCACACGCAACGATGTGACATGCACGGGAATCGAACATAAAATGGGCATTAATGCATCACCAACATGCACAATGCAATTTGGCGATAATGATGGCGCCATTGGATATTTGGTTGGCGAGGCACATCAAGGCCTCAAATACATGTTCACAATGATGAACAACGCCCGCCTGTGCGTTGGATTACAAGGTGTTGCGATTTCTGAACGCGCAACACAACATGCAACAGCATACGCATCCGAACGAGTACAAGGCAATAATCTAACCATTGAAAACCATCCAGACATCCAACGCACGATCTTAACAATGGATGCATTAACCCAAGCAGGAAGAGCCCTAACATTAGAAGCTGCATATAATCTGGACAGAGCCAACGCCGGCGATGCTGACGCACAAACATTCGTCAATCTCATGACCCCTATTGTAAAGTCATGGTGCACGGATAACGCGATGGAGGTCACATCATTGGGTGTCCAAATCCACGGTGGAATGGGATTTATAGAAGAGACAGGCGCCGCGCAATATATGCGTGATGCGCGTATATTACCCATTTATGAGGGAACAAACGGCATTCAAGCGCTGGACCTTGTCTTCCGCAAAATTATGATGGATGACAGTGCCGCCATTCAATCATGGATTGCGGAGCATGAAAATTTTGAAGGCATCCAACTGTTAAAACAATGTTTGGCCATCCTTGGTAAATGCAATCAAAAACAGGCCGCCTATATCGCCACACCTTTCTTGAACTTATTTGGTGTGGTTGCGGGGCACATTGCACTTCAAAAACAAATGAATGTTATCGACAATCATGATAATCCTGATTTTATTGCGCAGAAAAAAGAGATTGCCGAATTTTATCAAAAAAATATGCTTCCACGCGCACTAACATACAGTGGAATTATCATGCAAAATGGCCCTGCTGAATAATATCCTCGACGCATATGCTCAGGGTATATTTCCCATGGCGGATGCGCGTGATGATTCCGACACATATTGGGTTGAACCGCAAATGCGCGGCATTATCCCACTTGATAATTTTAACACGCCACGATCACTCAAAAAATTCATGGTGAATTGCGATTACACAATCACAATTAATCGCGCCTTTGACCATGTTATAAAGGCGTGCGCCGAAAATCCACGTGGCGATGACAAGGGAACATGGATCAATAACGATATCGAAAATTGGTTCAGCTGTCTTCACCACGCTGGACACGCGCACTCTATCGAGGTTTGGGATAAAAATGACCTTGTCGGAGGCTTATACGGCCTTGCACAAGGAGGATGTTTTAATGGCGAAAGTATGTTTTCATGCGCCGAAAACGCCAGCAAGATCGCACTTGTCCACCTCGTAAATCACTTAAACAATAAAGGATTTACTTTGCTCGACACTCAATTTATCAATGATCACCTTAAACAATTTGGATGCATCGAAATATCACAAGATGAGTATTTAGTTCAGTTGAATACTGCATTAGAACAAAATGTAAAATTTATCTAACCCAACAAATGTTTAGGGATCTTAGGTAAAGTGTGAACACTTAATTTTGGTGCTTTTTGTAATAATTTTGCACCAATATTAATATTCATTTCTTCACCAGATTCTCCATCAAAAACTTTAAACAGAGACATTTTTCCATCTTCTTGGCGCTCTAAAACCATCACATCACAATTATGAGGATTGGGAAAGTGCTCTAACGCACGCATTGACAGATGCATAAACCGCATACCAAAAACGCGCGTTGTAACTCCATGTGACACACAATAAGACATCACGCACTCCATTTTTGGCGTCTCGATGTAGTGTCCCCAAGAACAAATCTATGTTTTTATAAATATCCAATGGGGAATCTCCCATTGGTTTTTGCGTCATAAATTTTGATTGTTCCAACCCGCGACTATGAAACTCTGCCTCCATTGGCATTTTCTCAACTTGCTCACCTCGATCATGTAAATGTGAAAAAATACCAAAATTCTGTTCAACCAAATACGGTGTTTCACGTAAAGAACAATCATTAAAAAACCCTTTAGCTCCATGAACAATACCCGAAGTTGTCTGCTGAGTTCTTAAAAATGGACTTGTCCATATTCGAGGTTTCCCTTTAGATATTCCAGGATTTTCAGATAAATATTTCTCTAAAAACTCACCCACACGAATGGCCTGTTTCCAACCTGTATCATGCAACGGCACTTCAGAATCACCGTATTTTTTATAATTATTCGCATCAAAATTACCCATAGAGTAACCGTGACGCACCAAAATAATTCGTTCTATTTTATCAAGCATTTTTTATATGTAATATACCAAAACGATAAACACAAGTTTTTTCACTGATCAAATAAATCGGCGAGTTCGTTCATCATAACGGGCGGTAAATCCGCGACATTACGGATGGTAATTGCCCGCTTATAATAACGTGATACATCATGTCCAATACCGATAGCGGATAATTCAACATCACCACGCGTATCAATGGCACGAATAACATTACGCAAATCATGTTCCAAATACCCCGACCGATTGGCGGATAACGTTGAATCATCCACGGGCGCACCATCTGATATCACCATCATGATTTTACGATTGGCGTTATGGTGTTTCAATCGCTTATACGCCCATAATAATGCTTCGCCATCGATGTTTTCTTTCAGAACTCCTTCCTTTAACATTAATGCCAAATTATGACGCGTACGGCGCAATGGCGCATCCGCGCCCTTATAAATAATATGGCGTATGTCATTTAATCGCCCAGGCATTGGCGGACGTGAATTTTGCATCCACTGCTCACGTGATTTTCCGCCCTTCCATGCCGCGGTTGTAAAACCCAAAATCTCGACCTTAACACCCGTACGCTCCAACGTACGCGCAAGTATGTCTGCCGTAAGTGCGGCAACGGTAATCGGACGCCCACGCATTGACCCTGAATTATCAATCAACAGGGTAAGTACAGTGTCTTTAAAATTTGCATCCACCTCTTGCTTGTACGTTACAGGTAAATTTGGATCGGCGATCAGACGCGCCAAACGTGATGTATTTAATGTTCCTTCTTCCTCGTCAAAACGCCATTGTTTTTGTTGTTTCGCCATCAATAAGCGTTGCAAACGATTAGCCAATTTTCCAATCAACACCTGCAATGGTTGTAATTGGTCATCCAATTGAACACGTAATTCTTTTAATTCATCCGCGGTGGCAAGTTTATGTGCATCTACAACCTCGTCAAATTCGCTTGTATATATATTATATTCCGTTTCTCGATCATCAAATGGGTCTGTGGGTACCTCATACTTGCTGTTTTGCGCGGATGCTCCATCACCATCTTGTCCGCCAACATCATCCCCACCATCATCGCCAAGCGCGGTCATGCCATCTTGTTCATCATTACCCGCGGCAACATCGGCTTGTGTATTATCCGCCTGTTGTGTTTGATCTTGATTATCGCCATCATTATCACCGTTGGATCCATCATCGCTTGATGCACCTGTCCCGACATCGCTATCCCCCGCAATATCACCATCGGTTTCATCATCAGGTAACGGCATATCCATATTCATAAATTGACGAACAAATTTTTCCGATTCTTTCGCAAATACATGCGGATCACCCAACGTACATCTTAATTTTTCAAATGCGCTTTCACCAAATTTGTTTTGAACCTGCATACGCACCTGATCCGCAACGCGTACAGATACATTATCGAGCGAACATTGAGATAAAGATTCAAACGCAAGTGCATACACACTGTCTTCTAACGGTATTTCAGATTGCTCCTTATCATATCCACGCTTGATACAATTTTTTTCCAATGTCGCGCATAGATTATTTTTAACACCATCCATATGGTACGCGCCCAATGCCTCGCACCTTGCCTGTTCCAACACATCAAACAGACCTCTTGCCTCGGGATTATTCAATGATGATTGTACCGTTTTATCATGATATTTACGGTACAACGCGACACTGTCCGACGCACCACGTACATGAGGCTGGGTATCAATGGGGTCTTCATTTTGAGGAGCAGGGACACGCGCCGTCATTTTTTTGTTTTTTTGGATAAGGCGGTTGTTTCCCGATGCCAACGCCGATGGTGTAGCACCAAATGTGACATCACCATGCGCATCACCCGACACGGCGCGATATGCACTCCGCGTTAAATCTTCGGATGATTGTGTTTTCGGGCTTTTGTCAGTCATAAATATTTGTTTTTAAATATAAAAAAGGCGTTTTTCAGTTCGTTTGATACTTTTGCCTTTTGTCCACCTTTTGACCTTTCTTGTATTTATTCGTCTTATAAAATTATAAGCCAAAAACGTCGATCCATGTGACTTTTTTTCCGCAATCATTTCAATTTATTTTTTCGGTTAGGCATGATGAGTAACGCGTATAAATATACGCGAGCGAAGAATAACAACGCCCGAAAAGATAAAGTGGAATGATTAAATATCCACGCCAAACACGCGTTGATAATATTCCACCAATGTTGAACGTTCCAATTCTTCACATTTATTAAGGAATGTCAGGCGGAATGCCGTCTCACGATTTTTGAAAATCAATTCATTTTCAACCCAACTGATGATTGTTCGTGGACTCATTAATGTTGAGATATCACCCGCCATGAAGCCTGTACGTGTCATATCGGCAAGGCGTACCATCTTGTCAATTTCACCTTTATCATAATCAGGAAAACGTGATGTCACGATGGCTGCCTCTTGATCGTGGGGTAAATAATTCAACGTATGAACGATGTTCCAACGGTCCATTTGTCCTGCATTAATTTGTTGTGTTCCGTGGTACAAACCTGATGTATCACCAAGGCCAATTGTATTCGTCGTGGAAAACAAGCGGAATGATTGATGCGCGCGTATGACCTTATTTTGTTCCAACATGGTCATGCGCCCTTCGGCCTCTAACAACCGTTGAATAACAAACATAACATCGGGGCGACCCGCATCATATTCATCAAAAACCAGAGCGACTGGATTTTGCATTGCCCATGGAAGGAGACCTTCTTTATATTCAGTAACCTGACGCCCTTCTTTCAAGACAATGGCATCCTTACCCAGCAAATCAACACGGGAAATATGGCTGTCCAAATTGATGCGTACACATGGCCAATTCAGGCGCGCCGCGATTTGTTCAATATGCGATGATTTACCCGTTCCGTGATATCCCTGCACCATCACACGACGGTTAAATGTAAAACCCGATAAAATTGCCAATGTTGTATCATAATCAAACACATATGATTCATCGATTGGTGGTACAAATTCCGTCGCAAGACCAAAACGTTTCACCTCGAAAGGAACATCAAACCCGAATAGCGATTTACAATCCGCTATTGCCTCTGGTTCTGTGATGCTTAAACGTTCGTCATGGTCTAAAATCGTCATATTTTACTTCTTTTTCTTACGCTTTTTCGGTTTAACCACTTTTTTCGTGTCTGGTTCGATATCATCATGGTCGATGGCTTCGGCGTGCTCGGCCTCTTCCTTTTCATGCTCTATCATATCTTCCAATTTTTGCTCTGCATGTGTACGGGTAAAAATATTCACCTTTACGCCTTCTTGGCGAAGCAAAACATATTGTTGCAAACAAGACAGAGTATTACTCCATGACCAATAAATAACAAGGCCTGCAGGGAAACTGGATAAAATAAATGTAATCCAGATCGGCATAATACCAAAGATAATGCGTTGTGTTGGGTCTTGTGGTGGAGGGCTCAAGCGTTGTTGTATTGCCATTGTCGCACCCATGATAATCGGCCATATACCGATGTGCAGAAATGATGGAGCATCCCATGGAAGCGCGCCAAACAATTCAAATATATTGGTTGGATCCATTGCGGACATGTCGTTGATCCAACCCCAGAATGGTTCATGACGCATGCCAATATTCACGTAGAACACCTTATATAAAGCAAAGAAAATCGGAATTTGAATCAAAATCGGGAAACATCCCGCCATTGGGTTCACGTTTTCCTTTTTATACAGTTCAAAGATTGATGCCTGCAATTTCACACGGTCATCACCATATTTTTCGCGTAATTCAACCATTTGCGGTGTGACTTTACGCATTCTGGCGAATGATCGGTATGATTTTTGTGCCAACGGGAACACACATAATTTAATCAAAACTGTAAACACCAATAATGACACGGCGAAACTGCCGAATAAATCATTCAAGAATGTCAAAACCTCGTAAAATGGACGTGTCAGGAAATATAAAATTCCAAAATCAACGGCCAAATCAAAATGAGGAATGCCGTATTGGTCAGAATAATCTTCCAACATTGATACAATTTTTGGCCCTGCGAAAAATTCAATTGGCACAATAATTTGTTCACCCGGTTGCAACGTCACCGCCGCGCCCATCATATCCGTTTGATAATGTGTTTTATCGTCCGATATTTTATCACCAACAAAACGATACTTAACCTCTTCATTGTAATCTTTACCCGTGGATAGAGCGGTTAACCAATATTTATCTGTAATACCAATCCACCCTTCGTTTGCACGAGCAGTCGTTGTTTCCTCGTCATCAAGGTCACTATAATCAATTTCATGCAGTTCATCGCCGATATAACCAACTGGCCCTTCATGCAAAACAAACGCACCTGTCAAATCATTGGGCATACCATCACGACCAATTAGTGCAAATGGATATAATGTCACGGCCTTGTTTGTTGTATTGCGAACTGATTGTTTAACAGTGAACATATATTTATCGTCAACCGAAATTTCATTCGTAAAGTTCAATCCACGACCGGTTGACCATGATAATTTCACATCCTTATCATTAGACAATGTGCGTGAACTCACATTCCAACGCGTATCTTTATTTGGTGTTTTAATTGTTGGGTCGTTAGACAACCAACCAAATTCACCATAATATGCATGATCAACACCTTTAGGATTTAACAACATCACTGCCTCATCACTATCTGGTTCTGTCATATATGCTTTTAATGACAAATCATCAATACGTGCGCCGATTGGATTGAGGCTACCGCTCAATGTATCCGTATCAATTGTCACACGACGGCCATTTGATATTGCCTGATCGCGTGTTAACAGTGTTATTTGTTCAGCTTGTGCAATTGGAGCATTCAATTTTGCTTGCTCTTGCGCCGCCTTAATTTTTTCTAAATTAGGTTGATTAATAAAAATGTCGTAGATCAGAAACAATCCTACACAAGCCATAAAGAACACAATCATGTTGCGTTTATCGTCAGGATGCATCGATTTATCGTTAGGATTCATGTTGTTACTCATAATTTATGTTTCTTCTTTTTCTGGCACAGGATCATACCCACGCGTTTTATCAAAGTGAGTTTTAGCAAATGGATGGCATTTACAAAACCTTTTTGTGCCAAGTGCTAACCCTTTTTTACATCCATGCACCTCAATCGCTTGTACCATATAGGCAGAACAGGTTGGAACATAACGACAATTGCGCCCCAATAACGGTGATATAAGCCATTGGTACAGCTTAACTGGTATAATAAAAATATATTTCATATTACAGGTACGATTATTCTTGCACTGGTAAAGTTTCGTTAATATAAAGACATTATTATAAGAATAATAAAAAACAAGATAGAGAATTCTTATGCCTATATCGAAACACGATAAACAAGCACTAGCCGATTTATTCATCAACATGGGTGTTCCACTGGTTGTTGCCATGCAGACAGTTGAGAGTTGGTCTGGTGGAGAGGTCGAAGCACTTCCCCAACGCGCAGAAAAACTATCCAGACTTCTTAATATTTCTGTTGAATTCGCAACAAAAATTACAAAAAAGTTAGAGATTCGCGATGCCTATACATTAGAAAACGTACGTGGAAAAATTATCCGCATCGTAACCCCCATCATGGCCGAAAGTTATGTTTCTGGTGGTGAAGTTCCTAGTGAAGAATCCTTGAGTGATCTAACCGATTTATTCGACGTTTTAATCTCTTTTGCAGAATCAGTATCACCAACGGACGAAAAAGGGTCAAAGCCAACAAAAATGGCTACAATGATTGAAGCCTGTGAACCTATACTATCAATCATTATGGATGATGATAAAGGATTAGGAACAGAAAAAGCCTTTAAAGAAAGTGTCGCGGGATTAAAAGCGCGTGCGGAGCAGTTGGCACCCAAATTGGGTTTAGATCACGCAATAGAAAGCGGATTATTCAAATCACTCGTGTCTATTTATGTGACTTGTTATAAGGCTGGCGAAAATATTGATGCCATTTGGCAATCATGCGATGAACGTTTTGCTATTATTCAAGGATTAACTGCTTTTGTCGCTGAAAAAGCCAATATAAAAACGGATACACCGCCCGTAGCTAGTGAAAAATCAACACCACCGACCCAAGAAGAAAAGAAAATTGAAAAACCTGAAGCACAAACAGATGAAAAAAGCGACGATGACGATGATGGTGATTTTAACCCTATGTCATTTTTCTCGGCAGGTGGGTAAGGCAACATTATGATCAATCACATTTTTGCAACTTGTTTGATGATGGCGGCACAAAATTACGCTATTCCTCCATCTGTTCTTGTTGGTATTTTACATGTTGAAGGCGGAAAAGTTGGACAACAGGTACGCAATACAAACGGTTCATATGATCTAGGCCCTATGCAAATCAATACATTATGGACAAAAGTTCTCGCGAAAGAATGGAATGTCCCACGAGCAAAGGCACACCGCCTTATTCGTGATGACGCATGCACAAACGTAAATGTTGCTGCGTGGATTTTCCGTCGCAATTGGAATGAGGCAAAGTCATTGTCCAAGGCCATCGCGTGGTATAACTCTCGTACCCCGCATATAGGATACAAATATAGAAAAAAAGTTGTAAAAGCTATGAAGCGTCATAACCTTGTTCCACGTTCTAAAACATCGACACCTACACAAAATTACGCTTTTATTGAAAAGGTTGAATAAAAACCCTTCCCTAATCTTTGCATATGCTAGATAATCTGATAATTAATACATAAAGAACAGACATGATGATAAAAAATATTTTTACATTCTCAACTCTCCTTTTGGCTTTATCCGCATGTACATACATGCCAAAACAACGCCAAACGCAACTCGTTGCAGAACCAAATTCAGTAGATTTAATGCTTGCGGATGCTGCAGATCGTGCAACACGTGCATTAGAAACCTTGGCGGCAATGGAACAAACAAAAATGCCCATAAAGCCAATCGCATCTGTTCCAAATGCGCCCCAAGAATTACAA
Source organism: uncultured Alphaproteobacteria bacterium (assembly GCA_943789475.1). Taxonomy (GTDB): domain Bacteria; phylum Pseudomonadota; class Alphaproteobacteria; order Micavibrionales; family UBA1664; genus UBA1664. Next base: position 214,060 of record CALSUG010000003.1, read on the forward strand.
CGTGCCGTTACATTCGATTGGACAGGTCCTATAGAACCTTTGGTTCAAGAACTAGCCAGAAAAGCGGGATACAGCTACGGTGTCATTGGTTCAAAACCTGCAACACCGATTACAGTTACAATGAATGCGATGAATAAACCTTTAATCAACGTTTTACGTGATTTGGGTATGCAAATGGGTGCACGTGGTGATTTAAACGTAAACGCAGAAGCCCGCGCAATTGAGGTGCAATACGCGTCATTTTCTAACGGAGCCATGTAGAAATGAAATCATTTGTGTTCATTATTATTGCTTTTTTTGCCATGACATCAATCGCTATGGCTCAAGACTCTCAAACACTATCTGAACTCATCGAAGAAACAACGAACACCGATCCTGTTAAAGATTTGGCAGAAACATTAAACAATCCTGAAATTCGTATGGAGGCCTTGCGTGAGGCAGCAATTTCATACGGGGCTCGTGGTGGTCTTGCAAAACGTACCGAAGAAATTCGCTCATCGCTTGAAAAGAAAAGAAATACTCTTGAACGTATTTACGATTTCAAACGTCTTCTTATTCCTGCTCCATCAGGATTATTGATGGAACCTCCAATTATTTCCGAAGGTGACAATGCCACATTGATTGAAACTGGGGGACAATCCGCTGCTGTAGCTGACAAAATTTTTAACATCAATCGTAACGCACGTATCGTTTCTACACCGCGCACATGGCGTGCATACCTAGAACGTGAATGGGGTACGGTAGCCCAACCACCTGAGGTTTTAAAACCACGAACGAACGCCGAAAAAAAAGAATGGGTAAAATACCTGACAAATGGTTGGAAAGAAGGAACAGCACAAGCCAATGAAATTTTTCAAGCTGATCTTAACAAACTTGTGGCCGACTACACCGGTATGATCCGTTATCGTAAATTATTGGCACAAGGTGTCGTATCCGCACCATACGCATTACAAGTTGATCGTGGTGTAACCGGTGGTGGCGATGAAATGCGTGTCGGTGATCGAGCTGTTCAAATTACAGGCCCATCAGTTTTAAGAACGGAGGCCTATGAATGGCAACCCGTCAGCCGATAAGCCTTCTAAAAGGGGAAAACAACGCGGCTGAAACATGGCCGGATGAACCTGTTCGCTTTCTTGAAGAACATGTAGATCCATTTCTTTTATGGTGTATTGAAAAAGGATCATCCGATGTTACAATTCAATCAGATCGCCCTGTTTATAACGAAATTTCGGGAAAATTGTATCCTGGTACATATCGTCCGTTAGATTCCGCCGAAATGGCATCATTTTTAAATCGTATTTACGGACCTGAGGCCTTAGCAAAACTAGCCTCTGCAGATGATTTAGATCTATCATACGAAATTCGCCCTGACCGTTACGAACGTCATCGGTTTCGTGTAAACATTACCGCCGTCTTATCAAAAGGTCGTGATGCTGCGCAAATCACAATGCGTGTTTTACCCTCCGAACCGCCTACATTCTCTCAATTGGGTATAGAAGAAGAAATAATAAAAAATTGGGCACCACGTCAAGGAATGATCGTGGTCACGGGCCCAACAGGATCTGGTAAAACAACCCTTTTGGCCGCAGGTATTCGTCACTTGCTAGAGGGAAAACACGGATGCGGCAAGGTTTTGTCTTACGAGGCACCGATTGAATACACATATGATGCAGTGACTGGTCCACATTCCGTTATTGCTCAAACCGAAATACCACGTCACTTGCCTGACTTTTCACGTGGTGTACGAAACGCCCTGCGTCGCAAACCAGAAATTATTATGGTTGGTGAATCACGTGACCGTGAAACAATATCTGCCTCTATCGAAGCAGGTCAAACAGGACACACCGTTTATACCACAACACATACAACAGGTGTTGCCGCGACAATTCGTCGTATGATTTCAACATTTGATCCGGATGAACGATCTGAACGTGCCTATGCATTAATGGAAACATTGCGCATGGTGATTACACAAGCACTAGTCCCTAAAATTGGTGGTGGACGTTTAGGTGTTCGTGAATGGATGGTTTTTGATGATCGTGTTCGTGAAAAATTATTGGATATGGATTTTAACCAATGGTCACCAGAAATCCAGCGTATGATTGATCAATATGGTCAAACCATGGAAAAATCTGCTACCCAAGCATTTGAAAACGGGCTAATTGAACGCAGACCTTACCTCATGCTTACACAAGCTGGCGGCGCAGGGTAATAAACACGTAACATAGTCATGTTCATTCTAGATAAATTTCCAACTGCACATGAATTTTATACCACTTATTGGGGGCGTAAACCATTTCTTGTTCGCGGGTATATAGAGCCATCATCATTCGACAATTTTGCCGATGGTGATATTTTGGCTGGGTTATCATTAGAAGATGAAGTCAAATCACGACTGGTCAAAACCGCATCAGAAAGTCAAAAGTGGTCTTGCGATCACGGCCCATTCAAAGAAGATACCTACACATCACTAGGTGAAAAAAATTGGAGTCTTCTTGTTCAAAACGTTGACCAATACCATCCAGACACGGCAAAATTACTTCAATCATTCGACTTTTCTCCTAAATGGTTAATGGATGACATTATGGTCAGTTATTCCACCGTTGGGGGAAGCGTTGGCCCGCATATAGACAGCTATCATGTGTTTTTAGTTCAAGGCATCGGCAAACGCACATGGACAGTCGGACAAGAACCTATTCATGACGAAGAATGCATAGCCGGACTTGATCTTAAGGTTTTAAAAGAAGGTGTTGTTGGCAAAACCGTTGATGTCAACACAGGTGATGTCATATATATTCCACCGCATTTTGGACATGAAGGCGTTACATTAGAGGAAGCGATGACATTTTCCGTTGGCTTCTTAGGACCTAAAATGTCTGAATTATTCGTTGAATACGGATATCATCTAGAGCAACTAGAAAAGAAAAATCAACGTTATTCTGGCCAAGGGTTAACCCCTAACGATTCACGATTTATGATTAGTGATAATGCACAAAACACGATCCGTGATATGTTTACAAACTCACTAAAAACAAATGATTTTGCGACATGGATGGCGGAATATTTTTCTGCTCCAACCCACGATGACGATAGTGACATATATGAATCTTTAATTGAAAAAGGTGATTTACTACAAGCATTACAAGACGGTGAAGTTCTCCACAGACCAGATCATATTAAATTAACTATTACATCATCTACAGATGGTCATATGAACATGGCATATCATGGCGCACGTGTACCAACATCCCCTATCCATACTTCATTGATTTCTTGGTTAAATAACCATGACACAATATCGTTATCTGATATAAACGAATGGGGAAATGTTGATGATTATATCGATGTAATACAGCATCTATACAATCATCATATCTTGTCTTTTTAACAGATATAATAGAGTTTCTATCTCAAACTTTGTAAGTATTTAACCATTGCGGCGCGATCTGCGGCCTTTTTCATACCTGCGTAATTCATCTTTGTACCAGGCATGTATTTCTTAGGTTTCCACAAGAATTGGTTTAATGAATCAACATCCCATTTACCGCCTTTGGCAATCAAAGCATCCGAGTATGAAAATCCTGCCTTTTTACCTTTACCCGCATTATAAACACCGAAAAGATTAGGTCCGATTTTGTTGGCCCCACCTTTATCAAAACTATGACACGCAGCACAAGCCTTTGATAATTTTTGACCTTTGGCCAAATCTGCCCCTGCAATCAAATCGGCAATAGGATCAGCAATCGCCGCCTTTTTCGGTGCGCCACCTGTTGCGACCTCCGCAACTTCAATAGGAAACGCATCTTCTTCTAATTCTTCGCTATGCACCAATTTATCAGCAAAAAAACCTGCCAGCATGATTGTAATTCCCGCAACCAAGACCGCGGCAAAGATTTTATTATTTTCTAAGTTTGATGAAGACATTATTTTTTACTTTTTGTTTGTTATTCAATTCGTATATCTTATCAAAATGAAGATATCTTTCCAAGGGGCAAAAGGTGCCTATTCTGATTTAGCCTGCCGTCAACTCTATCCTACGGCGGAGACACTCCCCTGCCTTACCTTCGATGATGCTTTTGATGCCGTTAAAACCGATAAAACAGACCTTGCGGTCATTCCCATCGATAATACATTGGCAGGACGTGTAGCGGATGTTCATCACCTTCTCCCCATTAGCGGCCTACATATCGTCGGCGAACATTTCTTACCGATACATCATTGTTTAATGGGCGTTAATGGAACAACATTAGACACCTTAACCCATGTACATAGTCACGTTCACGCCCTTCCCCAATGCCGAAAATTTATTCGTGATAATGGTTTAAAATCAATAATTCATGCCGATACAGCCGGCGCGGCCGAGGAAATCGCACGTTTGGGAAATATAACCCAAGGCGCAATTGCATCATCATTGGCCGCCGATATTTATGATCTTCAAATCCTAGCCGAGGGTATTCAAGATGATAATAGCAACAAAACACGATTTATTGTCCTCTCACGTACAAACATCGACATCGACATTGATCAAGATGTTATGACGTCTTTCATATTCGAGGTAAAAAATATTCCCGCTGCACTGTACAAAGCCATGGGTGGTTTCGCTACAAACGGCATTAATATGATGAAATTAGAATCATATGTTGATGAAAAATTTAATGCAGCACGATTTTATTGTGAAGTCGCAGGGCATAAAAATTCTCCTGCGTTTGAACGCGCGATAGAAGAATTATCTCACTTTGCAAAAGAAATTAAAATTTTAGGAACCTACGAAATTAGTCCATTACGTCAAAAATTTTAACGCTATAAATATTCCAAGACCAATGAAAGAAATAACAATCCATAATTTTGATGATTTGCGTGAATAAGATCTAATTTTACTCACGGTACGTTCATTTGTGTCGAGGCATGTTTTAAATTCTTGTATTTCAATATGATCAAAATACGGTTGTGCCGATAGCGTTTTTGCGTGTGTTTCCGCAATATCACGTGTTTTTGCAATTGAATGCAAATCCCATTTTGGCGTACGCCTCGAACCCTTTGGCAGGCGTTCTATCGTATAGATACCGTATGATATCTCGATATTTTTTGCATTTTTGTGCAACGCCATTTCCATTATTTTGTTTTAACCTTTTAATTTCAACATGGTTTTCGACCCTTAGATCGATTTTAAATATCAACATATTAATAATTCGTTAATGGTTGGCAGATTCACATGGTATTGCTAGAATCGTTATAGAAAATCACTAATTTTAAGAACAAAACAATCATGCCCGTAAAAAGAAAAGCAAAATCCGTTCGTCCTTGGCCCTTATCAATGATCCCCAATCCATTGATTCCTGATTCAGCACGTATGTTTATCGCCAAACGGTTGATTGATAGCATTGCCTGTTTGTTAATGTTTGTTTGCGTATTTGGATTCTTATCCGTTTTTTCTTACGATTCATCCGACCCTGCGTTTAATGTCGCAGGATCATTTAATGATATTCAAAACATCATGGGGCATTATGGTGCAGGATTTGCCGATATTTCCATTCAAACGATTGGATATGGTACACTTGGCGGTCTAATTGTCATCGGAGTGTTCGGCTACCGTCTTCTAAAACGTAAGGTATGTGTCCTTCCTGCCTCTATACGCCTCATCATGTTCACGATCAGTTTATTTTCATTATCCTTATGCTTTGCCTGTTTTCAAGCACCTGATGCATGGGGGAAAAATCTTTATATGGGCGGTGTGATTGGAACACATATTTTAAATGCTATTACCCATTTTTTACCTGTACCGCATATCATTATTGCCTGTTTTGGGTTTATAATTGCTGTTATCTCATGCGCTCTGGCCATTGGATACCCACGAGATAGTTGGACAAAAGGGTGGAATCGTTTTTGCAATACGATTTCATTCATCAATCATAAATTTAGAACCACAATGGGGTGGGTTAGTCATTATGACGCATTGGCACAATCTTCATCCACACCTCCCCCTCAAATAGATACAAAACCTGAAAAACGTAAAGTTTTAGAAAAAATGAGTGACGCGATCGAATCCGTTGCAGAGCGCGTCATTGACACAAACATTGAACCGGTTGTTGTAAAACCTGCACAAAGCGCCAAAACAGCCCCCCAAAAATCACTAAATCTTAAACCGCGCGAAGACGGTGAATGGGAATTCCCTTCACTTGATCTTATGCAAGATCCCCCCGTTCAAAAGGAAGATCAATTAGATGAGGCCGCGTTACAACGTAATGCACAAATGCTGCAACAGGTTTTAGAAGATTTTTCGATACAAGGTGAAATTGTTAAAATTCACCCTGGTCCCGTTGTTACCCTTTATGAACTTGAACCTGCGCCAGGTGTTAAATCATCACGTGTTATTGGTTTGGTTGATGATATCGCGCGAAGCATGTCCGCCGTATCTGTACGTGCCGCGGTTGTTCCTGGACGCAAACGTAATTGGTATCGAAATTCCAAACAAAACACGCGCCATTGTTTACATTGCGTGACATCTTAGCTGGTAAAGATTATCAGGAAACAAAATGTAAGTTACCACTTGTTCTTGGAAAAGATATCGGTGGCCAACCTATTATTGCCGATCTTGCCCGTATGCCTCACCTTTTGGTGGCAGGTACAACAGGGTCAGGTAAATCAGTTGCCGTGAATACAATGCTTCTTTCTCTGCTCTACAAATTACCGCCAGAAAAATGTCGTTTCATCATGATTGATCCAAAAATGTTGGAACTATCCGTTTACAACGACATACCGCATTTACTGTCTCCTGTTGTTACTGAACCAGGGAAAGCTGTCGTTGCACTGAAATGGGCAGTAAACGAAATGGAAGAACGATACCGTTCAATGTCGAAAGTTGGCGTACGAAATATTGACGGGTACAACGCACGCATACGTGAAGCACAAAAAAATGGCGAAGTACTATCAAGACGCGTACAAACGGGCTTTGATGCAGATACAGGTAAGCCAAACATATGAAGAACAACCCATTGAATTGGTTGAATTACCCTATATCGTTATCATTGTTGATGAATTTGCCGATTTAATGTTAGTTGCGGGTAAAGATGTTGAAGGGTGCCATTCAACGTTTGGCACAAATGGCACGTGCCGCTGGATTACACATCATCATGGCCACACAGCGTCCATCCGTTGATGTTATTACAGGTGTTATCAAAGCCAACTTCCCTACACGAATTTCATTCCAAGTCACATCAAAAATCGACTCACGCACTATCTTGGGTGAAGGCGGTGCAGAACAATTGCTGGGTATGGGTGATATGCTTTATATGGGCTGGCGGTGGTCAAATCAAACGTGTTCATGGCCCCTTTGTCGCTGATGACGAGGTCGGTGATGTTGTTGACCATGTTAAGGGACAAGCCGAACCCGACTATATGGACACATCCGTTGGCGCCATGGGCGGCGCAAGTGTGTTTGATATGTTCGGCGAAGGTGGCGATGGCGACAGCGAACCTGTGGACGAACTCTATGATGAAGCCGTCGCACTTGTTGCACGCGAAGGAAAAAGCATCTACATCATTTATCCAACGTTACCTCAAAATAGGATATAACCGTGCGGCAAGCATTATCGAAGAAATGGAACGCCAAGGCGTTGTATCCCCCGCAACATCAACAGGAAAACGTGAAATATTGATTGGAGAACGGTAAGAATAACCTTTTTCCCTCGTTTTTGCGCCTTCACATTGCCTTCATTCAATGGCAATGTGTCTTCATGAAAAATCTATTTATATTTGCATTAACGTTGTTTATCGGCGCATCGTTCGCCAATGCGACTACACAACATGACGCTTATTTAAAGCAAGTCAAAACATGGTTATCAAACCTTAATAGCGCCAAGACACGTTTTGAACAAATTGATTATCAAGGGCAATCATGCGTGGAACGTTTTATATCAATCGTCCAGGGCGCCTAAGATTTGAATATGACACCCCTATAAAGGATTATATTGTTGCCGATGGATACCTCATACATTTTTATGATGGGACAAGCGGACAAGTAAATTCAGGCCCTATCGGGTCAACTCTTGCAGATTTTATTCTTCGTGATGGTGCTGGATTTGATGATAAAGTCAAAATTGAGTCTATTCGTGAACGTAATGATATGGTGAACATAACAATATCTCAAAAAGATCAACCAGGAATGGGAGAGCTTGTTCTTAATTTTTCAAAACAACCTTTCGAATTAAAGGGATGGCGCATTATTGATGTTCAAGGATTAACGACTGATGTTATCTTATCAAATCTTGATCGTGGCACGCAATTAGACCCATCATTATTTGTAATGAAGAATAGAAATTTGAATAAATAATCCTATATTTTACGATCAGACCACAAGATATAGGCACTTACTTTTCTTAAATTTCTTTCATATTGTCCTGCAAATATTTTTTGACATTTTCGTATTCTTTCATAATTTTATCCATTATTATGAGTTTTTCTTTTTCTGAGGGATACCCCATATCTTGCGCTATTCCGCACAAATTTGTAACGATGTTGCGCCAATCATTCCTGCACCACCTTTAATTTTGTGTGCTGCCTCGATCCATAATTTACTATCATCTATTACACAATTTTTTTGCAAAACATCTAAACTTTCTTCTGTTTGTGTAAAAAATATATTGATAAATCCAACCTCCTCTTCTGGTGTATCTGCGTAGAACGATCAACTTTTTGATTAAGAGTATTCGCAATTTCAATATACTGTTTCTGTAAACAATATGGGTGGAGAGTACTTTCACTGGCTAGTTTTAAGGCTTTTGAATATCTTTTTAGTGCCGTTAGGAGTACTTGTTTTTATTAATATCTCATGGCGCTTGATTGCAATCTGGCAAGCTATTTTATCCCAAGTAAGGCGATATCGAACATATGCAGATACTCCATCATTGGAAAGTACCGATATCTTTTGATCCAAAAGGTCTATTTTTTTCTTAAGCTCTACATTACAGGTTTCTAAAAGCTCATTTGACAGTCCGCGTAATTTCTCTTCACGCTCAGGATCTAAAAATTTATCAAGTTGATTGGTCAGAATATTGCCTTGTGTAGCCCCAAAAACAGTAGAAACACCACCCAAAACATAAGCTCCCTGCTGGACCAAAAAGAAACATACCCAAGCCAGTGCCTGCAAATCCGCCAGCGATTGCCATTCCTCCCTTACTTAAAGAATCCAATGCAATGTTACCTTATCGGCCAGAGCTATAATCATGGGTGATGTCAAAATAACAAAGCCGTTTTCTGATTTCCAATTCACAACATAATGGGGGTCTTCTTTCGCAATAATACGCGCGGCCAACTTAAGGTTCATATTTGGTTGCCCATGATGGTTGTTGAACACTTCAAAGAACACCATATCGGCGATAAGGTTTTATTTGAACGAAGTGAAGATACGTATGAGGGGTATGTTCGAGTTTATGCGAAGGATATAAAAAGTAAAGCCAGACGTACTGTCACAGGCAAGCATTATCCAGCGCGGAATTTTACATCATCATCGCTCTATCAAATCTTACGTAATGTCATCTACACAGGGAAGATTGAGCATAAAGAAATAGAGAAAGTTTACGATGGTCAGCACGATGCAATTATTACGGAAGAGACCTGGCAACAAAGCCAAGCGATATTGAAGAAAAATCCCAAATATCGCATACGCAAATCTAAAAATGACCGTCCTTACTTACTGAAGGGATTATTACGAGACCCGAAAGGATATTATCTCACACCAACATTTACGAAGAAGAAAGATAACCAGCGCAGAACGGCGCAGAAACGGGGCTTTAGGGCTTTGGTTAAAAATCGTCTTAAAATGGTTTGAAAGTAGAAAAATGGCTGTGGTAGCCGACAGAAAAAAGAATAAATCTCCACTTTTTTATTATGAATTTATTCCAATAAAATCATTTTATATCAATAATTTAATATAGAATTTCGAATCGTTTAATCCTTATTTAGGATTCGAATTGATAAATATTTATGCTAATGCGTACCAACTTCCACGACCACTTCCATGCATAACGAGATGCCCTTTTTCAACAAGCAATCTAAAATGCTCTTTTAATGTATTACGGCTAATATTTGTCAAAGTCACCATATCACTCATCGTGACGCGTCCGTGATCTCTTGCGTAGTCAAGAATATCTATTGATAGCTCTGGTAATGCCGATAAAATGATTTTTTCTTTTTCTACTTTTTTAGATAAATTCCGCATTTGTGCAAGTAAGGCCCTTAAAAAGAAAATGATCCATGGTTGCCAATTTGGTGCATCTGTTCGAATTGTTCCCTGTGTTTGTCTAAGAGCCAGATAATAGCCTTCTTTGCTTTTTTCTATTATGCTCTCCAGAGAGCTGTATGGCACATAAGCATAACCAGCCTTTAGTAAAAGTAGGGTTGTTAATACGCGACTAAGCCTCCCATTTCCATCTTGGAATGGGTGAATTTCCAGAAACACTACAGTAAAAATAGCGACAACTAGCAAAGGATGCAGCTGCTTTGTTTCAAGCTCATTATTTGTCCATGTTATGGCCTCTTGCATTAAACGCGGTGTATCAAACGGTGACGCTGTCTCAAATACGATACCTATTTGATTTCCATCTTCATCAAATGCAGCAACACTATTGGATGATGTTTTATAATCCCCTCTATGACGACTATCTTTTTCACTATATTTTAGCAAATCGCGATGGAGCTGTTTAATATGATTTTCACTGAATGTAATATCAGACCATGATTGGAAAATTAATTCCATGACCTCTGCATACCCAGCAACTTCTTGTTCGTCACGTGTATCAAACGATTTGATTTGTAAATTAGACAGTAATTTCTCAACGTCTTTATCAGATAGCTTGCTTCCCTCGATACGCGTTGAAGAGCCAATACTTTCAATAGTTGCCACATGACGCAAAGCATTTAAGCGTTCGGGCGCAAGAGTTCCCAACGCGCGCCACGCCCCCTTGAACTCATCAATTTCAGCAATTAAGCCCAGAATTTCAGTAGTGATATTTAGTGTTTCTACTTTCATGACACCCATTTATACACCCAATAACACCCATTTAGCAACTTAAAATACACCCAATAACACCCATTAACTTTGTGATGGCTGGGCAATGTAGTGATCATATTCATGATCTTTAGATTTCAAAACTAAATTTAAATGCTCTAACTCCTCAATATCACGATATGCTGTTGCACGGCTAATATTAAAATTACTGATCAAATCTTGAATACCAACACTTTCACTTTTTAGCACTCTTGCATAAAACCATAGTTGTCTTAATTTTAGTTTTTGCATAGCCTTAAGATCAATATTAAAATGTGGTGTCTCAAAATTGAGACAAAAAATATCTAAATCAAATGTGTTTTCATTCAAGCTTTCTGACTGATTATATCTGATGCTGATTGAATCATTATTGCTTTGATCAACAAACCATTTTTGCAAATCTGGGTAGGCTTTTGTAAGGGTGATAAAATTCTCTAAACTTGGCAGTTTACGACCCTCATACCAAGTTTTAATCGTTGATGGCGAAAGTCCAACACGGCGAGCAATATGTTTGATTGCAGAATCGGATTCCATATAATGTTGACGTAGTATTTCTGCTATATCTTGAGCATATTTTTGTTTGTTTCTGTTGGTTACTTTAGTAACCATCGGCGTTGATGACATATCATTGTTCCTTATCGTATAATTGAAAAGAAACAGTTTGAAGATTGCGTACTGAAAAATATCTCAAAGGTACAATTTTGAATTTAAATATGGCTGGCTAATAAGGGAGATAATTTTTTATGTCGAAAACACAAAAAAGATGCGCAATTTATACAAGATGTGCCAGCGCATCTATTGATGGCAAAGCCATTCTTGAGCAAGAAGATCAATGCCGTGAATATATAAAAAATCATACGGTTAATAGTTGGATTTTTGCAGAAAAAACATATTGCGATAATGGTGCTTCTGGAATGAGCCTAAATCGGTCAGGTCTCAATCAATTAATGGATGATGCCCAAAAACAAAAATTTGATTATGCTGTCATGACCTGTCCATCACGACTATCCAGAAAATTACACGATTTTGAATATATTCATGAAACCCTTCAAAGCTATGGCGTTGCAGTACATTATGCAGAACAGGACGTTGCCAGCGCTTTAAAAGAAATAGGCAGGGCATAACGATAGTGAACTATTCAGATAATAATACTCTTTTCCCGCGTAAAAAAGCGGCGATGTATGTTCGTATGTCAACTGAGCATCAAAAATACTCAACGGAAAACCAAGAAATCCAAATCCGTGAATATGCGGATACCAATGATATTGAAATTGTTAAAATCTATCATGATGATGGAAAAAGTGGCCTGACAATTAAAAACAGAAAAGGTATGCAGACATTATTGGCAGATGTAGAGACTGGCGCTGCGACTTATGAATTCATTCTTGTTTTAGATACAACACGCTGGGGCCGCTATCAGAATTTCGATGAATCGGGACATTACGAATATTTATGTTCCAGAGCCAATATCAAGGTTATCTATGTCACTGAGCCATATTTGAATGATGACTCCCCCTCTGCTGGCGTTATGAAAGTTGTCCAGCGCATGGGCGCGGCAGATTACAGTGCGCGTTTGTCTGATAAAGTGTTTCGGGGACAATGCACGCTCATTCAAAAAGGATATCGCCAAGGAGGCATGCCAGGTTTCGGCCTTCGCCGGATGATGATTGATGAACATGGCAATGAAAAATGCATTTTAGAAAAAGGCCAGCATAAAAATTTTCAAACAGACCGCGTTATTCTTGTTCCTGGACCACAAGAAGAGATTGATATTATCAAATGGATTTATGAGATGTTTGTCGTGGAGTCTTGGAGCGAACGTCAAATAGCGGATGATCTAAATCGCCGTGGCGTTACAACCGATTTAGATCGTCCTTGGAACAGAAGCACAATCCAACAAATTTTAACCAATCAAAAATATATCGGCAATAACGTTTTTAACCGCCAATCATTCAAGCTCAAGGAAAAGCGCGTTAAAAATCCAGAAAATGAATGGATTGTGAATGAAGGCGCATTTGAGGCTGTTGTTGATATCGAATATTTCTACAATGCTCAAATTATATTTCAAGATCGAAGAAAGCGTTACTCTAATGAAGATTTATTACAAAAACTGAGAGATTTAAAAGATCGTAAAGGTGGGCTATCAGCCATTTTAATTAATCAGGCCGATGATATGCCCTCAAGCAGTATATATACACATCGCTTTGGTGGGCTAACTGAGGCTTATAGTCTGATTGGGTATACACCAGCGCGAGATGTACAATATATCAAAATTAATAAATACCTTCGCACTCTCTATCCAGATATCTGCGAGAATGTCATTAGCCGTATTCAAGACCTTGGTGGTTCAGTCCATAGAGAGATTGAATCTGATCTTCTTTATATTAATGATGAAGTGAAAACATCTGTCGTCATCGCCCGCTGTCATAAAACACAAGCTGGAAGCAATCGTTGGAAAATCCGTTTTGATAAAGGTTTAGACCCTGACATTACTATCGTGGTTCGAATGGATGAGAATAATCAAGACATTTTAGATTATTACATCATTCCAGCGATTGATATTGATGATCCGCAACTTCGTCTTGCTGATCATAATGGTTTGGCGTTGGATTGTTATCGCTTTGAGACTTTAGAGAATTTCTTTGGCCTCACAAGGCGTGGTGATATTCAGGAGATAGCGGTATGACTGAAATATATGATATTCAATTAATCCCAACCAGTAAAATTATCGTTCTGAATCCTAGAGAGCGAAGCCCTAAAAGTTTTAATGATTTAAAGGATAATATTAAAAATGTCGGCCTTAAAAAACCCATAACGGTTCGCCCATCGGAAGAAAAAGAAGGATATTACGAGTTAGTGTGCGGTGAAGGTCGTCTTAAATCTTATATTGCAACTAATCGCAAAGAAATTCCTGCCATTATTCGAACTGATTTATCACAAGAAGATGCCTATGTCATGAGCTTGGTTGAAAATATGGCTAGGCGACGTCATACCAGCGTGGATTTGATGAAGGGGATTAGTTCGTTGGATGAACAAGGCTATGGCGTCATGGAAATATCACGTAAAACTGGATTGGCAAACTCTTATGTGTCATCCATTCTCACACTCTTGAAGCAAGGCGAAGATCGATTGGTCGCCGCTGTTGAAAAAGGCGATATCCCTTTAACGATTGCAACAAAAATAGCATCCTCTCCCAGCAATGAACAACAAGCAATGCAAGAAGCCTATGAAAGTAAAGAACTACAAGGATCAAAATTTATTATTGCACAGCGACTCCTAGAAAAACGCCGCACATTGGGTAAAGGTATCAAAGGAAGAAATTCAAGGGCCCGAGAAGGTGAAAATTTATCCTCAAGACAAATGGTGCAAAAATTCAAAACTGAATTAGATCGCATGCGCCTCCTTGTTGAAAAAGCCAATAAAACAGAAAACACACTGATGATTGTAGTCGAGTCATTATATCAAATTTTACAAGATGATAACTATCGAACCCTTTTACGGGCCGAGAATATCGTCACTATGCCAGCAGATTTAACGGATATGATTGATGAAAGAAAACGAAACTATGACAGATAATGCAAATGCCGCTTTTGAAGATACCCTGATAGAGCTGAGCCTTGGTAAGATATTACCCGTTAAAAAGCTAAACCCAACAGCTTTAACAAGTCAGAAGTTTAAGCAGGTTATTTCTTCGATTGAAGAAATTGGCGTGATTGAGCCATTGGTTGTTTATTTAAAGTCAGGGCAATATCTCTTGCTTGATGGACATCTTCGTCTTGAGGCTTTGAAAAAGCTCAATCATACAAAAGTAACATGTTTGATTGCAAAGGATGATGAAGCCTTCACCTATAATCGCTATATCAGTCGTAAAGCGCCAATCCAAGAACACCGCATGATTAAAAAAATGGTCGACAATGGCGTTTCAGAAGAGAAAATAGCCAGAACACTCAATATTAATGTCGCGAGCATCATACAAAAACGCAGCCTATTGGATGGTATTTGTGAGGAAGCTATTGACCTTCTAAAAGACAAGATGGCTGCTCAGCATGTTTTTCTATGCCTTAAAAAAATGAAGCCAACCCGTCAAATTGAATGTGCCATGATGATGGTTGATATGAATGATTTTAGCAATCGTTACGCACAAGGATTATTGGCCATGTCAAAAGACACAGAGCTTATTGTAACAAAAAAGAAAACAATCGACATATCGACCTCTGAAAAACGAGCAAAAATGCAAGAAGAGCTTGAGAAGTTAGAGCGAGAATACAAACTCATTAAAGATAATAGAGGTCAAAAAAACTTAACGCTTCAATTTACCAAAAAATATATCAACCGATTATTGGATAATGACAATATCACAATTTTTCTTAAGAAAAATTACGCCGATATTTATGAAGAATTTCATGTGATTGCCAATATGGAGACCTTAAAAAATTTATAAACCAGTTTACCAAAGCAGGCATCATATTATTCTATCTTATGATTGCTATTCGAGAGGCATATAAGGAGACCGAGATCCTTCTGCGTGAGAGCCGTGGAAAACGTCGGGACCATAGGAGAAGCCGTCTGGTTACGACTGGACATGGAGCGAGTATGGTGGCAGGAACAGTGGCGAACCCACTTAAGCCTGCTAGGTTGAGCGTCATATGTTCAACTGGTTTGGTGAGTAAATCCGTATTTATCAAGCTTCACGAATAGCGCACTAATGGACATGAAATATGCTTTGGTCTTGTTTATTGGTGCGCCATTGGATAGATGATTTCAAATAAATCAGCTCAGTTTTAATGCATGTACGACCATGCGTTTATCAACATCCAAGAATGGCTTTAGATATTCTGTTTTTGCCAATTGCGCTGAGCGTTGCATTGCAAGCACTGGGAATTTAAATGAATTATCTATAACAAGCTGTTGGCCCTTTTTGATGTGTAACATTTTTCCATACATCCTAAAGTTTTGATCTTCTGTAGCCTCAGCTAAATGACAGAATTGATAAGCCTGTGGCCACCATTTCATGGCATATTTCCATGCATATGGATCAAACCCATCTTGATCGGCCAAAACATCGCGCTTAATACCATGCATAATATTGATTTCGAATTCAGCGTGAGCCGGATAATCGTAATCACCATACAAGAGTTTTGAATCTTGCGTGGCTTCTAGGCCTATAAGTAAAACTGTCCCAGCTGGCAAAACTTGCCGTAAATTTGTAATTCTTTGAGCCATCAGCTCAATCGCCTGAGAGGTGTTTTGCTCTGCTTCAATATTACCAATCGTCCCACCCATTATTAAGGCGACACAGTGACCTCTCTCTTCAATACGGTGCAGGTCTAGAAAATCACCATATAGAGGGAGTGTTCGCATATTGAATAACTTTGAAATACGGTTACATGCATTGTCAGCAGCCTCTTGCGCTATATCAATGGCCGTATATGACTGAATTGTTTTATAGGCCTCTATCAAAGGAACGGTATTTCTATCCACTGCATTTATACCACCTGGACCCAAATCAATCAAAGATCGTCTAGGAGCTGTAAGCGCTGCTATATCTTGCGCTTGATCTCTAATAATTTGCCCTTGGCGAGCAAGCATGTTGTCATCACCTACTGAGTTTTCCCAACGATCCCATAATAAAGATGCTTGCACTGGGTCGTTCTCATGTTCAGGCTCTAGATATTGCCACTTCTCCATGTGACCATGACGCTCGCCTTTGAACCAAGCAAAACTGTCTTTTGCAAATTCATCTTTAATCGATTGCTGTAAGACCAAATCAGACATCAGTATCCTTTGCAGTATTCCAAGCGAGATTAAATTGTGTTCTTTGAGCATCGGCAATTTCAGGATTATTTATAACATGAACGGTTGTCGCTTCATTAAAAATGAGAAAAGCAAGA
Source organism: uncultured Alphaproteobacteria bacterium (assembly GCA_943789475.1). Taxonomy (GTDB): domain Bacteria; phylum Pseudomonadota; class Alphaproteobacteria; order Micavibrionales; family UBA1664; genus UBA1664. The sequence goes on from CALSUG010000003.1 coordinate 230,995, forward strand.
TTATCGCCAAACACATAGAATGGGACAGAGTGAAAATCATTGCTAGGTATCCATTTATATTCAGCATAATCTGATGCTACAAAATTCATATCACCCTCTTTGATTAGAATTCTGAATGAATAATCTGTATTAAGAGATTTCATCTTCTCTGTGTATTCGTCATCATTCTGTTGTCCTAGATGTTGTGTAAAAATTGTCTCATCAACATTAGAGACACAGAACTCACCTCCGTTATCACGAGCAGTTTCATAAACTAAGTTCATAAAATCGACCAAGCCGCGCTGCCCTCGATATGTTTTGGTTTTTAGTGTCTTTCTACGAACACCTTCTTCGATGAATTCAATGCCGTGTGTCGCAAAGGCATCAATAATCTTATATAGAGACGTTGAATTCGGTTCGGTTTTTTTGATTTCATAGTTCTGAATAGATGCCTTTGATAAGCCAGATGTAGTGGCTAAATCGTCTTGTGTCCAATCAAGGAGTGCTCGAGCAGCTTTTATTTGATCTATTGTAATTTCCATAATTGTCTTTTTATAAAGTTTCGTTTACTTATTAACAAAGTTATCAGAGAAAAAACAAAAAGTCTATAAAAAACTTATAAGTATAATAAAAAAACGTATTTTTTATTTGACAAAATAATTTATATGTACTATAAATATATATATTTATATTATAAAAGCATACTACGGGGGTAGAACAAAATGAACCAAGAAACAAATACAGTTGAATTTAAAGTATTCAATGCAGATTTAAAGAAAATGTCTGATGCTGAATTGGAAGCATCATTGAGAGAATTGCGTGAGATGACTCACTCAATCCAACAAGTTGAAAAACCACAGACCGCTTTTCGTCGCCGCGCAGCTTAATAGAGCGAATAATAAAAAGGGAAATTCAAAAAATAAAATCTTTGTTTCATGATGGGATGTTTATGCCGCTAGCTCAATCTTCCCCACTGACAGTTCTGTTGGCGTGAGCATTTCATCATTAAGTAAAGAGAAAGAATTGCAGGCTATAATTTTAATAATATGAAGAGCAATATAAAACCTATTGATGATTTAATGAAAATGGTTTCCGAACATCAGGACACCATCATAAATACTGGTAATTTAGAAGATATCTATTTCGAAAGCACAGAATTACCTTCAAAAAGTAAGGCAAACAATAGAAGTAATGGTATTGTTGTGAATGCCATATCTGGAATATTTAATGCTTCAGTTGTAACTGGATTGTTAGGGGCTTCATTATTGTCTAATGATTTGAATTTAGCCGAAGCTCCTATTATGTGCAATTATGAGATCGTGGGCGACAATGTTAATATTCGTATGGGACCTAGTCTCAATTTTTTAGAGCTGTATGAACTTAATACAGGAGATTTAATTAATATTGAGGGTTTTGTAACCGATTCTGATGGAGATGTTTATCAATGGGCTCGCTTCAATAGAAACATTGGGCAATTAAATTTTGGCAATTACATAAGAGAAGATTTAATAGAAAAATTAGAAAAACCAAAGTTGTGTAGATAACCATGAGTACTGTAAGAACAAAATTTTTAGAAACAAGAGGCTTAGATACAGCTACTTTGAGTAGCGAAGATAGATACACTATAGCTAGTGACTGCCTCAGTGCGAATCCACCTGATTTAAATAGTGCATTTTTATTGTTTGACCCATTAATCGACAAAGATCATGGAGCGTGGCTACAGACTCTTGGAACAATATATTTTGAAGAAAACTTTGATTTTTATGATCCAAAAAAGGCGGTCAAGTTTTGTGAGTTAGCTTGTGCAAAAGGTTACAATGCATATGCTAAATTTCTTACTAGTATATATCTTTTTGGCTGGTATGGAATTAAACCAGATTCATCTAAGGCTCTCCATTATTCCCAGAGTATTGATAAGAATGATCAAGGCGATTTTTATGTTCTCTCATCAGCGTTTGCAGTAGTTGCAGATACTTTCGATTACGGTGAAACGGGAATAGGCCAACGTCTTAGTAAAGCTAAAAGTGCAATAGAAAAAATATCAAATCGTAATTATTGTGGATGTGCTGACTGTCAAGGTAGCTTGAAATCTTTAAACTCTGCATTAGATTCAGGAAAAAGCGATACATTTAAAAAATCCCAAATGATAATTAAAAGGGTAATAGATGAAAAAATTGATATTGAAGAAGCTTATGACATAACTTCAAAACTAGGTATAACTGAATCTCTAAATAATATGCTACGTATTTTAAAACATAGAGCAAAAAGGTTTGATACAGAAGATTATGACTACTGGCATCATTTATCTGTGTATGTCGATGTCCGGGGTAAAAACCAAGATCCAAACCAAGTCATCGAAAACACATTTAATTATGGTCCAAGTTACAATGCTATAGGAAAAAATGCATTACCAATTGCTGGGGAGTTGTGGTCTGCGTTTCATGGTGGCGAAAATGATGCGAGTATTATTAATCCAGGCTATGGTTTTATAGAACAAGTTATAGGTGACGCATCAGGTGATGTAAAATTTAAATTCAAAAAAAGTCCCAATGCTTTAGTTTTTGATGATGATTTAGATATACTATTAGTCTTATCATTTTGTTACAAAAATCACGTTTTTCCTTCAATAGATGTGCCTAGCGCGGATAGCCTTAATTTAGGATCTATACGTGAAAAAAAGACAGAACCTCAATGGTTAATCAACACAGATTTAGGACGCACTTTATATGCGACTGATGTTTTTGCAGGCGAGTTAAGTTGGGGAATGGAAGAATTTGATACAGTCGATGAAAATAATGGATCGAACGTATCTACATTTAATAAACTAAGGGAATTAATCTTAGGTTGTGAAGGAGAAAATCCAGAGGGTTTGGGGTACAGTCCCGTAGTGAATGTAAATCCTAAAAAGGTCAGCCTTAGTAAACCAACAGTAAAGAAAGTCGCGAATGGATCTGAAACATCTATTGATGTATTTGGCTTAAGCTTTGGAGTAGATGGTGGGTTTTCTAAATCAAAATCAATTAGAGGGACACAGTGGAAGTACAGAAATTCTGATAAATACCTTCACACTAAAAGAACAAAGATTTTAACAGAACATTACAATGAAGTTGCTATGGTCTTTCCTGTATATGAAAGATTACGGCAATTAATGTCAATTTCTTACGCTTTAAAAGAATTGCGTAAGAGTGGCTTCGCGCCTTCAGAAAAAATGATGGCTCGCCTTAATCAGCGAAAAGCGCATTTCGAAGAAAAAACAAAAAAAGTAGGTGGTATTGAATATGCCATGTACCTTCCTCTAATACACAAACCAAAAGGATAACCGATGAGTATAAGAAAAAGCGGTGTTACTTTTGATGGTGCACAAGTGAATTATCAACAGCAGCAGCAGGCTCAGCAGCAAAAATATTTTCAAGAACAACAGGCGGCACAACAGCATATGTTTGAGCAACAGAGGCAAACTCAAGAAAAATTTTATGCAGAGCAAAAAGCTCAGCAACAGAGATCTGAGACCGAACGCCGAGCAGGTGACCAGCGTATGGCTGAACAAAAACGTCAACAGGATGCACAGATAGCTCAGCAGAGGGCTACGGATGAAAGACGTGCACAAGAGACAAAGCAATCTGAAGATCGTGCAGCATCCGAAAAACGTCAAAAAACGCAAAATACGACACCGCCTCCACCTCCAATTAATAATTCTGGTGGTGGAGGTGGCAGAATGTCCCCCAATGATTATTTACCTGGACGACTATCTAGTCAATTTGACTATAGATCTGAAGGAAATCCTTCTTATCAAAAAAGACCAGATGATAATTTAAATCTCGCATGGGAGGCCCAAATTGAGGTAATACCCTTCAACGGTGGTTACATTGAGGTGAAATCTGGTTATGAAGGTGTTACTAGGTCTACATTTTTACAAAAAAATAACGGCTCCTTCGAAAAAATAGATCACACGACCGGCCATACTGCTGGCAATTATCATATACACCCAAATGAACAAGATAAATCAAAAAGCTACTTTGGTAACAAGCCTAATAGATGGTATGGTAAAGATGGTTTATTAAGCCAAATAGTAGATAAAGGTCCAAAGAAGTAACTATGATCTCAAAGCTAGAAAAAATTAAAAATAAGATTGCTGATCTTTATGTCATGTGCCCAGCTTATGTTATGTATGCTGTTTATGATGTTATGAGATCTGAGAATGCGCTCTACGAAGCTATATGTAATAAATCAGCTTATAAACCAGATGTGTTAAGAAACATTAGAAATTCGTTTGAATTTTATAGCTTTGGTATTCACCAAAAATATTTTGACATTAACAACGCAAACTTAGATGAGGACATCAAAATTCTTTTTGATGCATTATATGAAGAGGTTATTGTTCACATTCCTGATGTTTCTAAAATAAAGTCTATTGAAGATGGTGTTGAAGAAATTGCAAAAGAAGCAAACAGCTCTCGAAATAATGTTGAGCATATTATTTATAGTTTCTTTCATAATGAAATACATCAATTTAATGACCTTAATAAAGTGGTAAAATTTAAGAAGGAAATTATCGATCTTTTTAAGAAGTCTGATGATGAGTACTTTGAAGCTGTTTTAAATAAAACTATAAATTACCTAACAAATGAAAAAATTATTGAGATCCAGTCAAATGAATCCAAAGCAGTTTAATTATGGTCCATTCTATAATCGTTTCGATAGCGAGGGACGTATTGTTTTAGGGTCTATCCCAGAACCTTCAGATGACAATGTTAAGCGCATCAATACTTACGTTCCCCCCCAAGGCCCGACTATAATTAAACAATTACACACTGAGCCTGATGGAACAATTACGTGTGGGGCAGGAATTTCAGATACATTACCTGAATTATGGTCTACTGAAGATTTTACTGTGAATAATATATTATCATTTCTGTATCCGCCTAATACATGGCCTTCATACACGATTAATAGTGATGAAGAAATAATATGGACACCTGACTGGCTAGGCAACACTGCATTTGGAAAAACTTTATCTACATGCCATAAGCTTGCAAATGATTTTATTCTCGCACCTGAAAAATTCGTTTTTCCCGAAAAGAAATTTTTTTTATATCAAGACATATATGATCAATGTCGTAGTTTCTATCAAAAAACTTGCGAACTAACTTCAGGGCTTCAGTTAAATAAAGATAGCTATGAAGTTCAGCTCAAATGCACAAATTTTGACTGTACACCAAAAACTTTCACCCATGAAGACAACTCAAGAGATCAAATTTTTGAGATCATAATTAATAACGTCAATTTTGGAGTAGAAGTATTTTCAAAAGAAAAACAAATATTGGCTCAACCGATAACTACTTATTTATCCGAAAACAGTGATGCTATCGCTTTAATGATGCCCGTGTTCGAACGCCTAAAACAGCTTTATGCAATGATGTACGCTTCTAAAGAATTACATAGTCTCGGTTACATTATGCCTGAAACAATATTAGAAAATCATAAACAGTTTTTAAAGCAGCTGTCTTAAAAGAACCACTTTTCGGTAAAATCATGAACCTTTGTGCAATCTAAATTTTCGTCAATTTTAGGTTCATCCCATTTGCGCGTAAAGCGTTTATGGTAGTCCATATTTTTATCAAACCGTGTATCATCGCCTTGCATAAAAAATGTATAAAGGCGATTAACTATACCTTTCATCATGGGTTTCATTTCCTGATCGGTGATATGCGAGACCTCATTCCATGAATATTCATTACCGTCAGCATCTATAATTTTCACATCAGAGTAATCACCTGTTTTCGTAACAGGTGATTGACCAGCGTGAATATTTTCAATTTCTGCATTACGAACACACATTGCTGTTAATGTTTTTGCTAATTCAGCACAATCTTTTTCGGTAAATAAACTCATAATTTTTCCTTACTTTAAAAATCATTTTAAACAAAAATTGATCATTTTCTATAGCTACATTTGATACAATTTCGCCTCATCTGCACGGCGTTTGATAAGACCGTTGAGTTTACGGCCATTCGCCCAGACCCAGCGCATAAATTGCTTTGATACGCCTTCATGGTCGCCACGGTTAACGACACGGCGTAGAGTTGATCGTTGCAACGCACCTCCCCCTAAATTGAATGTAAAAGAGACCAGCGCGTTAAATTTTCCGTCCGTTAATGGCACAGTAATGAGTCGTAAAACGGCTCGTTCTGCAATTTGAACATCGTGTTTTAGGAGGTCTTCTGCCTGTGATTTTGTAATTCCGTTACTAAAATCCTCATGCGATAGTATGAGATGACCATAACCTATGGTTGGATATCCAGCAGGACATATATAAACCTTGGCGGAAAATCCCTCATGATGTTTGATGAGGTTTAACCCATCTTGATTTATGTGGCGCATATTACTGTACTCCTCTTTTCTTTGCCAAAGCGCGTTGACCAAACCAAAAAGACATGACAGCCGCAAATAATGCCATCGTTTCTGCATCCCAAACGGCAATCAAACTGTCTGTAACGGACAAACCCTGATCCATAAATTTGATTAATATTGCGATTTTGACGGTGGCGAATAACGCAAAAAACGCATAGGTGATGATGGGGCGCACGGTTGCACGGAGAGCCTCCACCCATTTCACGCCACTCGGTTGGCTGGCATGGGTATAAAGCGCCTTACTTTCGCTAATATCGGCTTGTACGTGTATCTCTTCAAGACGCTGTGCGTGATTGAGTTTGTTGGCTTCGATTTGTCGATCTAAAATCGCCAATTCATGATTGCGATCCGCCCGATCTTTCCAGATGCCTAAGATATCGGGAAAGGCCGATGACATGAATCCAAGTAATGATCCTAAAAGTGTAAGCATGATAACTCTCCTTTATGTTTTGGGGTTTGTAATATTTTGAAGATCAGATTTGATGTCACTGATCTGTGATTTAATAACGGCGAGATCTTGGCGCATTTCACCAACGACACGGCGACCCGTAATATCGTTATTCACCTGATTTTCTAGTGTTTGAATGCGTTCGCTTGTAACAGCGTGATGCGAACTGATCCGCGCTGTGACCTTTATAATCGCAATGATAAGACCGATGCTGTTGGCAAACATGCCCAGCACCAGCGCAATGGTGGCTAGTGTCATAGTTTTTTCCTTTTTTTAAATTGAAGTTTTGTTAAATATTTATGTGGTATGGTATTTCCAAAGAGAGGTAAGAGAGTATGGGAACACGTCTATCATCAAAGGATGCGGCTTACGTCAGAGAGCTTGAAAAACAAGAACTCTTGGAGTTTTGCGCTGCGCAAGATTTGCAAACTACAGGAGCTAATTACCGATTATTTCTCTCTGAAATTGCTATCCGTCTCGACACAGATGAAGAAGACATGGCCATCATCATGTCTCGCAAAGTCAAAGACACAACCACGCTTTATCATTGGGGTTGGTATCAAGAAGATCGCGCAACAACTTTAAAAAACCACCCTCTCCGTAAATGGAATAATACCGTAAAAGCGAACACATTCATTTGTGAGAGCCAAGATGATGTTGATGAATTCATCGCATTCAATAATAATTTATTCGGCAAAACGCTCCTTGTTCCAAGCAGTGGATCGCCTGAAATATTAGACGGTCAGAGCGCTCCTGTTGAATATGAAGGTCACTATGATCTTATGGATGATTCTAAAATTGTAAGTTTTAGCCAGATTGTCCAAGCCTTTATGACCATGAGACCAACAGATGCGCCACAAAAAATTACTCTTCACAGTGAAATAGATTCTGATCATCGCTCTGAATTCGGTGGTGTCATATCTGTTGCCGATTTAGAAACAAATGACATCGCCTTTCAAACTCGTCATCCTGTCTTGCTATTTAGAGTATCCCTTGATAGTGGTCGCCCACGATATATGAGTTATTCTGTTGCAGATCAAAGGCCTGTTGAAATTGGTTTCCATGATTCAAAAGAATCTAAACGCATGATGTCAGAACTCAAACAAACACAAAGAAAACTGCAACATCCTGTGTTTGAAGCAAGCTCACCACCTGTTCCTCATCAATCCTTAAAAGCATAGTTTTTTACTGATCCGCGCTATGAACGAGGTTATTTTCGATGACAGCGTTAATTTCGATTTCATCACCACGGGGGCGGATGGACATCACACGGGCAAATACAGCCCATGCTTCCCCCACACCAAAGGCGAAGTGAGTGCGTTCTTGCGCGTTACCGATATAGGGTTCAAAATCTAATTCACTCGATAAAATGACAGACCGATCATTTGATGAGGTACTCACTTCCCACGGCCCACTCACTGATCCATCAACATTACGAAGTCCAATATAGTGCGTTCCCCCATCGGTAAAATCGACAGGTTCTGATAATGTTAAAACAGGATGATTATAGGCAATAATTTCACCTGATTGCCCCCATTGCGGCATATCGTGATTGAGAGCAATCAAATCCCCATAGGTTGGAATAAGCCCTTCTAATTCTGTTTTAAAATTCACCAACCGTCTGCGATAACGATTAGCCGCCGCCATATAAAGACCCTCACGGATCGCGTGATCTTTATCGGTACTGCCAAACAACGCAACCGTGGCTGGCTTCTCTGTTTGACTATCAGGCAATGACACCGTGATTTCATCTGGTTTCCATGTTTTGTGATTGAAGTATTTGACCGTGATACTATCCGCCGTATCTTCGCCTGGCATCACATAGTCAATGGACAAAGAGTTCTTCACAATATTGCGTGGTGAGAACAACGCCACAGGCAATGTTTTAATCTCATCGCGAACACAACGCACAATCCCACCTTGTAAAAATGGAACAGCACGACCACACCGCATGACTTGGGTGACCGCATCCCACACTGTTAATTTTGCATCAAACACACCCGAAAATGTATCACCACGCGCACTCCATATTTGATCCAGCGCATGAAAGGATTTGAGATCAATACGGTGATCTTCTAATTCAGATCCGTATGATGATTTGAGAATATCTAAACACGCCCATGCAATCGATGATGTCGGTTGATAATCCGCACTCCACCCCGTGATTTCATCCCAGATTTTGAGTTTGCGAGTCACAATCACATTGACCAAACGCGCAGATGATTGCGATAAATTATTGGTTGCTTTCATCCGCATGGCCAATAATGTCACCGCGCCATAATCAGGGACATGATCCAAGTGGGCTTTCAGTGCTTGCCATGTGATATCATTCCCCACCCGTGCGGATTCATCCTTAACATTGGTGCGCGTGGCTTTGACTTCGTAGCGACCGGAAGACACCGCATAATGATATGTCTTCCGAATGGCCGTGTTGGTGGCATCGGTGAGTGTTTCCGATCCAAGAGTTATCCATGACCCTGTTGCATTGCCTTCATCATCGATCAAACGCGCTTCCACATCCCATGTGACCGTGCGATTGCTCAATCCCCCATTGTCCGTGGCGTAATAAAGCCCACGAGGGAGGACAATATCAATAGCGAGATCATTGGTCAGGGTTTCGGCTGGGTTGGCAATAAAGGGGCCGACCTCTTCATTTTCGAATAACTCCTGCCCTGCAACTTCGGGTGCTGTTGTCACCTCCGTATCAAAAAGTGTGACTGTGCCATTGGGTTCAACAATCTCATAGGTGATTTCATCAAAGGATGAGATCGGCGTATCTTCAATACGGATTTGTTCAAGATCATAATATCCCTGTCCAATCACATGCAGTTGATAGAGATATTGTTCGTTATTTTCAAACTCGGCATAGGGCGTTGAACCAAAATCGGGATAGATAATATGCCGACCATAAATCACAGGAATAGGTTCACCCAAGCGAGCTTTGTTTCCTTGGGCTTGCAGTGAATATGTCGGGCTTGGGCTTGTCGCATTATAATTATTGACCGCAGAGGCTGGGCTTGGTGGTGGCACAAGGGCATTGACCAGCGCCGTTCCTGCCAATGTCACTCCAGCTGTAATCAAGGCCGTTCCAATCGCGCTGGTCACCCCCAATGTTGAGGCAATCGCACCAGCGACATAAGGCGCGGCAATCATCACGGCAATGGATAAAACCGTTTTTAATATTTTACCGCCACCGCCTCCACCTTGTGGCAGAGCAATAAAAGAAACTATCGTGGTTTCTTCAATAATGGTGATCGCCCAATCCGCACGCAAAACAGGATCACCATTCACAAGACAGATCGTTGGTTTATTAAATTCAACAATATCCTGATCATCCAAAAATGCTCGCACGCTCTGCCCAATAACAGGTTCAAAGCGTTCAACATTATGATGCAGATAAAATGGATTATGATGAATGGCAGCATGAGCCATGGTTATTCACCTTTATAACGATAGTAATTTTCGATTTTCCAACCCGTAAGGGCCAGGCTTTGTAGATTTTGAAATATAACCCCAGCGCCTTGCATGGAATGCAACATGCCACCCCCATCAACATCCAGCCAAATTCCAACATGAATCGGATGACGTGATTGGCGCATGAGGGCAATATCACCCTCAACAGGATTATTAATAACATCCCAAAACGCACGTTCAGGGTGACCATCAATTGTTTTAATCAGTTCCCTGATATTATTTTCTTCAACGGAAATAATTTGAAGTTCACGGTTATGAAAGCGTTTATGCATCTCAACAACCAAGCCCCAGCAATCATATGCATGAGGGCCGGCACTCGCCACTTCCCATGGTTTGCCAATATAATCAAATGCCCAATGTGTCATGGATTATTCCTTATCGTGTGAGGCCAGCAAAACGGCTGGCATTATATGTTTCAGATGGAAAAGCCTTATTCCCGATATCAAGCATTCGCGCTTTACCAGTCACCCTCATCACATCAACGCTCACCTCAGTGAGAACAAGAGTGAGTGGTGGATCAATTTGCGGTCCCGAAGTATCGTTATTAAGATAGGGTCGATAGGTGATTTCGATCACATCTTGCGATTCAACGGCGCTATCAAGATGCTCTGTTAATTCGCGCGAAACATTATCCAATGTGACGGTTATTTCAGGCACGGGCGCTGTATCAATGGGAGGCAATTCCAAATCAAAACCCATGGCGATAAATTCAACGACTTCGCCGCCGTTAAGTGGCGCACTATCCTCAAGATTGGCATTGAAGTTTTGATTATCTCGTACCACGCGCACAGCGATTGTGAGTCCATCATCATCGACAAATGTCGGATGACGGATTTCGAGCGTGTGTAAGATCACAACATCACTAGGCGCAGAAGCATACGCCTCCGCAATTGCAGAGTTTAAAGTTTCATCAGGCATGGGAAGTTACTTTTCTAGAGTGTCAAAATATGAATCAAAATCCGTCTTCATATCTTCATATGTTGGATATGGGCTTGTTTTGTGGCGTTCTGTGATTGTTTTTTCAGCGTCAAAACATCTTTGAACGTGAACTCTCACCTTATCAGCCAGAGCTATAATCATGGGTGATGTCAAAATGACAAAGCCGTTTTCTGATTTCCAATTCACAACATAATGGGGGTCTTCTTTGGCAATAATACGCGCGGCCATTAATCGTTGTTGTGATAAATCATCTGTTTGGACACTCACCGTGTCGACTAATATACCACCGAATAGTTTTTGATCACGGCACACTGTGATGGAGCGTGTGACGGTTTCGGATTTATCCTTATCCATTGCAGTCAGTTCATCGGGTGTGTGTTCAACCAATCGGTTATTATGGATTTTCCACCCGGGCTGGCAGTCATCTGAACAATCGACCCATTCAAGTGGCATCGCCACTGGAAAATCGTTCTCTTCGATTTGAATAACAATATTATTATTTATAAGTGCTTTTTTCATGATTAACTATAAACCTCCACGATGACTACTCCGTTTCCACCACTACCAGAGCCACCATTTCCAACAGTGACTGTTTCTGTTGCCGATAGATTATCCGATAAAATTATCTTGATAGATGCCCCTCCAGCTCCAGCGCCACCTTCTCCTGAATAGTTTTGATTATTTGATGTTTCACCTTTGCCGCCAGCGCCACCGCCGTAATTACCACCAGAGCCACCTGCGACAGAACCGTAATTACCGTAACCACCGCGTCCACCACCACCAAAAAGTGATGATCCTCCCATACCACCAGCAAGGTTAGAATATCGAGGGGCGTTATATTGAACATGCGTTGACTGACCATCTTGTCCTTTGAGATTAATATCACCGTTTGAACCAGAGCCACCCAAGCCACCTGTCCCCTGAGTAGTTCCACCGCCACCGCCAACTTGTCCTCCAGTTGCCGAGCAATGCGTTCCAAATGATGATGTGCCACCATTTCCAGATCGACCACCACCACCGCCAATAACAGTGACTTTCACATAGCGGCATGTTTCTGGCTTTGTCCACGTTGTGGATGATGTTAACACCTGTGTGATAACAGGTTCAGATCCCACCGAATTATTTTCAAAGTAGGTATCTATAATGTCATTAACAGATGCCTCTATTGCATCGCGTGATATTTCTGTTGTCATTGTGCTATCTCCGTAATTTTAAAAACGACTGCTGGGGTATTGCCATGAAATGAATCTCCACCTGTTGCTGGAGATTTCAGCATGTAAGCCACTCCACCGTGTTGAGTAACGCCGTAGCGTAATTTATATGTTCGCAGGGCTGTATCCCCAGCATTTAACTCAGCCATAAAATTAATTTGAGAGGTGTATGAAGTCGTGTAAAGCGTATGGATACACGATGCGAACGCAGATGAATCGTCATCTTGAAACAAGGCTATTATAAAAAAATTACCTGAACTATCCATCACGGGTATCGATACTTCTATCAATATTTTACTGTTTGCAAATTGAGGGGTGAAATTGACGCTCATATATTCTTTACCCTCTGTTTTTTGAGGAATGGTGCTGTCATATGGTATCTGTAATGGCGTTTCTTCTTTTACGTTGGACTTTTGTACGACGATTTGTATGACACGTCCTGCACTATTAACGTAGTCAAATACCGCCCTACATGTTGCAAATTTTGTCGTCAGCCCTGCAAAAATGTCAGCGAACGCACCACGTAGACTGGATGCAATTTTTGTATATCCAACAGTTTCATCTCCCGGAACACCGATGGGCAGTCCGCTACTGTCCCATGTAAATTCAATCTCATTAATATTTTCTCCCAACGCATCAAATGTCACGACACCAGTGCCGGGTTCATAGATAAAATCTTCACAATGTTGTACAACGCCATCTGCTGTCATTCTCAAAGCCGCACTGCTTGGTGGAAGCGGCGTGTTTGTAATTGTTAAGTTCGTATCCCCTGTCGTAAAATCACCATCTGATCTTTTGAATAGTTGCTTTTTTGCCTCTCCAGCGCTTGCACCAAAAGATGATGTAATCCATGTATCAGGAGATGTATCTGTATCTGCAATAAAGGATGCTCCGCCAATCGAAGATACAGCATATGGATTACTATTTTCATCAATATGATCTACTGGATCGGGTGTAATAAAAATGGCGTTTGCATCATTCGTTTTTTTCTTAATCGTCACATTAAACGGCAGATCTGTATCAGAGATCAGTGGGAGATTAATGATCACATCACCACCCGATGTATCCACGGCAAACATGATTCCATTATGGCTGGAATCAATATCAAAGGGGCTGTTTGCAATTGTCAAAAAAACAATGTCTCTAAAGGGCGCACTTTGTAAAACCTGTTGTGCTGAATTCACCAACGTCACGGCCTGATTTGCGTAAGACTGGGAGTTATTCGCCTCTTGCGTTGCCGTATCCACAGCGTTTTGAAGTGCCGTTGAATTAATATTCAATGCTTGAATTTGTTGGTTTCCTGCTGTTTCAATATCTAAAATTGTCTTTGCAAGGGTTTTTACTTGTCCCGAACTAACCGTAATGGTGGATTGGTTATCACCATGAACAATATTGTGCAGTATCTGGGAATCCGTTTGGACCGTTAAGACGGCATTTTCTAAATCCGTTTGTAATGTCATGATTGCTTTTCCTAATCGTTTAAAAGTGGTGGTAAATGAATATGAACAAGGACATTCAAACCATTGATGGCGTTTGTAAGACCTCTAATATCTTCGCTAAGAACAATACTTGTTGCACCCTCATCCAAGACAGGCCGTTGTCGAATTTCCAACTCGGACTGCACTTGCCACAATGTTCCTCCAGCCAATAACTGTGATGAAAATTGACGTGTAAATCGCGCTTCTTGATCCAGTAATCCCAAACCACCAAGAAGGTTGATCGTGAAAAAATTTGCACCTTCTTTTGCGTGCCAGCGATACCATCCTTCAAAGATCGCATATTGATCACGACGCATAATCCAGCGCACAGAAATGGTTGTGGGAACATCCGTAAAACGCCTACGATGCCGTGCTAATCCTGAATCCATTTCAGTCCGAATAAGCGCGTCACCGGGTTGGACATTATATCCCTCAACTGTGGGTAAAGGCAGTGTTGATGGCCATGTAATCGTGGTCATGAATTCCTCTTCAATATATACTTTGATTCCGATGAATTATCTTTACGTTCAAATTGATGGTCAGGATCATGTCTGTGTCCATAAAGCCAATGATCCCGTTGCGGTAAAACCCGCAACAGATGGGATAGGTATGGCTTACAACCAAACCCAAATTAGAATTGAGCAAAAGCGTTTAAACGATCACCTTGAGGCAAAAGGTCTCAGCAATTACTCAATACGTATTCAGTAAATTATCGCAAGCTTCCAGCCGCAGGATTAAGGCCATAACGTCTTTCTAATGTCGGGGCTAACCCTTCACCACGCGAAACATTCCGATTCATCTTGTTTTCAATTTCTTCAACGATGATATTAAGGTCGATACCACCCGATCCGTCCCTTTGGACATCCGCACGAGCCGTTGTACCAGAGGCATAATTGTGAACATTCACGGAAACATTAGCCCCACTATTCATTGCGCCGCCGAGTAATTTCATCTGTCCGGGTGTAAAAACCGCTTCACCCTTTTTAGCGATAATCGGCACTTCATCACCAACAAGACCACCTGTATGGAATTTAGGTGCGCCTAAAAATACGGATGGCGAAGCAACTTTGGATGACAAATTATCAGACCCAATCACACCACCCGTATGAGCAGTGGCAAACAGATCACCAAAGAAACTTCCTGCAAAATCACCAAGAGCGTTTGATAAAGGCTTGGTCACCGTGGATTGGATTTGCATCCGAACCATGTCGGAAATAATAGAATCCGCGAGCGATTTAAAATCTAACTTCCCTGTTTGAACAAATCCAACCAGCGCCTCTTCTATACCCTGAAAAGCATTGGTCACTAAATCTTCCATGGATGAGGCCATATCATTGGCTTCATCACGAACCGACATCATGCCGCGTTTAAGACCAGCCTCCCAATTGGTGGCATTTTGCAAATCGTCATCGCGCGCTTTAGCGACCATGTCTTGATAAACAAATTCGACTTGGGTCGCAAAATCTTGATAGCCAGCTTTCGTGCTGTCTAAACCACCAAGGGCTTCCTCGCGCCATGTCCGCGCCTTTTCAATGGCGGCCCCGAGTGAATCGGATAATTCATAATATTTATCACGAACATCCTCAACAATTTCACGGCGTTTTTCTTGTGCCTTTTCACCAGCGCGGATTGAATCTTGGTAAGATTTCTCGGATGTTTGCAGGTTATAAATATCCGCAACAAGATTTTTAACCTCTGCCGCATATTCGTGATGTTCATCCGATTGTTGACCCGTTAAATTCAACCCCAATTGGCGCAGTGCTTGATCTTGTTCATTGGTAATCATCGCCTGTTTTAATGCAGCATTGCCTTGTGACCTTGCACGGTTTAATCGTTGTAAGGCGTTTTCTTCCACCTGTAATTCCAATATGCGTTTTTGTATTTTTGCACGTTCCTTATCAGAGAATGCAGGCACAGCCTGTGTTTCAGTCACTGGGTTTTGATTAGGCGAACTTAAATCAGCCTGTGGCTGTGGGTTGCGAATGTTATCCAACGCGGCGGCGGCACGTTTTGCCGCGAGTTCTGCCGCCATTAATGCATGCACTTGGCTTTGAATATCTTCGGCTTGTTCTCCGAATTCAGGATATTTTGTCGCCAGTTTAAACAGGGCTTCTGAATATCGCTCTGCAGATATCTTGCCCGAATTAAACGCCGTTCTAATTTGGTATAATTCACCTTCGAGATCTGTTCCAGCGCGTAAAAATTGATCCCAAAACCCGCCAATGCCACCCGTGCGAAGTTGCTTTTGTAAGGCTTCAATATTGCCTTTGGCAGTCTCTAATTGCTTTGTAAAACGATAAACACTTTCAGTTTCAGTGAGGGCTTGTGTGGCATCCTCCGCCGCATCCGTTGTTTCTTTGAGTTGTTTTTTAATTTCTTTTAATTCTTCGGCATGATCATTAGCGGCTTTGCGTGCAACATCATGTCCCGATGCCAATTTTAAAATGGCAACGCCTGCAAGAACCGCCACACCAACAGGGCCACCCACCAACATCAAAGCAGATCGAAACCCAATCATGGCGATAGAGGCCAGTTTTGTTGCTGCCTCCACGGCAATTAAACGTGCAGCAAAGCCCGTTGATAATGTATTGGCCAGCTGTAATCCAAAGATCAATCCGGCATTTCCTGTGAGTGATGTGTTGAGAAGCGCAACACCGCCAGCAACCGTTCTGGCAAGAATTAAACCACCAATGGCTGTTACGGCCATGTCCGCATTTTCAACCAAAAACGCCAAACCTTCGGCTGTTGTTGCAATCACATTGCCGAGTGTTTCACCAAGCTCACGCGCGGCATTTTGAATGGCTGGATCATTCAATGTATCGGTTAATGTTCGATACCCTTCGGTCATACCATCAATAAATCCACCAGCGGCGATGGAACGCTCAATTTCTAAAATCGTATTATTAAATCGGTTTAATTCTGCTCTGGCATTTTGGGAAGCGACAGGAACACCACCACCGAATGTCTTGCGAATTTCTGCCGCAAATTTAGGCAGAAAGTCTTCGGCGATGACTTTTCCTTGCTCTAACATTTTATCAAGCTCGGCAGTCGTTATACCCATCCCCCGTGCTGCCAATTGGAATGCACCATATAATCGCTCACCCAATTGCCCACGCAACTCTTCTGCTTGCACCTTTCCTTTGGACATGACTTGCGTAATGGCACGAATAGCCCCATTGGTTTGATCGGTTGATAATTGTAAAACAGTCGCCGCTTCACCAATGGCCGTGAAGATATCTCGCGTGGCTTGCCCCTCTAATGTTGTGCCTTTGGCAGCCGCGGTAATCTGCATATATGATTTTGAAATCTCAAGTAAATTTAAACCAAGACGCTCGGATTCACTCTCTAGAAAGGCCATTTCATCGGCGGCAGATTTTGACGATCCTGTAATGGATACCAACGCCGTATTAACACCCTGAAAGGCCATCCCTGTTTCATTGATAGATCGCGCAGAATTAAATAATCCTGTTAACCCAGCATAGGCGGCAACCAAACCCACAGCCTGACGAAAGACATTATTGAGCGCACGGGCTGTTGTATCAACGGCTTTTAATCCAGTATTGGCAGGGGCAGTTGAAACGGTAATTTTGCGAAAGGCTTTCTCACCTTTATTACCGATTTGATCAAATTGTGCTTCGACTTTTTGACCATCAACCACCGCCAAGCGGATCGACATTGTTTTTTGTGAACGCATAAATTCGTTTTTCCATTAAAAACCCCCTCTAAAAGAGGGGGTGAAATTAAGTATTTAGGTTGTTTTAAAATCTAATTGATATTGATGCTCAAAATAATCTCTTGCCAGTCATCAATCTCAGAACAGAATACATTTGCTGTTATCTGAGATATTCCTACAGGAGCATCAGGTGCGGCTAACAAATAAAATTCGTTTTTTTCTTTTCTTATATTATGCTTATGTAGCAAGCTGTCAGCCCAAAATTTCACCATATTATCTTTGAGATAGCATGCTGATGTAGCGTTTACTGTCGAAACATCTAAAGCATGGATATTAGGCAGTTCAAGAAAATCTAAACTAATACCCTCCATGAAACTCTTTCTCTTGGGTACTTTAGGAGTTGGTAGTTCAGGAATGAAATTTTTAACTGGGTATTCCTCAAAAGCAATGATCCACTGAGGAAGGTTGATTTCAATCCTGATATCTGTTGCTTTCAAATTACCGATATTTTCTACATAAAGAGTAACTCTTTTGGCTTTATTAAGATTATTGAAAAAAACATCACTTTTTGTAATTTCAACATGGCTTCTTTCTTCTAAAAATTTTTCAGCTTCTTGTAGATATTTAATTCTTTTTTTATTCCATTCAGGATCAAAATCACCATCCGTTTTTTTTATTTTTTCGATATCCTCTTCAACTAATTTTGTTAATGGTTGTGGCTGTGTCGATTTTTCAAGCGTAATAGTTTGAGAAGTTACATTGTCTGAAGGCTCTCCATTTTGTTCACCAAAGCTCCATTTAGTTGATATTAGTGGCGTTTTTATATCAGAAGAATTCAATTTTCCATGTTTTATAAGCTCTATTAGTTTTTTGCCAAAATGCTTCGATAGATTGTTTCTGCACTCTGATTTAGTATCATCTTGTTTAAGCGAATATTTAATTTGCCTATGCTGGCGAATATCAAAAGGTAAATCTTCATCAGTTCCATAAACTTCATTGCAAAAAAGAATAATCCTATCCCAACCCAATAACGCTATAGCGTACCCTAACTCTAACATTACGTTAGGGTTAGGAGAAAGCCTCTGAGCCTTATGTTTATCTCCAGTCACTATAGAAATATCAGCGACAAACGCATCACTTTTTTTTATTTTTTCAATGAGTGCTTGAGTAATATTAGGAGAACCTGGAACATTTTTTGTATCTCTATCAATACTAGGTTCTAGTTCATAGTTATCACTTTCATTGAAATTTTTTATTGATTTTTCGATAACACTCTCTATAAAACCCCTGTTTGTGTTATTAGGTAAGTCAGATTGCCACGAGTAGAATATTGTATATTTCATAAGGATAACAATACGTATTGAACGCTTAATAAACAAGTAAAGCCACCTATTATTACACACATAATTATGTCGGTTTCTTCAAAAGAGCGTGTGTCACACCACGGGCGATGGCTGGAAGGAATTCACCCATGGCGCGACGGTCATAATCCATCACCTGTGCAAGGGACAAGGCATCAGGTAATGGAAAATCGTTTCTAATTTGCGGTGCAATTTTGGTCGCAATATCCCACGCTTGAAAACCTTCTAGGCTTTTTGGGCTGTTTTCTTCGAACGGACATTCTTTGCAGATTTCGGGGCAGTTTTGGCAGTAGGTTGCGCCGTCTCCGAAGTGCCATTCGGCGCGGCGCTCAAGTCTTTTTTTTCGGCTTCGATCAACTCCCTCACACCTGTATATTGCTGTGAAAAACTGGCGGCAATTGACCAAAACCCCGTCATTAACTCATCAATTTTCTCAGAAGTGACAGGGGCTTTATCCTCGCCATCGGCTTCCAATATGCCCTCCCAATCAATAATCGCTGATCGCGCCAATCCCCGAGCAAGATACTCCTCAGCCAGCGCCTCACGAATTTCAGAATTTTCAACATCAGGAAGATCGTCCAAAGATGCACCGATCTCTTTACGTTTACGATATTCCTCACCAATATCCTGCAATCGTTTATTCATGAAAGCACGCGCCGCATAAAATATCGGACTGTTACAAGGGTGGACTTGAACGCGAACACCAAGCCCAAGTTCAATCCAATAGGGTTCAGTTTGTATATTCAATTTAAGCATAATTAATAATTCTCCACATCGTTGGTTAGAATTGCGGTGATCATATTGCCCAGCGCAGGGTCTTTTGATCCTTGATAATCGTAGGACGCTTCAATTCCCCCGGGGCCAGAGACTGATCGTTTCGGTTTTGGTAAAAACACACGGTGACATGTCAAAACAAGCGAACGGTCACCATCAATTTTATAGGCAAATTCGAGATCAATCGGTGTGCCTGACCGCGCCGCATCCATCAATGCATTATCAGCATAGCGCACGGCAATATTACCACTTAAGGACGCAACACCCGGGTCAACACCATCAATCTTTCCATCATCGCGGATGGTTTCGATTTTTTCTAAATTATTACTATAGGTCAGTGAGGCCGATGTGACATTGGCCAAAACCGTTCCACCTTGTTTGATTGATCCTTGGAATTGAGAAAATTTCGTGTAATCCAGCTGGTCAGGGTTATTGACGAATGTTGAATTTTGCGGTGTTTCGCTTTGTCCAATCAAACTGATTGTTGTTTGCGCTTCACCAGATCTCGCAAAATTAAACGCGATGCTGTTCGCCCGTACGCCTGTAAACATCGGATAATCAGGAATTTCAGGCATGCCTTTTTCAGTTGAAAGGCTTGGCAAACTGGTCGCACCAGATTTAAATTCATGGGCATATGGTCCAGCACCTGTTGTTGTCGGATCACCAAAAACGGCCTTCAACCAAAAGCCGATATTACGGAGATCAACAGGAACGACAATGTCACCATCAACATTGATCACATCTTGGAATGGTTCGGTGGGATCACGTCCCAAACCAAGGACATTTGATTCAATCAAGCCTTGGGATGAATCCAAATCATTCGATGTAAATGGCACTTGAAAAAAATCTTCGAGATTTGGGATGACACCATAAGTGGCTTCAAATCCAATTAACATTCTGGCATTCCAGCCATAAGCACGAGACATATGTTTTCTCCTTTAAAGTAGTGGGTTGAGTGTTGAGTATTCTAAAAAGACAGGCACAAGCGCCGCCTTGATTGCTGAAACACCATCGGGCGCTTCAACAAGAATTTCAGGTGTTCCGACATGCAGATAATCGACATGATCGGAGAGTTGGATATAACTGGTGATCGGCTCTGTTAAAATTTGACCAATTTGCACCATGAGCTGATCCAGTTTTTGATCGCGTGTTTCAGGATCGGAATTTTGAATCATCACTTCCAATTCAACGGCATGGGCGTAATGGTAGCGCGTGGGTGATAATGTAATTTCAGGCTCACCGATATCGCCATCACGCATAATCACCAATCCACCTTTTGGTATTTTGGTGGGGAATGGCTCATTACGGCACACTTGCACATTGACTAAATCTTGCTTCAGCCATAAAAAAAGCCCCTGCAGGGCTTGTTCACGTTTTGATAATGTCATTTAATCTCGCCAGTGTTTCAAAATATATTCAGGGATACGCCCGTTCCATTTTTTAGCTTGATCATAAAATGAGAGATGCTTTGGCATTTTCACCTGTGGTACGAGCCAGAACATCACAACGCTTGTAAGACCGCGACCAGTTTTTAAGGTGCGATTACTCGCTTTTCTAAATCCACTTAATTCACCTGTTTTGCGCCTATAGGATGGTTGATGATCTTTCGCCACCAAGAGCGATGGACCATTGGCACGATAGACAAATTGCAACCGTATGCCCTTGGCTTTTTCTAAATTTCCGGGTGTTGTCTTTTTCCCCATCACACGTTTTGGCGCATTCGGGGTTGGAATGGCCAACCAAAATCCGTCCGTGGATCGGATCACAGACCCTTTCTCAAATCCCTCCATGATCTTGCTGGCCTTGGTGTAAACAACGCCAGCCGCACGCGTTGAAACTTGCCCCCTTGGATAAACCGCATCACGCCACGTATTGGCAAGACGTTGACCAAGGCCAGCGGATAAAACCTGACGTCTCATTGTCATTTTTAATCCGTCAGTGGCTTCTCCAACCGCAAATTTAACCGCACGTTCGGCACGTCGATATTCATCGCGCATGTGTTTTTTTAAATCGCCTTTAAGGGCTGCTTTCAGTCTCATACGCTTCAACCCTTAAGGATAATTGATGTTGATCTTGGATGGGTTCACCTTGAACTTTGTACACACGATTATTGACCTGAATAATGTCCAATTGCTTTCCCGTTGGGATATCTTGTGGTCGTATATCAAACATTCGCGTTTCGCTATGAACACGGGTGTCTAATATATCAACGATCTCATCGGGAAATCTTGAAATCACAGAGGTCGATATTTGTGTTCCGTCCCTGCAAACAAGAAGAGCCTGATCCGCAAATACACGAAACAGGCTCTCTATGCTTTGAGCAGCTATCGCTTGAAATCTGCTCATGAGGCGTTGACCTCACGATCTTTTTGGAATTGTTCCCAAGCTTTGTCACGCATGTCAGCTGAGATATTTTCCTCCAATAAGGATTCAATCACATCAACCTTTGGTGATCCATCCTTGGTAAAATCTTTTTCAGGATCGAGCATTTCAATGGCTTCGATAATATCCTCAAGCGATGGCCCTGTATTCGTTTCAACAACAGATGTTGCATCGCTTTTAGAATTGTCATCCTCAGACAAACTGCCTGTGGTCGCGGCAAAGCCTCGGGCAATGAGGGTTTTCGCCTCATCACTATCAAGGTTAATGACTGTTCCTGGCTTCACAGTTTCACCATCGGCGTGGAGTGTAATAAGTGCTGTAATTTGCATGATGTTTCTCCTTATCGAACGGTTGCACAAAATGATGCATTAGGGCGGTACGGCACAAGAAGTGGCGCAGATTGCAACAACAACCACCGCACCGCAGGGTCTTCCTCTAGCCATGATTTAGAGAAATAACGCTGTGCGCGGTAATTGGCTTTTTCATCCAAGATCGAACCGTAACAGCGTGTCCCCTCAAGTTGGGATGTACTGCCAAGTAGAACCGTATAATCAGGAAGCAGTTTTTGTGTCTGATCTTGCTCATCCACATAGCGATCATTATAAATCCAAAAATCAAGATCACCGATTGAGCCAACATAACGCGCCAATTCATTCCCTTGACCAAAAGCAATCGGCCCCAGATTAATGCCAGCGTCATCACGAAGGCGGCGAATATCGAGTAATTTCTCAATTTTTTCATTTGATTTGAAAAGACGCCACGCCTTGGTGTCCATGATCACAGTACGCGCAACCGCGCCTGATTTTTCTTGAACAGTGGCAACCCAATCCTCAAGGTCATCCAGTGGATTCACAGCCGCTTCACCCCATCGTGATGATCCAGCAAGCGCCACAGTTAATTCAGGATCACGTCCAAAATCAACAACGACAGTGGGGTAATTATCACCTTCAACGGTAATTTTACCCGTCCGCAATGCTTCAGATGCCATGACTTCTTCACGGCGTGTCAGGTTTTTCAACTGCTTCATCATCGTGCGATTGAGATTGGATTCAATGCGTTGTTGCGGTGTTAATGTGCCACCGATTTTTTCACCGATGGAGCGTTTAAGAGGGCGTAATGGATCAAACCGTCTTTTGTCTTTCGCATAAGCTGGTTTGAAACTCTTGGTCACATAACCTTCATCATCAACAACTTGTCCAGCAACAAGCGGTGAAACAAACGGTGTCAAACGCGGTTTTGATTTATCAATGTCGAAGTGAATTTCTTCGGATTCTTCGGTTTGTTCTGAGCCGAAAAATGAATCCAAAAGAAAGGAACTCGGACGATGTAAGTTTTCGATCACACGGGTCAAAACATGGGTGCTGAAAATATCAACGGGCATGGGGTATTCTCCTTTGTATAAAATTTAGAATTAAGGTGTGTTAGGTGTTTAAAGTTAAATGGCTGCTTATAGTGCAACGCAAGAGAGCCTGTGGCTCACGCCGATAGATTTTGGCGTAAGTTAATGTTTTTACTACGAAGCGGTGTTGAAATGCTTTCAATCGTGTGACCAGCCCCAAGTTTTAAAGCCTTGGTGTTAAACTCACCGCTGAAATACACAACGGCTTGGGCATCGGCGGCTGAGGCATCAATGTCTTCGGCGAGAACCGCATCGGGAATTTCCGATCCATCAGCTGATGCGCTCAGGCTTAATGTAAACTTGCCACTGGCCGTGATTTTACCAAGGACTGCTCCTTTGGTGAGGTTTTGACCAGAGGCGATTGTGACCAATCGTTCAACGCGCGGAAATTCCCCTGCCAGTAAATTGCAGGGGATGTATTCGCCCTGATCATTAAATCCAGATGTTCGTGTCATAGTTTTATTACTCCTATTTTTTGATTTGAAAGAAAGTTAGAAAGAAAAGAGGTTCACGCCCTTAACCCATATTGGCGATGCGTGCGGCTATCGCATTCACATCATCCTCTGGAGTTTCATTATCGGGTTGAATGTCGGGATTTTTTGTCGCAGCCATTGCCGTTTCGAAATCACTAACACCAGCCTTCACATCAGGTGATGCACACGATAAAAGCTGTTTCGCCTCCATCGCGCTTAAGTCTGTTCCCATCGCAATTTCTTGTGCGAGTTTTTCACGGCCTTTGGCTTCATCCGACCCAAGAATATCTTCAAAGCGTTTACGTTCTTCCGCTTTTGCATCGGTTGTCATTTTGGTTACCAAATCAGGGTGATTGGCTTTTAATTCTTCGGGTGTCATGGATAGGTTCTCCTTTTGGGTTGGGGTTGTAGATACAAAAATCCCCTCAGATTGAGGGGATGATGAAGAGGATAATTGTGTAATGAGATGTTCAAGTGATCCGATACGATCTGCCATTCCTGCGGATACGGCCTGTTGACCAATCATTACATCGCCACCGCCATAATCGCTTAAAACTTTTGATGGATCGATATTGCGGTGGCGAGCAATTGTACTGATAAAAACATCGGCCATTGAATCCATGCGTGCTTGTAGCCGTGCATGACCTTCATCACTTTTTGGATCAAGGCGTTTATGGGGTGATTGGGATGACACAATTTCAATGGCGTTATCGTCTTTATCGGCGCGATACATTCCAACGACACCAATTGATCCCAGCGCAGATGTTTCGGACACAACAATTTCATCAGCCGCAGATGCAATCCAATATGCACCCGATGCCGCATCTCCTGAGGCATAAGCAATAATTGGCTTTTTGCCTCTGGCCTCGTAAATCATGGATGATAATTCGGACACACCGTTGACCTCACCACCGGGTGAATCAATGTCCAAAATGATGGCTTTGATAGACGTGTTATCCAACGCGGCTCTAAAATCTTTTGCAATTAATTCATAACTGGTTGCACCACTAATGGATGTAAAGATATTGGCATAGCGAAATAACGGGCCAGCAACAGGCAAAATGGCAACACCATCACGTTCAACAACATTGTAAGTGTTTTGTAATTCACGGCCTAATTTTGAAGCCACCGCTTCGGGTGTTTCATTTTCACGCGCGGCAATTTGTAAAATTGTGTGCATGGCTGTTTCTGTGATGGCCCACGGGTCACCTGTTATCCGATTCCATAGTCTCATTTTTGTTCATCCTCTTCTTCTGGTTGTTCCGTGACGGTATTTAAAATGCTGTTCACATCATTGATGCTCAATCCAAGTTCGGTGATCTTGGCTTTTTCACGCGCGAGTTGCTCAAGGACTTCTTCCCAATCCAAACCTTGCGCGGCGCATTCATCTTCCAAGGTTGAGAGGCCAATTTGCATGCGTAAATGCGCGGCTTTGGCCTCTTTGACAGGGTCAACCCATCCACGCCCGGGGCCGATCCATTTGGATTTTGTCCATGCGTGAAATTTCTCGTAAAAATCAGGAGCTTCAACAATGCCTTTGTTAATCGCTTCCTCTAACCAGAGTTCATAAACGGGTTTCGCCCAATAATTGGATAACCATTGGCGTTTCGCTGAGAAATACCGCCACGCCTCCAACAGTGCCGCACGCGCCGATGAATAATTGGTTTTAGAAAAATCCTTCATCAACAATTCGAAGGGAATATTCAATCCAGCGCCAATATGACGCAGGATGTTTTCAACAAATTGCCCGTAACCGCTGTTCGGTCTGCTCGGTGTGAACGGTGCGACCTTGTCACCGGGGAACATCGGAATAATTGATCCACCTTGGAGTTTGATATCCCATTCATTCCGCGCCGCCATATAATCATCACCTGATCCGCCAAACACCTCGGCAATGGATTCACCATCCATCGGTGTTTCGATGAATGCGGCAATCATCGCATTCACAACGGCAGCTTGTAATTCAGAGCGCTCATAATGATCCAACATTTTAAACATGGGCATGATGGATGTCAGAAGCGGTTTACCGCGATGTTGGCCTGTGCGTTCTTTATCATGAACGTGAATGACCCGCCTGCGCCCGAATTTTGTATGGGTTGGAATACGTTCCCAATTCATGGCATCAATACCTAACCCCAAAAACGCATCCCCGGGGTGGGATTTACGGATGTGATAAGCAACAGGCGCACCATAATTATCGATCTCAATCCCAGCGCGTAAATTTTTACGATCTTGTTTACCAGATGGATTAGACAAGCGATCCGCTTCCACCAATTGAATCGTGGTGGCATATTTTTTGCCTCTGTTCCCAAGCCATAATGGAAGAGCCAAAGCCTCCCCATTGATAAGGCTAGACCGAAACACCAACGCGGTCATGCCAGCGAAGTTCAAACTTTGCGCGGCATCGCAATTCGTACTTTCTGCCCATGATCGCCATTCGGATTCCACATGACGCGCCCATTCATCAGCCCATTCCTTGGTTTGACCAAGAGCTTTATAATCAGGCGTGACAGATAATCGTAAACCCGTGCCGACCACATTATCGGTCAGGGTTTGCATGGCCCCAGCCGCAACGCCGTGGTTACGGCTAAGATCACGAGAGCGAGAAACCAATGTCGGCAACTCATTCAACAGATCACTATCTGCTGATCCAATCGGTGGCAACCAACTGGACAATTCACGAGAGCGATAGGATGCCGCGCGATGTGCTGTATCATTGGCCTTCATTGGAAGACCCGATGAATCTAAAATTTGAATCATGATGTTTTTATTGATACCTTTATGATAATTACAATTGTAGGAGTTAAAACTTGATCCCAAGCATCTGCACCAAAGTGCAAAATCTACTAAATGACGGCATAACCAAAGAGTGCCATGTTGTTTATTTACTTACATGCATAAGAAAAATATTAGAGCAAGAAGATCAAAACTCTGATTTCGAGCTTCTTAAATTCTACAGCGACTGGGCATTGCATTCAAAATTGCAAGGTCATACAGCACAAAATGTACTATCCTATTTTAACAAAGAGCATTCACTTTTAGTTAACGGCGATGAAAACCTTCCAACTGAAATACAGAACATATCTAAATTTAATAACTTGATTGAAGACGTTAAAAAGTTCCTTGAAATACACTCTATATCTGTTCCTGAACACACATCTTCTAATTCGTCTAAGTTCATTTCTTTATATGCCTCTATCATTGAAGACTGCCCACTTATCATCAATCCTCATATTTCTAAGGGCGCTCAAATTACTAAAGTAACTGTCAAAGTAGAATTTGCAGAGCATGTTCAACATAATCAGCAATATTATAAAGTACGTTGGATCATTACAGACACAGTCGGAAATGATGGTGAGTTATTTGTCATCAACTCCTTTGATGTTTAAAATCTTGTGCGAATAATACCGCGGCGTGAATTACCTTTTAACCGTGCGACCTCTAATTCCATCTCATTGATGTAATTTTCTAATCGCTCAATATTCGCCTCTGAATATGTGGTTGCACCAAAGCCATGCATGTTGACGCTGACCTCTTGTGTTCCCGTCAATAAACGATGGCGCGCTTCTTTGGCTTGAACCAATCGTGATTCAAGTTCTAATAGTGTTTCTGTCATTATGATTGTTCCAATGAAAAAGCCACTCGAAGGTGGCTATTTGAAATAAGTTTTTACATTTTTATGGATTACAATAGCTTAATAGAATTGAGGAGCTACCAAGTACTAGATACTCGTATTGGGGTAAGATTAATATCTATTATTTCTCCAAGATCGTTTTGTATAGGTATCGACTTATCGATTTTTTTTGGAGGCGATTTATACCAACGTAGACAAATATTGGCTAAATCACTAACAGCGGGAGACTGTCTAGATAGCAGGTCTCTTGTTAATCCCTCATTTCCTTCCATAAAATAATCTCCCTCTTTTGAAAAGGCTTGATATGATGAAGACATATCAACTTTTCTTTTTTGAAACATTTTACTAGGAACGGTCATCGTTTTGCCCATTTTATCAAAATATTTTTTGTACACTGGAGCTGTAAAATCTATAATGTGCTCTTGCGTTTCTACCCAGCAATGAAAGGCATTACTATTTGAAGAAAATGTTCCATCTTGGCTAACATTAGAAAATGATAAAACAGTATCACTCGGATCATCTACAAGGATGAAAGCTGATCCCATTACAGGTTTCGCAGGTATTTTTAAGGCTCTTTCAATTAAAAAAGCACCGATAGTATTATAAAATAAGCAAGATGCACCGGCTCTATCGTCAAGTTTTTCAGATACAGAATGGATGACACGAAACAGCCGTTCATACTCTAATAATTTGATACACAATTTTTTTGCCATGCACTAAATCACTTTCAAAGACTTCAATATAAATGATGTAAGGTTACAATATTTACCTATACTTATATCACTTTTGTAAGGTTCTTTGAAATCAAAGAACTACAATATAAAATTTATAAATACGGATCATCCGCTTTTACGGTTTTCCGTTGTTGGAAACGTGGTTTGTTCGTTTTTGGTTTCGTTTCTGATTTTGGCTTGTCTTCGCCATTTTCTGGCAATGGCAATTCAACACCGCGTGTCGGTTTTTTCTTATTAACGCCCAAGGCTTCCTCCAATCGTCTCCATTTGTAATCGGACATGCGATCCAATCCATAAACACTCGCCGCAGCGCGTGCATAAACACGACAGTCCAAGGCTTCGTTATTACGGGTTGGGTCTTTTTCCCAGACTTGTTTTGGAAATCCTCTTACGATTTTTGTAACGCACCTCTCGGCAGTTACTTGTTTAAAATATTCCTCGCCATATTCAGGGAATAAACACGCCCCCGTTGGCATTGGAATACCGTTTTCCAATTCCTCTTGTGTTGGCCATTCCAGTTTTAACCAGCGATAAAGCTCCATCTTGGCAACAGGGCCAGAGACATTCCAAACACGCAAACCTCGGCGTTTACCACCTGTATCGGCCTTGGATACGCTTAAAATTAATGCCGTATCACGATCTTGACCTTTAATCGCCATCACCGTTCTTGGTTGCGATGCGCGTGCGCCCGATCCACCCCATACGGCTTGCGGATGTTGACGGACAAAGGCATAGACATCTTGCGTGGCATAACCAGAGTCAACGGCCATAACCAGAATGGGCATGGTATGACCAGAAGCATGAGGCCAATCTTTTTCAAGCACCTCAATATTCAGGCGCTCCCATGTTTCCTTTCGAGCTGTATCACCATCGATCACAATATAATCAACAGACCAGCTTTTCTTATCACGGCCCCATGCAACAACTTCACATTCAATACGATCTTTTTGAACATCAACACCAGCGGTTAAGAATAATCCATCCCGTGGCACAATGCTTTGCTCGTATGTTTGACGGCGTTCATATAATCTTTGCCATTGCGGTGCTTCGGATGATTCCTCATAAGGCTCACCCAAAACCGTATTCACAAACCCCTTCATCAAATCAGGTTCGCGTTTGGCTTCCTCATACATCACCGTCGCATCTTCCCATGAGAACCATCCAACAGGAGAGTAAAGCGATGATAAATGATAACCAATTGTGCCATCAATGGATTCAGCGGTTGGTCGCCATTCACCTTTTGCCATCATGTCTGTTTTTTCATGATTGCGGATGGCGTAATTGCATTCCTCGCAATGATAGACTGTCTTATTAGGTTCTCCTTCTGGCCATTTTAATTGCGTGAATTTAAAATATTGATAGTGATCACATTTTGGACAAGGCATGTGAAAATAACGCTGATCCGACTTTTCGAATTCACGCTGTATCCGTGATATGCCCTTAACCGTTGGTGTACTCACCAAGAATATTTTACGGCGATTCCGAAATGTCGCAGATCTCCGCTCCGCCAATAGGATCGGATCGCCTTCACCGTTTACATCGCCGGGATAGGCATCAACCTCATCCATAAACAAATATCGGGCTGGCATAGATCGTAATCCAGCCGCCGAATTTGCCCCCGTCATCACAAGAAATCCGCCATCGAATTCCTTGCTTAAAATCGTATTTCCACTGTCACGCTCACGCTGTGGTTTGACCCGTTCTGCCAGAACAGGAATATCTTGCAACAATGGATCAATCCGTTGTTTCGAGCTTCTTTTCGCCAATTCCACCGTAGGTGACACCGCCATCATCGGCCCCGGTGCGATATGGATCACATATCCAATCCAGTTATTTCCGCATTCTGTTCCGCCAACCTGTGCGCCTTTCATAAAGACAATGCGCTGTGTTGGTGAACTCGTGGACAGTTCGTCCATGACTTCTTTTAAATATGGCGTCCGCGCTGTTTTCCATTGACCTGGCTCTGCCGATGATTTGCCAGAAAGTAAGCGATGTTTATCAGACCAGTCCGATACGAGATAATGAGGTTCAGGGATAAATCCGTTTAAGAATATGCGCTGAACAAAAGATGCATCATACTCAATCGAAATTGAGTTTTCCGTCTCCAATGTCATTTAAATGCTCCCTTACATATCGCTCTAAAATGATGTGCAATTGATGCTCCTCAATTTCTAATTCTGCCGCCATTAATGCCGATACACGCGAAGGCCAATTCATCCAGCTATCTCGAACTTGTCGCGATAACTGACCAACTTGTGCCTTCACCATGTCTTTATGAATGAGTTGCCCTTTTTTTTCTTGAAGGGCGAATTGTGTTAATTGCGCTTTGTAAAGTTCATGCGCGGTTTTGATTTTAGTGTAGGAATTTTTGTCTTTGGCTGAGGTGTTTTGATCCACCGCCATCATCAAATTTTGTTTTGTTTGATCGGTATTTTCGTCCCATTCTAAGTCTGCTTGTTCGGTGTCGATTTGTCCATTTTTATCAAGTGTAATTCTTTGTGCATCTATCGCTTTGCGGACGGCCTTATCACTCACCCCTCGGTGGCGTGCATATCCTCTGATTGATGTTTTCATGAATGAAATATTCCACTTTACTTCTCTCCACGATGAAGCGTTACTAGGAGTAGTTTTAAATTATTGAAAGGTTTAAATATGATTAAGAATCATGTAGTTGAAGATATATTCTTATCCACTAAATTAGATATAGAGCGTAACATGTTTTTACTCAAATATGCCCACGAAACAATCTTTAAAGCGGATATATCGGACATCACCGAAGAGCATTTAACAGCCATCAATGACATGAGTGATACTCTACTCAAAATGCGTCAAGACACGGATAAATTCATCGAAAATAATCCTGATATTTTTAATATTGAACCCTCTCAAAAAAACTAAAAAATAACCATCTATTCAACTTTACTTCCTCTCAAATTGAAGCGTTCATGGGTCTGTCAACGAAAGGAAAAAACCATGACACAAACAACAAAAAAACTACAAACTGAAACGCCAAAAAACGATCAAAAAGTTAAAGCACCTGTTTCAAAATCAGCCCCTGCAAAATTAACCAAAAAGGCGATGGTCGAAAAACTTCTCAAGCAAGAAGACGGAACAACCATTGAAGAGGTTGCCGAAAAAACAGGTTGGAAAGATCACACCATCCGAGGTCACTTTTCTACGATCAAGAAAAAAGGAATGAATGTCATCAGCGAAGCAAAAGATGGCAAACGCCACTATAAAATACAGTCATCCTAATATTCTTTCAACGTCACCCATCTTAATTGATTTATAAAATCTAACATGTGGGTGTCGTCTTTCACCTTCAGGAAATTCTAAAACCCAAACACCCAATGGATTTTTTTCTCCACTAATCAATAGCAATTGTTTAATGAATACAGGTGCTAATTCAGAATAATCAATAATCATCTTTTCCAAAAAATCTAAAAACTCGATAAGTGGTAATAATCCAAATGGTGTCTGTTCATGCTCAATTTCAATAAGTGGTGGCATGATTGAACCATCTGGCTGCATTATAAAATCATTTAATATCACTTTTTGACCATCCTTTGGATGCTCGCTACTGTTTCTTGCATTTCTTACGAGCCACAAGAATTTCTTTTTTTCTTCCCAAATATTTAAAACTTCATCATCGACATTAGGAAGATTTTTGAATGCCTCACTGTATTTTTCTGGGCTAGGCTTGTTTCCTTCATTTGGAAGAAAGTGAATTTTATATAATAAGAAAATGTTGTCTTTGGCTTTATCAGCCTTTATTAAAATATTATGCACTTTTGTTTTTAAATCAGTGATCGAAGGTAATGAAAAACCATTAGGTTTTTGTACTGTATTTTCAACAAAATCTTCATTTTTAGAAATTTCTTTCTTTAAATCTGATATCATTTTTTGAAGCTCTAAAGCATCTTTTGTAAGCTCAATAGTAGCTTCAAAGAACTCTCCAAGCGGAGGTCGTACTTCAGCATTTTTTTCATCAAATATATATTTTGCAGTTAATAAAATTTTTGCGACTGTAGGGTCATTGTAACCACAAGGTATAATTTTTTGACTTTGATCTGGGATATCTGGGTTGGTTCTTTTTGGATCAACATCATCTGCCAAAAGAACTTTATATATTGCTTGTTCTGTTATTGTATAAAGTGCATTGGAAGTTGATAAAAACTCTTTGACTTGGGAATTGTCATCATCTCCCCCCACTTCTAAAGTGATAGCTCCCTCACGTTGCCGATCTATTGCTCTTTTTTTTGTCGTCATTTAAGCGATATTATAGCAAACTTTTCTCCAGTGTTAGCATGAATCGCTTTTTCCCCTGTAAATTCCTGCCAACGTTTTACAATCACATCGACATATTTTGGGTCAAGCTCAATCAATCTGGCGCGTCTTTGTGTTTTCTCACACGCAATCATTGTTGATCCTGAACCGCCAAATGCATCCAATATAATATCTTTGGTTTTGCTTGAATTATGAAGCGCACGTTCTACTAATTCGATAGGTTTCATCGTTGGATGAAGATCATTTTTAACAGGTTTATTGACGAACCAGATATCGCTTTGAGAGCGATCACCACACCAAAAATGCTCGTTTCCATCTTTCCAACCATAAAGGATAGGCTCGTATTGCCGTTGATAATCTGCACGTCCCATTGTGAAATGGTTCTTTGCCCAGATGATAAATGTTGACCATCGGCCACCAGCTTTTGTGAATGCCTCATGCAATGTGTGTAATTCAGATGAACTCATACAAATATAGAGTGCGCCTTTGCACATCATCATGAGATTGGTGCAGATATCGTAAAGAAAACCTTCGAATTCATCACCGAGATTATCGTTTTTAATGGCACGGGCAGTCCCACGCATTTTCTCTTTGGCGGAGTTCGCGTAATTGACGTTATAGGGTGGATCGGTAAACACCATGTCCGCCAACTCTTCACCCATCAAATTTTGATAGGCATCAATCATGGTGGAATCACCGCATAGAACCTTATGATCACCGCAAATCCAAATATCACCCGTGACGGATGTCGGTTTTTCGGGAATTTCAGGAACGGCATCTTCATCGGTCTGACCAGCGCCAGCACCATCATCCATTAAAAGAATATTGGATAATTCATCCTCATTGAAACCCAATATATCGATGTCAAAATCCAAATCATCCAACACATGCAATTCTTGGCGTAACAAATCTTCATCCCACCCAGCATTTTCCGCGATTTTATTGTCGGCAATCACCAGCGCACGGCGTTGTGTTTCATTCAAATGACTTAAACGAATAACAGGAACAGTTGCCAGATTAAGCATTTTAGAGGCCAATAATCGACCATGCCCTGCAATAATCGTATTATCCTCGGCAATCAAAATCGGATTTGTAAAACCAAATTCCGTCATCGATGCCGCGATTTGCCCCACCTGTTGACTTGAATGAGTTCGTGCATTTTGAGCATAAGGGATGAGATCATCCACTTTCAAATGTTCAATTTGTGTTTTGCTTTTATCTGTCATGAGATAGTCCTTTTCGTGATTTGGGTTCGCATGGGTCCGCACCCTAGGTCCGCACCTAGAGCGCCTATAAATGCTCAATTGTTGTTGTAAATTTGTTCGAAGTGCGGACCAAAAAAAATAGCTGTCGCTAGAAAGTTTTTGCGCCTAAGCCCGCCGCATACGCATAAACCGCCGGAAGTACCTTCGCGTCTAACAGGGAGACCAGACAATAAAAAAAGCCACGGTTTTACCCATGGCTTGTGTGACTTCCGGCGATTATGATTTAAAAGTTACGTGATTTTGTGCGCCGTGTCCGCAACTAATTTGTTCGCACCGAAATTTATTTAAATGTCTCATGAAAAATGTAGAATACACAGATGACTAAGCTGCAACCAAACACATCGCCATACCATTTTTTTAAAAATCTCGTTTCTAAGACAAGGTTAGCATTGTGTTGCTGTGTGTTAGTAACCGTTTTCAGTACAATCACTTACAGCTCTATGCCGTTTTTATTTGCGAAATTGGTTAATGGCTTGGAACAAGATAACCACATAATCTGGACATTCATTCTTGTCACTGCGATTGTTATCTATTCTTTTACCAATCGATATGGAGATATTCTTCTTAATCGTTGGAAAAAGAAGATATCGAAGATGATAATGCATGGATTAAATAGCCATGTCGGGCAATACCATTATAGTTTTTTCCAAAATCAACATTCTGGCCGAATTGCAATTAAAATAACTCAGATTGTTCAAGCCGTTCGTGCATTGATAGATATGGTCGTTGGACAAGGTGTTTGGGCGGTAACAGGTCTTGTAACAATAATGATACAGCTTTCCTTTATTCACTGGAGTGTTGCATTGATTTTGTTAGTTTGGCTTGCTCTATCAACTGTCACAACACTCATATACATGTCTTCGTTGTACAAACGATCAATGGACGCGTCTGATATGAACAGCCACTATAATGGTGGGCTTGTTGATTGGTTAGGTAATATTAACATTGTGAAGTTATTTAGTGCTCATCAAACAGAGCTAAAGCATAACAATAAAGCTGCGGATAATGCGACAAACGCATTTTATAAGTTGCGTATAAAAACAATCCAACTCAATACATTTATTCAAATTTATTACATGATGGCGCAAATTGCGATTGTTGGGTTTATTATTTACGCGTGGCAGCATCAAGTTTTGACGATCGCGGAAATGGTTATTATTTATCCGATGTTCAGGTTAGCAATCGGTTATATGTGGGATCAATTATTGTGTAATTTAGCAACAATTACTGAAAACATTGGTCAAGTTAAAGATGGGCTACATACATTAACGCAGGATGAGTACGGTCAAGAAAAACAAGCTATTAAAAAACTCGAAAATCCCAAAGGTGATATTTCTCTTTCTCGTATAAATTTTCAATATCCTGATACGGATAAGCCGGCTCTTATAAATTTTTCACTAGATATACAAAAGAAACAAAAGGTTGGCCTGATTGGACAAAGCGGTGCAGGAAAATCAACCTTGGCGCATATCATGTTAGGACTTTATGAACTGCAAAATGGTGAATTAAAAGTTGGTGGACAGGCAATTACACCATCATTAGTTCATGGATTGAGACAATCGATTGCTTTTGTTCCTCAAGATACATCTCTGTTTCACCGTACGTTGATGGACAATATTCGTTATGGGCGATTGGATGCCACAGATAAAGAGGTTATTGCTGCGGCCAAGAAGGCTCACGCACATGGGTTCATTTCTGAATTACCTAATGGATATGAAACATTGGTTGGAGAACGTGGCGTTAAGTTATCAGGTGGTCAACGTCAACGCATTGCCATTGCACGCGCGATATTAAAAGATGCTCCAATTCTGATCTTAGACGAAGCGACAAGTGCACTAGACAGTGAATCAGAAAAATTGATCCAAGAATCCCTTAAAAACCTTATGAAGGGCAAAACCGTTATCGCTATTGCACATAGACTATCAACGATTGCACATCTAGATCGTATTATCGTTATGGATAACGGTCAGATTATTGAAGACGGCACACATGAAGAGCTATTAAAAACAGACGGACATTACGCAAAACTTTGGACAATGCAATCAGGAGGGTTCTTGGGTGAGTAAAGGCTATATTCAAAATTACAAAGCGCAATCTGTTGCGAAAAACCTTAGTCAGTTTCTTTGGCAAGTTGTAAAGCGTAATCCGATCATGTGGGCGTTATTCGTCATTGGCGATATCATTCATTATATTCGTACGCCTATTACCTTTATTTTGATCGGCATTATGATTGATGAGTTAACCCTCATCACACCTCAAGATGGTATCCCATCAGATGTTGTTTGGATCATTATCTGGCTTTTTATACTTCAAACGTTTGCACAAAGCATGCATGTGATCATGGGGTATCGCATATTAAAATGGCGTGCTGATACGTATCCAAAAATTAGAATAGATTTACTTGATTATTTGCAAAACCATTCATATCAATTTTTCCAAAATCATTTTGCAGGTGCCTTAGCACGCAAAATTTTAGAAGCTGTTGAAAATATAAATCGCTTTTTAGAAACAATACGCATTGATATTTTTGCATCGATTGTAACGATGACATTCACAACAATTTCTGCCTTTTTTATTCATGCCTATTTTGGTCTGTTTTTTGTGTTATTCGCGATTAGCGTTTCACTCCCCACCCTCATGGCCCTTCGTAAGATAAAAAGTCGATCTTTAGAATATTCTCATGCACGTGCAAATGTTACAGGACATACAGTTGATTGTTTAAGTAATAATCAAGCAGTAAGAAGCTTTGCCACAGAAGATAACGAAATCGAAAAACATATTGAAGTTACACAAGATGAAATTAGAACGGCTATTAAGCTACAGCTCACGATGCATCAAATCTCTAATTTCCGCCGAATTTCATTGATTATATTATCTGCATTTATGCCTTTTCTATGTGTTTATGCATGGAGCATAGAGCTTATAACAATTGGTGAGGCGACAACTTTGATAGGTATGGCCTTTTCATTGGGAGGCTTCGTTTGGAATCTTGGCAATGGTATGACCAATGTAGCCGATCAATTGGGATATATATCAGATGCATTAACGCTCATTGCAAAACCGCATGAAGTGATAGACAAAGACTCAGCAAAAGATTTAGAGATAAAGCGATCTAATATTGTGATTAATGATGTCATTTTCAAATATAGTGATCAAAATCTTTTTGAAAACTTGAACCTCACTATCCCTCAAGGTCAAAAACTGGGATTGGTTGGACAGTCTGGCGCAGGAAAGAGTTCTCTCGTAAGTTTATTGCTCAGGCTCTACGACATTCAATTAGGGTCAATTGAGATTGATGGGCAGAATATTGCAGAGGTAACACAAGAGAGCTTACGCAAAAATATCGCTGTAATTCCCCAAGATACTTCATTATTCCATCGAACATTGATGGACAATATTCGTTATGGGCGATTAGATGCGACAGACAAAGAAGTCATCGCCGCGGCCAAGAAGGCTCACGCACATGATTTTATTTCTGAATTGCCAGATGGATATGAAACATTGGTTGGAGAGCGTGGTGTTAAATTATCAGGTGGGCAACGTCAAAGGGTAACCATTGCGCGTGCAATTTTAAAAGATGCCCCCATTTTGATTCTGGATGAGGCTACAAGCGCGTTAGATAGCGAAAGCGAAAAGCTTATCCAAAACAGCCTCAAAACACTGATGAAGGGTAAAACCGTTATCGCTATTGCACATAGACTATCAACGATTGCACATCTAGATCGTATTATCGTTATGGATAAGGGGCAAATTGTGGAAGATGGAACGCATGAAGAATTGTTAAAGGATGAAAAGCATTACGCTAAACTCTGGTCAATGCAATCAGGTGGTTTTTTAGGCGAATAAAGTATGACCTGACTTTTTTTTGAGTGTAATTTTAACCATCGTTTCTTAGATTCGGCTTATCCGATTGTGCAGGCTTCTTACCAGCAATAGCATCTTGCATCGCTTGAACATAGCCAGTGTAATATCCACCATGCGTTGATGAAATCAGGTGTTTAATACGTCTATCCGTAGGAACCATATATCCATCCATCATAACAGCCCCACGCCCTAAATGAGGTGAAACCTTTGGGTTAAGTTTCATATGCGATTGTATTTCACGAACACCTATCTCGAAGTAATCTGTTGATTTGACATGGAAGAATACATCAGGCGATCTTCCGTGTTGCGCATCTGCATCAAGAGCCCCCTCTGTATATTTGAGATAAACTTGTAAAAGCTCCTCTAACGATAAATCTCCTAAAACATTATCGCATATTGATTCCGCAATCATTGTTCCGCGAACGACTTGAGGCATTTTACCCTCAGTATATTTTAGGAATTTTTCAAAAGTTTGGCTGATAACAGATGGGTCTGCAAGAAGATCATTTTTAGATATTGAATTTGCATCAATCTCTTCACACAGTTTGACAGCCTCCGCAATGTACCCTCCAAAATCTTCTGAAGGTGATTTTCTTTTTTGTTTCTTTTCTTCCTCAGAGCTTGGATCTCCAAAAAATTGAGAAATATAGTATCCGTTACTATATCCACCGAACTCTTGATTGAGACGATGGTCCGAACTTTCTTGTGACATAAGCTCATCATTGATCTGCATTGGGCGTTTATCCAGCGCAGCCATCTCTATAACTTTTAAAACAGGATGAATTGAATATTCACCATACAGCTCACCATTGTCTCTCTGAACATAAAATGTCGCACCATGCTGATTAATAATATTTTCTACACCCATATAAAAATCAAATAGCTCTTCATAACTCATATCGATGATATCAGACGCCAAGCGCTCAAATAATTTATCAATTTCGGCAGGCTTATCTTTTATATCTGCAACGGGAACAACAAATGAATTTGTTGATTCTGTATCAGAGAGGGTTAACCCAAAAATCCCATGGAAACTGGTTACAATTTTATCTGCTGTCAATTGTGTTGAGATCATATTACTAGGCTCACTATTCGCTATTTAAGAATTAAACATGTTTACTATAAAATTTCATGAACTGTCAAATATTATGTAATATTCAATTACCGCATGCGCATGTTATACACAAGCCCTGCTGTTATCTTTTCTATTTCTTTTTTAAAGTTTTCTTTTCTTCCTTTATATGGTGTGGACAGATCTGTCGTGTCTGGAGTGGACAATTTTGTCCGGTCTAGAGTGGACACATTTGTCGTGGTAACTTTAGGAATGTGGATAACTATCGATTTATCCACATGGTAGATATTGGATTGCCCTCGCCCCCGTTGCTCAGAACGAATAAGGTTCGCTTCCTCTAATTCAGCAATAAATCGTTGTGCCCCACGAGAAGACACACCGAGTTCATCACCTAGCGTTGTTAGCTTTGGAAAAGCCTTTCCGTCCTTCCCAGCATATTGAATAAGCCGCGCACAACAGAGCTTTGCACCGTGGCTTAAATCCTTGCGGCACAATATCTTATTAGGGATGGGAGCGAACGTGCCAATGATCATAAGCTTTTCGCAATCTTCCCCAGCGTGCGTTTATACATCTCCCATGCTTTTGTGCGTCCAACACCAAGCTCGGCACAAACGATTTTCCATGGCACACGGGCCGCCCTTGACCAAAGTAAACGTCTTTCATCAATACTCACCGATGGTATCCAATCAAACAACACTTGTTCTAATTCTTGAATATCACGTGCGGTGGGACGAACACGCAGTGGTTCTTTGGCCATGTTTAAAATTTCCATTTCATCTCGAACGATCTCTGGCCATGCAGAATAATATCCTTGAACTTTAACAGGGGGCATACGCTTTAACGTTCGAATGGCTGATCGTAATTGCTCTTCAACATGAGACTCGCGTTCTGTTAGTGATTGACTTGTTTTTTTCTTTCTCATTTTTAATGATCCTTTTCTTTTGGCAAATGCGCTGGAGACCCCGTCATCACGAATGGATAACAAGCATGAATAGCTCCGCATCAGGCAAAATCCTGTGATACGCATTTTTAAATTCAGTTGTGGTTTATGATTTTTGTTTACGGTGCACTTTGATCGCATTGAGGCGAGCAATACCATCAACATATTGAACGCAGCGTGTGATCTCACATGCCTCACGGATCAAATCCTTGCGAATGCCATCCAACTCTCTCACATCTTTTGATTTGAGGTCGCGAACGGGCATGGCTTGGATTTCACGGAAGAGTGCCTTTTGTCGCACGACATAGACGGGGTTACGGTTTTCGGGTGTTTTGTTTTTATCAGTCATAATTGGTCTCCTTTTGTTAATGACCAAATCAGGATGACAAAGATGCGAACATTCTACCCGGGGATGCGGAGGTGGATGCAGACGTGGATTTACCCGTGGATCATGTGGATCTGTCCGTGGATGAGATTATCTATTGCGGTGATTTAATAATCCGGAGAACAACACCAAAAATATCTAATTCATCGGCATTAGTGGCAATGATGGGTGAGTAATCATCATTCTCAGGTGCGAAGACAACATACTCATTACGATTGAGATATCGTTTTACAGTCATTTCACCATTGATACTCGCAATCACAATATCACGATGTTTCGGCGAGGCGCTTCCATCGACTAAAAGTAGGTCGCCATTTTCAATGTTTGATCCAATCATCGAATCTCCCTCAACTTCGATGATGTAACCATGGTCAGGATTTGGAAAAAAATTATAAGGAAAGCATACACCTGTATTTCCATCTGTCGTTCTCTGAACAGGATGTCCTGCAGGAATTTTAATATTGATGAGGGGGATTTGTTCCATTGGGAATCCTGCTTCAACGAGTGTCATAATCCTTCCTACACCTTCGCCTAGAGAGGTTTTATGGGGATCGTTATTATTACTTTTATAAAATGTCATTGAATGTTCTCCTTCATTCATGATAGAGAACATAATGGGAACAAAAAAGCAATTCAAATAAATGATGGCTTCGTCTTATTGGTGACAAAATACAACGTAATACTGCCTTTGAATTTAAAAATTCCCAACATCATGGAAAAACAGATATAGGAAAGGAGACCTCTCATGCCACATCATGCATCAAGAATAAGCTATACTCTCAACGAAATCGCAACCATGCGATCTATGAGTAAACAGGCGATAATTGATGATATGATGCATGGTCAACTTAAGGTTCATATTTGGTTGCCCATGATGGTTGTTGAACACTTCAAGGAACACCATATCGGCGATAAGGTTTTATTTGAACGAAGTGAAGATACGTATGAGGGGTATGTTCGAGTTTATGCGAAGGATATTCGCAAATTATTCCGGCTTCGCAAAATGGCTTTGAGATCATTTCCGTGTGAAGAAGACAACTGTGAGATTGTTCTCAAAAGGGGAACTCCAGATATTATGATCTCACGGAGTGATTTGGTCATTTTAAAAGAAAGCCTTTCTCATCTCAAACTCACACCTCCAAACCCTAAAGGGCTACGTGTAAAATCAATTCAAAAATTAGATGATGTTTTACAAACGCTTTATAAACAAAACCGCAGACCAGCGCACATCATTACATATGATACACATTTTCAGAATGTGACCTTTGGTGAGTATATTTATTCGTTTGGGATTCTACAGGCCAGTATTGTGAAACAATTGTTTCAAGCCTCTAGCAGTAATAGTCCTAAAATACATTTTAAACTCCTACTAGAAAAATCAGGCGCACAGTCCATGGTCATTCGTGATGTTTTCAAAAGCCAGCCTAATTGGAAATATCTCATATGTCATGATAATCGTGGTTATTATTGGCTTCATCCCGATTTTATGAATGAAATGACGGTTGAGCAATCAATGGCGGCATCAGTTTGATCCACGGACAGATCCACGTCCGTATCCACATGCGCATCCCCGGGTAAAATTCTAATCTTTGTCCATGCTTATGGACATGGACGAGACCAGATTAAATACGATACCAGCGCAAGACATGTCGATAGAAGAGCGATTAGATGAAATCGCAATGATCATGGTGCGCGGTGTGCAGCGCCTTAAAACTAAATCAAATAAGGAGACACATTCAACTGGACTTGCGTACAAATTGAAGCGTTCATGCGACAAAGGAGACCAGATAAATGAACAACACACAAATCATGGCACAGTTAGCACATCTGCCAACAATGCCGACAACTGACTTAATAACACTTTGGGACAGCGTTTTTGATAAGCCTCCTCATAATAAAAATAAGGTGTTTTTAATTCGTAAACTTGCATGGCGATTGCAAGAATTGGCCTATGGCGGATTATCGGAGCAAACCAGCGCCAAAATCAAAATATGCATCAAGTCACATCAAAGACAAAAATTAACAAAACCCTTCCTGCGGTGGGAACGGTTTTAGAACGAGAGCACGGCGGTGAAA
Organism: uncultured Alphaproteobacteria bacterium; assembly: GCA_943789475.1. Taxonomy (GTDB): domain Bacteria; phylum Pseudomonadota; class Alphaproteobacteria; order Micavibrionales; family UBA1664; genus UBA1664. The sequence continues at coordinate 273,254 of CALSUG010000003.1, forward strand.
CCCACCGTGTTACTGTTTTACGAGATGGCTTTGAATACCGTCAATGTAAATATAAAAGCCTAACCAAGATTGCTACGCATATCACGGGCACTAAATGGTCGGGGCCTCGTTTCTTTGGGTTGAAATCATAATGATGGATATTGCACAAAACCACCAACGCAAACGATGCGCCATCTATACCCGTAAATCATCCGAGGAAGGTCTAGACAAAGAATTTAATTCGCTGGATGCCCAGCGCGAGGCAGGAAAAAACAAAATTCTCTCACAGCGCCATGAGGGGTGGGAGTTACTGAACGAGCATTACGATGATGGTGGAATATCAGGTGGGACAATGGAACGACCAGCACTCCAGCGCATGATTGAAGACATCAAGGCTGGCAAGATTGATATCGTCCTCGTCTATAAAATTGACCGACTATCACGCTCCATGCTCGACTTCTTGGGCATGATTAAATTCTTTGATGAGCTATAACGTGTCCTTTGTATCCGTTACACAGGATTTGAACACGGACAGTGCCATGGGTCGATTAGTGTTGAATGTCCTGCAATCATTCGCACAGTTTGAACGTGAAATCGCCTCGGAACGGATTAAGGATAAGATTGCCCTGTCTAAAACAACGAGGCATGTGGATGGGGGGAACAATACCGCTAGGTTATGATGCATGTGGATAGCAAGTTGCATGTTGTCCCTGAATGAAGCCGAAATCGTCAGATTTCTCTTTGATAGTTTCATCGAAACCCAATCACCAACTGAGGTCATGAAACGTGCCAAGGAAAAAGGGATATAAAAGCAAGGCGCAGACGCACCGTCACAGGCACGCATTATCCAGCGCGAAATTTCACATCATCATCGCTCTATCAAATCTTACGCAATGTCACTCTACACAGGGAAGATTGAGCATAAAGAAAAAGGGGAGGTGTATGACGGATTCATAGAGCGATTATTGATATAAGAGTATGGAACCAAGTTGAAGGATTATTGCAGAATCCGTTAAAAACCGCCTCGTCAAACAAGCGAGATAGCCGCCTACTTATTGAAAGGGTTATTAAAGATCCGATGGATATTCACTCACGCCAACATTTACCAAAAAGAAGGATGGCGAATTTATCGATATTATGTCAGCACCCAAGCACGAAGAAAAGCTTATGATAATTGTCCATTAAAAACAATATCCGCTCCATTTTTAGAAGACATCATATTCGATCAAGTTAAACAGTTCCTCACTAATGTCGAATGGGTACAGACGGATGCAAAAGCAAGATGAAACTCAAATTCTCTGATATCCGATTTGCACTTAAAGAATTTTGATCTCATGTGGGAAGAGTTATTTCCTGCCGAGCAAGCACGAATTATTCAGCTGGTCATTAAAAATTGTGGTGCATCCTGATAAAATCATCATCTACCTTTTATCCCTGGGAATGCTCTCCGTATTACATCAATTTATGCCCGATTTAAGGTTCACAGGGCGACGTTGATGATCCTATGGTGTTGGAAATTCCCGTTCAATCTCCAGCGCAATCGCGCAAACACAAAAGGTTATTATCGCGTCCCGACGGTCAGCAATGTTATACGCACATGATGCAACCACATTATTGATGAGGCCGCTGGTCAAGGCCATCGCTACGGGCGCACCGGTGGCAAGGTGATGATTGATACGTGGTGAGGCACGATTCAAGCACAGGATGTTGCCAACCAGGAAAACATCCCTGCAACAGCGATGCACTGAGAAAGTCATGCGTCTCACAGAACTGGCACCCGATATTACCAGCGCAATATTGGACGGCACGCAACCGCCTGAATCATTACAGACTAATACGACCTGATTAAAGGTCGTGCCATTGCCGCTTAGACTGGAACGAACAACGAGCTATGTTGGGATTTCTAAACCATAACATGCGCTTCATCATCTTCAGGCTCTTCAAAGTTTTCCTTGAGCAATCTTTGAAATTCTTTCCATTACGCCTCGCAATTTCACCTGAGCGTAGATGCATGTCGCTCCTTGACGATATTAGGCATCTGGATTCATGTATACTATTGCTCGAAATTAACAGCTAAGCTTTGAGCGACTGATTGCGCATAACTCCTCGATTCCTTATCCCAAAATCCAAAGTCTAGTATTACCGATTGCCCACTGCATAAGAGCTTTTCTGCCTCTAACCATAACTGTGTGATTGCCTTAGAAAAATAGTTATCCCAATTCGCTTCCAGCTCTTCAATTTTGAAGTGTGTCTCGCAGTACTCATCACCGTTTAGTCTTACAGCCCCTGTATCACGAGATAACGCCTTCGAATATGTTGTTTTCCCCTGCACCAATAAAACCCTGAATAATTGTTAAAGTCAGTTTGCTCATATTCATTCATTCTATCCTATTATAATGAGATTTATAGCCAGTAATTATCAGTCAAAGTGACACCCTTAGTTTATGACATAATTCTATCTTTTTAGATTTGAGGGTGTCATTAAAGTAAAGAGATTTCAATAAGTTAAATATTATTTTTAGAAAAAAGCACACGCTTTCTCTAAACAATTAATGATATGGTAGTCGTCTCACAACTTTAACTTTTTGCAAATAGCTGTAACCATTGGAAAATAAGGAAATATGTCCGACACCCTCGAAGGGTCGAGGATGTCGGATAAAAGAGACTATCCGCAAAAAGGAGACAAGATAGGCCAAAATTGGAGAGAAATAGAGTCGCCGAGGTTGCCGAATAACCAGCGCAGAATGGCACATAAACTGGGCTTTATAGCTCAGTTTAAAATCATCTTAAGTTGGTTTGAAATGTGAAAGATGGCTGGGGTACCAGGGATCGAACCTGGGATCGCCGGATCAAAACCGGATGCCTTACCGCTTGGCCATACCCCAACAATATAAATGAGACATTCTCGATAAAGAGAAAATGGTGCCGCAAACAGGATTCGAACCCGTGGCCTGATGATTACAAATTAAATTATGTCCATATTGATGTGGTCTAATATACTGCAATATTGAACCATAAACCGTAGCTAAAATTTAGATATTATTAGGTTTAATTTTGGACTTTAAAATGCCTGTTTTAATATTAAGAAACCGTCACTAATTTCTCTCAGCATTATTATTGCGTTATTTTATACTTAAATAAACTTCTTCATGGTGATGTCTGATGTATTAAAACCTTTATACGTAACATCAATTGACAAAAGCGGTAATGAAGTTACGGGCATAAATTTTGATTTGAATTTATCTAGATTTTCTGTTTCTGACCCTCCAACATTTAGATATTGAACATTCTGATCTTTTAAGGTCTTGCATGTTGTAACCGTTTGAAAATCAGATAATCCAGAAACACTAATATCCGCTAAGTTAATAAAACTGTTTGCTTGAGTGTTGTTGACTTGATCCCATACAACAAAACCAAGTGGTTTTCGTCCTTGAAAATAAAGTAAAC
>CALSUG010000004.1 GCA_943789475.1 uncultured Alphaproteobacteria bacterium
TTCACCGATGTCTGCACGTGCGGGCGCATACCCAGTGGTTTCAAGACGCTTCTGCACCTTCTCAAATGTTGCCATTGAGATCAGTGGCTCGTGCTGGCCTTTCAGCCAGTTCAACTCATAGACCTCGCTACAGATATAGCCGACATAGAGAGGATTGGTCAGTAAATCCGTGACCCGCTTGTCCCGAACCTTGCCGTTTTTGTTGTGCGGGTAATCTGGCTTGGATTCCAAAAACCGCTTCACTTCCGCCTGTGTTTGGAAACGCCCAATTGCAAATCCTTCAATGGCCTCTCGCACAGTGCTGGCGTGTGACTCATCTGGCTTCAGCAATTTGCCATGCCCTTTGACGGTCTGATAGCGAAAGCCGACAGGCGCGTTATGCACCCAGTATCCCAACTGCATACGGGCTTTCATCTTTTGCGCCACTTGCCGACCGTTTTGCTTGCGCTCTAATGCACCTTGAGCAGCCATGATGGTTTCGATGAATTCACCTTCGGGCGTTTCATCGAACTTGAAATTCAAACATTCGATTGTCGCACCCCGCACACGGAACGCCTCACGCAGATCGAGGTGAAACCGCGTGTCCCGTGCAAAGCGTTTGAGATCATCAAAGATCACGACAAACTGCGTATCTGGTTGGGCGTCCAAGAATGATAGCAGCGCCACCATTCCTGGTCTCTTCATGAAATCCCCGCCACCCGTAATCGTATCAGGGAACACGGCAGCGACTTCATGTCCGTTTGATGCCGCAAATTCTCGACAACGGGTTTCTTGGCTTTTAAGACCGTGACCATCCGCTTCTTGCGCACGTGACGATACACGACAATAGATCAGCGCCTGCCTCGGAGTTTCTGTATCTGGTTTTGTGTATCTACTCTGACGCATGCGGACTCCTTTCACTCTGCCCCTCGCGATGTGGGGCTGATGCCTGTTCGAATTCTGATGTTGTATTGTCCAAGTTTAGCACATCTCGTATCGGCACCTCAGCCAAAGAGATGTCTTTTCCACAAGCCTGCTGAACAGGGTGAACACCGAAACCAAGATCAACGAAGTTGACGACGATAGACCATAGCGCCTCGATCAATTCGCGCTTGTCCTCTTCCGAGATATCCTCATCTTCGAAGAATGGCAGATAGGCATCCCAATCAATCGTCAGGCTAGGCGGGGCCGTTTCTGGATTAAACTCTGGGGGAATGTCGGTCATGACCTGTCTCTTTCTGCCTCTTGGCGTTTCTCTGGTTGGGGGTCTCCTTTGTTGCCTCTCACCGCGAGAGAACGTAAGTGGAACATCATAGGATAATATTCCCAAGACCCAAAGCGTGAATTTTCTAGCTTTGAAATCTGGATATCCTAAAATACCGCTGTAATGGCCGTAGCCTGCGGGTAAAATCGGGTAGTTTTGAGGCAAGGATTTTGATGTGGATAACAATTGGAAGACAGCAACCAAAGCCGACCGAGCAACTCTCTATCAAGTCGCCCGTGCTGTTGCGGACACCACCGACCTGAGTGTGGAAGCCATTATGGAGCAAGCCTTCGGTCACAAACTGATGGTTGGGACCGATTATCTGTCCAATTTCCGCAGCGGAGCAATCGGGCGGCCCAAAGCCAAGCTGATCCACGCTTGGATTGCCGAACACCACGCTATAACGGCACATGCTGTTAATCCCAGATTATTTCCGAAACAGCATACAAACGCATGGGATAGTTATGTCGAGGCGCACGGCATTCGTGGACAGCTACAGATCAAAAACTTTACCAAGGACGAATTGAACCTCATCAAAAAGGTCAAAGATCGTGATGCCCCAGACGCTATACTTAAACTTGGGGAGGAGTTTTGCTTTTTCCTGCGGTCCGACGTCCACGCATATGCTATCGGGTTTGAACGCTACAAAGGGGAATGGTACGTGATGCCATTAGGCCCGAATGGATCGCCCACCTTCCAGCTACAGAGCGATGAACCGCATTTTCCAATCGATGCGAAAGGAGAGATTGAACGGCTTTCCGAAGAAAGTGATATGGACATGCATCGCTTTGCCTTCGTCGTCTCGCAAGATGCAAATGACTTACCCAGCACACCCGACATCAAGGATATCGGCCAAGATGCAAAGCTGCACTATATCGATGTTTTATTTTCGGCCTGAAATTTATAGACCAATGGCAAAATCTGCTCATTAGCGTCCTTCAGCTCCGCCCACTCCTTCGCGCCAACCGTTTGCAACTGGTCCCAATGGCCAAGTTTTGCATGCGCGATATCTGCAAAGAAAGTCTCAGGATCACCGAGATCATGGATGAGATTTGTGGCCTCGGCTGATTTTGCCATCTCAACCGCATCAAAATAGGCAGGCAAAATCACCCCTTTTGCAAACTCCTGAATACGCTCAGCATCAGGCAGGTTGCCAGCATTTAGCGACACGCCAATGGACCACATCTCCCCCACATGCCCAAGTAGCTGAAATATTCTCGTCGCCGCCTTGGGATGGGTTTCGCTAGGATTGGGATTGTTCGAGTCAATTTCCTCAATCAACACCATCACAGAAGCGATACTGGCAACCTTGATGATAGGTCATAGGTATTCTCCTGAATTCTTGATGTCGCGCGGCAGGTTAGCCCTGCCGCGAAAAAGGCAATGCGTTAGCTACCTTTGCGGCCTTGGTTGACCGCATTGTTGACGGCATTTTTGTCTGTGTAGTGCATGCCGTTGGTGTTCACGGTGCCACCCTGAGCGCCGATCTGTTTTGCTTGTTGAAGCTGCTGTTGAGAAAGGGATGTCATGTGATGTTTCCTCGGTTGAGCAGCGCGGGGCTTCGCGCTGCCTACAACGAGAGATATAGGGAATCAAAAATTTAAAGTCAACTAGCGAGTTGGCTTGTTTCCCCTTCGTTTACTATCAGCCTTGCGACGGGTTTCCCTTATCGCTGCCATCATCTCTGTGTCAGATCGCGCAATGTGTTCAACTGCCCTCCCTTGAGCGGTCGGTAGCAATGTTTCGAAATCATCAGGGAATCCAGACTTATAGAGCGCCCTATAGCAAGGCTCATCTAAATCACGAAGTACTGGACGAGGAAGTCCGCCGACCTGATGAAGCCATTTTTTGTATACGCGCCTGACAAACTCGTCAGGTTTTTCTTTGCGGTGAACACCGTCAAAGTCACGTTTTTCACGATCTTTGTAGAGTTCGGGAGCTTCTGTAGGGTACGTAATTTTTTGATCTAAGCCTTCGGAGGCCAATGTGCTGACTGCGGCCCTGAAATCCGAGAAAGCAGTGGGCGCGTCTGCGCCTATCATAGACGCTTCTTTTAGTAAGTGCCCTATGTCGCGTTTAATTCTCTCAAGTCTTAGTTCCGCATCGTCCAAAAGATATTCTTGGTAATTTTCTTTATTTATCTCAATACCTTGAGCATAGCACAAATAGACCTTCTCTGTCAAAAATCTGATCGATTCAATGAGCGGCAAGCCCCTCAATTCTTCGAATTGTTTTCGATCTGCAACCTCCAACGTCACGATCTGGCTGTGATAAATATTGCGGAGGTAAGTAGCCTCTTCGTGGAGACGCAAGCTTTCTTCTTTTGAAGTCGCGTTAAGAATTCGCTCTAGAGGAAACTGCTCGATAGCTAATAAGTCACAAGCTTCCATTCGTTCTTGCGGGCGATGAGTGTCAATTCGCCGACCTTCCAGAAAACCCGCTTCTGTTGAGAAATGCTCACGGTCTTTGAGGTAAGTACGAGTTTTATCAGGCTCTCTTATCGCTTTGCGAAACAGGCTCTGAAATTTATCCACCCCTGAACGGATAGCCTGAATAACGCCGCTATTAGACAATCGCCATCCATGTGCGCGCGTGGATACGATGTTTTGACGATTGATAGTGCGTCGAATAATTGGTTTTTGTCTAAAGACATTGATGTGTTAGGGCGCGAATTGGTGAATATATCCCAAGGATATGATCGAAGTGTTTCTCTATGTTTTAGTATGGGAATTATGGGTGCGTTGTTGTTTCGTGATCAACTGCGTCTTAAAAATATTATGGCGTTTTCGCCATTTATATCGATTTTTGGTGACGACATACCAGATTATCGGTTAAAGAAATTTCGCAAAATTGTGAATTGTCCTGAATATCGTGACCGATGGAAAGAGGGGGGAAAAGACATTCGTGGTGTTTTATGTTTTGACCCTTATATGCCATTTGATGCGCCGCAGGCACGGTTGGTGCATGAGTATTATCCAAACCTAAAACCCGTTGCATTGCCGTTTGGATGGCACCCATCAACGCAGGTAATACGCGAGGGGATGGGAATTCGATCCATATACGATTTGATTGATAATGATGATTTTACACCATGCGGAATGAAATCATTGCATACGAGTGCACGTTTGCAATCGGCCAAATACAAAAAATCACTATATAATCGCCGAAAAATTATTTTATAAAATGTTGCTTTTTGCCGTGTACTTTTCATCGATATAGAATACAGCTATAATTGATTTGTTTTTTTAAGTATATCTGTTTGGTTGTGTTTTATGGGGAGTGATTTTTGTTTGAAAATATATTTATTTTAGGAGACGTACCTCCTCATGCGGAAACAGGAACATATGTTTTATCCCTCGTTATTTTATCATACGTGATTGCATCACTTGGCTCTTTTACAGGGTTAAGAGTGGCATCCGATATGCATAAAACTCAAAATCCTAAATTGAAAAAAACACTACATTATTTTGGTTCATGTGCATTTGGGTCGGGTATATGGTCAATGCATTTTATTGGAATGTTAGCCTATAAAATGGAAATGTATCATACATATGACCTTGGCCTGACGATATTATCTATGGTTATTGCGGTTGTTATTGCATATGGCGTTCTCAAGGTCATTACGTTGAAAAATTTGGGCGCACAATCTGTTTTGATTGGTGCGCTATTATTGGGAACGGCGATATGTGGGATGCATTATACAGGTATGATGGCATCTGTCTTCCTTCCCTATGCTGATTGTCGTTATGTGCCTAACCAAGATATAATGGTTTTGGCGGTATCCATAGGTGTTATCAGTAGTATCCTTTTTGCCGCAGCAATGATTTTGAGTTTGTATAGTCGGCCTACTGAAAAAGACGATCATGGTGTGGGTGCATATGCGGGCAATGTCGTGTTTTTACAATTGGCGGTTCTTTTAAGTACATTTCTTGTCTTGTTAGTTGGGTCATATTTTTTTATGAGTGAAAGCACAAAAGAACGACATGCGAAATCTAGTTTACTAAAAGTGGCTGGTGTGCAGCGTGCTTTTCTTGAAAGGTATGCACGTTATTCAATAGTGTTGGTTAATGCATATGATACGGCAGAAAATTTAGAAAAAAGACATAAAGAATTAGAAAAAAAGATCTCAATGATTGATCAAAATTATAATAATTTTTTGATTGGTGGAGAGGTGTTCGTTCGTTTTCATGAGCAGGATGTCATAATTGTTGATGGGGTCAAACGGGATAAAACAATAGGGCATGTTCAAGTCGCCAAAAATGAATGGAATGTGTTGAAGGAGATTATCGCAATGTTCCATAATGGTGCATCTTTACCTGTTAATCCTGACGTTTATCATAAAATAGAAACGCAGCTTGTGCGCACTGTAAGGGCGCAAGATGAAGTTGTGGCCGACCTGCATGAAGAATTAAAAATGGCGAATGACGCGTTGCTGTATAAACAATTGGTTATACTGTCTGTTGGAATTCTTGTTTTTTTACTGACATTACTTTATGCGCGTTTCTTCATTGCAAATCGAATTGATAGGGCCAGAGAAAAATTACAGGAATATCAACGCGACCTTGAAGGGTTGGTTGCATTAAGGACACAAGATTTGCAAACGGCCATTGGTGTTGCAAATGAAGCAAAAGAAAAGGCAGAGGAGGCAAACCGTATAAAAAGTGATTTTTTAGCCAATATGTCGCATGAATTACGCACCCCTCTCAACAGTATTATTGGTATGAATCGGATGCTTGCAGAGGATGTAGACGAAAAGAGTGAAGCGCATGAAATGTTAGAGGTTATGCATACGTCATCTCAATCATTGCTTGAGCTTGTAAATGATATTTTGGATTTATCAAAAATTGAATCTGGTGAAATTGTTTTGGAAAAAATTGATTTTAGTTTCAAAAAAAATCACGACGGATATTTTGGACGCCCTTGCCCCTGTGGCCAGCAAGAAGGGGCTTTCTTTATCTTGTGGATACGCAAGTCAGGATAATTTTCCATGGTTAAATGGTGATCCTGTACGCATAAAACGTGTGCTTAATAATTTAATTGGAAATGCGATTAAATACACGTTGGAGGGCAAAGTGGATATTTTGGTTGAGCATGAACTGTTGCCAGACGAAAAAGTTCGTGTGCGTTGTTCTATTATGGATACGGGCGTGGGGGTTGCAAAGGGTAAGCAAGATTTAATTTTTGAAAAATTTTCACAAGAAGACGAAACAATTACACGAAAATTTGGAGGGACAGGCCTTGGCCTCGCTATTACAAAAGATATCGTTGATATGATGTCTGGTGATATCGGTGTGAGCAGTGAAGAGGGCAAGGGATCAACATTTTGGTTCGAAATCGTGTTTGATATTGGGCATGCGAAAGTTGAGAAGGTTGTTGAAGATAAGCCTGTGGTTCCTGCATCTATAGCAAAAGAAAATACTAAGGACATATTGGCTTGTGCAGATGCACGAATTTTGATTGCCGAAGATCATAATTTGAACCAAATTTTGATAAAAAAGGCATTAACTCGGATGGGAATTGTGCATATTGATCTGGTTGAAAATGGACAATTGGCCGTAGATGCATATCAAAAAAATAAATACGATATCATTTTGATGGATTGTCACATGCCAGAAAAAAATGGATATGACGCAACTGGAGATATTCGTAATGTTGAAATGAAACGAGGGGATCGTAATGTTCCTATTATTGCACTGACGGCGGATGCCATGGTTGGTACACGTGAAAAATGTATCGAGGCCGGAATGACGGAATATATAAGTAAACCAATCGATGTAAAATTGTTAAAAGAAACATTGACACAATGGATTGTTTTTGAAGAATAGATACTTGTTATGGATGTATTTATAGTTCCTATTTTAGAAGATAATTATGCCTATGTGATCCAATCGGGTGACATGGTTGGAGTTGTTGATCCTGGAGAGGCAGGGCCTGTTGTCGCGTATTTAGAACAGCATAATTTAAAACCTGATTGGATTATCAATACGCATCATCACTGGGACCATGTTGATGGTAATGCGGATTTGATTGAAAAATATGGGTGCAAGGTTGCGGCACCAAATGAATGTAAGGGTGACAAAGATGTTATTTTACAAGACGGCGAAGATTTTAAATTTGGTGATATTGCGTTTCAAATATTTCTAACCGCTGGACATACAATGGGGCATATTGTGTTGTTTGACCCGACATACCGCATATTGTTTTCGGGTGATACATTATTTGTTATGGGATGTGGACGTTTGTTTGAAGGGACGCACGCGGACATGTTCAAATCAATGCAGGTGATCAAGTCGTTTCCACCTGAGACTGCTATCTATTGTGGTCATGAATATACGGCAGGGAACGCAAAATTTGCCACGCATATTATGCCTGATAGCGCGGATATAAAATCGCGAGCGATGGAAGTCATTGGACAGGGGTGTACAATGCCAACTATGTTAGCAACGGAACTTGCGACGAACCCGTATTTAATAGCTAAGAGTATTGAGGATTTTAAGAAGTACCGCACGGCAAAAGATAATTTTTGACATATTGATAGTGTTTGTTTATACACTGATCGCTATGAGAAACTATACAGATCCATATAAAACTCCAAAGACAAATAGAGAAGTGGCGTTAAAAGCATTTAACAGGGTTGCTCTTTTGGCTTGTGCTGGTTTAGCAACAACATTGATTGCATGTTACGCATTTTTACAGGGGCATAATGTTTTGGGAGGAGGGGCATTAGCTGTTTCATTGTTGGGATTCTCAGGATTGGGACGGCAGTTGTTCAGTGCCAGAAAAGCCATTGGTGGTATGATAGATACTCCTATCGAGACACAACGATCACATAATATCACAGGTCGGAGTAGCGCCTGGCAAGAACCTATAAATCAAACACAGTATCCGTTATCTATTCGTTCGCCGCGATAAATTTGTCGGCGTCTAGAGCGGCCATGCATCCCATACCAGCGGCAGTTACGGCCTGACGGTAGATTTTATCTGTAACGTCACCTGCGGCGTATACACCATCAATATTTGTTTTTGGTGTACCTGCCTCGACAATTAAATATCCCTCATCATCCATTGGTAGTTTGTCTTTGAATAATGATGTTGCAGGATCATGTCCGATGGCGACAAACATGCCGTGGCAATCGACGACACTCTCATCACCTGTTTTTGTGTTTTTAATGCGTACGCCTGTCATGCCCGGTGTGCCATCTTCGCCATGTCCAACGCCGACGACTTCTTCAACTGTACTGTCCCAAATAACCTCAACCTTTTCATTAGCGAATAGGCGATCTTGCATCACCTTTTCCGCCCGCAATTCATCACGGCGATGGATGAGGGTTACCTTTGAACAGAAATTAGTGAGAAATAAGGCTTCTTCAACCGCGCTGTTTCCGCCGCCAATAACGGTGACTTCTTTACCTTTGAAAAAGAAACCATCACATGTGGCGCAGGCAGAAACGCCAAGTCCCATGAATTTTTCTTCGCTAGGTAATCCTAACCAACGTGCCTTGGCACCTGTTGAAATAATGACTGTGTCGGCCTTGTATACATTGCCGCTATCATCCGTGGCGGTGAATGGACGCGCGGAAAAATCAACATCCGCAATCATGTTGTAAACAATTTCTGTGCCAACATTTTCGGCCTGTTCACGCATTTGTTCCATCAAAAATGGACCCTCAATCGCCTTTGCAAATCCAGGGTAGTTTTCAACATCCGTTGTGATGGTTAATTGACCACCAGGTTGGTTACCCGTGACCATGATCGGTTTTAAATTTGCACGTGCGGCGTAAATTGCGGCGGTGTATCCCGCAGGGCCAGAACCAATGATAAGGACTTTTGTTTCAATAATTTCACTCATAATATTCTCATTACGTTGTTATGTGACGTTTTTCAAAGGCTTTCTTGATTTCATCCGCAACCAATTTTGCATCGTTTAATGGTATGTAATCATAATGATCCAGTTCACCATCAAAAACCTTTAATCCAGTATGGTTAGATAATGTGGCATAAAGACGATCAAATTTGTCTGATCCACCATCAAGGGGCAGGCGGTATGTTGGTTTTCCTGTGCTTAACGCATCGGATAACATAGATGTACTGTCCTCTGTTACAAGGATTGTATCGGCATTGGCAAGGTATGAATGATATGGATTTTCGCCATCACCATTCCAAAAGGCGCATTTGTCATTGTTAAATAATGATTTTAAATCATCTTGAATATGTTGCGGGGTGCGGCGTGATGCGGTAATCATGAAACCATATTCATCGGATTGCAGGTAAGGCATTAATTGTTCGTGTAGGGCGTATGCAAATGCATCAGGCATTGTGTGGGTTTTACTGTTCCCGCCAATAAGTATAGCGATCTTTTTGGGGGGAAGGTACGATAGGTCGTAATTGTCTTTTGCAATATTTAAGGAATCTTGCGTGATACGGTTTGGCGCGGCGGTTGTGACAACAACATTACTTCCGCGTGTTTTATCGTGATTAGGGATGGCGCATAAATCGAAATGTGAGGGATTAATGCGCGGGTCTTGAACAAATACTTTAAACGCGTTTTTGAATTTTAACGTTGGTGCGATGGCTTTGCGTCCGCTGGCGATAATTATATCGGGTGTTTGTGCATTCCAATCAATGCCCTTGATCGCCCATTTGGGAGCAGTTTTGAAAATGAGTGGGCATAAAAAATTAAATGGGAATGCGATTGTAACCCGCTTGACTTCAGCGTTAGGGGGCGGTAAACACTCAGCAATCGCGAGACACTGATTTTCAGTTCCCGCCATTCCTTCTGTAATTACCCATAATTTTGTATCTTTATTCATAATTTAAATGTAATTTTATTACAAGAATACTCTTGCACATCCTTTTTAAGAGGACTATAAGCACAAGCAAACACATTGAAAAGAGGGTTTAGGGTTGCCATGACAACAGGTTCAGTAAGTAAAAAAATAAAGTTAGATAAAATCGACCGCAAAATCTTAAATGATTTACAAGGTAGTGGTCGAATGACCAATGTTGAATTGGCAAATCGCTCTGGAATTTCGGCACCTCCATGTCTTCGTCGTGTTCGTGCGCTAGAAGATAATCATTTGATCCTTGGGTATTTTGCAAATTTGAATGCGAAAAAATTGGGATTTGGTATTACTGCATTTGCGACGGTCCGCCTGAAAGAACAAAATGATGATGATATTGTGGCGTTTGAAAAACAAATTTCACAATGGGATAACGTGCGTGAAGCCTACGTGATTTCTGGTGATTATGATTTCATGTTAAAAGTTGTGGCGCGTGATTGGGATGAGTACCAAGATTTTTTGTCGAATCATTTAACAAAAATTCCGAACGTGGCATCTGTGCGTTCCGCGATGCAGGTTAAATCATCAAAATATCAACCGGGTGTGCCGATTGATATTGATTAAGGATATAACCTCTCCGCAATCCAATCATTATACGCTTTAAACACAAATCGATCATGTGTGCGGTATTGTCCTTCTTGCCACAATTCAATTAATGATGGGATAACGCGGTATCCATTCCAACGATCGGGGCATGGAATTTCCTCAATATCCTTAAATTGGTTTTCTAATTCTGTAATACGGTCTTCGTAAACACCTTTGTCGGGCAAGGGAGACGATTGTTGTGACGCGTATGATGCAATCTGACTACCTCGTTGGCGTGAGTTGAAATAGGTCTGTGTCATCTGACGTGAAACAATTTCTATCTTTCCTTCAATGCGGACTTGGCGTTGGCTTTCTCGCCAATAGAGGTTGAGTGCAGCATGTGGGTTTTTTGATAAATCTTGTCCCTTACGGCTTTCACTATTTGTATAAAAAATAAAACCATCCTCGCTGTATTCTTTAAGTAAGACCATACGTGATGAGGGGGTACCTGTTGATGATACCGTGGATAGACACATGGCGTTGGGGTTGTCAGGATTATCCTTGATGGCTTGTTTTATCCAATCATTAAATATATCAAACGGATTTTGACCTGTTGCATCAAATTCGGACATCATTTCGCCTTTCTGTTGCCTTAATTTATGAACAGAATATGATTGTTCTATTATTAAAAGAAAGGGTTTTTCATGAAAAAATTTATTTTACCAGTCATTTTGATGGCGACGATATCATTGGGCGCATGTGAAAACATGCAAAATGCAGGAGTGAAAGAAAAGATTGGATCTGTTATTGGTGCCGTTGGTGGTGGATATGCTGGATCCAAAATCGGTGGTGGATCAGGTCAATTATGGGCAACCGCCGCGGGAACATTACTTGGCGCATGGGCAGGAAATGAAATTGGTAAATCACTTGATAAGGCGGATTTGATGTATGCACAGCAAGCCGAAGCAAAAGCGTACGAAGCACCATTGGGGCAACAAGTTTCATGGAATAATCCTGAGTCAGGAAATTATGGAACGGTAACGCCTGTCCGTGATGGTTCAACAGAATCTGGTGATTATTGCCGCGAATATGAACAAACAATCTATATCGGCGGTCGTGCGGAGACAGGTGTAGGTGTCGCGTGCCAACGTGAAGACGGAAAGTGGGAAGTGATTAGTTAAATATCATTTCTGCCTTTTAAAAGCGCTACGTCATACCATGTCGTGGCGTTTTGTTTGTTCGGGAATGGTTTTTATCGTTGAAAAATGTTAATATTGTTTTTCTGTAGAGTTGAGTGAAAGTGTTTTGAAACATGAGTTATGATAAAATTGTTGAAGGGTTAAAACAGGATTTTATTGAATACACTCTTGAAAAATTGGATGATATCTCTCACTTGATTGAACATGGTGATGCGGAAACATCACCACAAAAAAATATTAGAAATATTAAAAATGAAATTCATGGCATAAAGGGGATGGGGTCTTCATTCGACTATCCCAGTGTAACTATGGTTATGCATCGATTGGAAGATTTTTTAATTGGTAAAGATTCTTTGTGTGATGATGACAAACAAAATATTTACCAATTTATTGATCTAGCTAGCCATTTTGTAGGTTTGAAAAAGCAACCTGATAGTGAAAAATTACAAAAATTAATCTCTGATCTTCCTGGTCGTGGAAATTATGCAATGGATGCAAAAAATCTTCACGCGATTTTGGTTATGCCATATGGGGTTCAGCAACGTTTAATTGAACAAACAATGCAAAAGGTTGGCGTGCAATTAACAACCATTGCATCCCCGTTTCAAGCATTGGATGCGGTGGTTCATATGAAGCCAGATTTTATTGTTTTGAATGCATCATTTAATGAATTGCAAGGCGAAGAAATTGCGTGGATGACCCGTGTCATGCGTGTAACAAAAAACATTCCCGTTCTTATTGTTACAAGCGCGGATGTTACGGATGAGAAAAATGATAATTTACCCGATGGTGTTGAATTTATTCAAAAAAATAATGATTTTGCTGATGAATTAATTAAAAAAATGAATGATTTGATTTAATCGTACATTCATTATCTTTTCTAGTAATGCGATGTAACGGATTTTGACTGGATTTTGTCCGCAAAATGCTTATTATCCACCCATAATTTAAAGTATAGAGAGGATATATACATGTCTTTTGAAGGAATGATGAAGGGTAAACGCGGTTTAATTATGGGGGTCGCAAACGACCGCTCAATCTCTTGGGGGATTGCAAAGGCGTGTGCCGATGCGGGCGCAGAACTTGCCTTTACTTACCAAGGTGAAGCGTTGGAACGTCGTGTAAGGCCATTGGCGGAATCCGTTGGTTCATCCATGTTGATGGAATGTGATGTCACAAATGATGAATCTGTTGATGCGGCATTCGATCGTATTAAGGATGAGTGGGGATCAATTGATTTTGTTGTTCATGGCATCGCATTTTCTGACAAAAATGAATTGGACGGTTTGTACCTTGATACAACGCGTGGCAATTTCCTTAAAACAATGGATATCTCTGTATATTCATTCACATCTGTGGCGCAACGCGCGGTTCCATTGATGAATGAAGGTGGATCATTGTTGACCCTTTCATATTATGGCGCGGAACAAGTCATGCCACATTACAACGTCATGGGTGTTGCAAAGGCGGCGTTGGAAGCTTCCGTTCGTTATTTGGCGGCTGATCTTGGTCGTAATGATATTCGTGTGAATGCAATCTCGGCTGGTCCAATTAAAACATTGGCGGCAAGTGGTATTGGCGATTTTCGCTTTATCCTTAAATGGAATGAATTGAATGCACCGTTAAAACGTAATGTGACAACAGGCGATGTTGGAAATTCAGGTCTGTACCTTTTGTCTGATCTTGGGTCTGGTGTGACTGGTGAAGTATTGCATGTGGATAGTGGTTATCACACTGTTGGTATGGTCGCGGTTGACGCGGCGGCAGAAACGGCCGAACTCCTCGCTCAAATGGCCCCCAAAAAATCGGATGAAGCAGCTTAAAAGTGTTTTTCTAAAATTAAATATTTAAAAGCTCCGACTTTTCGGAGCTTTTTTTTTATGCGGGATGATTTACAAGAAATAGAGGGAGGCATAGTATAAAAATATGACATGGTTCAAAAAATACACTGTTGATGATTTAAACACGATGCGAAACGCCAATATGGGCACACATGTGGGAATTCAATTTACCGAAATTGGCGATGATTACTTGTGCGCGACGATGCCCGTTGATCATCGGACAGTGCAAAATTTTGGCCGCCTTCATGGTGGGGCTAGCTGTGTGTTGTCTGAAACATTGGGGTCGGTCGCCGCGTGGATGTGTGTTGACCCAGATGTGCAAGCCGCGGTTGGTATTGAGATTAATGCCAATCATATTTCCACGGCGTGGGATGGTAAGGGGGACGTGATTGGAAAATGCACGCCAATGCATATTGGAAAATCGACCCATGTATGGCAAACGGATATTACGCATAGTGAGACGGGAAAACGCGTGTGCATATCACGATTAACGGTTGCCATTATTGATAAGCCTAAATAATGTTGTTCCCATCATGGGATCATTTTTAACAAAAAAATCACTTCAAAATCCAATTCAGCCTGAGAAAAAGGGAGGTACAATTTTCCGTTTTTTCGGACGATTTTTTATGATGTTGGGGTGCTTGATGTTTATCAGTATGATGATCAGCCTTGTTTCATTTTTCTCATTTTTCGGTGGGGCTGAAAAAATAAAACCGTTACCAGATAAATTTATTTTGGCACATTCATTTAAAGGCACGATGCCTGAAATGCCGATCGTGGGTTCTATTGTTGCGGAATTTATCGTACCGCCAACATCTCTATATGATTTTATGCGCGTGTTGGACACTGCAAAAAATGATGATCGTGTTACGGCGTTTATCGCGCGAGTGGATGATGGTGAATACAGTTTGACCCAAGTTGAAACGATCCGTAATGCGGTTTTGGATTTTCGTGAGTCGGGTAAAAAGGCATATATATACGCCAATTCGATTGGTGGTTTTTCAAATGGAACGGGTGAATATTGGTTAGCATCCGCCTTTGATGAAATATGGGTTCAACCCGTGGGGACAGTATCGGTTAGTGGTATTTATGCAGAACAACCATTTTTAAAAGACGTGTTGAATAATATTGGCGTTGAAATGGAAATGGAACAACGTAAACGGTATAAGACGGGCCCTGAAATGTACACGCGTTCTGATATGTCGGATGAAAATCGTAAAACCATGCGATCAATCATATCGGGGTTAATGACTAAAATTTCGATTGATGTTGCCAAGGGGCGTAATATTGCACAGGTCGATTTTGACCGTGCGGTGAATGCTTCACCTTTAACATTGGAGGAGGCTAAACGGTTTAACCTCATTGATAAAATCGCCTATGTTGATGAATTGGAAGATCATATAAAGCAAGGGAGTGAGCAGAGATTTATTGGTATGGGGCGGTATGTTTCTGATATGAAAGGGCGCCTTGATATTACAAATGATCCTGCAAAAGTGGCCTTTATAAAAATTGATGGTATGATTTTGGATGCTGATCCAATGGCATCTATTTCTAGTCCTAAATCATTTATTTTACCTGACAATATTGCCGAGGCGCGTCATATATCGGCGTTGATTGATGAAGCGTCCGATGATGATAATATTAAGGTGATTGTGTTGAGGATCAATAGCCCTGGTGGGTCGCCAACCGCATCTGAAACCATTCGTCGTGCGGTGGTTAAGGCGCGTAAAAAAGGTAAATTTGTAATTGCATCCATGGGCGATGTGGCGGCCAGTGGTGGATATTGGATTGCGGTCAATGCCAATCAAATTATTGCATCCGACCTGACCATTACGGGATCAATCGGTGTGTATGGTGGAATACCAAATTTAAAAGGGTTGTGGGATAAAATAGGACTTAATTTTGATCACGTGTCATATGGCGATAATGCGGGTATGTATTCGTTGAATAAACCATTGAGTGATGGTGAGCGTAAACGTTTGTCCGTTATGATGGATCAGGTGTATAAGGATTTTGTAGAGCGTGTAGCGGAAGGCCGCATGATGAATATGGGCAAGGTTGAAGATGTAGCGCAAGGGCGTGCATGGACAGGTGAAGAGGCAAAAGACAATGGCCTTGTCGATTTGAATGGTGGGTTTTATTTTACATTGAAACGTGCGATGAGCGAGGCTGGCGGTCTTGACTGGCGTACGGCATCCATGATGGTGTTACCGCGCCATAAAGATCCGTTGGCGGAATTAATGGAATTGCTGGATTTACCCATAGGAATTAAAGTGCCATCAATTTCACAAACATTGATGCAATCATTATCGCCAAACGCGATTGCGACAATGCCTGAATTAAACGTTCAGTTTTAAAATCGTTATTTAGATAGTTTATTTAAATTTAAATCTTCGGGGCCAAAGCTATCGGGTAATAACTCATCCATAGTGTATGAACGTAATTTTTCACCGTTGCGATTAAACACATTAATTGTTGTTTCAGGGGACGAAAATTCTCTAATACGTTGACGGCAATCTCCACATGGCGTGCATAGATGTTTTCCTGGTCCAACAATGATTATTTCAGCAATATTACGTTGCCCCGCATTGTTCATTGCGGCAATGGCTCCTGCTTCTGCGCATGTGCCTTTGTAATTTGCGAGTTCGACATTACCACCAGAGAAAATAGATCCGTCAGCACTACGAATGGCGCACCCCACAGGGTGGTTAGAATAGGGAGCATATGCGTTTTCTAGCGCTTGAAGTGCGAGTTTTAAAAGTTGTTTCAATTGCGGATGTCCTTAATTGTTTAACTCTAACACTTTTTCAACAATGGCAGCGGCGTCCAATCCCGCCTGTTTATATTGTAAATCAGGTTTGTCTTGATCTTGATAAATATCAGGAAGGTGCATTGTGCGCACCTTGAGGTCGCCATCCAATAGTCCATCGCGAGATAGGAATTCAAGCACGAATGAGCCAAATCCACCGATTGATCCTTCTTCAATTGTGATTAATGCATCATGATTTTGTGCAAGATCACGGATAAGGTTTTCGTCTAATGGTTTTGCGAAACGCGCATCCGCGATTGTTAAATTGATATTTCTTGTCTTTAAGATATCTGCGGCTTCCAAACATTCTTGTAAACGTCCACCGAATGATAGGATTGCGATGTTCTTGCCTTCGCGAACAATGCGTCCTTTACCAACTTCTATCGCAGGGGCATTGGCATCAATTTTAACGCCATATCCATTTCCACGAGGGAAGCGGAGGGCGCATGGCCCTTCATCATATTGTGCGGCGGTCGTCACCATGCGTGATAGTTCGGATTCATCACTTGGTGCCATTAACATCATGTTGGGGAGGCAGCCAAGGTAGGCGGTATCAAAAGCACCTGCATGGGTTGATCCATCTGCGCCGACTAAGCCGGCACGGTCTAATATAAAACGCACAGGTAGGTTTTGAATACACACATCATGGACGACTTGGTCATATCCACGTTGTAGGAATGTTGAATAAATGGCACAAAATGGTTTCATTCCATCGGCGGCTAATCCAGCGGCAAATGTCACTGCATGTTGTTCGGCAATACCAACATCAAACATGCGTTTTGGGTACGTACCGCCAAATACATCCATACCTGTACCACCAGGCATCGCGGCGGTAATGCCGACGATTTTATCATCTATTTTTGCTTCATTAACCAATTGATCGGCAAATACGCGTGTGAAACTTGGTGCGTTTGCGATAGGTTTATTTTGTTTTCCTGTTACAACATCAAACGTTGCAACGCCGTGCATTTTGTCGGCTGAATTTTCTGCAGGTGCATATCCTTTACCCTTTTGTGTCACAACATGAAGGAGGACAGGACGATCTTGTTCGCTATCTCGGATATTGCGGAGAATAGGGAGAAGGTGATCCATATTATGCCCGTCAACAGGGCCGATATAGTAAAAACCCATCTCTTCGAATAAGGTTCCTCCACCTAATGCTGCGCGTGCTGTTTCTTCTGCACGGGCTGCAGCTTTTTGAAGAGCCTCTGGCAGAATGCTTGTGGCTTTTTTTGCCATTTCACGAACGT
This sequence comes from uncultured Alphaproteobacteria bacterium, assembly GCA_943789475.1. Lineage (GTDB taxonomy): Bacteria > Pseudomonadota > Alphaproteobacteria > Micavibrionales > UBA1664 > UBA1664. The sequence goes on from CALSUG010000004.1 coordinate 17,708, forward strand.
TATTGTAATGTTTTCCCGATACAAGGTTTGTTAAATATCGGCTCATTGCACCAGTTGGTGGAGCAATAGACATGTCATTATCGTTTAGAATGACAAGCATACGTGATTTTATATCGCCTGCATTATTCATGGCTTCGTACGCCATACCAGCCGAAATTGACCCATCGCCAATCACCGCGATAACATTGTTGTCATTCCCTTGTAAATCACGTGAAACGGCCATGCCCAGGCCAGCGGATATTGAGGTCGAGCTGTGCCCCGCGCCAAAATCATCATATTCACTTTCTTTACGTTTTGTGAAACCAGATAGCCCACCACCTTTGCGTATGGTTGTCATTCCACCTTTGCGCCCTGTTAAAATTTTATGGGGATAACATTGATGCCCTACATCCCAAATTAATTTGTCCTTTGGTGTGTCAAATACGGCGTGAATAGCGGTAGTCAGTTCAACAACACCTAAACCCGCGCCTAAATGGCCGCCCGTTTGTGCAACGGAACCAATCATGTGGTTACGTACATTATTGGCCAATTCTTTTATTTCTGTATCATCGAGTGATTTTATATCTGTAGGAATGTTTACACGATCGAGGATGGTGTTTTGGTTATTTTTGTTGTTTTCTACTTTTTCCGCGTGTTGCATCCTTTATGTTTTAAAGGGATACATAAAAAAGTCACTAAAAATATTGACTGTAGACATAATTATATTTTATATTCTTCAAATGCAAGATTGTTTAATCACTGTTCCTCCATCATCAAGCTTGAAATTTGAGAAAGCGGGATCACATGAGCGTTGGTTATGGAACAATTTTTCAAATTGTTATGGTTATACAATACGGCATGCATGGATAAGGGCTGTTAATTTGGGATCCTTGACATTATCGCAAGATAATAAAGGGGATAATAATAAATTAACTTCATCAGAAGGATTGCAAGAATTATTGGATCGCGATGGATGGGGGTGGATCGATCCAAATGATATTAATCCTGCTACAATGCATGTTGTTGGTGTGTTTGGTTTTCGTCCATTAGGGTATGATTTTAATGAACATCATTGCTTTAGCTTGAATAAAGATGGTTCTTTTTCAGAAAAACCAGGTTCTGGTAACGCGCTTATTCGTTCAGGGCGATATAGTGATCATCATCACCCGTTGACAATTGAAAACTTGATTGATGAATATACGAAAGATATTGCGAAAAGTGTAATGTCACCTGTTTTTTCAGGATTTCATAGAATATTAGATAACGGATTAAAAATTCATGCACGACACTTTAGGCAAGGTGCGCCAGAACTTATGCATTTTTATCCGAGTTATAGTTAGTGGAAATATTATGAAGATGTCAGATGACATAATTTTTTAATGTTGTATTGTCTCGATCATGAAAAAAACATGTCTTGTATCGACTATTCTATTATCGTTAAGTTCTAGTGCTATATCTCAAGGATTACTTTCTAGTGTTGTTTCTGAGAAACTAGATGAAACAGAATTTGTTCATTTCGATCCTCATATGAAAGTAGAAAACGGGATGGCGATGGTGCCTTTTATGCAAGCAGTGCTATCCCTGAATGAAGAGTGCATTAACTTTAATGGTGTCGATTATATGGACCAACTTTGTAAAAAAGTTGGTGAAATTGTTAATGATGAAAATGATATGGCTTTTCCTGCCTTCTATGGTGTGGACGATCTTAAAAGGTTGCCTGCGGATTTATCTCTATCACAAGTGAGAACATTGGAGAAATGGGGGGCTTCTATACAAGCGGTATTTGAGCAACATGTATTAAATCGTGCAGATTGTCCTGATGATAATGTGTGCATACAACCAGTAGATAATGGAAAAATTTATCGTTTTCCTATAACTCCAGTTTAAAAATTAAGCACGACGCTCCAGCACATAATGCGCGAATTTTTTAAGCATATTTGCACGATCACCAAATACATGTAAGTGACGACATGCTTGTGCAACCAACATTTCGGCACGCATACGAGCTTGATCTTTACCTAATGTTGATACGAATGTTGCTTTACCTGCAGCTTCATCTTGGTTGGCTGGTTTACCTGTATCATTTTCATCACCTTCAACATCTAAAATGTCATCGGTAACTTGGAAAGCTAGTCCTAAATCATGGGCATATCCGCGTAAGGCTTTGCGATGTGCTTCATCTGCCTTACCCAAAATCCCACCTGCTTCACAAGCAAAGGCCATCAACATTCCTGTTTTTAAACGTTGAAGACGAGAGATGGTTCCCATGTCAAATTCTTCTGTTTCACCGATAAGGTCAAGCATTTGACCACCACACATGCCATGACCACCCGCGGCCTTTGCCATTGCGGAGATTAATTGACAACGTACGCGTGGGTCTTCGTGAGTTTGGTTGTCAGATAAAATTTCAAAACCGAGGGCTTGTAATGCATCACCAGCTAAAATAGCAGTCGCTTCATCAAATTTGCGGTGTGTTGATGGTTTTCCACGACGTGTATCGGCATCATCCATTGCGGGCAAATCATCATGAACAAGTGAATAACAGTGAATGAATTCTAATGCTGCGGCCGCGCGTTTTGCACGTGTTGGATCAACGTTAAATAATTTTGCTGACTGCATGACCAAAAATGGACGAAGGCGTTTACCTCCACCAAGTGAACTGAAACGCATAGCGTCATAAAGGTAACCCTCGGCATCATCTGTTTGAGGAAGAAGATGTTCCATCGTTTTTGAAACGGTGGCGGCAACGTCATCAATGGCGGCTTGTAATTCTGGTTCGGCTTCACGAGGGGATGGCATGCTTGTTTTTATCCTTAAACTTAATTGTTATTATTGGTTTTCAGGGTCGAATGGTTCTGTCCCTTTGGGGGTGCCATTTTGATCCAATGTTATTTTTTCGATTTTTAAACGCGCATCATTAAGGCGTTTTTCACAATGTTTTTTGAGTGCCACACCGCGTTCATACGCAGAAATGGATTCATCTAGTTTTGTTTGTCCAGTTTCAAGATTGCGAACGATGGTTTCTAATTCGCCCATCGCATCTTCAAACGCCATATTTTCTATTGCTGTCTGTGTCATAATGACAAACATCGTACCTGATTTTTTTTATTCTTTCTATTGTTTTAGTTGAATATTAACTTGACATAATGATCGCATTCAAATATCATGCTAAATATATAAAATTAAAGGAATGTTGGTGTGAAGAAAAAATTTAGAGCGGCTGTTTTTTTAGGAGTGTCCTCAATGCTGTCAGCATGTGAAAATCCGGATGCTTCATATTTTAAGCCGGTAGAGGTGCAGGGTTATATTGGAGAGCTAGAAGAGCGTGCAAATGTTGTCTTTGATATGCAGGAGAGATCTCAAATGGCATGTGTTCTTTTTTCAATAACTAACGGTGATGTTCGAAAATTGGAGAAGGCAATGAAACCCATTGTTGAGGTGTGGGAGGCTAATATAGGGGCAGATAATGAAAATATCAATGTTGAAGATGTTATTAGTCGTGTGGAACTTGCTGTGAGTAGTTCTTCTTTTCAAGAATCAGTTGAGAGGTTGAAAATGTTTGGAGAAAATGTAGGGCGCAGAGCTTCTTCACTGTGTTTTGGAATGAAATAATGCTTTTATTGTTTTGTATTTTTTAGAGCTTGTAGGTGGTGTTTTACGGATGTAGGAAGTGTATCCAAATTGTATCCACCTTCAAGGATGGATACGATGCGAGGGCATATTGATTTAATCTGATCCACAATCCACCCAAAATCGTTATGTGTGAGGTTGAGTTCACCTAGTGGATCACTTTCATGTGCATCAAATCCTGCGGAAAATATGATGAGTTCTGGATTGAATAGTTTGGCAAAGGGAATTATCTTATTGGTTACTGTTTTTCGAAAATCATCAGATGTTGTACCAACGGATAGAGGAGCATTGCATATATTTTTTGCATCAACATGCCCTGTATTAGGCCAAAATCCCAATCCTTGATGTGTCGAAGCATAGGCAATGTCATCGTGCCCATTGGCGGTGTGACGTTTAACTAAATCTTCTGTTCCATTGCCATGATGAACGTCAAAATCAATGATGAGTGTTCGGACGCTGCTTGATCTCGCCGCGATAAACGCATTGGCGAATAGGCAAAATCCCATTGCTGTATCATATTCGGCATGGTGCCCAGGCGGACGGGAAAGAGCGAAGGCGGTTTTTGTTTCGCCATTCACAACTGCTTTGACGGCCTGTACGCCTGCGCCAACGGATATTAGTGCGGCATCATAAGATGTTGGTGACAAGTAAGTATCACCGTCAATGGCGTGATATCCATCAAAAGGTGTGTTGTCTAAGATAGAATCAAGATGGTCTTGTGGATGGGCGAGGAGGAGTGTGTTCTCATCTGCAGGATAGGCCTTTTCAATTGGAATATTTGGCATGTCATTTTTGACCATGTCCAAAATACGTTCTAGACGCGCACTACATTCAGGGTGACCCAATCCTTGATTATGCTTGGTCATTGCCTCGTTTGTGAAAATAACGAGGTCGTGCATTATTGTGCCAATGGATTGGTTGATCTGCGTGGGCGATGAATTAAATCAGGCGCTACGCGTTTGTTATCGGCACGCATCATTGTTTGTGCGCGGTTATATTCCAATTGTTTGCGTGTTAATTGATACCCAACGATAATTTTATAATTGGCGGCATTCGATGTGTTATCCATTGGAATGTACTGTGTAATTTTTTCTGCGTGATCTAAATGGTCAACGGATGGGCGGAATCGCATTGCGGTTGCCATGATTTTTTTTATCAACGGGTAATCCTTGTGGTGTAAGTACGGAAACAAAATAGGGGAATGTCATAAAGGCTTCTTGATCCTTATTACCCTCAAAACGGCCTTTGTTTGTTATACGTCCGTTCATTAGGATATCAATATCCAATTCCATACCATTTGATGTTATTTCACATCCACCACGAATTTCATTAATCACTGCGCGGGCAAGTAAGTTTCCTGATAATTCGTTTTCAAAATAAGTCATAGAGCGCGCGGACGGCATGATTTCGATTTGTGGGCATCCGGTTGCAGATGATAATTTTAAATCGGCCTCAGTAAACATGGGTGTTTCGATTGTTTGTGTTGGTGTTTGAATTTTGGGTTGTACAACCTCTACAGCCTTCATGACGGGTTCAACAATTTTTGTCATTTTTTTAGGTTGTATTACTTCTTGGATAGGTTCAATTTTTTCAGCGACTGTTTTGGCGATTTCTTTTTCCGTCTTTGTAGTAGTGGATTGAGTGTCTTCTTTGATGTCTTTTACAATGGTTTGTGGCTTCGGTTGTTTGGGAACCGTTGGGTTTTATTATTGGTTCTGTGGTGATTGCTTTTGTGATTTCAATTGGTTGTGTAACAGTTGCCTTTTCAGCAGGCTTAATCGCTTCTTCTATAACTTCTTTTACGGGTGCGTCGGCAACGTCAACGATTTTTGATTTGGATGCTGTGTTGTCAAAACGAGGTGCATAACCGGTTAATTTTTCCATCTCACTTAATTCTGTATCAATGGTCGCGCGATTGAGTGTTGGGGCAGGTGTGTTTTGAGTGCTAATATTTTCAACAGGCTGTGTGTCACTGAATAAATCTAATGATGGCATTGTTGGCCATGATATTGTGTCAACCGTTTCACATGCGTTTAATGTTAGGCAAGCGGTGGTGATTAATAGAATTTTTTTCATGTGGTTCTCTTCAATTAAGGCTATGGCTTTTTTTATAGTGATAGCCTATGTTTTTGATCATGGCAATATCTCAAGAGATGACAATTCTTTTATCCGCACCACGTGGTTTTTGTGCGGGCGTTGATCGTGCAATTCAAATTGTAGAACGTGCGCTGGGGCAATATGGTGCGCCAGTATATGTTAGGCATGAAATTGTGCATAATAAATATGTGGTAAATAGCCTGCGTGATAAAGGTGCAATTTTTATTGAGGAGTTAGATGAAATTCCAGAAGATCATAGTGATCGTCCCGTTATTTTCTCGGCACATGGTGTGCCAAAATCGGTTCCTGAATTAGCGTCAGCAATGAATTTATTTTACATTGATGCAACATGTCCATTGGTGAGTAAAGTCCACCGCGAGGCGGAGCGTCATTATAAAAATGGTGATCATATTGTTTTGATAGGACATGAAGGTCATCCAGAGGTCGCAGGAACAATGGGGCAATTGCCCGATGGCGCGGTGACATTGGTTGAAACGATAGATGATGTTCAGGCGTTATCATTTTCAACAAATTCTGCACTGGCATATGCAACACAAACGACCGCTATCTATCGATGACACAGCGGATATTGTGAATGCGTTGAAGGAAAAATATCCAGATATCCAAGGGCCGCATAAAGAAGATATTTGTTATGCAACAACGAATAGGCAAGAAGCAGTAAAAATGATTGCTGAACGCGCGGATGCGATGTTGGTGATTGGTGCGCCCAATTCATCCAATTCAAATCGTTTGGTCGAGGGTGGCGTTGAATTACGGCTGTGCCAAGGCTGTATTAATTCAACGTGCCATTGATATTGATTGGAATTGGTTGGACGGTGTAAAAACGTTAGGTTTAACCGCGGGGGCATCGGCGCCTGAAATTTTGGTTGAAGAGGTCATTGAGGCGGTCAAAGAACGATATAATGTGAATGTTGAAGAAATCACTCTCCGCGAAGAAAATGTTGAATTTAAATTACCAAAGATTTTAAGAAGCTAAATTTTAAAAGGTCTAAAGATGCCTGTTGGCGTAACTCCATTTTCTTTTAATTCAGCCTCGTTTGTTAATTTCTCACGTAGTGTAAGCATGTCCATTGTGGCGCCAGCTTGAATTCCTTTTACAACATCACCTATTAATTTTAGGGAATGTGTGATTTCTTTTTTGCTAAAAGGTGTTATAAGGCCCATGGCTCCCGGTGCAATGGTTACGTTTGATATTCCAGGCAGAATAGGTTGTGCGTTGACGCTTGCAAATGAAATGGGAGAGAGTTTTGAAAGAAGACCTTTTTCTAAAAACTTCACCTCTCCAACATCTAAACTTGCTGTGAATCGCTCTTTTTCCAGTACATTCCATATGTGGTTGGCAACGGAATAAAAGGTGGCATTTTCACTGCAGTCATATGCGGTATCATAAAAGCGGCCAGTTAGTAGCTGTTGAGGTTTTCCTTCTTCTTGGTAACGGCATCTGTACTCTGGTGTTATAACTGCGCGTAGGAAGGACTGGGAAGGGGATCTATCAAAGGCACTGTGTATGCGTGTAGGGTAAATATTGACGCCTAAAAGATTCTGTAGTCGGTGGTTTGAGATAATCATATATGGTTAATATACGTAGTATTTTTTGATATGTCAAACAATCGTTAACTTTTTGTTAAGAATTAGGTCTGGACACATGATTCGGGATGAATCATACTATTTATGTGATTCTATACAATTCTATGTGTTATTCTAAATTATGCGTCTTAAGACATTTCAAGCAAGAACTATGACAGAAGCAATGAAGCAAGTTCGTGACACCTTAGGAGATGAAGCTGTGATTATATCCACTTCTGAGGAGAATAATGGTGTCCGCGTTACGGCAGCAATTGAACATATGGACGATTTGCCAGACCCTTACCCGCATGATTATGAACCGTTGGCATCGCGTCAGGCCGAACGCCCTCAATTTTCAAATGATTTATCCGCGCCAAAAGAAGAGATATCAAAAAAAGAATATCTTCAATATGACGCCGAAGAAGATTTCGAAGGGCAAATAACAGAAGAGTTAACTGATATTATGTTACGCCATGTTGTCCCGACCGAGGTCATGGATAATATTTTGGCTACCGCGGCAATGACAGGTTTGGGTAATACAAATTCTGCATTAATGGCGGCATTGGATCACTTATATAAATTTGTACCGTTACCTGCGAAATCTAAACGCAAGGCGTTAATGTTGGTTGGCCCACCGGGTGCAGGCAAAACATTGATGGTCGCAAAGATGGCGACCCGTGCTGTGATGGATGGTTTAAACGTTGCTGTTGTGACAACGGACACGGTTCGCGCAGGTGGTGTTGAACAATTACAAGCATTTACAAAGATTTTGGATATTCCATTACAAAAGGCAAAAACGCGTGATGATTTGAATAAGGTTTTAAATCAAACGCACGATCATGATATTGTGATTATTGATACGGCGGGGACAAATCCGCACGATCCCGATGATATGGCACGTGTTTCTCGTCTGGTTGATGCAGGATCTATCGAACCTATATTGGCAATGACCGCAGGTGTGGATGCCGAAGAATCATCAGAAATAGCGCAAAGTTTTGCCTTGTTAGGGGTGCAACGTATGGTCGCAACACGTCTTGATATCGCGCGTCGTTTAGGCGGATTATTATCCGCGGCACAAAAAGGTGGGTTGGCGTTTTGTGATATTAGTTTTACCCCAAAGGTCACAGATGGTTTGTCATCAATGACACCGAATTTGTTATCTGAATTTTTAATTAACCCTGATCGTGCATTGCGATCATCGACCACCCCTGAACCTGAAAATAAAAAAACTGTAGGACAAAAGTCATGACTGAAAAATTGAAAACAGCCAATGATCAATCATCAACCCCATCAAATGCATTTCCACAAGGTAAGAATGTTATCGCGGTGGCAAGCGGTAAGGGTGGTGTTGGTAAGACATGGTTTTCGGTCACACTTTCTCACGCTTTGGCTAGACAGGGTAAAAAAGTTCTTCTTTTTGATGGTGATTTGGGATTGGCCAACGTTGACGTTCAATTGGGATTGATGGCGAAACGTGATTTGAATGATGTTATTCGTGGACGCTTGAGTTTGGATAAGGTCGTGCAACGTTATGAATCTGGTGAATTTGATATTATTGCTGGTCGTTCGGGGCAGGCATCTTTGTCAGCATTGCCATCACAACGTTTGGCGATGTTACGTGATCAATTATTGGATTTGGCAAAATCATACGACGTTGTAATTATTGATTTGGGGGCAGGGGTTGATCGTACCGTGCGTATGATGTCTGCGTCTGCGGTTCGTTCATTGTTGGTAACAACGGATGAACCAACATCGCTAACTGATGCTTATGCTTATATCAAACTTGGTGCGGCGGCAGGCATGTCAAAGCGTGTAAGTATTGTTGCGAACCAAGCGCCAAATGCATTAGAAGGCGAAAAAACATACAGAACATTATTGAAAGCATGTGAAAATTTCTTGCGCCTAACACCGCCATTGGCGGGAATTGTGCGTCATGATCCACGCGTTAAAGATTCTATTCGTGCGCAAACACCAATTCTAACCACGCTCGCCAAATACGGAAGCAGCGCAAGATGTTGAAAAAATTGCAACGTATGTTGAAAGCCTTATACAGAAGGCCGCCACGGGTTAACAATTTTAGAACGTTTTTGCTTTTCTCGATCTTGTTGAATGTAACGGATAGTACCTGAAATCATAAGAAGGATTGCAGAAACAGTATGAGTGCTGGAAAAATCTTCTATGCTGTTTATAGCTGCGTCTGATACGGTAATGTCATAAATTTTGTTGCATATTTCAACTGTGTTTGTTTTTTTTAAATACGATGTTGTTATATCGCACATGGCAGAGATAAAAAGAAATCCACTGGCCCAATTAAAAAAGGTTTGTGAATTTATGTTATTAAAATCAGTCGACTTGATAAACTCCATTACTAAAAATATATAGCATAGCAAGATGTTACTGTCATGATTGTACGAAAAGGTATGATATACTTGTGCACATGAATGGTATCAGCCCGTATACATCATTGTTTTTGCAAAACCTGTATGCTCAAGGACAGTCAAATCCGTTTTCGGTACAGGCCGTTGATTTACTTAACCTTCCGCCTGACTTGCGTAATTTGACGGAAGCAAAAACGATACAAGGGCAAGTTACTGCACAATCAACGAATGGGAATGTCACAATAGAAACACCGCAAGGGAAACAGATTGAAGTCAGGTTAAAAACACCATTACCTGTGGGAACAAAAATTGATTTGCAAATACCGTCGGGTAAATTTGCAAATGAAGGAATATTGCAGCCAACCCCTGACACGAGCAATTAATAATGCGCAACAGGGACAGGGGGGTGCGGTTCAACAACAACAGCCTTTGCAGACAAAGCCAACGGAAATTATTGCTGATGTTAAAAATTTACAAGTTACTGCACAAAAGGCGACATTAAGTACGTCTTCATCTCAAATAATATTAAAGGTTGGGCAGTCGGTGCGTTTATCACCTTTACCACCAGCACAACAAAACATTGTAAGTGTAAAAAATTTACCACAGCAAATTTCAACACAACCCGGTATAATATTGAGTTCTCTATCCAATGTAGGTGGAAATCAGCCTATAGTTTCGAATATAAGTGTATCGCCATTACGTTTTGACACAGCGACATTAACACGAGCATTACCAAGCACGGCGACAACTCAATTATCACTACCGCCATCATTGGGTGAAAAAATAATATTACCAACGCAAACAAGCGCATCGCCAATTATTGCTAAAACAAAATGTAGGTAACCAAATAAACGCAGTTAATAGGGATGCACGCGTATTTGATGTTGCACAATCACGAGTTAACTTTGGAAGTGTTAATATTCAACCACAGGCGATCTCTATGTCTCAAGCCGTTGCTTCGCAAACAGTTGTTCATGCAACAGGACATGTCACGGCACAAGGTAACCCAGTAGTACAGTTGGTAAATGTAACAGGAGGGACACCTGTGTTTTATGAAATGCATTATCCCGCACAAAATTTACCTGCTGGAACGCAAATAACATTAGATACCGTGTCGGTTAAAAATGGGGCAACAATAAAGACGGCAACAACTAATTGGACCTCAATGCAAGATGTTATAGAATTTTTGATCGCACAGTTACCTACAGCACAGTCACAATCATTGTTACAGACAATTCCAAATTCGTCTAATCCAAAGAGTTTCCCAGCAGCGGCGTTATTATTTTTGGCTGCGGCAAAGGGTGGAGATTTAAGTGGTTGGTTAGGGGCGCCAGCGATATCTGCATTACAAAATGTACCGATGGGTATAAAAAAATCATTTGAAAAAATGACGAGTGAAATATTGGGAGATACATCAAAAGTTGGTGCGAAAGGTGATAGGTTGATATCTTCTCCGGCACAAACGTCAACGGATTGGCGTGGGTATACATTGCCTATGATGTTTGGTGAGGAAATTTATAAATTACCTCTATGGATTCATGATCAACATGGTGAAAATGAAAATGGAGAAATGAAAAAATTAGCGACACGATTTGTAATTGATTTAAATTTATCTCGTATGGGGAATGTGCAAGTCGATGGTATCATTCGCAATCATATCCACCAATTTGATATGGCGATTTTAACTGAAGGCGATTTTGGACAAGATGCTCGCGATTATATAATCGATATTTGGCAAACAACACTACAATCAATGGATATGCGTGGACAAATTGATTTTCGCCGTATTGAAAATACTTAGTTTAGATATAGTGAGCGCATGAAACATATACTGCTTGTTGATGATGACGACACCTTACGTATTTTTTTGAAAAAAGCTTTAGAAACGAACGATTTTAAAGTGACTGATTTTGATTGTGGTGAGGCAGCTAAGGATTTTTTGTTAACGAACAATGATGTCGTATTGATGTTAACCGATATTGTTATGCCGGGCATGGATGGATTTGAACTATCAAAGATCGCTAAAGATGAAAACCCAGGCATTAAAATCATGTATATGAGTGGTTTTTCAGCCATGGAAAGTCAAGCTGATGATGCAGGAGCATTTGTATCAAAACCGTTTCATCTTAATGATATTGTGAATAAGGTTCGAGCTGAATTAAATTAGGCCGTGCGTGCGTTGAAAAATGCGGATTGTATTGTTGACATATCCAATTCTTGAGCGCGTTTTTTATTGTTCATTTGTGCTAACCGCATGCCTAGCATGAGGTAGAAAAAGAAGCCTCCATCTTTTTCTTCTTTACGACGTTTTTCTTCCATATTCTTCTTACGCATATTTGCGAACTGTTCGTTCATGCGCTCTTGCATGGATTGTGCATGCATTTGCTTTTTGGCTTCAATTTCACCTTCGCTCATCGCAGTTGATGCAGATTGAGATGCGAGTTTGTTTTTACGTACTTCCATTAATCGTGTTTGATATGCACTTTCTGCGCTTTCGAAACGCCATAGGGCTATGTCGGCCATATTTCCAGTTTTACGTGCAATGTCTAATTGTGCCGCGGCTGTCTTCATATCTTTGTGAAGTATGGCTAGGTCAGGATCTAGCAAGGCAAAGGCAGAGCTTAATTCGCCTGGAATAACGGTCGGGGCTTGTTTTATATTTTCGTCTTTGGATAGATTGTCACGCACAGACAAAATATCATCCATGAGGGATGTTACCGATTGTCCGTTATGTGGTGTTAAGTGCATCATTTTTTATTCCTACCCACAATCATAATGCCTGAAAGTGGTGAATAAAACGTTAATGTATTGACGTATATTTAAGTATGAGTAAGGGATGATTTTAACGTTGTATAATACTTCATACAGCGAATGAATAAGTGGTGATGTACTTTCAATTGAAATTCATGCTGTAAACGTTTGATCGCATGTGTATGGTTATACTGATTTCGTAAATGTTTAGGGACTGGTTTTCCATTTAATATTTCTCTTAGTGCAAGAGCATTGTTCAAATTTGTTCCTGATGAAGTTGAGTAAACTCGTGTGTATTCTTCTCGAGTGAGTTCTTGCACAAGACCATTGAGGGCTTCCTTTAATTTTTGTGCTTCAAAAATTTTAGAAAGCGAATGCTTCACGCTTACTCCATGCCAATGGCTGATTTGTAAAGGTCTAACATATCATCCGCTTCACGGCGTTTCTCGATATCTAATTTACGCAGGGTAATGACCTTGCGAATTGTTTTTGTGTCAAACCCTGTGCCTTTGGCTTCGGCGTAAACATCTTTTATATCCTCAGCAATGGCTGATTTTTCTTCTTCTAAACGTTCAATACGTTCTATAAAAGATTTTAAACGTGCGCCTGCAACACCACCAACATCATTTGTTGTTTCTGTATTTGTGTCTTCTTGTTGAAATTCAGTCACGTTGTTTTCCATGGTTTATGCCTTTTCGGTTTTTGATTTGATGTTAGGCACTATAAAATTTTTAAAGACGCTTTCAAGTGGTTTCACAATTTTTCCGATGTTTTTCCCAACAAATAAGACATTTTCTATACGATTATTCAAAAATGTTTTTGTTTTCTCTGCATTGTCTGAATTGTCATTGAGCCAGTAAATGAATGTGGATCCTATCACACCGCTCAACAATCCACGTTTTGTGTATTTGTTGTAATCTGTTGCCTCATCACCAGCCCAATTCCAAATAAGATCAGACGTTCGCCACATGATAGACGTAGATAGGCGCGCATGGTTTGGGGTACGTAATCGTTTAAAACTATGTTGTGTGACCTCTTTATAAGGGGACAGAATCTCGATACGTTTTTCAACTGCAATACGGATACGAGCGCGGACTTTAAGATCTTCAGTATTCACCGATGTCAATGATTCCATCATTTTTTTATCTGTCCATATTGCAAAAAAATCGAGAATATCTGCATTCCCTTTTGGAAATAATGCCGGGATTATATTTTTTTCAAATTCTAAATCAACGGCCGCCTTTTCAAATACCTCAATTGTCCATCCATCAAAAGGGATGTCTTTTAGTGCTTGTTCAAATATTTGTGTTTTTTGTTCATCTAAATTCATGCCTATTAATATAGATAAGTGATGAGTGAAAAGCGAGATTTATTCTTCGTCTTCTAACAAATCCATAAGGTCTGAAAAATCATCACTGCTTTTGTGTACTGGAATGTAGAGGGTGAATGTTGAACCTTTTCCTTCAATACTATCAACGGTAATGGCACCGCCCCATGAACGGATAATACCGTGAACAACAGATAGGCCAAGTCCTGTACCTGCGCCAACATCTTTTGTTGTAAATAACGGGTCGAATATTTTTTTCTAAATTTTCAGAAGAAATTCCAGATCCATTGTCCTTCACAGAAATGGTAGCAAAATCGGCGGCAATAACATTCAATTTGGTGCGGTCGGCATTACTCAAAACTTTTTTGTCTAAAGATATCTCAATAAGCCCTGAATTTTCACCTAAAGCATGCTCTGCATTACGGCACATATTTGTGAAAATTTGTTTCATCTCCGTACTGTTGATCATGGCTTCTATGTTTAAAACATCTTTGTCGGATGGTGTGTTTAACACAAGTTCTGTTTTGGCTTGAAGGAGGCTTTGAATAAAGTGAGTTGCCTCAGATAGTTCTTGAAACAAAGCAACCTTTTTTAAATCATCTGTTCCTTTTCTTGAAAATGTTAAAATGCCTTGTACAATTTCTTTTGCTTGGTTGGCGTAATCAACAATCATATCTAATTGTTCATGTGCGAACGGGTCGCATTCTTCTTTTAATTCATCCTCCAAAATATCTTTTGCCATGGACATGGGCATAAGAAGATTATTAATTTCGTGTGCAACGGATGCAGCAAGAGATCCCAACGATTCATTACGTTGGCGTAATACTTCTTGTTTTTCGTATTCAATAGAGCTGGTCAAATCGTTAAACGTGATGATGTAATGATTAATGATGTTTTCATTATCTTCAATGGTAATGGGGCTAAGGGTTACATTATTCCAAAAATGTGTTCCATTCACATGGTAACTTAACATTTTTAAATTCGCTTTTTTTCCTTCGTTAATTGTGTAATCAATTTTATCTAAGTCACTCATTGATGTTTGAGGACCTGTGAAAACATTCATGTTTTTTTGACGTAGAGATTGAGGGGAATGCCCTGTGAGATCGCAAAATGCTTGACTGGCATACCTGAAATTACGTGAAGGGTGTGATAGATCAATGATTCCGAATGCTATATTGCAGGCCTCAATACCATTAATAAAAATATTTTTTTCTATTTCTGCTTCTTTTCGAGATGTTATGTCTTCAATGGACCCAATCATACGATAAGCTGTATTACAATCTTTCCACATGGCTTGACCGATAACGTGAGCCCAAATGTAGTGTCCATTTTTATGTTTTAATCGTACTTCATGTTCAAAACGAATTTTTGTTTCTTTACCGTTGTTAATGTGATCTTGGAAATTTGTTTTAAAATTATTTCTATCTTCTTCGTGAATCATTTCATAAAATTCACCGAGACTTATATAATTATCCTCATTATATGTGATGCCCATTATTTCTTGTAAAATATTATTCCAAACGAAATATTCGATATTAAGATCCAGATCCCATATACCTGTGCTTGTTCCTTCTAGGGCTAACTTTAATCGCTTTCTTTCTGTTGCGTGAATGAGGCGCTCTTGTTTTAAAACGTTAGAAGAATGATGAAGTTTTTTATGAAGTGGAAGGAATGAAGCGGCAATAATTGCGAAAATCGCAATAAAAAATAATATGATGAGAACAAGTTTTATAAGTTTGTTTGTTTTATTCTCGCTGATGATAAATTTTTTATACTCATCAATCGCACCAGAGGCGACATCTAATGCCTCATTTTCTATGAGTGTTTGTAAGTTATCAATGTCAAGTATTATACCATCAGGTAGAGGTGTTTCTGTTTTGTTGTTTTGAAAAAAAGCGGCAATTCTATTGGCTATATCAACGGTGTTATTAATGTGTTGGAGGCGAGTTAATCCGCTCTCGTCTTTTTCATGGTAATAATTGTGTGTGCTTTCTTTTAATTTTTCATGTGTATCGTAAAATGTGCGAATGATGAATTCGTTTTGAAAAATTTTAGAAACAGTAATGTTAAAATTATTTTTGTATTCTACAACATTAGCGTGTTTGGGAGGGTTTTTTATGAGTGCTCCTAAATAAGATAATCTTTGCGCAAGAAATCGTTGTTCTGAAATAGTATCCGAAATACGTGATGTTTCTATAATACGGTTGTCTAAGTTGTAACTAATGAAGATGGCTGAAAGTAAAAGAACAAAAAGCAGGCTAACGCATATTGTTAATCTTTTTATAAATTCTGTGCTTTTAAATATCATTTTTTTTCTAAAATAAAGAAGACGCCTAATGTTTTTTTGTATAAACTAGATTATATATCTTAATGAAGTCTTAGGCTAGCGTATAAAAAATGGATGATACATCGAAAATTATAAAAAAAGCAGGACGTTATGCGTCTATGTCAACATCTGTGGCTGGTGTTGCACTCCAATTGGTAGGGGAGAAGTTTTTAGGTGTTTCAATTGATCGTGATGCGCATTCTGCAAACTTGATGGCGGTTCTTGGGAAGTTTAAAGGGCCGATAATGAAAGTTGCGCAAATTTTGGCAACAATCCCAAATGCGTTACCTCCCGAATACGCGAAAGCGTTTCAGGAGTTACAGGCAAATGCGCCTGCGATGGGGTGGCCGTTTGTTCGCCGTCGCATGAAGGCAGAATTAGGTGTAGATTGGCAATCTAACTTTATTGAATTCCCAAAAAATGCAACGGCCGCGGCATCGTTGGGGCAGGTGCATAAGGCGCAAGATAGTGATGGAAATTGGGTGGCGTGTAAATTGCAGTACCCAGATATGATGAGTGCGGTTGAAGCTGATCTCAATCAATTGAAACTGTTGTTAAAAATATACAAACAATATGATGACTCAGTTGTGATGGAAAATGTTCACGCGGAGCTTGCGGATAGGTTGCATGAAGAGTTGGATTATAGGCGTGAGGCAAATGTTCAAAAATTATACGCGCAATTATTAAAGGATGAAGCGCATGTGCATGTGCCAAATGTGGTTGGTACATTGTCGACAGATCGATTGCTAACAACCGAATGGGTTGATGGATGTGGCGTGTTGGAATTTGAAAAGGCGCCACTGGAAGATCGTAATAAAATTGCATTGAATTTGTTTAAGGCATGGTATGTGCCATTATATAAAACAGGAATTATTCACGGTGATCCACATCCAGGGAACTATACCGTACGGGATGACTTGTCCATCAACTTACTTGATTTTGGATGTGTACGAATATTTAACCCTGACTTTGTTGGAGCTAGTATTGATCTTTATAATGCGTTGAAAAATAAAGATGAAGAACTGGCCGTGCAATCTTATAAAACGTGGGGGTTTGGTGATTTAAACAGGGAAACTATTGAAATTTTGAATGTCTGGGCAGGATTTTTATATGGTCCAATTCTTGACGATAATATTCGCACAATCGGGAGTAGCGATGAAGGGGTGTATGGACAAGAAACAGCCCGTGAAGTGCATAAAAAATTGCGTGAATTGCGTGCAGGTTTACCCATTCCACGCGAATTTGTGTTTATGGATCGTGCTGCATTGGGAATCGGATCAATATGTATTCGATTGCAGTCAGAGGTAAACTGGTATCGATTGTTTAATGAAATGATCGAAGGATTTGATGTTGATGATGTTCGTGCAAGACAAAATGAAATTTTGCCCAAATATGATTTAGTTTAAATTTAGTATTTGAATTGCATCGCGAGGAGACGGTACGATTTTATAGCGATCTTTTATAGATGGATCGTTAAATTCTTTGTCTATGATGTTTGATAAGAGTTTGCTTAACCCATTATAAAAACCATCAGTTGAAATGATTATTAAGGGGGCGGATGTTTTGTCGTGATAAATTTTGTGGTTGAGGGCGTGCACAATTTCAAGCAGGCTGCCAACACCGCCATTGAGTGCAATTTGAAAATTAGCACGCATAAAAATATCATTACGTTCTGCATCATTGGTGCAAGATTCTGCGCTCACTATATGTTCAGGAAATATTTCATTTGGATCGTAATAGGCCTGTGCGATGTAAGCCTTCATTTGTCCATCTTGACTTGCAACACCGTCGGATAGTGCTCCCATTCCACCATTTTTTCCGCCACCCCATAAAACAGTGTGATTAATTTGTGCAAGTAGTGCGCCTAATTCAAAAGCGTGTTTGTTGAATGCGAAAGATGTTCCATGTCTTGATCCTGCGAACACTGCAACGGTATTATCCATATTTGTAATTTAAATACATATTCTTTTAAATGCAAATTTAAAATCTACGACTAATTGATATTGCGCCAAAAACTGACGTATCATCCTGTGTCTTAAATTCTTTGGAACGTCTAACCAGAGTGTAGGACAGGCGGGTTTGACCATAGGTGAAATCGACACCCGCGTTTATATCATAAACAAGTGGTTTCTTGTCGACAGATGGAGAGTTTTCAAATGTGTTTCCATCAAGAAAAATATTTCGTCCGACTGCGCGCCCGTTTAGGCCACCAAAAATAGACCAACTGAACTCATTTGCAGGTTTTGGAAAGTATCCAGTTCCCGGCATTGCTGGCCGCACGCGCAGGGGCATATCGGAAAATCGTTCTGTTTTTGGTGAAATACGAAGATTCAATCCCGCCTCGGCATGGGTGTAAATATTACCAAGGCTTAGTCCAATTTGGGGTGAGGCTTGTAACCACAGATCATTATTAATATCCCATGTCTTATATTCAGGCCATCGGCGTTGCCATGACAGGTTTAATCCGATTTCATTATCCAATTGATGTTTCCATCCTTTTGGTTCTGGCGAGTTACTAATTTTATCATGAACATATTTTTGTGTTTGTTCGCCTAGTGCGGCAGGACCAACAATGCCGAGCGCCATTTCAATTTCATCAACGTGATTATCGGTAATGGTTATAAGGCCAGTTGAACCATAAAGCCATGCGGCCCATGGACGATCATTTTTTTGCTCGGTGGCAATTCTTATATCACTGGGGGTGTAGAGATTTTGTCCGATGGAAAATGTAACGGATGTTGTGTCGTTAATGCGAAACCCAGGATAAAGTTCGCCAATATTGCTGATCCATGACGGTGGAATTGCACCAGCTTCGAACCAACTTAGTCGAATGCCATTGGTGTAATGTTGATCTGTTCCGTTACCAAATAGATCATTTTCAACGGCCAATGTTAAAAACGATGGATCAAGTTCGTTTGCGTGGTTTGATATTGCTTCATCTTCTAAAGATGGGGATTGCGAAAATGCTGAATCAGGTACACTGATGCAATATAAAACTATTACAAGGATTGCTAATGTCTTCTTCATCGGTTTCTCAAACAACACGTCATTTATTTATGGTTGAACCTGCCGGATTTTATTTTAATCATTCAACGGCTCCGTCTAATCCATACCAAATTAATGATGATGAGGATAGAGATGTTATTTTAACTAAAGCGGTGTCTGAATTTCGAGAATTTGTGAATATTCTGATTGAAAATGGTGTGCATGTCACGGTTGCAAAAGGGCATGCAGAATGTCCAGATCATATTTTTCCAAATTGGTTTTCTGTGCATGAAGATCGCAAAATGGTGATTTATCCAATGTTGACGGAAAATCGTGCTGCGGAAAAAACACCAGCCATGATTGAAACATTGTCACGTCATTATGATGTTTTGATGGATTGGTCACATTATGAGGCGGAGAATAAATGTTTGGAGGGGGTAAGTTCTCTCATTTTGGATCGTGTAAATCGCAAAGCCTATGGAACTTTTTCTGCGCGAACTGACCGTGAGTTAGCGCCAAAGTGGTGTGCGGATATGGGGTATGAACCATTTTTATTTGAAACGGCGTCCCATACGGGAGATCCTGTGTATCATAGTGATGTGATGATGCATATTGGAACGGATTTCGTGGGTATTTGTGCCGATTCTATTACATTGGAATATCGTGGAAAGGTAATGGATAGTCTGCGTAAAACACATGATATTATTGAACTTGATATGGATCAGGTGCGCGCGTTCGCAGGAAATGCTTTGGAGGTTAAGGGGCAGGGTGATAAGCCAATGATTATTATGTCTCAATCAGGATATGATAGTTTGACCGATGTGCAACGCGATCATTATCTGCGTCATGTTGATCGCTTTATTACGCCGAATTTGTCAACGGTGCAACATTATGGTGGTGGTGCCGCACGTTGTATGTTGCAAGAGTTGTTTTAAGTTAGCTTGATAATAATGCCGTGGCGGTGGCGCGGTTGATGTCGATCAAGGATTGTATCTTGTTTTTATCTTTGTTTTTGATGATATCTGTTGATGATGAATATATGAATTGATATAAATTTACGATGTTATTCAATAAATTAAATTGATCTGTTGATTTTTTTGGTGAAGTTTTGTCATCGTTAACACCATCAAAAAATGCCATCCATAATTTACGATTATAGGAAATGGTGTTTTCAATATCGTCAATATTTAAAGCGTCCCAATTGTTTTGAACATCTACTAATTGATCTGCTGCTTGATTAAGGAGTTGTGCTTCCATCTTATTTCTGTTTGACGGCTCTTTTGGGTTAAGCGTAGATGGCGCTTCACCGCTTTCTTCGCAATTTATTAAATCTTGAATAAGTTTTAGGGCTTTGTAATATGTGCCTTGAATAATATGTGCGCTGACCTGATTAAAGAAAATTTCAACGTGAGGTGCTATATCAACTATTGATTTTAATTGACTGAAATAATTGCTGAATTCATTCATGGCATCAGAGCCCGGAGCCAAATAAATATTTTGAATGATGAGGTATAATTTTTTTGCAGGTGTATTTGCATCCGCGTCATTCATTGTATCTTTTTCACGCAAAATTGGTGCATCGCCTTCGATACGAAGGCGAGTTTTTTGTTTGTCATTTGTGATCAGAGTGTTTCCGACCAAAACTTTTTCATGTGGTTTAAGATCAATTAATAGAGCCATGGCAATACTATGCCATGGTCATTATGGCTAGACAAGCATGTTGACGTGTTTTTGACCTGTTTCGGGATCGATAATAACACTCATTTCACTTTCAAGAATATGAAGATCGCCTTCAACCATATCGGATTGTGAATTATTTCGTCCGTTACTATTCCCGTTATTTGCATGATCACCCGCGTTATTGTCTTGAGATAGACTAAAACTTAGATCGTTTTGGCTCATGCTTTCAAAACCGGCATCTTGCATAGCCTTGATAAGAGTATTCATGTCCTTTTGAAGCATGGCAAGTGTTTCTGGTTTATCGACAACGATGACAGTTTTGACCTTGCCAGAGTCTAGGAAATCCATTTCGATATCCAAACGTCCCATTTCTGGTGGATCAAGTTGTAGGCGGTAACGATCGCTCTCTCCCGCTTTTCCTGTTTGTGCAAATTTGGTTAAAGACATTGCAACGGTTTGTGTTGCAGGATGTGATTGTGTCGCGGATGCGTTGTTTAGTAGGGCGTTTGTTGCTTGTGTAATTGTTTTAAAGCTGGCCTCAAATGGGATAACAGATTCGCCATCTGTTAAAAATTCAGAACCACTTCCACCAGGGATAATGGCATTAAATGATTCTGCATTAAACGGAATATTATTATTGGTATTACCCGATACGTGCGCATGAACACGATCCGCGATGGATTGGTAGTCAGATTTAATGCCTGTAGTTGTGTTATTTAACACGTTATCGGATACAGATTTTAATTCTGGTGACGCATCTTGTTCTGATTTTGTCATGAATGGGTTAAGCCCACGTGATGCTTCGGGAGTGTTTTGAAGTGCGATCGTAGCAGTTTCAGGTTTTTGTGCCGTTTGAACAGGTGTTTTTAAGATAGTAGATTGTGTTTCCAATGACACAACGACCAACTCTTCTTCATTTTTAGGTTTAATATCTTTTGTAATAATGTCAGATACAATTTCATCTGTAATATCGGTTGGCTTGAAGTTCAATTGTTCAACATTGCTTTGTTTTTGTATTACCAAAGATTGTAACGCGCTTATAACGGTTTCTATATCCGTTGTTTCATCAATGCTGTTAAATTGATTGATAATGTTTGTCAGTTCAATTTTTAGTTCTGGATCTTGTAAAATCGTGACAAGTTCTGTGTCGCTAAATGTTGCAGTTAATTTTTGTATTATTTGATCAGAGGCACCTTGTTGTGCAAGCCCTAAAACAATAAGGTTTGATTGCGCACTATCATTGGCACCATTTTGGGCAATAAACTGCCAAATGGATGATGGTGATGATGTTTCACCGCTCAATTCAGCTGTCAATTGAGTGCCTTGTGCTTGGCCGTTAATAATATTCGATTGTGCCCCAGATAAAATTGTCTGAAAATTACCTGCATTTTGGGATGCATCACCATTGATGTTTTGCCCTGCACGTAATGTTGAGGGTGGTTGCGTTCCGGCAATAAGAGCCATAAATTGTGCGACGGATGATGTTGTGCTCATAGTTATAATCTTTCGTTTTTATTACTACTTATACTTAATACGTTTCATTCAGTTTTGACGGTGTGGAAAAAGGTTGAGAGCTTTTCTGAACAAATTGTCCGCGCGCATCGTAATTCACGTTTTCTTGTGCGACCGCCTGACGTGCTTTTTCCAAAATTCTGGTTAAAAGGCGTGTTGCAGCTTTTTTTCCTGTCGTAATAGCAATTGCATTTTCTTTTAATGTGTCATCAAAATCCTGAATAACATTTTTTAAATATGATTTAATACTAGGATCGGTCATATCAATATCCTTTGTACTTTCAGACAGTTCTGAATGAAGAGATTGATAACGTAATAATAATGATTTTTTTTCTTTTAAGTGAGATGCGGATGCCTTTTTATCATGAGCGCGTAATGCTTCTGTCTCGGCTTGAATACAGGCTATTAATTCTTTTAACATTTGTTCAATGCGTAAGGCAACGTCAGCGCCCTTTGTGTTTAAATCGCTATTGTTCATGTTTTATAATCCTCCTGCTTGTTGATTTGATTGCATTTCAATCATTTCGGCCATCACACTATCGCTTAGGCCAATGCCACCATTTTTGGACATCATTTTTCCGTATTCATCTACCATCATTGATCTGAAAATATCTTCTGCATTTCCGCCACCAAACATGCCGTCTGTTTTGATACCCTCGAACATGTGCGTTAACATTTGTGAAATAAAGACAGCTTCAAAGTCTTGTGCCGCAGCTTTAGTTTTATCTAAGGCACCCTGGTCAAGGTTTCTTTGTAGTGTTTTGGAAGCATTATTTAATTTGCCACCGTGAACGGTATTCATACTTTGGTTAATTGTATTTTGGACGAGCGCGTTATTCATTACATAACCTCAATTTCTGCCTGCATGGCACCGGCGGCCTTGATAGCTTGTAAAATTGTAATAACATCACGTGGTGCAATACCAAGCGCGTTTAATGATGTTACAAGATCTTGTAATGTGATGCCTTCTTGTAGAATTGCCATTTCTGCTTTTCCACTTTCGTTCACCGCGATATTTGTCCGAGGAACCACAGTTGTTTCACCATTTTCCGAAAAGGCATTTGGCTGACTAACTTGAGGTTCCTCGGTAATTTTGACGGTTAAATCACCCTGTGCAACTGCAACAGTGCTGATTTTAACGTCCTTCCCCATGACAATAACGCCGGAGCGTTCATCAATAACTATTTTTGCTGGTTGATCTGGCAAAATTTCTAATTGTTCTAAATCTGTAATTAATTCAACAATTGATTGTTTTGTGTATTCACCTGTTTTTGTGATGCGAACGCTTGCTGGATTTTCTGCAACGGCAGAACCTTGCCCAAAACGTGCGTTAATACGTTGTGCAACACGACGTGCAGTCGTAAAATCAGGATTCCGTAATGAAAGGCGAATAATATTTAAGTCTGCTAAATTAAACTCAATTTCTTTTTCAACGATTGCACCATTTGGGATGCGTGCCGCGGTTGGAATGTTTGTTGTAACTGACCCTGCCTGACCTTCGGCGGAGATAGAAGATGTAATAACACCACCTTGTGCCATGGCATAAACATTACTGTCCGCACCCATTAACGGAGTAACTAATAACGTTCCACCTTGTAGTGACGATGAATCACCCATTGTGGAGATACTTACATCAATACGTGATCCTTGATTTTTAAACGGAGGTAGGGTAGCCGTAACCATAACCGCGGCGATATTTCCTGTATTCAAATTTTGACCACGGATATTTACGCCTAAGCGTTCTAGCATGGCTGTTAAGGATTGTTCGGTGAATGGTGAGTTTCCTAAAGAATCACCCGTTCCATTTAAACCAACGACCAATCCATATCCGATTAACATGTTGTCACGAACGCCCTCTATATCAACAATATCCTTGATACGTGAGGTCGCAGCATTGGCGACAAGAATGTTTCCGGCCATTACTAACCAGAGGAAAAGTGATATAAAGACTAGGCGTTTGTTACTTACCATAGATGGTCTCCTTTGTTTTCTGGAATTGAGTTTGCGAAAACCGTGCCAAAATAAAAATTTCGTGTTATTCTTGTGTCATGAAAATTGATGGACCAAAATCTTCTTCGGAAATTTCAAAGAAAAAAGAAGCAAAGAAAACCTCCTCAGGTGATGGCGCTTTTGGCGCGATGCTAGGTGGTGATGATACGTCGAGTGTTAGCGATAGTGCGGGGATGTCTATGTCATCAAATATAGCAGGTGTTGATGCGTTATTAATGGCACAAGCCGCGGACGATCCATTACAGGGTAAGGCCAAGCGTCAAATGAAAGAGCGTGCCAGTTCTATACTGGATAAATTGAATGATTTGAAAGTCGCGATGGTAAGTGGAAAGGTAACAATTGGTCATATGATTTCTATTGCGGATGTTGTTGCATCACATCGCGAAACAATAACTGATCCTGAATTGAGTGCAATTTTAGATGAAATTGATTTGCGGGCTCATGTAGAGCTTGCAAAATTAGAAGTCGCGAAAACTAAAACGTATTAATAATGGTATTTACCCTGCTCGAGTTTGTGTGTCATCAGTCGTCATATTAGGCATATGTTTTTTATTAAATCGACTACAGGCATCATCAAGCTCAGTTAAAATAGCGCGTGAAAATTTATGGTTTGAGTCTGTAATATCGCTTTGTATGACTAGATTCAATGCGTTTACATGGGCGCGAATGATATGATAAGCGTCAACATTCATTGTTTGTAATTTTTCTACAAAATTTAATAGTTTTTCGGCGATGGTAGCCAGATTTTTATTTTGTGACAGGTGACTATCCACCTTTAGAGGCAGGAGATCGAAAACAAAATCTTCCATTGTTTCTTCGGATGGTTTGTTGATAAGTGTTTCATTATTAATATGAGTTTGTAATTTCTCGACATGTTCTTTGATGCTGGCTTCAATATCGTTCGACAAAGATGAAATGGCTTCATTTGCTTTGTTTAATAGAGCATCATCAATACCGCCTTGACCTGTTTTGGCCTTTAATTGTGGTGTAGGAGTGAATAATTCAATTTTACTCATAAGCAATATACAAATATGTCCTTTACAACAAAAAAGAGGCAACCTAATTGGTGTCCCCCCCTAAAATTAACTATCGATGTTTTTACGTGCTCTAATTGCCACTTATGCAGCATTTTTATTTATGTTTATATAATACCATAGTACCTGTTAACAATTCAATAGTTTTTGATGAAAATTATTGTGTTAAATTTTTATACTTGTTATGACTATATAAAACAGGGAGAAGGCGATTTTATACGGTGTTAGACGGTAAACAGCCACGTATTTATACAACAGATAATATGCATGACATCGTTGTGCAGAATTTATTTAATTCCAGATCATATGATGATGATTGGAAAGCGTTTTTAGTACACCGTGAAAGAATTTTAAATGGTTTGCCTGATCAGATAACTTTGGGAGAGGTTTATGATGCATTTGAAGATGGTAAAACATTTGATCAAATTTTAAATGATATCGTAGAAATATCACCACAATCAGTACTTTTAGGACGTGCCTTCTATATGGCAGCAAATCCTGCGGGATACTCTGTATCAAGAGATAGACAATACTTAAGAGTATTATGTGATGAAAACAGTGATCCAAGGGCTTTAACGGATGGTGCACGTGAAGTGTTTGGTTATGCGTCACATACAAGCTTTGAAGGGTTGACGGGGCAGCCTGATAGCAAGGTTTGGTCTAAATCTAGTGGTAAATTTAATTTGATTGTTACTAAGGATAGAGCTGTAAAAAAATCACGTGACACAATGGATACGATTGATTTAACGCGATGCGCCCTGTTACGTTGGAAGCATGCATTGAAATATAGGGGGGAAATTCCAAGAGAGTTACCTGTCTTATTACATGTTATGGATGCAGAGGCGAGTGGAAGTAAAATTAAAAATTTACTACGTAAACATAAACAATCTATATTTGAAATTTATGAAGAAAGAGTGTCACCAGTCATAGAATTGTATGATCATAAGGTTAATCCAGGGATCACTGGTGCAGAAATTTTAGAAATATATGATCCTACATATACGATGACACCTCGTGATAAAATGTGGGAAGAAGATTGGTTTAAAACAATTGTTAAAAATCGTGGAGGATCTCCCTTGTCATCAGAGGAAGAGGTGCATATTCGTAAAACAATTAAAAATGCAGCAATGCAGTCAATCAAGATGTGTCAATCTGCAGATATATTAGAGTTACCAATAAGAAAACGCGCCGAGGCGCGTCGTTCTGCACTAAGGATGGCTTAAAGAGTTTTTACTTATACTCAATTTCCAACACTTCGTATGATTTTCCACCATTTGGTGTGTTAACGGTCACGCTGTCCTCAACGCCTTTACCAATCAATGCGCGGGATAGGGGGGCGGTGAGGGAGATTTTATTATTTTCCATGTCACCTTCATAATTTCCAACGATTTGGTATGTCGCTTCTTCATCCGTGTCTTCATCAACAACGGTAACCGTTGCACCAAAACGAATAATATCGTTTGAAAATTTGGTTACATCAATGACATCGGCAAGGCCAAGAACACCTTCAAGTTCGTCAATACGTCCTTCAATAAAGCTTTGGCGTTCTTTTGCCGCGTGATACTCCGCATTTTCGGATAGGTCACCATGGGCGCGTGCTTCGGCAATATCTTGAATAACTTCTGGGCGTTGAACCTTTTTCAAGTCAGTTAATTCATCGTTTAAAATTTTGTGACCTTGTACGGTCATTGGAATTTTTTCCATGGTGTTTATCCTTCGTCTTATAACAAAAAAAGACCGCACAAATCATGCGGACTTTGGTAAAATATTAATTATCTGTCTGTACGATAGTAAATATATTGAGAAAGGTCAAGATTTGTCGAACATATCTCTGCTTTATGAACGCGAGGCGTTGAAAATGCAAATTCTGGCCGACCTTCCTAAAATTCCTGCATTCATTCGTAACTCTTACCAACTATGGATGGGTGCGCAGTGGAGCAAGGAAACACCACACGACGTGTTTTATGGCACAGGATGGATACACGAGGTGTTAGGCCGTCAATTGGCGCGTAAATCATGTATGGCACATTGGCGTGATGCAAAGGTAACGGGAAACACAGCGCAATTGATTGAACCCACGACAACGGTATTGGATTATACGCGTGATATTGCGGGCGAATTACAAGAATTCACAGGTGCGGACACGCCCTATGACGCACTCATCCATTTTCAAACACCAGGATTTGAAAATCCATTAACCGCGGGTGATCTATCAAAAATTCATGATTTTGTACGGGATAGGCAAGTTGACGACCCTGTTGGTGATCATCCAAACGTCTCCGTTGATGTGCAAAACCATATTATAAAATGCATGATTGATATGGCGAGTATCAATGAAAGCAAGGTCGAGATATTATATGAAACGGCGCACCCGGCATGCCTTGGTTATGGTGGGGTGGAGCAGGGGGTGAAATTGGGCGTGACGCACGACCCACATATGACACCATTCAAAAGCCTGATTACCAATTGGCATGAAATTGGCCATGCCGTTTATCGACAATCCATCCCATACGGTCATTTCGTTGCTGGGCGGGCTATGGACGAGGCGATCGCATTCTTGTTTGAATATTATATTGGGTACAGCGATGATTTCATGCAAATGATGTTGGATGAGGGGCTTGCCCAATGTGGATATGACATGGATATGTTGAAACGTCATTCAACCGAAATTGTGCGTAATACCAAACGCATTGAAACCAACCCCATTCGTCATTTTATCGATATTGATTTGTGCGAACAATTGGAACGTGCGCTGGTCAATGAAGATATAGAGGCCGAGGATTGTGAAGTGTTTTGGGCACGGTTGGTTGAACCTTATGCCGATATTTTTCCCACCGACTATCCCTATTATTATGACGTGCATATGATGAGCGGTATTTATGGGGACAGGCCATGTTATAACCCCGGCATGTTGGCCGCCATGCAAATTGGTGATGCAAAAAATGTCACAACGGATAATTTTAATGATATCGTGATGAGGGTTGCCCAATCGGGACATGATAGGTTTGATACGGCGGTTAAAGACATCACAGGGCAATCATTATCCACCGAACCATTTTTCAAATGGATGACATTAAAATTTTAATCATCTAAATCGTTAAAGAATTTTCGTCAGAGTGATTGTAATAAAAAATCAGTAACTTTTTATTTTTACTACCTATGCACAAGTGGTGGAACTAGTAACCCTTGATTTCTTGATAAAACACCAGATTTGGAAGCATCTTTCCATTTGTAAGATGTCGTTTTACCAGTGGAATACCTGTAACCGTACTGCATAGTAGCTGTTTGTCCAATGCCTTTATTTGCAAAACGCTTTAATAGTGAAGCACTGTATGAGATTGCGCTTGTTTCAAAAGCTCCTTTTGTTTGTTTTGAATTACCACTGTCGTAGAGTGTTAGTGTATTTTCTTGTGGGTAAAAAAAAGCATGGACTGTACGATCGAATAATCCTTTTTCAACGTTGGCCATTCGTCTGTCTAGACAAACAGTTATGTCATTTTCAAGGATGTAATCGAGTGCTTGTGTTCATTAATACTTCATGAAGTCTAGATTCGTAGCTAGCACTACTGTTAAATTCATTCTGTGGATCACATTGAGATAAAGAGGTACTTAAAATATCTTGAGCGACACTTGCTTTACGTGCTTTATCTGAAGCATTTTCGCACCCGGATAAAAACAAAATTGTGGCCATTGATGCTAAAGCAGGTTTTATAATTTTTTTCATAGAATAGTTGTAAGGAATATATTTTTCTATGTCAATAAAAATAAGCCACTTTATCCAATGATATAGGAAAAAAATTATAAATTAATGACAGTGAATCTCTAAAATAACGTGATTATTTGTAATCAGAAAATTTTGAAATATTCCCGTCTTGATCAGATGACTTAGTCTTTTTAGCCGCGACACGTTTTTCAGGAATTGTGATTGTTACGGTTGTACCAAATCCTTTTTGACTGATGAGTTCTAGAGAGCCATCATGTAAACGAATGAGGGAATAGACAAGGGTTAATCCGAGACCTGTTCCTGCATTACTTCGCGCCAATGTACTGTCAATTTGCCCAAACGGGGATAATGCCTTTGGAATATCAACCTCATCAATTCCAACGCCTGTATCCGTAATGGACAAGCGAATGTCTTTACCATCATAATCAGCAGATAGAGTTATTGAACCATTTTCAGGAGTAAACTTGATAGCATTTGAGAGAAGATTCATTAAAATTTGTTTGAGCGCTAACTCCTCTGCAACGATATTTGGTATGGTGTCGGCAATTAAATTGTTAACTTGAACTTGTCGATTTTCAATTTTATTGGCCATAAGGTCAATGCATGTTTGTGTAATTTTGGATATATCGACGACTGACTCATTTAGTTGTCGTTCTCCTGCTTCTATTTTTGAGATGCCTAAAATTTCATTAATAACATTTAAAAGTCGTGTGCCACTGCTATGAATATCACTTGCATAATCCACATATGGTTTGTTTACAATTTCACCTAATGCTTCACTTTTTATGATTTCGGAAAAACCAATAATAGAATTGAGTGGTGTGCGTAACTCATGACTCATATTTGCCAAAAATTCTGATTTGGCGCGCGAGGCAAGATCTGAATTTAACTTTGCTTCAATAAGCGCTATTTCAGCTTCTTTTCTTTGGGTGATATCTTCTATGCTACCTTCATAGTATAAAATTGTACCATCTTCATCTTTTACGGCGCGTGCATTTTCATTAATCCAAATTAAACGACCGCTTGTGTGTCTCACTTGTATTTCATAGTTTCGTATTTGTTCATCTCGATATATTTGTGTTTCATACGCATTGCGATCCTCTGCGTTGATATAAACCTCTTTAATATTATGCTTTTCTGGGGCATCTTTATCAAAATCATTATAGCCAAGAATATTTAAAAATGCTGGGTTAGCGCTCATTATTGTTCCATCTGGTGCAATTTGATAAATGCCGCCAGCTGCATTTTCCACGATCTTTCGTGATCTTTTTTCAGCTTCATCTAATGCTTTTTCTGCACGACGTTTTTCTTCTGTATCCGTGATCGTGCCAATAATACGTAATGTCCCTTCAGCATCATTTCTTAGAACAGAAAAGGCGATGTCAACAGATCTGTAATCACCTGAGACAGTTTGTAATTTTGCAAAATTTTTCGTATATTTTTCCGTTTTTGTGAAATTAAAAAAAGAGTCTTGAATTGCATTTATGTCTTGAGGGTGAATAAGTCGAAATAAATTTTCTCCGTAAACATCTTCTGGAGGTAAGCCTGTGATACGTTTCCAAGACGCGTTCAAAAAAACAATTTGTCCGGTAATGTCCAGTTCAAATAATATGTCCTGAACTGAATTGACTACGGCTTTATATTCGTCTTCACTTTCTTTTAGTGCTTTTGAAATGCTTTGTGATTCATCTATTTTATATTCTAAAGATTGGTTTTTATCTTCCAAAATTTCATTCATTAAATGCATTTTTTGAGATTGATGTTGGTTATTACGAACAAATAATGTTCCTAATATCGTTAATAAAGCACCAAATAAAAGCAATATAAATGGAAGTTTGTCGCTTAGGAAAAATACATTTTCGTTAAATAAATTGATAGTTATTTGTAGATCATGACCCAATATTTTTATGTGTTGATTGAGATGTGTTGTTGATTTTTTTTGATTGTTTTCTGTTTGATATTCGAATGAAGGAGCGTCGTTATCCATGTCGAACAAGCGAACTTTCTCAACCGTATTGTATTTAGAGTTGTCAAAAATTTGTTTAATTTTTTGTGGATTTAGTAATGCTAAAAAAGTTTGTTTGTTCTTGTTCGTGTATGTTATATAAAATTTATTTTCGTAACTGATGATGTTTTTCAGTTTTTGTGCTTTTATCTGTTTAATGGTTTTTCGAACAATATCATTGTTAATGTGTCCTTTGCCATACATTGTTTTTACATGCCATGAATTTGAAGAGGGACTTATTTGAGTGAGAGATAATATGGCATCACTGTTTTGTGTTTGGCTGATAGTCTCTAAAGTAAATATAGAGTAGGCATGAGATACAGCGGTATCGATATCGAATGAAATATTTTGTACAATTTCACTATGTTTATTTTGTGTTATTTTTTCTATATAAACAAATAATGAAATCGTTGCCGCAATGGTTAAAATTAGGCCATTTAAAAAGATAATAAATTGCGGCCAATGCGTTGATTTTGAACGCATTGATGATTTGGCCGCATTCGGCTCTAATATGTTTATGAGATCATTCTCTCCCATTAGTATTGTTATCTCTTTATTTTTTCGATTATCAGGTGCGATAATCTCCTTCCAACTGTATCTTGCATTAAAGAGGTTAAAAAAGATTAAAGAGTTCAATTAAAGGGGGAGGGATATTGTAACGATAAGGCCAGTTGTACCATCATTGTTTGAGAGGGTTATTGTTCCTCCATGGGCAGTTATAATGTCATTCGTGATTGTGAGGCCAAGGCCAACACCGCCCGTTTTATTATTTCTTGATTCTTCACCGCGAACAAAAGGATTAAGGACGTCATCTATTTTTTCGACTGAAATGCCAGGACCATTATCTGTGATGATGATTGAAACTATGTCATTTTTTGTTTCAATAGTTTCGAGTGTAATTTTAGTGGCGTATTGTGCTGCATTGCTGATAATATTATCTAGTGCACGTGCAAGTGTATTTGGCTTTGCCCATAAAATTGTTTCAGTATCATTTATATGTCGTTTATCATCTACATCTAATAATAAACGTCGTGCATCATCAATGGTTTTGTTGAGGAAATTGTGCAAGTTGATTCGTTGCATTTTTTCGCCATCATCCCCTTTTGCAAAGGAAAGATATCCCTCAATCATTGTTTCCATGTCTTTTATATCGTTTTTAATTGCGGTGATATCGGGATTTTCATCCATCATTTCAGTTTGCAATTTAATGCGTGTTAGAGGAGTTCGTAAATCGTGAGAAACACCTGCAAGCATAGTTGTTCGTTGATCTATAAATTGGTTTATACGGTTTTGCATTGTTATAAATGCTTGAGTGGCTAAACGAACTTCATGTGCACCAGTAGGTTTTATGGAGCCAATAGGGATGCCTCGCCCCAACCGTTCAGCAATTAATCCAAGGCGATAAATAGGCCGAATTTGATTGCGCATAAATATAAGAGCAATTGTAAAGAGAATGATTGAAAGGCTAATCATCCATAATATGAAGATGTAACTAGATGAGCTGAATAATCGTCCTTCTGGTATATTAATGCTTAATAATCCTGTGTTCGTTATGGTATGAACGATTATTTTTTTTTCATGCGGATAATATTGGACTGTAAAGGGGGACGAAAGTTGCTCTTGTAAGTGGTTTGATAGATCATTTGTTATCGTATGGATGTTTTTTTTATCTATTTTGGGTAATTGTAAGATGTTTTTTTTGTGGGTGAATTGTAATCCGAGAGGTTGGAAATCACTGTTTTTTAAATGAAAGGCGTTCGTTTTGATCTGATTGACAATAAGAACTATTTCGCCAGCCACAGAAGATGCTAAACGGTCAGTCATTCTCGACCAATGCCTGTCAAAAAAGATTGTTGAAACGGCGATTTGTAATAATAATGCGGGCATCATTATTATGAGGAACGTTCGTCCAAATAAGCTTTGTGGCAAAAATTGTTTCAAGTTCATGGGATAACTTTATCACGAGAGGTGAATCTGTCATAAAAAAAACGGCCAGTGAAGGCCGTTTTAATTTTATATTTTTACAAATGTTATTCGAATGTGATAACCGCACGACGGTTAGCGGGCTCGCGAATATCGTTTTGTGTTTGGACAAGAAGTTCATTTTCGCCACGCCCCTCAATCATGATTTTCCCAGCTGGAATGCCGCGTGCAATAAGAGCGGATTTTACATCGTTACCACGACGATTAGCCAAACGTGCATTGTATGCTGCTGATCCTGATGTATCAGTGTGTCCCACAACATTAATTGTGTTTATGTTACGAGAGTTTACTTCGTTGGCAACTGCATCAAGAACACTTGCCCCATCCGCATTGACGTCATCTGAGTCAAAGTCAAAGAATACAAGGTACATAGCTTCTTGGACGTTCAAAGGTTCGTTTGTATCGATCATTTCAACAGGAGCCGGAAATTCTTCTACAGGAGCCATCATAGCAGGGAGAACTGCTTCTACTTCGTTCATTGCTGCCATGAAGTCAGCTTTACAAGGTACGGACATCATTGCGCCGTTTGCAACTTCTTCTTGTTCTTCAATCCAGCAATCATAACGTGCTTGTGCGATAGCGGCCTTACCTGGAATGATTTCACGTGCACCACGATCAATTGCAGAAACTAAGCGAGCATATGCTGTTGATAATTCCACGATATCGGCAGCTGTTAAATCCCAATCATTTACAGGTTCAGGCATAACGTTAACACCTTTTGCCGCTTCTAAACCTTTACGAGAAAAATGTAATGCATCGGCATAATCTTTTTCTTGATTAAGTTCAAAAGAAGAGAATGCACGGTATTCAGAAGTTAATTGTTGTGTGAATGGAGAACCACTAGCTGTCGCCGCTCCAAGTTGTTCAACTTCATTATTGCCTTCAAAGGCAGAACATGCGCCAAGTCCAAGGACAACTGCGCTTGTTAATATTGTTTTTAGAATGGTCATTACTATTTCTCCTTAATCATGACTAAAATAAGTACATTTAATGGTTTTAAGGGGATATTTATAAAATGTAAAGTATTGAATCGCTTGGGGAAGTGGGGTAAAAAAAATCCATGAAAGCAGAAACGGAAAATACAGTTCAGGCTATAGAGCAATCGCTTGGGTTGCTAAGGAGGCATCTTTGACTGGCCAAAGGCACAAGAACGATTGAGTGAACTTAATTCCTTATCAGAAAATCCTGATCTTTGGAATGATGCTCAAAAGGCTCAAAAAATTATGCAAGAGCGTACGATTTTGCAACAGAGTATTGATGCTGTGCTTGAGGTGGAGCAATCTTTAAATGACAATGTTGAAATGATCTTCATGGCTGAAGACGAGGGAGATGATGATTTGGTTGTAGAATGCGAAACCATATTATCGGCATTACACGTTAAATCGGCACGAATGGAGTTAGAAAGTCTGTTATCTGGTGAAGCGGATAAAAATGATGCTTATCTTGAGGTTAACTCCGGTGCCGGTGGAACAGAGGCATGTGATTGGGC
Source organism: uncultured Alphaproteobacteria bacterium (assembly GCA_943789475.1). Classification (GTDB taxonomy): domain Bacteria; phylum Pseudomonadota; class Alphaproteobacteria; order Micavibrionales; family UBA1664; genus UBA1664. The sequence goes on from CALSUG010000004.1 coordinate 52,205, forward strand.
CTTGATGATTTTACGTATGTATACACGTTGGGCTGAATCAAAAGGATACAAAATTGAATTGTTAGATCAGTCTGATGGTGAGGAGGCGGGAATAAAATCAGCGACTATTCAAATTAAGGGGCATAATGCATATGGTTGGTTGAAGGGGGACAATGGTGTTCATCGTTTGGTGCGTATTTCTCCGTTTGATTCTGCGGCAAGGCGACATACAAGTTTTGCCTCAGTTGCTATATCCCCAGTGATTGACGATACGATTGATATTGACGTTGAGGAAAAAGATTTGCGGATTGATACGTTTAGATCGAGTGGGGCAGGTGGTCAGCACGTTAACACAACTGATTCTGCGGTGCGTATTACGCATATCCCAACAAATATTGTTGTGTCGTGCCAAAACCAAAGATCTCAACATCAAAATCGGGATAGCGCTATGAACATGTTAAAAGCACGTTTATATGAGGCTGAAATGCAGCGTAGAGAACAAGCAAAAACAGACGCGCACGGTGAAAAGACGGATATAGGATGGGGGCATCAAATTAGATCTTATGTGTTGCATCCATATCAAATGATTAAAGATTTACGTACAGGGGCAGAAACAAATCAGTCGGATAAAGTTCTAAATGGTGATCTTGATTTGTTTTTAGAATCTGCGCTTGCCTACAAATTGGGTGGAGAAGAGTAAGATTCAGGTTGCGATTCCCTGAAAGGATTTTATAAATAATCACATGAGATTATTTATTACATGTGTTTCTGCTTATATAGTTTTGATTGTTTACGGCTTTGCGGCCATGGCTAAAGATGACAAACCGTTATCGTTACCTATGTCCCAATGGTCTGTGGACAAAGTTTTTAAGGTTAATGGTTTTCCAACGCGAGAATGTCTTATGACGACATCATTTGATAACGGTATGGAAATTGCGTTTAAGGGGAAAGGCGAGCGTCTTTCGGCGCTTCGTATTAAAGATGTTTCAGGTAATGTATCTTCAAAAATTTCTGGTTTCGTAGGTCTTGGAATTGGAAAGAATTCATATGGTCTTCAATCACGTTCGACGGCAGGGCAAGTTGATTCTAGCTTGTTAACGGTCGCTCACGTTGCAGATAAGATTATTTCTGAGAATATGTTTCGATTGAAAGTTGGCGGACAAGATTATTATTTTTCAGGGGTTGGTTTTGAACAAGCCTATGACCAATTGTTGACATGTCTTGGTCGTAAAAACCTTAAAACATTGAAAGTTGTTAGTGATGATATTATGCGTTTGCCACGCGCACCTAGGGTTAAATTAGATATGCCAGCGGAACCAGTAGACGTCGTTATTGCGGAACCGGTTGATGTGATGATGATTGACGAACCTGTGATAGAAAAAACAATGAAGAGTGAATTCGAGGATGGAGGGATTGTTGCAAATCATGGTCCTGAATCTTTGCTTATTCCAGAAATAAGTGGAAAATCGAATGATGATAAACCATTGGCAGAGTGGGTTGCGGCTAAAGGACAAAAGGTTTCCATGGTTTTAGGTGAGTGGGGCGCAAAAAAGGGCGTTAATGTTGCCGTGAATTTAGACAACAACCCAGTTGTTTTAGAAGATTTTGCATTTGATGGAGCATTTTCCGATGCGGTTAATAAGTTGATTAATGATAATATGGAATGGGTTGGAACACGGCCAACGGCTGTTTTAAAAGATGCTCAAGGTGTTGAAACACAGTTGACAGGATACAAAGATGATAGAAGTGTTAAGGTTTCTCGTTCTCGTAATGTGAAAAAACAGGTTGATCATCGTTGGCGTGCGTTAGAGGGAACTAATCTTCGTAAGGTTTTGCAACAATGGGCAAAACGTGAAGATATCAATTTTATTTGGCAGGCTGATCAAACATTCTTAATTCGTAAATCAGTTAAAAGTACAACAGATTTTCCTGATGCGGTGTCATCGTTGTTGGTGCAATATAAAGATCAATCTGTGCGCCCTGTCGCACAATTGAATACAGATCCCAAAACAGGTGAAATGTCATTGATTGTTAAGGTTTTAAAATCTGCATCATAAAAAACAGTTTGAACTAAAGCAAAACCCGCTTTAACCTTAATGTGTGATTCGTATTTTGGGTGTTCTTTCATGAAAAAAATTCTATTTGGTTTATCAACAGTTGGTGCTTTGCTTGTGAGTGTGTCTCACGTCGATGCGCGAATGTTGTTGGCGTCGTCGGATTGGTCTATGAACAAGGTTGAGACGGCCATCCCATATTGTACACTGGCGCGTGAGTATGAGGCCGGTGCAGTTGTAACGTTTGCTAAAAATGCCAAGGGTGAGGGAACTGTAGCGATTGATTTTCAGCGGGATGCATTTGATGTAACACGCCCATACCCAATTACCCTGCGAGCAGGAAACGTTTTGCGTCAATATGTTGTGAAGCCAGTAAATAACAGTACGATTATTATGAGAACCAGTACTGATACATCTTTATTTGAAGGAATGGCTGGAACGTCACGGTTGAATATCCAAATTGATAGTGAAAAATTTGATTTGGATCTTAGTGGATATAAAAAAGCCTTCGCAGAAATGAATTCCTGTGCAGGAGCTGAGAAACGCGTAAAAATCGTAGCAATTCAACCAGAGATACCAGTTCAAAATATAGATGTTAAAATCCCTCGTGCGCCAATTTTGCAAAAAACAGCCAATGCACAAAGTGAACAAATTTCAGAATTGTTAAATGAAAATAGACGTCTAACACAGGAATTATCACGACCTCAAAAAACGATACTCACGCCTTCTTCTTTGTCATCAGCAGGGAATGTTGAATTGTTGAATAAACTTGCGGATGCAGAAAAACGTAATTTAGAATTAATGCGTAAGGTGTCTGTTTTAGAGGAAAAAGTGGCAAATTCTCAAACGTCATATAATCCTGATTTAAACGCCGTTGTTGCAGAAAAAGAGGCGCAAATTGCGTCACTACAATCACAAAATGATGCTTTGAAAAAGGCTGTTGTTGATGCAAAAAATGTTGCGCCAGAGGTTATTGTTAAGGAAATTATTAAAGAGGTGCCTTCTATACCCGCGGGAATGGCACAAAATGAAGCTGAAATGACATTGCGTTTGGCAGATGCGGAAACACAAGCAATGTCATTTAAGGCGGAACGTGATGAATACCGTCGTTTATTGCAAAACGAACGTAAGCGTTTAAAAAATATGGGGGAGATGGCCGGGCAAATCAGCGGCATCCAAGGGCAAAGTAATGATTTGGTTGCGGATATTCGTCGTCTTGAAAAAGAAAAAGTTGAACTTATTCGTGAATTAGAATTTGTAAAATCATCTGTGGATCCGTCTATGTTGCCATCTGAGGGTAACCAAAAGGCGTTAGATAATTTGTTTGGTCAGTTGGATTACATGAAAGCAGAATTGAGTAAATTAGCGATTGAAAAAAAATCGTTAAAAACGCAGCTAGTGGAGTCTGAAAGAGCATTCAAAATTTCACAACAAAAACTATCTGAGATGCAAGTTAATGATTTAGCAAAAGATAACAGTGTTAATGATCTTGAATTACAAACAATGCGCGCAGAAATCGCGGCACTTGAGGCACAAAATTTAACATTGCGCGAGGATGTTGCACGTTTAAACGCACGTGAGCCAGAAGTCATAGTTAAAGAGGTTGTAAAAACGGTCCAGGGGCAAATTCCTGCTGTTCCTGTGCCGTCATTATCGTCAGAACCGATTGATGTCGTTGTATCATCGCCATCACCTGTTGTGATGCAGCAAAAAGTGAATAAAATTACAGGTGAAATAACAGCTACAGAAGCACGACAACAGTTGCGTAACCGATTGCAAAATAAATCTCAATCTGTATCTAAATTGCCTGTGATTGCAGATAAAATGCCTTCGTCATCATCGGTAGTACCATCACCAGCTCAAACGGTTGATGTGCCTAAAATGGTAGCGTTATCTGGTGATAACATTCGTCAGTTAGTTTCGGCATCACGCATACCACTACAAACACAGGTTGGGCGTGTGAATAGTGTTTCGGGTCCTGATTTTGCAGCGTTTAAATGGGATACTGGAATGGTTTACGGTTCGGGTGAGCAGAGCCGTTTGAGTAATGTTTCCGCATTTGATGGATCTGTTAAGCAGTATATTCAAAAAACAGCTAGTCGTTGTTCAGGTGCATTTGATCAAACTATTGTGCCTGTTCAGATGTCAAATGGATTAACGGTTAAATCGGCTGATATTGCTTGTGTTGATAATCAAGGACAGGGACATGCAGCATCAATTTTGTTTTTTGCGAAAAATGGTATGTTCTATGCCTTGGCACATGAGGCGGATATGAACTCATTTGAAATTGCGATGGATATGCGTGAGAGATTATCTGGTGCACTTAAGAGTGTATTTTAATTAACCTTTTTTATCTGTTGTTGGGGTAAAAGCCATGAATGCCTGCATCATTTGTTGCATAGCTTCTAAATTTTGTTTTGTAACATCCTGTACCTGTTCGGCATTTGGAATTGAATCTGTTGGCATGATGGTGCCAAATGATTGTTCCATTTGATCTTGTATAGTTTTTTGTGCTTGAACAAAATTAATCATGGCCTGGTTAAGGTATATTGGAACAAAACGCTGCATGTTTGTTCCATAAAATTTAATTATTTCTTTTAAAAATTGTTGAGGAAGAAGGTTCGGGGAGCTTTCCTTTGATTCTTGCTCGACGATAATTTGAGTAAGAACACTTTGGGTTAGATCTTTCTCTGTCTTTGCATCAATAACTTTAAAATCATGCCCTTCACGGAGCATTTCGGCGAGATCATCAAGTGTGACATAACTGCTTCGTCCTGTGTCATAAAGTCTACGATTTGCATATTTTTTAACAATTGTGATTGCGCTATTTTTACTCATTATAATTGTCCTCTTCAATAAAGGGCGTTTGTATTATTAAGACACAATTTTTGTTGCAGAGCAAAATATTTATACTTGATTGAATGATAAGACTGCACAGGCATGATCATGTGTGGCATAATGATTCCGATATGTCGCAAAAAAGTGTACTAGAACGCCGTTTTTATCCTAAGGGAAAAGTCATCGTTAAAGAAGGTGATGAGGCATATGTTGCCTTTATCATTCAATCAGGTATCGTTAGCGTCTTTTCAGAAAAAGATGGTAAGAAAGTTGAATTTTCAAAATTAAAAACAGGTGATATTTTTGGTGAAACATCATTAATTATGTCGGCGCCGCGTTCTGCATCGGTGGAAGCGTTGGAAGATTGTAACATGATTGTCATTCGTCGAGATGACTTTGAAAATAAATTACACAAATCTGACGCGACTATTAAAGCGGTTGTGCAAATGTTGAGTAGACGTATTTTAAACTCTAATGCTGAAATGTTAAAAGCAAAGGGCGTTAACGTTGACAGTTTCATTAGTCTTTTAAATCAATTGTTTCGTGATTTGCTTGAGGCAATGCCAGATAGTGATAAGGACAGCTTTCGAGATCAAGCCTTTCCTGTGCTTGGTGATTTGATTAAAGTCATTGAAAAATATCGCGATAAACTATAATTCATCATTGCCATTATTCCGCCATAGGAATAGATAATATAGGTACATTAAAACTGTTATTGTTGTTAGGTGTCTCTATATGAATAAAATTATCCTGTCTTTTCTATTATTCTTTGTTATCGCGATTGTTACGTTACTGATTATCCCATCATTTATTGATTGGAGTGATTATAAAACGCAAATCATCGAACAGGTTAAAGATAAAACAGGATATGATTTAGGTGTTGATGGCGAATTGCGCGCCGCATTTTTACCAACCCCCCATGTAAATGTTGAAAAATTATCAATTGATAGTGCAAATGCAAAAGGACCTGTGTCATTCAAAGGACAGGTCGATAAGGCATCGATTTCATTGGCATTAATCCCCTTATTATCAGGACATGTTGTGGTCAGTGACGTGACATTGATAAAGCCAGTTATTGATTTGAAAGAACAAAAAACAAAGGGAACAGCTACAAAAAAATCCACATCAAACGTGGATGTCAAGACACAGGGAGATGATGTTAGTGCTGATACGCCAGCGGTATCTGTTGAATCTGTTTCAATCTATAATGCAAAGATATCTTATACACCTTTAAAGGGTGAATTGATGGATGTTGAAATTCCAGAATTGAATTTGCAGGCGGATGATTTGATGGGACCATATGAATTCGATACACGTGTTCTTTACCAACAATTTGACCTGTCCATTAATGGTAATATTGGTGAATTTGATAAAACAAAACCCATATCAACAAACTTGAATATTAATGGTGGTGCATATGATTTGTCATTTTCTGGGATAGCCGACATGGCAAAGGATGTTCCAGAAATCCAAGGTGAGTTGGCGATTAATGCGAAAAGCATAAAATCCATGGCTCAACAATTTGGTGCAAAGGATTTAAAGATCAAAGATCAATCGTTTGAATTAAAAGGAATGGTTAATGTATCATCCAAGGCAGCGTCACTAAATAATGGAAATATTAAGCTAGGTGGTTTTGGTGAAGCAATGCCGATCAAATTTGATTTTCAACCGACACAAGAAACTGGCGCGCTGACATTACAAAATATGCCAGGTAAAGGATCAATTATTGCCGATATTAAAATGGGTGATGCAATGAAGGTTTCTGCGGATGTGAAATTACCATCACTGCAATCAATTTTTGTCGATGGATTGGGCATTGTTGATGCCAAAACATTTGATAATCCACAAGTGCCGAATAATATTGAAGGTGATGTGCGTGTTATATTGAATGGTGATAAAATAAAATTGTCATCACAAAAAATGATGTTAGGTGATTATGTTTTGAAGAAAACATCACTGGATTATTTTGCGGGGGATACGCCGAAAATTGATTTAAATATTGCTGATTTTTCAGGTGCAAAAATAAAGGCGTCTGGTGCCGTCGATATGGCACAAGGTGTAAATGTTAGTGTCTCTCACACCAATGCTGCAAAATTTATTCAAATTTTTCAAAAGGATTTCAAATCATCACCAACAACATCGCAATCGTTTGCGTTTAAAGGTCTGATTAAAAAGGACGATAGCGCAATTAATGTGACCAACATGAATGCAAAAATTGGTAAAATTGATGCAAATGGTTTGCTTGCAGTTGATAATAGTTCCTCTGTACCGTCTATTAAGGCCGATTTAACATTTGGTACACTGGACACACAAGCATTGATGAGTGGTAAAACATCCAAGGCATCATCAGGAGTTGGAAAATCTTCTTCATCGACCTCATCTTCAACAACTAAATCGGGCGCCGCACCATGGACGCGAGATGCGATTGATACATCCGTCTTGCGTTCTGTTAATTTAGAATTGGATGCAAAGGCCAAAAAGTTGGTTCATGGAACATGGGTAATTGATAATCCAACCATAAAAATGACAATGAATAACGGTGTTGTGAATGTTGAAAAAATCGATGGTGGTTTGTTCGGTGGCTCGTTGAACATGAATGTAACGGCCGAGGCGAAAGAGGCCGGAAAACCTTTGGTTGTAAAAGCAAAAATGAATGCGAAGGCCGTTGATTTGTCAAAACTGGTTAAGGCCGCGACATCACAAACAAAAGAGCGTGTGGTGGGGACTGGTGATTTGTCGATTGATCTTTTAACACAAGGGCTATCATCATCGGCTCTTGTTTATGGTTTGAATGCAGATGGTAATATTCATACATCTGCGTTGGTGGTAAAAGGACTTGATCTTGCGAAGGTGACAGAGGCTATATCAGATGAAAGCCTTACTGATCTTGGGGCAGTCATACAAGGTGCATTTAAAACAGGGCAAACAGAATTTGAAACAATTAATCATGATTTTGTAATTCGTGAAGGTACAATGCCGGTGAAAGATTTTACATTAGTATCATCGACGGCTAACTTAATTGCTAATGGAGAGGTTAGTTTTTCCCGTTGGATGATGGACTTAACGAATACCGTTGATTTTACAAATCCTGATGATTTACCATCCGTTGAAATGACATTAAAAGGGCCCTTAAATGCGCCGAAAAATGATGTGGCATCAGATGTCTTAAAATCTTTCGTGATTAATAAATATGGTGCAAAAATTCAAAAAAAAATAGATAAGGTTCTGGGCGATAAATTAAAGGGAACAGGGGCAGATAAATTGATTAATAATCTTCTTGGATTACCTCAGAGACAGGAGGATACAAAAAAATCCCCCTCAAATGATAATGCGCAACCAATTGAACAACCAAAATTGGAAGAACAATTATTAAAAGGATTGTTTAATTCGTTGGGCAAGTAAGCGATCGTAAAACATATATACGAATTGCGCTTGATAGCCCACCCGTTTGTGCGTCTAATCGCTCTTCATCAATATCATTGATAAGGGATGCGATAGATTGATTTTTATCAGATGCAATTTGTTTTAGAATGACCCAAAATTCATCTTCTAGTGTGATGCTTGTCGCATGTCCTTTTAATGTAACGGATCGTTTTTTCATGGTGCGCCTTTTATTTTTTTCGTATCAATCTTATAGGCAGGTTTTGGCGGTGGTAGTGTATTCATGTCACCCAATTTATAAGTAATTGTACGCAAATGATGCATTAAATCTGTTTTATCTTTGAGATGTGCGATGTCCTCGTAAGGAATAGGTTTTCCAATTCTTACACCTACATATGACCCGATGCGATCCGCTAATTCTTTTATAAAAAGGGATAGGCGAAGAGTCGCGGAAAAGAGACTTGTAAGCTGGAATAGTCGGCTATTTTGTCCTTCAAAAAATAATGGAACAACTGTGGCTTGTGATCCATGGATCAATGATCCAATAAATGATTGCCATTGTGTATCTTGTGCGACTTTATCCTTCCATGTTGGGATGGATGATACGCCCCCTGCGGGGAATACCGCAATGCATCCACCATTTTTAAGAATATTACGTGCTGTCTTTCGTGTTTCTAAGTTGGTTTTTAAGGCCTCTTCGGTCATATCAAAATCAATGGGGAGGAGCGTAGGATTAGCCTCTGGCATTTTGAATAGTGCAGTATTGGTCAGAACCTTAAAATCGGATCGTACTTTGTTTGTCAGGTGATTGATAACAATACCATCTAAAACTCCATAGGGGTGGTTGGCGACAATAACGAGTGGACCTGTTTTAGGAATGGCGTTGATGGCGCTCTGCTCATATCGAACATTGAGTGACATGCGTTTAACGGCTTCGTCAAAAAAGAAATGATCATTATGTGCAACGTCATGGTGATATTGCTTGTACAGGTCATAAATTTTTCGTTGTCCAGTCAATAATTCAATTGAACGTATGAAATTACGTTTAAAGACATTGTAACTGTCCGATGCATACGAAAACATATTTGTGTTCAACATGAATCCCAGATTAAAGAAATTCATGGGAATGAAAAGCAAATAAAAACCCCTTGTTTTTCTGGCTATAGCATGTATTTTGTATTAAGAACAAATTAGGAACATAAATCAAAATGGCTTTGACTGAAATATCCGTTCGCGGTGCGCGTGAACATAATCTAAAAAATGTTGATATTGATATTCCGCGCGACAAACTTGTCGTGATTACGGGGCTGTCGGGATCAGGTAAGTCATCGCTTGCGTTTGATACGATTTATGCGGAAGGGCAACGCCGTTATGTTGAATCACTCTCCGCCTATGCGCGTCAATTTTTGGAAATGATGCAAAAACCCGATGTGGATAGCATCGAGGGATTATCACCCGCCATTTCGATTGAACAAAAAACGACGTCTAAAAACCCGCGTTCCATTGTTGGTACGGTGACTGAAATTTACGATTACATGCGATTATTATGGGCGCGTGTTGGTGTGCCATATTCTCCAACGACGGGTTTGCCGATTGAAAGCCAAACCGTGTCCCAAATGGTTGATCGTGTCATGGCGATGGATGAGGGGACAAAATTATATATCACTGCACCAATCGTGCGTGGTCGTAAGGGGGAATATCGTAAGGAGTTTAAAGAATTTCAAGCCAAAGGGTTTCAACGCGTTAAAGTTGATGGTGAATTTTATGAAATTGATGAGGTTCCTGAACTCAACAAAAAACTAAAACATGATATTGCGATTGTGATTGATCGTCTTGTTTTGCGTGATGATATTGGTAATCGTTTGGCGGATTCGATCGAAATATGCCTGCGCACGGCCGACGGTTTATGTGTTGTTGAGAATGCAACCACAGGTGATGAGACATTATTTAGCGAAAAATTTTCATGTCCTGTATCGGGGTTTACTATTGCAGAAATTGAACCGCGTTTGTTTTCATTTAATAATCCCCATGGCGCGTGTCCTGCATGTGATGGATTGGGTGAAAAACACGACTTTGATATGGATTTGATTGTCCCTGATGTAACAAAAACATTGGATGGTGGTGCAATTGCACCATGGTCAAAAGGGGCGTTTGGCGGATTTTATGCTCAGGCCTTGCGCGGGGTGGCTGATCATTATGGTTTCTCAATGAAAACCAAGTGGAAGGACCTGAATGAAAAATATCAAGACATCATCCTCTATGGATCTGGCAAAGAAAAAATAGAAACAGTATATGAGTCAGAACGCAACACATGGAAAAATTTTAAACCATTTGAAGGTGTTATTGGTAATTTAAAACGTCGTATGGTGGAAACGGATTCAAACCGTGTGCGTGATGAATTGGCCGAATATCAACAATCAACACCATGTACAACATGTAGTGGATATAGATTGCGTGCGGAATCGATGGCGGTGAAAATTGACGGTCTCCATATTGGTGAAGCAACACAATTTTCGATTGAAAAATCACATGCGTGGTTTGCTAATGTTGATAAAACATTGACCAATCAACAATCGCAAATTGCAGAAAAAATTCTAAAAGAAATCAATGAACGCTTGGCCTTTTTGATGAATGTGGGGCTTGGTTATCTATCGCTTGATCGCCGTGCAGGAACATTGAGCGGTGGTGAATCGCAGCGCATTCGTTTGGCCTCACAGATTGGTTCTGGGTTGACGGGTGTTTTATATGTGTTGGATGAACCGTCAATTGGACTTCACCAACGTGATAATAATCGCTTGCTCGAAACGCTAAAACATTTACGCGATATTGGAAATACAGTCATTGTTGTGGAACATGATGAAGATTCAATACGCCTTGCGGATCATTTAATTGATATGGGGCCTGGTGCGGGTGTGCATGGCGGTGCCGTGGTCGCACAAGGGAAACCTGATGAGGTTGTGGCATGTGAACAATCATTAACGGCAGATTATTTGACAGGTCGTCGCGAGGTCGCGGTACCATTAACGCGCCGAAAGGCAAAAAAGGGACACAAGGTTTCGCTTAAAGGTGCAACGGGTAACAATTTGAAAAATGTATCTGTTGATATTTCATTAGGGGTTATGACTTGTGTTACGGGTGTGTCAGGATCTGGTAAATCAACATTGATTTTGGATACGTTTTACAAGGCCGCGGCGCGTGCCATCATGCGTGCAAAAGATGCACCAATGCCGTATAAAGATATCAAAGGGTTGGAACATTTGGACAAGGTGATTGATATTGACCAATCACCCATTGGTCGTACACCACGGTCAAACCCGGCGACATATACCGGCGCGTTCACACATATTCGTGATTGGTATGCAGGTTTACCCGAGGCAAAGACGCGTGGATATAACGCTGGGCGTTTTTCATTCAATGTAAAAGGAGGACGTTGTGAATCGTGCCAAGGTGATGGCGTGATAAAAATTGAAATGCATTTTTTACCTGATGTGTTTGTGACGTGTGAGCAATGTAACGGTGCACGTTATAATCGTGAGACACTTGAAGTTAAATTCAAAGGAAAATCTATCGCAGATGTTTTGAATATGACCATTGAGGATGCATATGAATTTTTTGAAGCGGTCCCAACAATTAGAACAAAGATGGAAACACTAATGCAAGTTGGTCTTGGTTATATCAAGGTTGGACAACAGGCAAATACATTAAGTGGTGGTGAGGCACAACGTGTTAAGTTGGCGAAAGAATTGTCCAAACGTTCGACAGGTAAGACACTTTATATATTGGATGAACCAACAACGGGTTTACATTTTGAAGATGTACGCAAGTTGTTAGAAGTTCTTCATACACTTGTTGATCAGGGGAATAGTGTTGTGATTATCGAGCATAATTTGGAAGTTGTTAAAACGGCTGATCATGTGATTGATATTGGCCCCGAAGGTGGCACAGGTGGTGGTGAAGTTATCGCGATTGGGACACCAGAAGATATTGTTAAAGTTAAAGAAAGTTACACTGGAGAATATTTGGCACCTTTATTAAAGGCGAAAAATAAATCTAAAGCCGCGTAAAATATAATCATTGACATAATTTATAAAATACATTAACATACTCCAAATATTATTAAGCGAGGAAAATGTTATGGCATTAAGTAGACGAGCATTCTTGAGAGGTGCAGGAGCATTAGGAGCAACATCAGCGCTTTCCGCATGTAGTGGTGGTATTTCTGACCTGCGTGGAAATATGATGACAGTTGATGCTAATCGTATTTTAAATTCTGGTTCTGAATGGGGGAATGCGCCTGCACAAGAACCTGTATACCAAGATGATACATATGTTGATCCTCATTATTTAGGTGTAAGGAGCGTAACGTATACTGGAAATGCACCTCAAGGAACGATGATGATTAATCGTCAATTACGAAAATTATATTTTGTTGAAGGCGATGGTACAGCAACAGAATACCCAATCGCCGTTGGTCGTGAGGGATCAGGTTCTTATGATTCACAATATTATATCTCTCGTGTTGCGGTGAATCCAACATGGACACCGACATCGGAAATGCGTCAACGTAATCCTAATTTGCCTGCGCAAGTTGCCGGTGGCACACCAGAAAATCCATTGGGAACACGAGCCATTTATTTCAATAGTATGGACGGTAGTGATTCTCTATTGCGTGCTCATGGTACAAATGATCCTTCATCAATTGGACAATCCGCATCAAGTGGTTGTTTTCGTATGTTTAACAGGCATGTTGAAGATTTGTATGATCGGGTAATTGTTGGGCGTCCTGTGTTTGCGTATGAAAACCAATCGTTTACACCAGGTATTAATAGTAACCCTCGTGTATATCAGCCTCAGGCACAAGTAACACAAGAGCAACAGTTGCCAGGCATTTTCCGTCGTATTTTTTAGGCCGCTTTATCTAAAGCGACCGGGAAAAAATCTTGTAGTGATTTAACATCAAATTCTTTGGCCTTCATCGCACGAATGGCACCAATGGCGGCCTTTGCCGCGGCTAAATTCGTGTAATAAGGTAATTTATTCATTAATGCTGTCCTACGGATTTGTGTTCCATCGCTCATCGCTTGGCGACCTTTTGTCGTGTTGATCATCAGGTCAATTTCGCCATTAATGATGGCATCCACAACATGGGGTTGCCCTTCGGACACTTTGTTGATTTTTGTTACATCCAATCCTTGATCTTGTAAGTAAGTGCATGTTCCACCCGTCGCGATTAACGTGAAACCAATATTTTGAAGGTCACGTGCAAGAGGAAGAAGTTCTGCTTTGTCCTTATTTCGCGCGGAAAGGAAAACGGTTCCTGCCGTTGGAAGGACTATTCCTGCACCCAATTGTGCCTTGGCATAGGCTTGTGCCAAATCTTGGTCAATACCCATGACTTCACCCGTTGAACGCATTTCAGGTCCTAAAATTGGGTCGACGCCTGCAAATCGTGAAAATGGGAAAACGGGTGCCTTCACCGCGGTTTGTTGAATGTCTTGTAACCCGTCCAATGCACCTGACCTGCGGTAACTGGCCAATGATTCACCCGCCATTAACATGGATGCGATTTTTGCAATTGGTACGCCTGTGGCCTTTGCAACGAAGGGAACTGTGCGTGATGCACGTGGGTTCACCTCGATAATATAAATATCAACATCGCCTGTATCGCGGTTTTGTTTTGCCGCAAATTGTACGTTCATGAGGCCTTGAACATTAAGCTCTAACGCCAATTTTTGCGCCTGACGTTCGATATCTTTCACAACTTTGTAAGGGAGGGAGTGAGGAGGGAGAACACATGAGCTGTCGCCTGAGTGAATTCCCGCTTCTTCAATATGTTCCATGATACCTGACACCATGGCCTCGCGCCCATCACACAACACGTCAACATCAATTTCGATGGCTTGGTTGAGGTAACGATCAAGCAGTACAGGTGCATCACCCGATACAACAACCGCGCGGTCGATATAGTTTTTCAGTTCATCCTTGTTATGGACGATTTCCATACCTGCACCACCCAAAACATAGGATGGACGAATAACCAATGGATACCCAACCGCGTCGCCTTTATCAACCGCCTCAGCCGATGTGAATGCGATGTCGTTGAATGGTTGGCGTAATTCTAGGCGTTCAATCAAATCCTTAAACCGTTCGCGGTCTTCGGCCAAATCAATTGCATCGGGATCTGTTCCCAAAATTGGAATGCCGTTATCTTTTAGGAATTGCGCCAATTTCAATGGTGTTTGACCACCCAATTGTACGATCACGCCCTTGATATCACCTTCGGCGCGGATGATTTCTAACACATCTTCGGCGGTTAATGGGTCAAAATATAAACGGTCGGCGGTATCATAATCGGTTGAAACGGTTTCAGGATTACAATTAATCATGATTGTTTCATAGCCAGCCTCCTTCAACGCGTAACATGCGTGGACACAGCAATAGTCAAATTCGATCCCTTGTCCAATGCGATTTGGTCCACCGCCAAGAATGACAATTTTGTCATTTGTTGTGGCGTTGATTTCACTTTCATTCCCAAATTCATACGTGCCATACATATATGGTGTTTCGGATGGGATTTCGGCGGCGCAACTATCCACGCGTTTGTAAACAGGGTGACAATTATGCGCGTGACGCGTCGCGCGAACATTGTTTTCGTCCATGCCAGTGATTGTTGCAAGGCGCGCATCACTGAACCCTTTTTGTTTTAACGCGATCCAATCATGTGTATTGGTCGGCAGGCCGTTTTCACGGATGTCGTCTTCCATATCCACGATGCCTTTAATACGTTCAAGGAACCATGGGTCAAAAAATGTAATGCGGTGAATATCGTCCAATGACATGCCTTGGCGCATGGCCTGTGCCGCCATGACCAAACGACCCGGCGTTGGTTTTGCAAGGTAGGCGGTCATTTCCTCAACTGTTTGTCCAATATCAACCTCGTCAAAACCTGTTAGGCCAGTTTCAAGTGATCGGAGAGCCTTTTGCATGGATTCTTCAATGTTGCGTCCCATGGCCATTGATTCACCAACTGATTTCATAGCAGTGGACAAACGATCGTCAGATCCCTTGAATTTTTCAAATGCAAAACGTGGAATTTTCGTCACAACATAATCAATTGTTGGTTCGAATGATGCAGGTGTTTTACCATCGGTGATGTCATTACCTAATTCATCCAACGTGTAACCCACGGCCAATTTGGCTGCGATTTTGGCGATTGGGAAACCCGTGGCCTTTGACGCCAGTGCGGATGATCTTGATACGCGTGGGTTCATCTCGATCACTGTCATGCGACCTGTTTTTGGATCAACGGCGAATTGAACATTTGATCCGCCTGTTTCAACACCGATTTTACGCAGGACGGCAATCGATGCGTTACGCATGATTTGGTATTCTTTATCCGTAAGTGTTAGGGCAGGGGCAACGGTGATCGAATCCCCCGTATGCACACCCATTGGATCGATATTTTCGATTGAACAAATAATGATGCAGTTATCGGCGCTGTCGCGGACAACCTCAATTTCGTATTCTTTCCACCCAAGGACGGATTCTTCGACTAAGACTTCGTTTGTTGGTGATGCATCCAACCCTTCGCGGACGATTTTTTCAAATTCTTGCTTGTTATAGGCAATACCACCGCCCGTTC
>CALSUG010000005.1 GCA_943789475.1 uncultured Alphaproteobacteria bacterium
GAATAAATTATAAATCACATGGATGCATTTGAATTAGTTTATAGTTTTTATTCTTAGAACACTTCTTCATTGCCGAGATTTCAAAAGATGAAAAACGTTCTTTTAGTAAACTGTTTGTAGCATCATCTATAAATTTTTGTGCTTTTGATCGCTTGTTCTGTTTGCAATAATTATTCACATTTTCTATAGCGCTTTTGAGACGTAACATAACGTCTTTTTGCATTAGTGACTGGGTTATTTTATGATTTGCTCCAGATCCGAGTTTTTTATCAAGGCAAGCATTGTACTCTTGGGCTGTGTCTAATGCTTTTAATGCATCTTTCATTTCGGGGGTAGCGTGAGAATAAATTTCCATCGCTTCTTTTATCATTCTCATATGTTCAGGAGATCCAGGTTTCGCCGTTAACTCTTTTTGTCCCGCTTGTAATTCTCGTAATTGTCTGGCCATTTCGGCTCGCTGTATATCTGCATCACTTTTAGAAAATGCAGGATAAGACAGGCTTAAAATCAATGTCAGGATTAAGAAAAATGGTTTCATGGTTTATGTGCTCTATGTTGTGTTTTTTTAGTTTAACAAATAGGAATTAAAAATTGATTTATATTTTATCAATAAAGTCATTTTAACTTTCACTACTTTATTTTTTCTATCTTGCATGTTTTAATAATTATTCTATTCGTTAAAAAGATTAGGTGAGTTTTTTATTTCGTCTTATTTAAAACACTTTTCAGGCATATGATGTAATAATGGTGATAGGTAAGTATTTCTTAATTTTGACATTGATGTGTTTTACGTTGACGACAACGGCAAGTATTGCAATGGCATATTGCGAAAATATGAAACCGAAAGAAACGAACATGCCTTGCCATGATTTAAGCGATGTTGATCAAGAAAATACAGGAAATATTAAATGTTGTGATGATATGGCATCGTGTAAGATACCTTTAATTTATGGTTCCTTGAATTCTTCACCCGATATGAATGTTGAAAAAGATGAGTTAACAGCATTTTATTCAAATACATTTTTTGCTGGTAATAGCGGGCCTCCGATTCCTCCACCAAAAGACACTCTTTAACCTTAATTACGTGACGATTAGGTGCAGGCATATGTTTTTAAACATCTGTTGTGCTTGTCGTTTATATTGAAAATATTAATTTATAAAGAGATTTAACATGAAAAAATTATATAAAAACTTACTAACCACTCTTTTGGTGGCTTTCGTTGGTGTGTCAACACTATCAACAGCCTATTCAAAAGATAGGGTAACAGTGAATGAAAATGAAACTATCATTATCGTAAATGGTATTGTTTGTTCATTTTGTTCACAAGGTGTAACCAAAAAACTTTCTAAATTACCTTTTATTGATTCATCGAAATATACGGATGGAATCAAAGTAGATATTGAAAATCAAAAGGTTATTGTCGCGATAAAATCAGGTGCACATGCCGATTTTGAAAAAATATTTGCATCTATTCAATCAGGCGGGTACGAACCAATAACAGCTCATACATTTGATGGTCAAATCATTACACCGGAGGATAAATAGTTATGAAATATTTTATATTTATGAGTGTCATGATGATGGGAGTGAGTGCTGCTTACGCTCATCAACCTGTGATGGATATGGCACCTCGCTGGGAAGATGGTTATGGTTTTCAAATTCGACAAGAACGCTATGGTTCTGATATTTTGATGGGTGGTGATAGCGAAATTGCGAATCCACTTGGTCTTGAACGCTTTGTTAGCAAAACGTGGTTTGAAGGTGTGTATACGTTTGATCGTTCAGCACGTGTGACCTTTAAATTGCCGTATATTGATCAAGATCGTGTGAAAAATGTCGGAGGTGTTGGTGTTAAGCAAAGCAATAAAGGGATAGGTGATATCATTCTTGGGTTGCCTTTAAAATACTATCGTAACAGGGGGGCGTATACAGAAAATTTTGGATTCACGCCGTCTTTACGGTTACCAACGGGGAGCTCATCTGGTGACTTTCCAATTAGTGATGGATCGACAGATTTAGGATTAAGCTTTTCTTACAGCGGTGAAAGTTTTAAATATTATTCTCTAATTGATGCATTTGCGTGGCTTAATACTGAAGGTGCGCACGGAATGCGTGAAGGGAATGAATATGGCCTGGACATTAACCTTGGTTATCATCCATATCATGACAATGACACGAACTCTGGTGCGTTTGTGATGTGGGATGTTACGGCGCGTTATAATGATGATCCTAATGATGCAACAATGACAACGGCATCAGGAGGAACACGTATTCAAACAGGACCATTGGCAGTGTTGTATAAAGATAACATTATGTTTCGAACCGAATACAAATATCCATTGTATGAGAAAACAAATAACATATCCAATTCGCGCGGACATGAATTTAACATTGGTGTGGGGGTGACGTTTTAATGGAGAAAAATTTGAAACTTAAAAAATGGGGATGGTTGGTGCTTTTTGCATCAACCAGTACATTGTTATGCTGTGCGTTACCGATTTTGTTAGTCAGTTTGGGGGCGGGAGCAGTAGTCGCATCATTTGCAACACAAGTGCCTTTTCTTGTCACATTGAGTATGCACAAGGCATGGGTTTTTGCTGGATCAGGTTTGATGCTATTACTTGGCGGTTGGGCGCTTTATAGATCTGGACGTATTTGCCCGTCTGATCCTGATTTAGGAAAGTTATGTGATACGGCACATAAATGGAATCGTCGGTTATATTGGGTATCGGTGACAATATGGTGCGTTGGATTTTTCTTTGCCTTTATCGCCGTAAAGATGTTCTATTAAATACTTGAAAATTAATAACGCATTTGTAGCGAGTGCGTTATTAATAAACATCCTGATGTGAAACTGATATGTGCCATGTTTGTGATCATTTCATTACATGCGCCGTTCCATCCAAAATCGTATGGTCCCCCCAGAACGCTGGGGTCATATTTCACCCCTTCAACAGATAGATCTTGAAGAGGGGATAGGGGGAATAGGCCGACGTAATCACCAATATTACCATTGAATGTAAATGAATTTTTGATTACTCGACGGGTTTCTGTCTTGGTAATGATCGCGACATTATCGGGGCGTTCCATATTCATCAAGATTAAATAATTTGAAAAATCGTGATCGGCACGTTCCCCCACCGCACCGTAAATATGAACGGGATTTGATAAATTACATTGTGATAGGGCTTTCATCAAATCTGTCGTATTTTGATCATCATCAGATACGATTTTTGATCGCCCTTCATAGGATGATAGGAGGGCGGGGTCGACACTGTCAAAATCACCAATGATGATATCAGGTGTAACGCCAATGGCATGTGCATGGGCAAGGCCGCTATCGGCACAAACAAGTGTATCGTCACTGTTCACTTGTTGACCCAACCATTTATAATCATCAATATGGGCACCAGCAAAAATAATAGATTTGGAGTTCATGACATGTTTTATACACCACACACCGTTTTAATCACAGGGGCAACTTCGGGTTTTGGCGAGGCACTGGCCAGATTAATTAGCGAGCAATCGCCAGAAACAAAACTGATTTTAACGGGGCGTCGCGCGGATCGTTTGGAACAAATCGCAAATGATTTGCCGTCCAAAACACATATCATGGTTCAGGACGTGACCGATTTTGACAAGGTAAAGGATGATATAGCCAACATTCCTGACGAGTTCAAAAATATCGACTGCTTGATTAATAACGCTGGTCTTGCCTCGACAGCAGATGATTTCACAAATGTTGATGAGGCGGATTTGTTCCAAATGATTGATGTGAATGTCAAAGGTCTTGTTCATATGACACATCAAATTTTACCAGGAATGGTTGAACGTAAGGGCGGTGTGATTATTAATTTGGGGTCTATTGCGGGTAATTATAATTATCCTGGTGGGCACGTGTATTGTGGAACAAAGGCATTTGTTAATCACTTTTCCAAAACATTACGCGCAGATGTGAAGGGAAAGAATATTCGCATTACATCGGTGGAACCAGGTGCGGTGGAAACTGAATTTTCTGTTGTACGGTATAAGGGGGATCAATCAAAGGCTGATGGTGTATATGATAACCATAGGTCGTTAAATGCCAATCATGTTGCCCGCACATTATGGTGGATTATGACGCAACCGCCAGAGTTTAACGTGAACAATATTGAAGTGATGCCAACGGATCAGAGCTATAGCGGATTTTCATTCGATAAATTTGAGGGATAAAATCTCTCAAATTTTTAATTAAGCGGCGGCGCGTTCCAAACGACGAACGGTACGATCACGACCAAGAAGGGCGATCATTTTATCCATCTCTGGTCCATGATCCATTCCTGTTAATGCCTGGCGTAATGGCATGAAAAGTTGTTTACCCTTGCGACCCGATTGTTCCTTCAAAACACCAGTCCATGATTTCCACGTATCAGGTGTAATGTCACCATCGGGCAGGGTGGATAGTGCCGTTGCGATGTATTCTTTGTCCTCATCCGCAACGCATGGTTCAATCGTGTCTTGTGTCACATGATGCCAATCATTGATGTCGGATACTTTGTTTAAATTTGCACGAATGTTGTTCCAGAAATTTTCATCAATATTTGATAGTTCTGGGCGGTCTTTGACATCTGTATAATCCATATCACGAACGATACGCGCGTTGAGGCGTTCAATTTCGCGAACATCCATTTTTGGTGTTCCACGACCAAATTTTGTAAAATCAAATGTATCGATTAATGGTTGAACGTTTGTGTATGCCTCGATCGGGTCAGATGTCCCAAGGCGCGCCAATAATGAAATAATAGCCATTGGTTCAATACCATCATTTTCGCGCAAATCTTCAACAGAAAGAGACCCCAAACGTTTGGATAATTTTCCACCATCAATATCAGAAATAAGTGGTAAGTGAGCCATTTGTGGTGGTGTCGCGCCCAAGGCCTCGAACATTTGAATATGTGCGGCGGTGTTGGATACGTGATCTTCGCCACGTGTGACATGTGTAATGCCAAAATCCATATCATCGATGACAGAGCATAGGTGATAAAGAGGTGAGCCATCTTCGCGGATTAAAACAGGATCGGACATTAATGATCCGTCAAATTTAATTTCGCCACGGACAAGGTCGTTCCACACGATTGGTGCGTGGTTCAATTTAAAACGCCAGTGTGGTTTTTTACCTTCGGCTTCTAATTTTGCAATGTCATCGGCGGTTAAATCCAATGCGCCACGATCGTACATTGGTGGTTTTCCTGCGTTAAGTAGAGCCTTACGTTTTAAATCCAATTGTTCTGATGTTTCATAACATGCGTACAAACGACCATCGTCTTTTAATTTTTGGATCAATTCATCGTAACGTGCTGTGCGGTCGCGTTGATGTGCATAATCATCCCAGTTTAAGCCAAGCCATGTGAGGTCGGTTTTGATCGCATCCGTAAATTCGTCTTTTGAACGTTCAAGATCTGTATCATCAATGCGAAGCATAAATTCACCATTCATGGATTTTGCGGCAATCCATGTGATGATGGCGGTACGTACATTACCAATGTGAATTTTACCCGTTGGGGATGGTGCGAATCTGTATTTAATTTGTGTCATAACATTGCTTATAAACAATCTGCGATGCTTTTCCAATATCAATAATGTTATTCGTTATCAAATCCGTTTGTGATGGGGATAGGAAACCATGGTTGAAAAATAATGCCTATTTAAGACATTAAGCCAAGTATACGTTGTGGAGCGTTTTTAAATGGTGTTCGTGCCAATGACTGAATGAATTTATTAATTGTTTCTAGGTTAGTAAGATTTCTTGGAACGGTTAAAACAGCAATATTAGTATCATCATGTGTTTCATAGGATAATCCAATTCCATTAGGGAAATCGAAACGTGCAAATGGAATATCAGTAAGATTGTTTATTTCGGTTTTTTCCAATTCTTGCTCTATCTGTTTTTTAAGGTTTGGTAACTCAAAATTTAAATTGGGATAGATCATAGGATCAAATTGAGATGGGTTGGCTATGAGTAAAGTTTTAATTTTCCCTGTTTTTGGCAGGTGAGGTAAGATTGTCTGCATAGCAGCGATGAATGCTTCTATATTTTTTTGATGTTCTAGTACAAGCTGAAATCGGTCTTCATAGATAATGATATCGCCATCGTGTCCCTCTTGTTCATCTGCTTGAATATTGAACATAGCTTTTGCGCGGAACATTGGGTTAATGTCTCGTTGTATGAATTGTATATCTGTCATAATTAATTATTATCGCAACTAATTGACCTTATCAAGTGTTATCAAATCCATTTGTCATTGGCATGCGGCGTTCCATGCCAAAGGCGCATGTTGATATTTTAACCCCTGGTGGGGATTGGTGGCGTTTATATTCGGCGCGGGTGAGTAGAGTGTTAATACGTGTGACCGTATCAATATCAAAGCCACATTCAACAATGTTTGTAATGGATTGTTTTTCTTCAATTAATTTGTATAAAATTGTGTCGAGAATGTTGTAATCGGGTAGGGAATCTTGATCTGTTTGATCGGGGCGTAATTCTGCACTTGGGGCACGGATTATGATATTTTCCGGCATTACGAATTCTTGCTCATTACGCCAACGGGATAATTCGTAAACCTTGGTTTTATAGACATCCTTTAACGCATTGAAGCCACCACACATATCGCCATAAAGGGTTGCATAACCGATGGCCATTTCACTCTTGTTTCCCGTTGATAGAACCATTTTACCATTGGTGTTTGATAATGCCATTAATGTCATTCCGCGCGCACGTGATTGAATGTTCTCTAATGCAATATCAGATAGGTTGGGAAGCATGGTGTGGTAAGCGTTCATGGCAGGTTGAATATCTAATACTTCATATTTGCACCCTAAATTTTCGGCTAATATTTTTGCATCATCCAATGATTCTTGTGACGTGTATTGGGATGGCATCATCACGCAGTGTACTTTGTCGGCGCCTAATGCATCCACAGCGATAACGGCGGATAGGGCGGAATCTATTCCACCACTTAATCCCAATAAAACACCAGGGAAGTTATTTTTTGTAACATAATCATGC
The DNA here is from genome assembly GCA_943789475.1 of uncultured Alphaproteobacteria bacterium. Classification (GTDB taxonomy): domain Bacteria; phylum Pseudomonadota; class Alphaproteobacteria; order Micavibrionales; family UBA1664; genus UBA1664. The sequence goes on from CALSUG010000005.1 coordinate 7,047, forward strand.
AGGCTAGTTTTTAATGCATTGTAGATCAGTTGATTTTTCGCAGGTGGTGTGTGTGTCATTACACCAGAAAACGGAAATTGAATTGTTTCAACGTGATCGTAAAAAAACATAAAATGATCGGCGAGGTCACCATTGTCGTGCAGGGAGAATGATCCGCCATCATAAACGGTTTCATCTTGTCCGCCGATTTGGTTGATGTACAAGAGGGGAAGATTGGTTTCCGCTACTCGTTCGCGCATAACATCCAAACGTTTTTGTGGTTTGTGCGTGTCGAATGGTGAGCCGTTGATTGAGATAAGGAGATTAGCGCCATTATTCTTTAAATTTTGTACAACATCGGAAAACCAAAAATCTTCGCAAATGCCGATACCTAATTTATGTCCCATATAATCAATGGGTGTTGAAAAATCACCAGATGTGAAAACGCGTTTTTCATCAAATACGCCGTAATTGGGTAATTCGCGTTTGGGTATGATGTGTTTTATTTCACCTTCATGAATGAAAATTGCGCAATTTTGACGCTCATTTCTATCGTTTGACCATGGTGATCCAATAATAATTGCAGGACTATTTTTGCATTTTATTGCAATATGTTGTGCATGTTTTTGACATTGATTGATAAAGTTATTATTGAGGATTAAATCTTCGGGTTGATAACCGCTTAACACCAATTCAGGAAAGATGATTAAATCACTTTCATCGGCGTGTTGATTGCATACGGATATTATCTGTTTTGCATTGCCTGCGATATCGCCAACAACGGGATTTATTTGCGCCATTGTAATACGCATCGGTGATTGTGTTTTATTCATGCGCGTAGAATAACGAACCTGCAGAGATAGTAAAATTATTATTTTAAATAGATGGCTGCGGTCTGTAAGGGCTATTACCAATTGCTCGGTTGTATATAGATGTACAAGATTCTGTCACGTATCTAAATAATGGATCTAGCGCGTTATCTGCGCGGCGTATTTTGCGGTGAGCACTTCTAGAATTTCTTATTGCGTTTCTTGTTTCTTGATTGTTATTAACGCTTTGTGCTCCCTTATAGGAGCTATATAAATAGGTTAATGTTCTTCCGGTATCTCTTAATGCGCAACGCATGAGGGTTATTTGATCATTTTGGTTTAAACGGTTGAAAGATCTGTCCTCTATGGACTGAAGCGTTCTAAGGATGCCTGAGGCTAGGGCGCGGTCGTTTCGAGGGGTAGTGCGATCATTTAAGGTGTGTTCAAGAAAATTTGTAAGGTTTGATGATATGCCACTTTGTCTGAAGACTTCCTGAAATATTGATACGGAGTTGTCTATATAGCTTTGTAATTCTGCATTTTGTGCATTTGCACCTGTTGCTATTCCAGTAAAGGCTATTGCAGCAGTTCCGCCAGTTAAAAAATTACGTCGTGATAGTTTTTTTGTCATTTTTTCACCTGTTTAGTGTGTGTATGTTTGATAGACTTGAGGGCAGTTGCTGTGGTGTGCTTTGCCTTCATATAGTCGATTGTTAATATCTCTTGCGATTGTGCCGGCTTCTTGTTGTATATCATTAAGTTCTTGTCTTATTCCGTGATTTTGTACGGTAGGAATAATTTGATTTATAATGTTGTTCGTGTGTACGCTTGCGCAGTATGCAAGGACACCTTTACCACCAATGTTGTTGGCGACGCGTCCATTACGAATACTGTTGAGGGCATGGAAGTATTGTCTGTAAGATGGGTCTGCATAAATCCGCAGCCCTTTTTCAGCTATGTCAACCATAACTGGGCGTCGAACAATATCGAGAATCTGTGCGTACGAGTCGCCAGCAAGTTTTTGATCTGCTGGTGTTGCTTCCGCAATCGCCATGCTTGTTCCCAATGTTGCATCAGAAATCATCGGTGAGGCGTAAACGGCAAAGGCCATGGCGGCACTTTTTAATATTTCGGGTGTTTTCATTCTTTTTCCGATCTTACATATCTTTTTTCTTTGCCTATAATACTCGAATTAATTGTTAAAATCAACAAATAATTATGTTAAAAATACTTTTGGTTGTGATGATGTTATGAACATATCATACTTGTTGTCATGATATTCGATTGGGATCAGTTAAAGGCACTTTATAGCAATGATGATGTGTTTTTAGACGCACTAAATATATGTGCATCTGGTGATGTGATTGAAATACCAACGGATTTGTTTTTCAATCGCCAATATGATCAAAATTTAGGTAAAAATATAAGTACAAACTTTACACTGTGGCGTGTGTGTGGGCAACCGCATGTGAAGCAAATATTGTCCTTATTCTGTGATCATTTTTTGATACCAGATGATCATAAATTGATTGTACCGGCAATGGTGGCATGTGCGTTGGCGGAAATTCCAAATAAAAACATATATCACAATAATGATCATTTTTTTGAAGTTATTGCAATGTGCTTATGTCTGTCGAGTGCGCATAATGATTTGACGAGATCGTCTAAGGAGCGTTTGTCTGTCGATGATGTACTGTTGCTGTTTATTGCCGCATGCATTCATGATTTTGCCCATGATGGGCAGGGGAATATTATGGATGGAATTCATATTCCATCACGCTTGGAAAAAAAATCACTATTAAAATCAAAACCATACTTAATCGGCTCTGGGTTATCTGATGACGATTTTTCAAAAATAGAAACGATGGTAATTTGTACGGATGTTAGCCGTAATGCACAAGGGCGTAGTCCTGCGGGTATTGCACGTGATATTTATCTGGCGCATCAACATGATAATGTTAGTATTGTGAATATCGATAATTTTTTTACCTCATTGATGGTTGATAAAAAATTAAGCTTAATGAGTATATTATTGGGGGAAGCTGACATCGCGATGTCGTCTGGTCTTGATTATCCTTTTTCAAAAGAGATGACAAAGTTGGTTGCGCAGGAAAGTTCGGTTTTACAACCAAGCGCCAATACGTTGAAAGGATTTATGGAGGTTATTTGCCATGGTGGATATTTGTCTCGTGCCGCACAATTAACATTAGGGCAAAATTTTCAAGCGATTTTATTAGATGCAGAAAGTGATAGTGAAAAGGGCGTCTTATATACCTAACCATAGGCGAATAGCTCGAAATTTTGCTTGGGGTGGTAAATTGTCATGTGTGAATAGTTTTTTGGAGAATTTATTGATGTCTTTTTTGTCTTTGATAATTGCGCCGAACAAATCGTAAAGTGGTTCATCAAGGTCAACGGCATTACCGCGACAAAAATCATCGAAAACGTTTAGATAATTTTCAAATGAGATCGTTTTAATATTTTTTAATTCTTCCAAAATGGGACTATCGGAATGGGGGGTATTCGTTGATATTTTGTCAATTTCATCTCGCCACCATTGTAGGCGGATTAATCGCATTGTGGGATCGGTGGCCTTTTGCGGAATTTGCAATAACTCTGTATGCAAAGCCATCACGGTAATGATACCGCGGCGTTTTGCTCGAGGCGCAAAAAAGTGCAAAAGGTAGAGGTTGTAGTTTTCTGCCCGTACAAATTTTTTACAAAATTCTTCGCTTGTGATTTTATTCATTTGCAATAGATTAAACGGTGCTTATTAAATTGAAAGGAAAATATCATGTCAAAACTTACTCTTCCTGAACTTCCATATGCGTATGACGCCCTTGATCCATATATGAGTGCAGAAACATTAGAATTTCACCACGATAAACATCATTTGGCCTATATCGATAAGGCAAATGAATTAATCGCGGGCACTGCGCTTGAGGGAAAATCATTGGAAGAATTGGTTGTTGCAACATTTAATGATCCTGCGCAGGCTGGATTGTTTAACCAAGTTGGACAACATTGGAATCACCTTCATTTTTGGAATTGGATGAAACCAAATGGTGGCGGTCAATCAATGGCAGGTAATTTGGAAACAGCAATTAATGAATCATTTGGATCATTTGCGGATTTCCGTGGACAGTTTATTCAGGCGGGCATGACGCAATTTGGATCAGGTTGGTGTTGGTTGGTTATCAATGCCGAAGGTCGTTTAGAGGTGATGAAAACACCAAATGGTGAAAATCCATTGGCACACGGTAAAACGGCAATTTTGGGTTGTGATGTTTGGGAACATTCCTATTACATTGATTACCGCAATGCGCGCCCAAAATATTTGGAAGCCTTTGTTGATAATATGGTGAATTGGGATTATGTGTCGCAAATGTTTGACGCAGGTCCATTAAAGGCTGCTGCTTAGTATATACATGTGGAATAACGGATTTGCGCGCTTGCAATCCGCATAACCCGTGATAATCTCTCCTCAAATTTAATAATATTTTGAGGAGATTTTTTTATGTTGATTTCAAGCGCACTTGCACAAGAAGTAGGATCAGCGGTTGCACCATCAGGTGCAGATGCATTTTGGTCAAATATGGGCCTAATCGGGTTGATGTTTGTTTTATTTTATTTGTTGTTGATCCGTCCACAACAAAAACGTTTGAAAGAGCAACGTGCATTATTAGATGACCTTAAAAAAGGTGACAAGGTTGTTACAGGTGGTGGTCTTGTTGGAACAATATCAAAGGTCATTTCGGATACAGAAGTTGAAATCGATCTTGGCACATCAAAAGTAACCGCACTTCGTTATACAATTCAAACACGTATGGATGATAACGCGGTTGTGAATACACCAAAGCCAGAAGCGGTAGCAGAGAAAAAGAAAACTGCGCCAAAGGCAAAGGCGAAAGCGGCACCAAAGAAAACAACGGCTAAAAAAGCACCTGCAAAAAAGCCAGCAGCAAAAAAGGCTGCCCCTAAAAAAACTGCAACTAAGAAAAAAGCATAAAACATCATGTTGATTACACCACGTTGGAAAATTATTCTCATTGCTTGTGCCTTTTTATTTGGCACACTCTTCACGCTCCCTAATTTAATGGGGCGTGATGGGCGTATATGGATGAATGAAAATTTACCATCGTGGATGCCAAATCAGGCTGTTAACCTTGGTCTTGATCTACAAGGTGGATCTCATATTTTGTTGGATATTGGATTTGATGTTGTTTTTGCCGAACATATTGACGGTATCGCGGATGGTCTGCGTCGTGCATTACGTGAAAATAAAATACAATTTTCAAATATTTCTGCGGATCGTAATCATGTGAAAATTACGGCCGTGGATGGTGAATCTGTTCGTACGGAAGCAAGAAAACTTGATCCTAGATCAGATGTGACAACAGATGGTAATGTGACGACGATTACGTTGTCTGATTTACAAGTGCGTGACATCATCACAAATACAATCAATCAAACGATTGAAATTGTTCGCCGTCGTGTTGATGAAACGGGAACAAACGAACCTGTTATTCAACGCCAAGGTGAAAAGCGTATTTTGGTACAATTGCCAGGTGTTGATGATCCAGAACGCATTAAAAATCTTTTGGGTAAGACAGCAAAGCTAGGTTTTCACCTTGTTGATGAGCGTGCCACGCGAACAGGCCGTGGTGGTGCGGGGGCGCTGGTATTGCCAATGTTGGAAAATCCATCACAAGAAATGGGTGTAAAACGTCGCGCGATGATTACCGGTGAAATGTTAACAAATGCATCAACCGGGTTTGATCAAGGAATGCCTGTTGTAAATTTTCAATTGGATGCGCGTGGTGCGGATCGTTTTTGTCGTGTGTCGCGTGATAATGTTGGTAAACCATTTGCCGTTGTTTTAGATGGTGAAATTATTACCGCGCCTGTTTTGCGTGAACCAATTTGTGGTGGACGTGGTCAAATTAGTGGCGGATTTACTGTTGCTGAGGCCAATGATACATCATTGCTATTGCGCGCTGGTGCATTGCCTGCACCGTTGACAATTGCGGAGGAGAGGTCAATTGGACCATCCCTTGGTGCGGATTCAGTTGAGGCGGGTAAAAAGGCCGCACTTGTGGGATTTGCATTTGTTATTATATTTATGATTTTTTCATATGGAACATTTGGAATATTCAGTGTGTTGTCGTTGGGTATAAACGTTCTGTTGGTGTTTGGTATTTTGTCATCATTACAAGCGACATTAACATTGCCAGGGATCGCGGGAATTGTCCTAACCATCGGTATGGCGGTTGATGCGAATATTTTGATATTTGAACGTATCCGTGAAGATTATTTAAATGGTCGATCTGTTGTTGGTGCAATTCAATCTGGATTTGACAATGCATTTTCAACGATTATTGATGCAAATTTGACCAGTTTGATTGCCGCGATATTGCTGTATTCATTCGGAACTGGCCCTGTTAAAGGGTTCGCGGTAACGTTATCAATTGGTATTCTAACAACATTATTCACGGCCGTGATTGTGACGAAATTCCTCATTACATGGTGGGCAAATAAAACAGGTGCAAAAGCGTTACCTTTGGCAGATAAGGTAGAGGTATAATTATTATGAAAGCAATTCGTCTATTTCCAAATAACATGAACATTAATTTCCTACGCCATCGCGTTTTGGGATTTGTCATGTCATCAATTATTATCCTTGGGACATTTGGATTATTGGTGTCCAAGGGGCTTAATTTTGGTATCGATTTTACAGGCGGTATGATGATTGAGGTTCAGGTTGAACCCGCACCAGATTTGACCATTATGCGCGAAGATTTGAATGCATTAAATTTGGGCGATATTGCGATTCAGGAATTTGGATCACCCAATGATGTCTTGATCCGTGTGCCAGAACAGACAGGCGGCAAGGATGCGCAAAAAGCGGCAGAACAAGCAGTACGTGAAATCTTGAATGGTATGGAAGACAGCAATGTTGAATATCGTCGTGTTGAATTTGTAGGACCGCAAGTTGGTGATGAATTGATCAGTGCGGGATTATACGCCGTTATTTTCTCGATCCTTGGTATTATGGCGTATGTTTCTCTTCGTTTTGAATGGCAATTTGGCGCGGCGGCGATTGTGGCATTATTGCACGATGTCTTTGCAATTTTGGGTTTCTTTGCCCTAACACAAAAACAATTTGATTTGGCGACGGTTGCCGCAATTTTGACGGTGGCTGGATATTCGATTAACGATACGGTTGTTATTTTTGACCGTATTCGTGAAAATGTCCGCAAGTTTAAAAAAATGCCATTGGTTGATTTGGCAAATAAATCATTGAACGAAACATTATCACGTACGATTTTAACATCAGTGACAACATTGTTGGCCTTGGCCGCATTATGGTTCTTTGGTGGTGAGGTTATCCGTGGATTTGTGGATGCGTTGATTGTTGGTGTTGTTATTGGTACATATTCTACAATGTTTGTTGCGGTGCCATCCGTGGTAAAATTGGGCGTTAAACGGACATCCGAGTAAAACAAAACCGCGAATTAATCGCGGTTTTTAATGTTATTTTATAATGCCGTGTTTTTCAGCGATGAAACCAATAATTTGACGCTGTCTTTTCGGGTTTGGTTCGTTTCCTTTTTTTGTCCAATTACGAGCATTTTGTCGATTTGTATTGAACTCATTGGCTAATCCATCAGGTGTAGAAAGCGTTGTTTTGTAAATTCCATCCAGCAGGTCGCGAAAAGAAACATGCTTTGCTTTTTTTGATGACTTAACGCCTAAAAATTTTTCTATATTGGCTATGACTGCTGCTTTATGTGCCTCTTTGCATGTTATTTTTGGCATGATTTTTTCCCTATAATTATTTTTATATTCATATTTATGATTTTTTATAAACAATAAATTTATAAAAAACAATGTTTTTCTTTTGCTTGCCCCTATATCGCAAATCACACAAAATGGTTTGTATGTCATTTGTTGAAAATTTATCGGGGCTTGAGGCTCAAAAAATACGTTTGTTGATGCATTTACGCCGTCAGGGTATTACGTGTTCACGGACGTTAGAAGCGATCGAAACAATTCCACGGGAAATTTTTATTCCCTCAACATTCCAACATCAATCTTATGAAGATATGGCATTGCCAATCGGTTTGGGGCAAACAATTTCTCAACCGGTTGTTGTGGCAACAATGACACAATCATTAGAAATATCCGACCGTCATAAAATTTTGGAAATTGGTACGGGGTCTGGTTATCAGGCCGCAATTTTGTCAAAAATGTGTCGTCGTCTTTATACAATTGAACGTCACAAACCACTGGGTGATTTGGCGCAACAACGTTTTGATGAAATGCGATTGCGTAATATCACGGCGATGAATGGTGATGGGATGAAGGGGTGGACGTATCAAGCACCGTTTGACCGTATTATCGTGACGGCCGCCGCGCACGGTGATATTCCACGTGAATTGATGGATCAATTGGCCGTTGGTGGGATTATGGTGGCGCCAATTGGCCCGAATGATACGGATCAAACATTGATGAAAATAACACGCACGGATGAAGATACGTTTGAACGTGAACCATTATTTGCGGTTCGTTTTGTACCGTTACTTCCCGAAATTGCAGAAGAAACAAAAGATATCGATCCAGAATTTAATCAAATGACAGCATGCGCGTATTAGGTTTAGTCCTTATTTTAATGTTATCTTCTTGTGGACATTCACCGTCCCAGGTCAAGGTCGTTGATATGGGGTTAAAGGGAGCATCCGTGGGTACCGCGACGGTACAACGAGGGGACACTTTATCTGAAATCGCACAGCGTTATGATTTGTCGATGCGTAGTATTATTCGTGGAAATAAAATAAAACCGCCATATACAATTTATCCCAACCAACGTCTAATTTTGCCGCCACCGCGCACGTATAAGGTTAAACGTGGTGATACGATTTATGAAATTTCACGTATGTTTAGCACGACACAAAACCGTGTGGTTCGCCTCAATAAAATCAAAAAACCATATCGTATTTATGAAGGTCAGGTGTTGAAAATGCCGATGCCTGAACAACGTATTCATGTTGCGAACGCAAAACCATTACCAAAATCAGTTCAAAAATTGAAAAGGAAAGCCAAGATCGCCGCGCCTAAACTAAGTGGTAATGGTGCATTTTCTATCCCTGTTAAGGGGAAGGTGATTTCATCTTATGGTCCAAAATCAGGTGGACTTCATAATGATGGTATTAACATTGCCGCGGCGCGTGGAGCATCGGTAAAGGTTGCGCAAAATGGTGTTGTTGCCTATGTAGGAGATGCGATAGAAGGGTACGGAAAACTTGTCCTTGTTCGTCATGATAAGGGATATATGACGGCCTATGCCCATTTGGATAAAATATCAGTTAAACGGGGGATGACATTGTCAAAAGGCAAATCGTTAGGAACCGTAGGACAAACAGGAAATGTCAGTTCACCGCAATTGCATTTTGAAATCCGTAAGGGAACAAAGGCTCTTAACCCCAAAATATATCTTTAAATTAGAAAGAATGCTGCAAGGCCTAGGAATGCAAAAAAACCAACTATATCGGTGATTGTGGTGAGGAAAACGGAACTCGCTAATGCTGGGTCAATACCAAGTGCCTCAAGAATGAGAGGAATGCTAATTCCGAATAATCCTGCAACGATCAAATTTACAATCATGGCTGTGCCAATTACACCCGCCAATAATGGTTGTTGAAACCAAAAATAAGTCACCGCGGCAACGATGATGGCAAAGGCAATACCGTTGAGGAGGCCGACAAGTGTTTCTTTGCCAATCATCCGCATCATATTTGTGCGGGATAGGTCATTTGTGGCGAGGGCGCGCACGGCAATGGTCAATGTTTGTGTGCCTGCATTTCCGCCCATGGATGCAACGATAGGCATTAAAATGGCAAGGGCAACAATTTGTTCAATCGTTGCATCGAATAACCCAATAACCATAGATGCCAAAATGGCAGTGACAAGATTAACGGCAAGCCACGAAAAACGTGATTTTGCCGTATCCACAACATCACGATACATATCTGTACCGCTTGTGCTTACCCCGGCCAAACGCAAGATGTCTTCTTGGGCTTCTTCTTCAATAACATCAATAATATCATCAATGGTGATGACACCGATCAGGCGATTTGTGTCATCGACGACAGGGGCGGTAACAAGGTCGTTATCTTTAAAAATTTGCGCAACATCTTCTTGATCCATATCCGCGGGGATAAGGTGCATATCTTGAACGGTGAGTAGATCATAAATTTTTTCAGATCGTTTTGACCTTACAATCTGGCTGAGCGATATATTACCCAGTACGTGATACATCGGGTCGATAATAAAAATATCAAAAAAATCAGTCGGTAATTCGTCTGTCGCGGCGCGGATGTAATCAATTGTTTTTCCAACACTCCAAAATTGTGGAATGGCAACAAATTCACGCTGCATTAAACGTCCTGCGGAATCATCAGGAAATGTTAGGCCTTCTTCAACCGTTGCACGGTTTTTGGCAGATAGTTTGCGAATGACGGATTTTTGAAAAACTGGTTCCAGATTGTAAAGCATGTCCACGGCATCATCGGAATCTAGATCGGATACGATGTTGGCCACTTGCTTTGGTTTCATATTTTCTAAAATAGTTTTACGAAGGTCATCATCAAGTTTTACAAAAGTTTCAGAATCGAAATCTTTGAGGTATGTATTGATAAGTTCTTCACGGTCATCTGTAACGACTTTTTGTAGAAGTTCCGCGGATTCAGAAGTGGAAAGATCGTCAATAAATTCACGAACCTGTGCCGTGTCACCATCACGCAAGGCATCGGTAATATCACGAATATCATCATCGGTGAATGGATCTGCCGATGACTGTTGGGCATCTTGGAAATCATGATGGATATTTGCAGCGTCCTTGGATGTCATGACACATCTTATAAAGGATTTATTGTTTCATGTCATGGATGAAACGATTTATGGCTGTCGTGTTGGGCGTAGAACAGGGGGCGTGTTGGTTTGTTCAGAGTTAATATCTTTAAAAGATGATATTAATTGTTGTTCAATTTGTGGAGATTGTGACGCCGCAACCAATAGGAATAAGGCTGTTGCTGTCGTTGCTTTCATGACTGAATTACGAATAGTCGTATAAGTGACATCAACAATGTTTGCAAAATGATCAAAAGAATTTTTACACATTCCCCAAAAGTCAGGAGCAGGTTCTTTTTTTACGTTAGCGACCCTCTCTCTAGATGCTTGTTGAAGTTGTAAAGGTCTGTCAGGTATAAGGTTGCCATCTTTATCTGTAGGAAATGTATCTGCCATTTTCTTTATCCTTATAAAAATAATATGAGGGAAGAATACATGATAAATTCACAAAAATCAAATTTATGTATACTAAATAGAGCCGTAAGTTTTTATTTGTGCTTTTGCGTGAATTTCATTTTGTGACAAAATTGCTGTTTGGGGGCGGAAACGTTCAATAACAGTACGTAAATAGGGGCGTATATGTGGTGAAGTGACGATGACGGGGTTTAACCCTTGCATACCAAATTTTTCGTATTGTTCGCTCGCGCGTTTAATGAATTCTTGTAATTTTGTAGGGGCCATGGCCAATTGACGGTCGTCTGCATCACCAATGAGGCTCTCCATAAATGCTTGTTCCCACTCTGCGGTTAGTGTGACAATTTGCATGACGCCATCATGTGCCGCGTACTGGTTGCAAATTTGACGTGCAAGGCGTGAACGTACATGTTCTGTAATCATGCTCACATTTTTTGTGTAGTTCGCGGCCTCAGCAATTCCTTCTAGTACTGTAGGTAAGTCACGGATTGAAACGCGTTCAGCTAGTAAGTTTTGTAATATACGTTGCAAGGAGGTGACGTTAATTTGTGCAGGGATAACATCGGCAACCAGTTTTTGGTATTGTTCTGGCAGTTCATCTAATAATTTTTGACTTTCTGTATAGGATAATAAATCCTGCATGTTGTCTTTTATTATCTCGGTTAGGTGAGTAGTCACAACGGTTGTTGCATCGACGACTGTATACCCTTTGAAATTAGCTTCTTCACGATATTGATCGTCAATCCACATGGCGGGAAGTCCAAATGTGGGTTCGGTTGTATTTTCACCAGGCAGGGTGATTGGTTCGCCACTCGGATCCATGCATAAAAACATACCTGGACGAACAGATGATCCACCAGCACCGATTTCTTTTACACGTACGGTGTAGTCGTTGGCTTGTAATTGTAAGTTATCTTGGATGCGAACAGAGGGAAGTATGAACCCCATTTCTTCGGCTAATTGACGGCGTAATCCTTTAATTTGATCCGTCAATTTGTTGCCAGTTTCTGAATTGACGAGGGAGAGGAGGCCATACCCAAGTTCGAGACGGATGGTGTCCATGGCGAGAGTCTCGGAGATTGGTTCCTCAGCAGGTTTACCAAGCATTTGTTGGGGGTCACCTTCCAGCGCTTGCTGTTGATGTTGCTGGTTGATTTCTTGCTCTTGTACATTTTTTAATGAGAACCAAGCCATTGCGCCGGATGCAACACCGAGAAAAAGGAAGGGTAACGGTGGTATTCCAGGAAGGACAGCCAACGTAACCATGAGGACAGAAGTTAAGGCAAGCGCACGAGGGTAACGACTAAATTGTGTGAATAGTGCGTTTTGCGTCGTGCCTGTAACGCCACCTTTGGACACAAGAAGGCCCGCGCCGATGGAAACAACAAGTGCAGGGATCTGTGAGACAAGACCATCACCAACGGTTAGCATTGTATAGCTCGCTGCCGCATCACCAATATTCATGTTTTGCTGTGCGGTTCCAATAATGATTCCACCGATCACATTAATCAACGTAATGAGAATGCCTGCAATGGCGTCACCACGGACGAATTTGGCCGCACCATCCATAGAGCCAAAGAAATTACTTTCTTCTTCTAAAGTTGTACGGCGCTCTTTTGCTTCTTCTTCTGTAATGATTCCTGCGGACATGTCGGCGTCAATGGCCATTTGCTTCCCAGGCATTGCGTCTAAAGAAAATCGTGCTGCGACCTCTGCGATACGACCAGAACCCTTTGTAATAACAACAAAATTTACAATTACCAAAATGGCAAAAACAATAATACCGATAATATAATTGTCCTGCATAATAAACCCGCCAAAGGCACCAATGACATCGCCAGCTGCAAAGGGGCCTTCGTGCCCGTGGGCAAGAATAAGGCGGGTTGACGCAAGGTTTAACGCCAGCCGAAGCATTGTTGCGATGAGGAGAACTGTCGGAAACGTCGAAAAATCAAGTGGACGTTCAAGAAAGAGAACAGTCATTAAAATCATGACAGAAAATGTCATGGATAGGGCTAATGACATATCCAATAGCCAGGTGGGCATTGGAAAAATTAAGACTGTAATAATGGCGATGATACCTAGTGCAAGAAGGATATCGCCGCGAAAGACAGAATCTTTAAATCCGTTGAATGATAGTCCGCCACCTGTGCTTTGATTCTCTGCCATATGCAGTAGTTTATGCGAATGTTGTTAAAACGTAAAACAAGAAACAAAGCTTATGCATATAATAATAAGATTATAGCGCAATATTTTTTGATGGGACGTTTTCTTCTTCGTAAGATGGTTGTGCTGTATTTACAACACGTGACATCATTTGTTGGAAGCCACCGTGTCCAGCGCGGTTATGTCCTTCTTCTGTTGAAGCGGCTTTAAAATAAAGCATCAAAAATACGCGAATAGCGGCAGTCAATGTAATTGTTTCAGATTTTCTTCCTGCAATAACGCCACAAATATCATGTATGCTGCATTTTTCTCTCTCTGCAATATCTTTGAGTGCGATCCACATTTGAGCCTCTAATCGAATAGAGGTTCTTTTTTTGTTAACAGTTATATTTCTGCTTACAAGCGCTGTTTTATCTGTGTTTAGCATAAAATCTTCCCTTATTTCTATTGTTACACAACCTAAGGTAGAATAAAATTGTATGCAAATCAACCCAAAAGTTTACGTTTTGTACTCTTTTTGTGTAAACAAAGATAGTGAAAGTGCATGCAAGCCTTTTTCAAACAAAGGTAACGCTAGCGTGTTAATGAATTGATGTCGCGCAATACGTGATTGTCCTTCAAAATCGTCAGAAACAACCGTGATATGGAAATGACTTTGCCCTGAGTTTGGTGAACTAGCGTGACCTTCGTGAAGGTGGCTTTGATTTTCAACAATCAATTGTTTGCAATTAAAATTGTTTTCTAATATGTCTTTCAGCTGTGTCTCAATCATCGTATAATTATTAAACCATGCGCAAAGTAAAGTTAAAAGAAAAATCACCAGAATTTGACGAAGAGCGAATGAAATCTTCTCCGCACCGATGTGAAATTAGTGGGTGTGATGGTGCCGGTGATTATCGTGCACCCAAAAGCCGTGATCTTGATGAGTATTACAGATTTTGTAAGGCACATGTGGGCGATTATAACCGTGCGTGGAATTTTTTTGATGGGATGAGCGATAAAGCGGTTCAAGACCATATGTACGAATCGTTATTTGGAAACCGCCCAACATGGCAATTTACAGGCAATGTTGATTTAGAAGATGAATTGCGCCGTCAGGCAGGAACTTTCTATGATGACGCGGCCAAGGCGCGTGAGAAAAAGAAGGAAGAAAAACGTAACCGTAATATTGCGACGGATACACCAGAGGGAGAAGCGTTAGAAATTATAGGATTATCTGCGCCGATTACTTTGGATGAAATTAAGGTTCAATATAAAAAATTGGCAAAACAGTGGCATCCAGATATAAATCGGAATAATCCAGAAGCAGAAGACAAGCTAAAAGATATTAACATGGCTTATACAGTTCTTCGCCTTGCGTACCAAAAATTTGAAAAAGTCGCAGAAAAATTTAATTAACTCTTATGCGGATTGTTTTATTTATTTCGGGATTTATCTCTCTTGGGTTGGCGATCATCGGTATTGTGTTACCATTGTTACCCACGACACCTTTTTTGTTGTTAAGCGCATTCTGTTTTGCAAAATCCTCGGAAAAATTCCATAGGTGGCTTTTGAACCATCGTTATTTTGGTGAGGTTATATTGAAATGGGAGAGTAAGCGCGCAATTTCTCGTAAGACTAAGATGCAAGCAATGGTGATGATTGTGTTAACAGTTGTGTTAAGTATGGTATTGAATGTTCCAACGGCTATTTTAATGGTTCAATTGTTCGTTTTAACAATAGTCTCTTTGTTTGTTTTGAGCAGGAAAGAGGATTAGCACATTATTTTGTGTGTTTTATTTTTTCAACCATAGCAAAAAAACCGTTACGGCGATTGGGAGACAGATGCTCTGATAACCCAATGTCATTAAAAATATCTTCTATATCGATGTTTTTAATGTCTGATAGTAATTTATTGTTATATATGGCGATAACAAGTGCGATAAGGCCACGTACGATATGTGCATCGCTCGTCGCAATAATATTAATTGTATCATTTTCAGTGTTAGACACCATCCATACTTGCGATGTGCATCCTTGTACAATGTTACCATCTGTTTTTTGTTCCACTGGAAAGGGGGGGAGGTTTCGCCCTAAATCAATAAGATAGGCGTATCGATCTTCCCAGTCATCAAGGATAGAAAAAGTGTCTGTAATTGTCTGAAGTGTAGGCATATTTGTCATCTTAACGAAATATTGACGCTTTTATTTCAAAAGTAAAGAGTACAAAAGATTATATTGCCCCCTTGCCATGGACGTGCGGTGTTGGCAAACTGACAAGAAATAATTCAAAAATAGGAATGTTAATCTTATGAGCAAGACCGAAGATACTGACGGCGAAAACAAAAACACACTATATTGCTCTTTCTGTGGAAAGAGCCAGCATGAAGTGCGCAAGTTGATTGCGGGGCCAAATGTATTCATTTGTAATGAATGTGTTGAGTTGTGTATGGATATCATTCGTGAAGAAGACAAAACTCAATTGGCATCATCAGAAGACGGAAAAATTCCAACACCATCTGAAATTCGTGACGTGTTGGATGATTATGTTATTGGTCAAGATGACGCAAAGCGTGTTCTATCTGTTGCGGTTCACAATCACTATAAACGTTTAGAACATGGTGGTAAGGATCAAGATGTTGAATTGGCAAAATCAAACATCCTTCTTGTTGGACCAACAGGTTGCGGTAAGACATTATTAGCAGAAACATTGGCGAAAACATTTGATGTTCCATTTACAATGGCGGATGCAACAACGTTAACGGAGGCCGGTTATGTTGGTGAAGATGTTGAAAACATTGTTTTAAAACTTCTTCAGCAGGCAGATTATAACGTTGAGCGTGCTGAACGTGGAATTGTTTACATTGACGAGATTGATAAAATTTCTCGTAAATCAGATAACCCATCCATTACACGCGATGTGAGTGGTGAAGGTGTACAACAAGCATTGTTGAAATTGATGGAGGGAACGGTTGCATCTGTTCCACCACAAGGTGGACGTAAACACCCACAACAAGAATTTTTGCAAGTTGATACACGGAACATGCTATTCATCTGTGGTGGTGCATTTGCAGGTATTGATAAAGTTATTTCTGCGCGTGGTCGCGGTACGTCAATTGGTTTTGGTGCCGATGTTCGTGGGCCGGAGACTCGTGGTGTTGGTGAATTGCTTGCGATTATGGAGACGGAAGATCTGTTGAAATTTGGTTTGATACCAGAATTTGTTGGTCGTTTGCCGATTCTTGCGACATTGCGCGATTTGGATGCGGATGCGTTGGTTCAAATTTTGACAGAACCTAAAAATTCTCTGGTTAAACAATATAAGAAACTGTTTGATCTTGAAAATGTGAAACTAACATTCAAAGACGAAGCGTTGAAGGCGATCGCAGACAAAGCGATTGTTCGTAAAACGGGTGCACGTGGGTTGCGTTCAATCATTGAAAATATGTTGTTGAATGCAATGTACGAAGTGCCAGATATGGATGATGTGACGGAAGTCGTGATTACGGCGGATGTGGTAAACAAGGATGATGTTGAGCCTGTCTATGTCCGTGAGGAAAAGAAGAAAAAAGAAAAGAAAAAATCTTCAAAATAGAGAAAAATAAAAAGCCCTGATAAAGGGCTTTTTTTACAGCATAAATTCCTTATTTGTTTTTGAAATTAAAGTTATTTTTGATCAGTTCTTGAACATAGCTGTCATCGATACGTTCATCGGCAATGGAGCGTTGTGATTTTACAGGTGTTATTTTTTTGAAAACCTTACGTGTTGCAACGGGTGCGGATGGTGATGTCGGTTCAATAGGCATGATTGGTTCTATAACTTCATCGGTGATAGGAGGCATCATACTAATGGCGTTTTCTTTGTTATCAGTTTCATAGCCATCGTTATATCCACTACTTGGGTCATTGCTATCCTCAGTAATATACTCTTCACTGCTATCTATAACACTGTTTCCTGCAACCATCATGGATTGTGGTTTACGAATACCATTGTCAAAACCAAATTCGGCATGTGCAGGGATTGAGATAAATAAAACAACTAAAAATAAATAAGGCATGGACTTATTTAATCGCATTATGTTTGATAATACAATGGAAATTAAGAAATGGGATAAGTTGGATAATATTTTTGATGGATATCTTGATCCTATTTATAAATCTAGCGATCGCTGTGATGTTTACTATATTGCAGGTAAGGGGTTTTCTGTTTTAAATCACTCACCCAAATATGCGCTTTACCAACGATTGAATATTCCTGAAATCCAAGATGTATTCGTTTTACCTGATGCACGGGGGCAGGGTGTTGGAACGGCTTTGATTACACATTGTGAAAATCAAACCGCGGGAAATATGGTGGGAATATCGGTTCCTGTGTCACCTGATTTTGGTGTTGCGCAGCAGTTATATTACAAACTTGACTATAAACCAGATGGAAATGGTGTGACATATGATCGAGAGATGTTAACTCCTAATTCCCGTGTAAAACTGGATGAGAATCTTTGCCTGATGATGGTGAAGGATTTAAAGTGAATTATCCAAGATAAATAATAAGGAGAAATCATCATGACGCAATGGGTTTATAATTTTGGAAACGGTACGGCGGATGGTGATGCATCCATGAAAAACCTGCTTGGTGGTAAGGGCGCAAATTTGGCCGAAATGGCATCAATTGGTTTGCCAGTGCCCAGTGGTTTTACCGTGACAACGGAAGTTTGCACGCATTATTACGATAATGATCAAAATTATCCTGATGCGTTAAAGACGCAAGTCACACAATCCTTAGAAAAAATTGAAAATGAATTGGGAATACAATTTGGTAATAACCAAAACCCACTGTTGGTATCTGTCCGTTCGGGTGCGCGTGTGTCTATGCCTGGTATGATGGATACCGTTTTAAACCTTGGTTTGAATGATGAAACGGTTGTTGGCCTTGCCAATCGTTCGGGTGATCCGCGGTTCGCATGGGACAGTTATCGTCGTTTTATCCAAATGTATTCGGATGTGGTGATGGGGTATGATCATCATGAATTTGAAGATGTTTTGGACACATTGAAACGTCGTAAAGATTACACGCATGATACGGATTTAACAGCTGAGGATTGGCAGACAATTGTTAGTGAGTATAAAAATATTGTTGATGATTTTCCGCAGGATCCACATGCTCAATTATGGGGGGCGATTGGTGCTGTTTTTTTATCATGGCAAATTCCACGTGCGGTAACTTATCGCAAGATTAATGATATTCCACACGAGTGGGGGACGGCTGTAAATGTACAGGCGATGGTGTTTGGTAATATGGGGGATGATTGTGGAACGGGTGTTGCCTTTACACGTGATCCATCCACGGGGGATAATTATTTTTACGGTGAATATTTGATCAATGCACAAGGTGAAGATGTCGTCGCGGGTATTCGCACACCATTACCGATTGATCAGATGAAGCAAGATTTACCAGATATTTATAATCAATTGGTATCGGTTCGCGATACATTGGAAAAACATTATCGTGATATGCAAGATATCGAATTCACGATTCAGCAAGGTAAATTATACATGCTTCAAACGCGAAGCGGTAAACGCACGGCCAAGGCGTCACTGAAAATTGCGGTTGATATGGTGGGTGAGGAAATGATCACTCGTGCCGAGGCGATTAATCGTGTTGACCCTGCATCGCTTGATCAATTGCTTCACCCAACGCTTGATCCTAATGCGGCCCGTGATGTGTTTGCCACGGGTTTGCCTGCATCCCCTGGTGCGGCAACGGGTGTTATTGCCTTTAGTGCCGATTTGGCCGAGGAATGGGCAAATGAAGGTACGAACACAATTTTGTGCCGTATTGAAACATCACCTGAAGACATTCACGGTATGCACGCGGCGCAAGGGATTTTAACCTCACGTGGTGGTATGACATCACATGCCGCCGTTGTTGCGCGTGGTATGGGACGATGTTGTGTTGCGGGTGCAGGTGTTATCACAATGGATTACAAGGCAAAGACATTGTCGGTTGGCACACGTGTGTTTAACGAAGGTGACGTGATTACCCTTGATGGTGGAACGGGCGAGGTGATGGCCGGTGCCGTTGCACGTATTGAACCTGAATTATCAGGTGATTTTGAAACATTAATGGCATGGGCGGATGATGTGCGCACGATGAATGTGCGTGCCAATGCCGAAACAAAGTTGGATGCCCAAACGGCAATTAATTTTGGCGCCGAAGGTATCGGTTTGGCGCGGACGGAACATATGTTTTTTGATGCAGATCGCATTCAAAAGGTACGCGAGATGATTTTTGCCAATAATGTACAAGGGCGCGAAGAGGCGTTAAGCGCACTTGAGCCCATGCAAAAGAATGATTTTATTGAGGTGTTCAAGGTTATGGATGGATTGCCCGTCACGGTGCGCTTGCTTGACCCGCCATTACATGAATTTTTACCCCATGGTGAAAAGGATATCGCGGAATTTGCAAATGTTGCAGGCATTGATGAAAAAATAGTGTCTGATCGCTTGGGGCAATTATCGGAAAGTAACCCAATGTTGGGTCATCGTGGATGCCGTTTGGGTATTACATTCCCTGAAATATACGCAATGCAGGTGCGTGCGATTATCGAGGCGGCGTTGGAAACAAGTGCAAAACCTGAAATTATGATTCCGTTGATCGCAACATCAAAGGAATTGGAAATCTTGCGCGCACTGACCGAAAAAACAGCGGAAGAGGTGTTTGATAAGGCGGGTAAGCGCATTGATTATTTGATCGGTACAATGATCGAATTACCACGCGCAGCCTTAATGGCGAATGAGATCGCACATCATGCAGATTTCTTCAGTTTTGGTACAAATGACCTAACCCAAACCGCGTTGGGACTATCCCGTGATGATGCGGGTAAATTTTTACCCGATTATGTGGATCAAGGTATATTCACGCATGATCCGTTCGTAAGGTTGGATCAAAACGGAGTAGGGCGTTTGGTTGATATAGCCTGTCGTGAGGGGCGTGAGACAAAACCAGATTTAAAACTGGGTATTTGCGGTGAACATGGTGGTGATCCGTCATCAATTGATTTTTGCCAGAAAAGTGGACTAAATTATGTTTCATGTTCGCCATATCGCGTGCCAATTGCACGCCTTGCCGCGGCACAAAGCACATTGAAGCATGCTCAAAATGTTGAAAAATTAAGAAAGGCGGGATAACTTAAGTTTTACACGGGGTACGTCAGGTGATTAGATGGCTTTGCTCTGGAGGTTGTAAATATAGGTATTTTTTGAGCTTCTTCTTTTAATGTATTAAGCCATTGTGGGGCGTCGCCTATATTCGAAGGATATGTTTTTTCTATCTCTTCCATCTCTTTTATTGTGTAATTAGAAGTGTTTTTCTTTATTTCGTTAATCATGTGTTTTTTCAACGCATCGCGTAGTGCTTTGGACACGACGTTGGATTGACCTAAACCACATTCTTGTTCGGTGTCTGGATCGGTGAAACGAACATGTCCGTTCACGTCTTTGATATCTTTTACTTTTATCCAAAAACCTTTTTCAATTTTCTCTGTACTATCAATAGGGCTTGGTGTTGGAAGGGAGGTGTTTTGAGGCAATATTGCATAGAAAAAATTTACATTTTGAAGAACAAAGTTATTTTTTGCTCCCGAAATATTATAATGTTCTTGGCCATTGTCTTTTGTAAAATTTAGAGGAGTTACAGAAACGTTTCGTTCTTTTAAATCGATGCCAGTTTCCTCTAAACATTCTTGAATGGCCTGATCTTTATCAGTCAGAGGTTGTGTAATTTTACTTGGATCTTGATCAAGATCGGGACCATTGCGAAAACCTTCGATAAAATTGTATTGAGGATTGTCCCGATTCCATTTTTTTTGTTTGAGCATTAAAACGCAGATATCACCGTCTGCATCATAACCAAATAGTGTTAAGACGGCGCCACCTTTGAAACCTCTATATTGGTCGACGGAATACTTGCCAACTCTGAATCCTAAATGCAGAGCATAACCATTTTCTTTAGCTGTTTCTTCTAAAGGGCATTTTGTCATAGTTGCATTATAATGAATTTTTATTGTTATGTCAATTTTAAAAGGATTAACCCAACATCACCGCATGTTGATCTTAAATTTGCTCCCTCGGGGGCATTTTTAATGTCTATGCAGCGCAGCTTCTTTTTTGCCAAACCGCGGTGGTGCATACGGCTGACCAATTCTTGCCCCATGTAGCATCCCTTTGTATATGAAACGGCACTTTCGATAATGATATCACTTTCATGAATGAATGATTTTTCGGGGATTAAATCTCGTGATCCATCAGGTATTTCGTGTTTTATGCGGTGGGTGTCCCAAATGCCAAAGTTAACTTCGTTTATATCATGAGGTTTTGAATAGGCGCGATACCCGCATGCGTCATGGCGAGGATCTTTATAATTACCGTCCCATGCCCCATTGAATATTTGAAATGCATCAACGTTATCTTGTAATTCTAACGTAACCTTCGATCGTAATTTAAACATGGATAGGCGTTTGAATAGGGCGGAGGCGCGTTTACCACCTTCGCAATCAATCATAATTTTTTCATCATTTTCATGAATAAAAAAATCGAATAAGAATTTACCATTAGGGGTCAGGAGGCAGGAATAGAGTAGGGGCTGTGTATCAAGAAGGTCGATGTCTTGCGTTATTAACCCTTGTAAAAAGGACCGTTTATCGTCGCCTGTGATGCAAATAAATGCCCGATCAGGCAGTTTTGTATAAACCGCCTGTGTCATGATTAATCGTTATATTGGGAATCGTTACCGTGAGAATATGATGGTTGCGCTTCCTTCACTTCGAATGTTTTTCCTAAAATAGTCGTGTTATAGTTTGTACGTGCCTTGTCCATTGTGTGTGGACGGACATAATTTGTAAGATTCCAACCTTTGAAATTCATGCATGTTTCAAAATCATGGAAATCACGAAATTCTGTATGTAGCGGGCCGTCACCTTTTGGTGATTGCCAATTTTCGGCTAGACCAACATTGACTTCAACATTACGTGGTGGGTTTGCGTTACGAATTGTCCCAAGGCGTGATAATTCTTTGACCTCTGACACACATGATGAAATATCTTTGTGCAATTGATGTTGTGCCTTTGGCCCACGCATATAAAGGGCGGACACGTTATCTGTGCGTTCCCAAAATGCGGCGTTATCTTCAACAGATGTATGTTGAGTTTGAGTGCAAGCGGCAGTTAAAGTGACAAGAGCGAGTGTAAATATTTTTTTCATGATTTTAAAATAACAATTTTTATGACTTTTACAATGTTTATTCTTTGTCTTATTGCTCACTCCACCATGTTTCCAAAACCATACCATAGGTGGATTGTTCGGCAGGGTGTTTTATACGTGGTTGGCGCACGACATAGTCAACGCCAGTATAGTAATGTGGGATAAATAAATATTGGTTCATAATTTGACTATCCAACTTTTGAGCGTGAAGGCGCAGATGTTCATATGTTTTTGCATCGGCTAAATTTTCGATCGTGATTTCGATTTCAGGATTGCAAACACCGGAATAATTTCGTGATCCTTTTGTATTTGCCGCTTCGCATCCCCAATAAACATTTTGCTCTGTGCCAGGGGATAAGGAATTGATCCATCTCCATGAGACAAGATCATAATCGTAATCGTTCAATGCGCCAAAAAATTGAGCGGTGTCGAGAACGCGAATGTTTAAAATAATACCAAGGCGTTTGAGATCGCGTGCATAGGCAAGAGCGATTTTCTCTTCGGCAGGGTTGTTGAGGATGAGGGATAGTTCAAATCTTTTTCCATCTTTTAATATCCATTCAGATGAATTTAATGATTTATTCGCTTGTTTAAGATTTTTACGTTTGTTTTTGTTATTAAAAGAAAAATTTGATTTTAATTCTGTATTTGAAAATATGCTGTTAACGCGTTTTGCCTTACCATGGAATAATGTTTTATTCATCCAATTAAAATCAAATGCGAGTGATAACGCCTCGCGCACTTTGATATTATTTAACGGTGCGCGGCGCGTATTCATGATAAATCCACGTGCGGGTTCAGGGCGTGAGTGGGATAATTCTTCGCGGACATAATCACCGTTATCATCATAATTAATTTGCCATTTTGCGGGATTAAATTCACGGCGAACATCGCAATCTCCCGATTTGAACGCTTCTAATGCGACCTGTTCATCACGATAATAATCAAATGTCATGTGATCAAAATTGTAATGACCGATATGAACAGGGTTATTTTTTGCCCAATAGTCAGTCACTTTTTCGTATGTAATTTTACGCCCTTCATCAATTGATTTGATTTTGTATGGGCCTGACCCTAATGGTATATCCAATGTTGTTTTATCAAATTCACGGTCTTGCCAATATGCCTTTGAGTAAATAGGCATCATGGCAAGTATGAGTGCTGTTTCCTGATTATAGCTTTCGCCAAAATCAAAACGAATTGTTGTATCGTTTTTCACATCAACATTTTTGACAAGTCTATAAACGTTACGCGTGTTTGGTTTTCCTTTATCGCGTAATTGTTCAAACGAAAATTGGATATCAGCGGTTGTAATGCGTGATCCATCATGGAAAATCGCATTGGGATTTAAGTTAAATGTGATAGACGAGCGATCGTCGGGTAAAATAACGTCTTTTGCAATCACACCATATAATCCAAATGGTTCGCTCCACACACGGCGCATCAATGGATCGTTGAGCATGTGTAACCCTTCGGCAGCTTTTCCCTTCATTGTATTGTCATTGAGGGTGTCAAACGTACCGATTGAACATTGGGTTAATGTCGCGCCTTTTGTTGCGTTGGGGTTAGTGTAAGGCAGATGGGTAAAATCACTTTCATTCATCGGGGACGTGCCATGCATGGCAATGGCCGATACAGGTTCATTCGCATGCGTGCGCAATGGAAGAGTAGAGAGAATGATGAATGTTAGTGTGCGTATGATCATGCGGCCAAGTCTTTATAATCAATTTGTGGGCGTGGACCGATATGGCTAATCACTTCTGCCGCGGCCTTGGCACCTAGTATCGCGCATTCCCTAATTGGCATTTTTTGGGTGTAGCCATAAAGGAAACCTGCGGCGAATTGATCGCCTGCACCAGTCATATCCACAATCTTATCCACAGGTTGTGCGTCAATTTCGATACGTTGTGTGTTGTTTGAAACGACCGCGCCTTTTTCGCTACGCGTTGCAACAACGATAGATGATAGGCGTGATGCCTTTTCGAACGCTTCTTCAAAGTCACCTGTTTGGAATAAGGATTTTAATTCAGCTTCATTTGCAAACAGGATGTTTACATCACCTTCAATTAATTTTAGGAAATCATCACGGTGACGTTCAACGCAAAAGCTGTCTGATAAGGTAAGGGCGACTTCGTGACCTGCCGCGTGTGCGATTTCCGCGGCCTTGTAAAATGCAGCCTTGGCAGGATCTTTATCAAATAGATATCCCTCCATATAGGTCACCTTAGAGTTCGCAATTAAGTCAGCATTAATATGATCAACGGATAATTCAGTACATGCACCAAGGAATGTATTCATTGATCGTTCACTGTCGGGGGTAATAAAAATTGTACAACGCCCCGTTGAGACATCACCATTATGGCGAGGGGTGTTGAATGTAACCCCTATATCATTCATATCGTTCACAAAGGCATCGCCGAATTTGTCATTTGCAACAAGTCCGATATAGGCACCTTTTCCACCAAATGACGCAAAGCCAGCCATGGTGTTACCGGCCGATCCGCCAGATTGAATTGTAACGTCATTTTGTGCCGCGGATAATTCTTGTGCGCGTGCTTCATCGATTAATGTCATTGACCCTTTTTCAATTTTATAGTCGATTAAAAATTGATCATCACAATTGGCCAAAACATCAACCATTGCATTACCGATACCCGTTACGTCATAAGTCGTCATGAAAGTCTTTCCTTTACAAAATTCTGATATATAGTTGTGGCATGAGCAGGGCAAGCGCGCAAGATATTGAAACAATGAAAGCAAAAGTTATCCAAGCATCTTTGGATTTAGCGTCCGCGTATCCATGGAATGATGTGCATATGGCACAAATTGCGGAAAAAGCGAAATGTGAATTGACGGATGTGCAGGCAGTTTTTCCAGAGAAAATGGATATCCTTCATGCCTACGAACGGCAAATTGATGCGCAAGTGATGGATGCGATGAATGATGCATTTGATGATACGGATAGTTCACGTGATAAAATATTTGATGTGTTGATGGAACGGTTTGATGTGTTGAATGATAATCGTGCCAGTGTATTAAGCATGTTAAACGCCGTAACACTTGATCCAAAACAAATGATGGTGACCGCGCCATGGGTGCCACAATCAATGATCAAAATGATGGCATTGGCGGATATGGACACAAACGGTATAAAGGGCACAATGCGCGTTGCGGGGGTGAGTATTGCCTACCTCAAAACACTACGTGATTGGGCAAATGATAACAGCGTCGATATGGCACAAACAATGGCAGGCCTTGATAACGCATTGGGCTATGTTGAAAAAATAGGGTAGGGGATAATGTATCTTTTTGTAGGGCTGGGTAATCCAGGAAGTGAACATGCAAAGCAACGTCATAACATTGGGTTTATGGCGATGGACGCGATAAAAGACGCGCATGGTTTTTCGGATTGGAAATCAAAATCAAAAGGGTTGGTGTCCGAAGGGCGATTAGGCACGGACAAGGTTATCTTGTTAAAGCCGCAAACATTTATGAATTTATCGGGTGAAAGCGTGCAACCATTGGCAGCATTTTATAAAATTGATCCCGAAGATATATTTGTGTTCCATGATGAATTGGATTTGGCCGAAGGCGTGATAAAGGTTAAAAAAGGCGGCGGTTCGGCGGGACATAATGGCCTAAAATCCATCACAGGACGATTTGGAATGCCCGATTATTACCGTGTGCGTATGGGCATTGGACATCCGGGGTCAAAGGCGCGCGTGAACGGTCATGTCCTTGGTAATTTCCGTGATGAAGAGCATGATTGGCTCGACCCTCAATTGAAATTTGTTGCAAAATATATTGGTAATCTGTTAAATAAACCCACTGATTTTACCGCAAAGGTGATGCAAGATATGAAGGGAGAAAAATAATGGAAGACAACATCGGTGCAAAATTATGTTCAAATTGTGAAACGTGTGGAGCATGTAAGGTTTCTTTTGATGATGTTTCTGAAGGCGGTGAGAAACAAAAAAATACTGCTTTCACAAGTTTTTTAGAGGCGGATTCTTTTGCAGAAAAATTGACGGATCGTTTACAGGAGACACCATATAAAAATGCAGTTGTTATGGCGTGGGTTCAGCTTGCAGAAAATGGTCGTGAATATGATGTTGATTTAGTCGTATATTCAGACGAATTGCCTCAAGGAAAAACACCAGAGATCGCGAAATGTGAAGTTTTTAAGATACTCAAGGATGATCTTGGTGATTACGAACCAACGTTTGTTAAGGCTCATCCTTCTGGACATGTTTCCCCTAAAATAGCACCTGTTTATTCTAGAATGGTTATTAGTTAAAAAATCTCTGTGACATCGACGTTGCTTGTGGTAAATAATTTCATCAAATAAAAAAGGACTATTATCATGGGATTTAATTGTGGAATTGTTGGGTTGCCCAACGTTGGAAAATCAACTTTGTTTAACGCGTTGACCGCGACGGCGAATGCACAGGCCGCGAATTTTCCATTTTGTACAATTGAACCTAATGTTGGGCGCGTTGCCGTGCCGGACACACGCCTTGATCAAATCGCAAAATTGGCAGGATCGCAAAATATTTTACCCGCTCAATTAGAATTTGTTGATATTGCCGGCCTTGTAAAGGGCGCATCACAAGGTGAAGGGTTGGGGAATCAATTTCTTGCCAATATCCGTGAAACGGATGCCATTATTCATGTGCTTCGTTGTTTCGAAGATGGCGATATTACGCATGTTGAGGGGTCGGTTGACCCGATCCGTGATGCGGAAATTATTGAAACAGAATTGATGTTGGCTGACCTTGAATCAATCGACAAACAAATCAAAAACATGGAAAAAAAGGCCAAGGGTAATGACAAAGACGCGGCTGAATTATTGGGTGTTGCGCAACAAGTCAAGGTTGCGCTGGACGCGGGTGAACCCGTTCGCACACTTGATTTATCCGATGATGAATTGCCATTGCTTACAAAGCTACAAATGATAACGTCAAAACCTGTTTTGTATGTGTGTAATGTAAACGAAGAAGACGCGGCAAAGGGGAATGATTTGTCAGAAAAGGTCGCGGGTATGGCGGCGGATCAAGGCGCGAATGTTGTTGTTATTTCTGCCGCGATTGAGGCCGAAATTTCGACTTTGGAAACTGTTGAGGAAAAAACAGAATTCCTCGAAAGTCTTGATTTAGATGAAGCAGGTTTGGATAAGATTATTAAATCTGGTTTTGATTTGCTATCTCTACAAACATATTTCACCGCGGGACCAAAGGAAACGCGCGCATGGACAATCCATAAAGGGGACAAGGCACCAGCCGCCGCAGGTGTTATTCATACCGATTTCCAAAAAGGATTCATTAAGGCCGAAGTCACAGGATTTGAAGATTTTGTCGCATGTGGTGGTGAATCAGGCGCAAAAGAAAACGGTAAAACCCGCCAAGAAGGAAAAGAATACATCGTTAAAGATGGTGATATTATCCTGTTTAGGTTTAATGTTTGACAATCTATAATTATTTTCATAATGTTTAAACTATGTATGAAGCGCAAATTGTAAAAGATGGTGATCCAGCCTTTGGTATAGAGGGTACATTTCAAGTCCATAATACAATTTATGTTTTGACGGATGATGCCGACATCGCCCTGACAGGGTATTTGGGTGCAATGGGGTACATGGTTGAACAGAACGTTCATGGTTCTGGATATAGTGCCACAATGGGGCATATTCGAACCAAAAATGAAATATTAGATGAGGTTTTTGAAGCTGCAGGAAATGCAACAAAGGGGCATTCCTCTTATATTGTTGATACGCAATATCGAAATCACCCTAAGTTAGAATTGGTAAATCCAGATATTCACAACATCATTATATCCACGGCATCGCAACGTGGTGATCTAGGGTATTATAACCGTCCTCATGATAAAATGTCAGATGTGGCGATATCGCGTATGTCTGGATTTGTAAAAAATGTGATCGATGTTGATTTTGAATTGTGGGCAGAATTTGTGAATGAGGCGCGTCACTATCACGCGCAAGATTTTATTCGTTGTATGGCGCATTGGGCATCAATGTATTCGGATAAAGAGCCAAGGGTGGCTAAAGGTGGTGCTTTTGAAAAAGATGAAATCATCCTTGGGAATAAAGAGTTTAACTTGAAAAAAGCGCAACCAATTCCATTTTTTGGACGTACATATCCAGGGTTAAAATTTTAAACCTGTCCTGTTTCTATCTTGTACAACTCAATCAATTGTTTTGTCACGTCGCCAACCGTAAAATCTTTGTCATCGATTTTACCAACGGCGGTTACTTCGGCGGCGGTTCCGGTCACAAAAATTTCATCTGCAGACATTAGTTCATCAACGGATATATGTTTTTCGGTAACGCTTAATCCATTATCGCGCGCTAACCCTATGATCGTTTGACGGGTAATACCATTAAGGAAACAATCGGGAATAGGAGTGAATATTTCACCATTTTTAATCATGAATAAATTAGCACCACTGCTCTCCGCTACATATCCACGATAATCTAACATTAATGCATCGTGATATCCGTTTGATACAGATTCGTGTTTTGCCATGGTGCCAATGACGTATCCTGCGGCGCATTTACTGCTTGTCGCCGATGTATCGGGCGCTGGTTTTTTCCATTGTGATGTGTGCAGGGTAATACCGCCTGTTCCATCAAAATATTGTCCCCATTCCCACGCGGCGATGGCAACATTGGTTGAACATGATGAAGCGCCAATGCCCATTTCTTCTGACCCTCGCCATGCAATAGGGCGAAAATAACAATTGGTAAGGTTGTTTTTCTCCATGATGTCAAGACATGCTTGGTTGAGTGTTTCAACAGAGTAGGGGACTTCCATGCCAATTGTTTTCCCTGAATCGATGAGGCGTTGGTTGTGCTCGGTCAATTTAAATGGTTTGCTGTTATAGGCGCGTATGCCTTCAAAAACTGATCCACCATAATGTAGGCCATGGTTAATAATATGCGTCGTGGCCGATTTCCATTCAACCATTTCACCATTTACCCAAATCCATCCATTGCGTTGATCAAAACTCATCGTCATTTTTATAATCCTGTGTTACATATTGTTTATGGTTTTAAAAGCAGACATGCCACATATTTTGGCCGTTGATGATGATGATCGCATAAGGCAGTTATTGGCGCAATACCTGACTAAACATGGATACATGGTTATTACCGCGCAAGACGCGGCGCAGGCACGTGAAATATTGAAAAAATATGAATTTGATATGTGTGTATTGGATGTGATGATGCCAGGTGAAAGTGGTGTTGAATTGGCGGGGCATATACAACTTCGCTATGATATTCCGGTTTTACTGCTAACGGCAATGACAGAAACAAAAGATCGCATTGCGGGGTTAGAGGCCGGCGCGGATGATTATTTATCCAAACCGTTTGAACCGCAAGAACTCCTCCTTCGTATGCAGGCGATATTACGCCGTACGCAAAAGGCGGCACCTGAAAAAAACAGTGATGAAGAAATTTTAAGACTTAATCAACGTACATATAATACCGCGCAAAAAACAATTCATGATGGTGATGGTAATGTGATTTCATTGACAGAGGGAGAAAGCGCATTGCTCTACGCGCTGTCACAAAAACCAAACATGCCTATTCGCCGTGAAATGTTGGCAACGCAGTTGAACTTAGACATGAATGATCGTGCCGTTGATGTGCAATTGACTAGACTTCGTAAAAAGATTGAACCTGACCCTACAAATCCATCCGTTATTCTTACCTTGCGTGGTAAGGGGTATATGTTGAAAACGATTTGATATGAAAGAATATTTTAATGAATAATAATTTCCCAAAAAAGATTGTTCTCGCGTCTCATAACAAGGGGAAGGTTGCAGAGTTTCAAGATATGTTTGCAGGCATGGATGTAAAAATCATCGGCGCTGATGCTGTGGGGTTGCCTGAACCTGAAGAAACCGAAGATACATTTGAAGGTAATGCATTATTAAAGGCGCGCCACGCATGTGAGATAACGGCCATGCCTTGTTTAGCCGATGATAGTGGTTTAGCGGTGAATGCATTAGATGGTGCACCAGGGATTTATTCTGCGCGATGGGCTGGCCCAAACAAAGACTTTGCGATGGCGATGAAAAAGGTATCTGACGATATTGGGGATAATTCGGACAAAGGGGCACAATTTGTTGCGGTGCTTGCGCTGGTTATGCCTGATGGTACGGAATATGTGGCGCGAGGTGAAGTCGATGGTGATATTACTTATCCACCACGTGGAGCACATGGGTTTGGATATGATCCTATCTTTGTACCAAGTGGCGAATCACAAACATTCGCCGAATTAGGTAAGGGCGGAAAAGAAAAACACTCTCATCGTAAACGTGCATTCTTGGCATTAAAACAATTGCTTGCGAAGTAATATTTTCCTTAGTTTAATTAATATATGTGGACATAATGTTTTGTGTAGGGTATATGTTTTACATGATAGATATAAATTCTTTATTGTCCATAACGGATAGTGAGCAAGCAGGGGCGCAGAATATTCTCGTTTCTGTGTTTTGTTCAATTGCCGGTGCTCCTACTTTAAAAGGGGATGATGAAGACACAGTTTCAGCGCGCGTTAATTTTTTACATGCGATGGTTGGTGGATTTATCGATAAAGATGCGATGGGGAATAGCCCATTTTATCGCCAAACCTTAGATGATTTAGATGGTAAGAGTCCATTAGAATTAGCGCGTGAAAGCCAAGACGGATTAAAAAGAGTAGTGTCATATGTTCTACGACACTACAACACAATGTAGAAATTAGGCGTTTAGGATTGTATCTAATTCACCTTTTGCTTCTAACGCATGGATGTCATCGCATCCACCGATGTGAACATCATCAATAAAAATTTGTGGAACGCTTTTTGGGCCGCCTGTACGTTCTACCATTTTTGCGCGTGCATCGTCGTCACCTTGAATCATGTATTCGGTATAATCAACATCCTTCATATCCAATAATTGTTTTGCGCGTGTGCAAAATGGGCATGTTTTCCATGTGTAGATTTCTATTTTAGCCATTATCAATGTCTCACTTTCCTAGTAATGTATTCGATAAGGATAAAATATATAGCGATGAAAAAAAGTAAAGTCACAATTATAGGGGCGGGGGTGCCTGGGTTATCATTGGCCCTTATTCTGGCGGATAAAGATGTTGATGTGACATTGGTGGATAAAAATAAATTGCTAGTACACGATGATATAAAACCATCCGCGCGCACCGTGGCATTAATGAATGGGTCATTGGATGTGTTAAGATGTGCGAATGTCTGGCCCGAGTTTGAAAATCAATCGACACGCCTTGCAACATTATCGGTGATAGATGATAGCCATTTTCCACGTGGAATTGAGAATATGGTGCGTGAAGATTTTAAAGCGAGTGAGCTTGATTTGGCAGAATTTGGATATAATATTCCATTGTTGCCGTTGACCGTTGCCTTGGCCGATAAGGCAAAATTACACGACAATATTACGATTATGGATGGTGTTGATGTTGATCAGGGGCATGATGTGATTGTGAATGCCGATTTGGTTGTTGGTGCGGATGGGCGGCGTTCAACGGTTCGAGAGTGGGCGGGAATAAATGCTGCACAAAAGGATTATGGGCAAAGCGCAATCACATGCGTAATTTCGCACTCTCAATCGCACGATGACACATCGACAGAATTTCACCGCACTGGTGGGCCATGTGCATTTGTCCCCTGCGGTGATAATACAAGCGCGGTTGTGTGGGTTGAAAAAACGGATGATGCAAACGAATTTTTGAAATTACCACGTGCGGCATTTATATCGGCATTGCAGGAACGATCACGTGGAATTTTGGGGCAAATTGATATGATTGTTGATCCTGTGTCATGGCCACTCATGACGTTAAAGGCAGATCGATTAATTGCACCGAAAATCGCGTTGATTGCCGAGGCTGCGCATGTTTTGTCACCCATTGGGGCGCAGGGGTTGAATATCTCCCTTCGTGATGTTGAAGTTCTTGCCAATACTGTTTTGAAAGCTGTGAAGGCAGGGCGAGATATTGGATCGATGAATGTTTTAAAAACATATGAACGTCGTCGTCACCGTGATGTGACATCACGTCATTTTGGTGTGAATATGCTCAACCAAATGGTCGCGAATGATAATGTTATTTTGCGCGAAATGAGACGGTTTGGCCTGCGCGCGATAAAATACGCAGGACCATTGCGTAAGTTGTTGATGAAGGAAGGTCTTGCGCCCAAAGGTTAATCTTTAACTGTTCGCGCAAGGGTGAGGCAGTTAACTTCTGATGCGCCTGCATTATAGAGTGTTTTTGCGCATTCGTTTAATGTTGCGCCAGTTGTATAAACATCATCGATAAGTAGGATTTTTTTACCTTCTATATTGTGTTTGGGGTTTGTTTTAAACGCGCGACTAACATTCGTCTTTCGATCTTTTGCTTTCTTGTGCCCTTGTGGAATTGTGTTTTTCACACGGGTTAATATGACGGGAATATAATTAATATCAGGGTAATGCTTGCTCAATTCTCGTCCTATAAGGTCTGATTGGTTATATCGTCGCTTGATCAAACGCATTGTGTGTAATGGCACGGGGGTGATGATGTTGGTGTTTTTTAACAATTCATGACCTGCTTGTTTTAACCACGGGATGAAAGCCTTTACCGCGTGTGTTTGATCACCATGTTTGAACCGTAATATGATTTCGCGGGAGGTATCGTCATAGGCGAGGGCAGATCGATTTTGATTATATGTTGGTGGATTATCGATGCAATGACCACATGATAGGTGCGATGCCTCGAATTCAAACGGTGTGCCGCATCGTTCGCAATAGGGGGCGTTGATGAAATTGAGTGATGACCAATATTGTGGATCGACCATGCCTAATTTATCAACAGGTTCACCCGTTGCGGGACACAAAGGCGGTAACAAAAAATCAGCAATTTTATCACATATGATTTTGGTGTGTTTTGTTACGTGCAAAGACATGGTATTGGTTATGGCATATGAAACCGATTTTTGATATTGAAAAAATAAGGCGCAATCGCGCATATGCACGTGATCACATCACGGGGCATGATTTTTTGTTTGGAAAGGCCGCGACGCGTTTGATTGATAATTTGAAAGATATCCAACGTGCCTTTGAAAATATCCTGATTGTGGGTGAACGTGGATCGCATATTATCGCGGATCATTTTGAGGGTAAAAGTATTACGATTTATGATGTGATCGATGGTGGTAATGAAGTTCCCAAATATGACACAGGCCAATTTGATTGTATCGTGGCATTGCCGTATTTGCATTGTGTGAATGATGTTCCTGGTTTTTTATTCGCAATGAAACATTATTTAAAACCGGATGGTTTGTTTTTATGTGCGTTTTTTGGTGGGCAATCATTACAAGAATTGCGGACATGTATCACGGCGGCGGAATTAGAAATGACAGGCGGTGGATCACAACATATCCATCCAATGATTGATCATTACCAATATGCAGGGTTATTGCAACGCGCAAATTTTGCATTGCCCGTCGTGGATTTTGATCGTGTGATTGTTGAATATAGTGACCTTAATAATTTGTACATCGATCTTCAAAATATGGGGGAATCAAACGCATTATTTAATCGAAATCAAAACATTAAAAATGAAAAACAACATATTAAAAATATTTATAAAAATAGATTTTTTAATGATGGATTTATTGTGACATTTGATATTGTTTTTGGAATTGGATGGCAGGCGCATGAAAGCCAACAAAAACCGGCCAAACGTGGAAGCGGTCAGGTCAGTTTGAGTGAGATTTTATAGGCGTTGGTATGAAATTTATTGATAAAAATTTTCAAGAATACGAACCATGTTTATCTGCGATGGAGGCCACGGTTTCGGATATTCATGCAGGTGAAGATGACGATCAAATTTGGTTGTTGGAACATCCATCACTGTATACCGCGGGGACAAGTGCAAATAAAAATGATTTGTTGAGCTCGCAATTTCCCGTTTATGAAACGGGACGTGGTGGTGAATATACGTACCATGGTCCAGGGCAACGTGTGGCCTATGTCATGATGGATTTGAAAAAGGTTTCGCAAACGCCTGATATCAAAAAATATATCTGGATGTTGGAGGAATGGATCATTCGAACATTATCTGAATTTGATATTAAGGGCGAACGGCGCGAAGGGCGTGTTGGGATTTGGGTTGTTATGCCAGATGGTCGTGAATCCAAAATTGCGGCGATTGGTGTACGTATTCGCCATTGGATTACATTTCATGGCATTGCGATTAACCTTAATCCAGACCTTTCTCATTTTGGTGGAATTGTACCATGTGGTATTTCAAACCATGGTGTTACATGTATTAATGATTTGAACCCCAATGTGTCCATGGATGATTTGGACGCCGCGTTAAAACGCAAATGGGTTGGGTATTAAATTCTCACTATCATGGAAAACATATCCCTCATGCGATAGAATGCGCAGAACATGAAGAAAAATATTTGTAATTTTTTGAATTTATTTAACCGCAAGGATTATATTTCCATGGCGGGTTTGTTGTTATTAATGATTGTTGGTGCGACGTTAGAAATGGCGGGATTAACCGTTCTTGTTCCAATCATTGATGTTATATCAAACCCAGAAAAATTAAATAATAACGAAACATATGAAATGATTTATACGATCATTGGTGCAGATTCTTTAAAAAGTTTTATATTGCGTTTATCCGCGGTCGTTGTGACGTACATCGTGTGTAAAAATTTATTTTTGGCATATGTTAGTTTGCGTCAGGCAAAATTTATCAAAAACAAGGAAATCCAAACGACCAATCGTTTGTTGGCATCCTATTTATTCAAACCCTATTTGGAAATGTCACATCGCAACAGTGCAGATCTTATTCGTAATATTAACCAAGAGGTTAATTACGCATTCACAATTGTTGTGCAGCCATTGTTTATCTTGATATCTGAAATTTTTGTCGTGATGGCCTTACTCACATTGATGGTTGTCGTTTCACCAGGGGCAACATTGCTGGCGTTTTGTATTTTGGCATGTGGAGTTTTATTCTTTTTATTATGTGTCAAAAAAATTATTAATAAATTTGGTTCTCAACGTCAAAATGCGCGGGGGCGTATGATTGAGTGGGCGACGCAGGCTCTCTATTCGCTGAAAGAATTGTTAGTCGCGCGAAAGGAAAAATATTTCCTTGATCGTTTTGATGAACAAGCGCAAAAAACGAAACAAGCCGAAACATTTGATATGGCGATGGGACGCATCCCTGTTTTATTTATCGAAGTTTTTGCAATCGCGACAATGTTGTTGGTGATGATTTATATTTTCTTAAATGAAGAAAATTTTATTGCAACATTATCACTATTTGCCTTGGTTCTATTACGTTTGATGCCAACGATGAATAGGGTGACCGTGTGTGCATCACGCATTCGTTTTTATTGGCCATCATTGAATGCCGTTTCACAAGATTTGGAAAAGTGCACGATGGGGGAGGTTTCAAAAAAAACGCCACGAAAATTGAATTTCAAAGAGAGTTTTAACATTGAAGATGTTTCTTTTACCTATCCTGCAACGGATAATGCCGTTTTAAAAAATGTATCGTTAAAGATTCCGAAAGGGAAAATTATATCAATCGTTGGGGCATCAGGATCAGGGAAAACGACATTTATGGACATCATGTTAGGGTTGTTGTCCCCACAATCGGGTAAGATGATTTTGGATGGTAAGGACATTACGAAGAAAATTGATGGGTTTCGCAATATGGTCAGTTACCTTCCGCAATCAGTGTATTTGTTGAACGCAACGATCCGTGAAAATATTGCCTTTGGTGTTGAGCCATCAAAAATAAAAAATAAAAAAATAAATGATATTTTGAAAAAGGTTGGTTTGGACGGTATGGTTCAGTCATTGCCTGATGGGTTGAATACGCCCATTGGCGACATCTCGAAAAAGATATCTGGGGGACAACAGCAACGTATCGGTATCGCACGTGCGCTTTATCATGATAAGGATATTTTGTTTTTGGACGAAGCAACAGCGGGGTTAGACCCAAAGGTTGAAAAAAAAATTTGTGATACATTAAAATCATTAACACCCGAGGTCACGATTATTTCGATTTCGCATCAGGATGCATTGATCAATATTGCAGATGAAATTTATACGATGAACAAGGGCGTTCTGAAATCAAAAGGAAAGAAAAAGAAATGAGTGCGCAAAATCAATCATTAAACGAAAATGATATTCGTCCTGATGATTTAATGGATGAACAGAAAAAGAGAATGCTTGCCGATATTGATTATCTTCTCGGTTTTCGCGATCAATTTGTTGATGTTGGGTGCCCTGCCTGTAAATCAACAAGTTATCGATTTGTCTTTGAAAAATTTTCCATGAATTACAATACGTGCGAAGACTGTGACACGCTTTATATCTCACCGCGTCCGACACCTGAAATTTTGGGGAAATTTTATGCTAACTCGGTAAATTACGAATATTGGGCAACACATATTTTTCCA
Source organism: uncultured Alphaproteobacteria bacterium (assembly GCA_943789475.1). Classification (GTDB taxonomy): domain Bacteria; phylum Pseudomonadota; class Alphaproteobacteria; order Micavibrionales; family UBA1664; genus UBA1664. Next base: position 44,063 of record CALSUG010000005.1, read on the forward strand.
GCGAGTGAAGAGGCGCGCACAGAAAAAATTTTCCGTCCACGAGCGGAGCGTGTTCGTGATCTATGTGCGAAATATGACATGGCACCTGAAACTATGGTGGAAATTGGTGCAGGGTTTGGAACATTCGGTAGTGAGGTTGAGAAGTTGCATCTTGTTGATCGTTTTGTTGCTGTTGAGCCATCCAATTCATTGGCAAAAAAATGTAGTGACCGTGGTTTAGAAACCATGAATATGCCCATTGAAGAAACAAATTTTGAAGATAACAGTGTTGATGTTGTTTGTAGTTTCGAGGTAATCGAACATATTTTTGACCCATCATCTATTTTCGAAACATGTCATCGTATTTTACGTCCGGGTGGATTGGTTATTGTGACAAATCCAAATGGTCATGGATTTGACGTGGTTGCGGCACCTCAACATTCGACAACTGTGGATGTTGAGCATTTGAATTATTATAATCCAAAATCAATGCGCGTCATGTTTGAACGTACAGGATTTGAAGTGGTGGAGGTCATGACGCCGGGCGTTTTGGATGCCGAATTGCTGCATAAAATGTTTGTCTCGGGTGAGATGAAAAAAGAAGATAATCCATTTCTTTATCAAATTTTGGTTGAAAAGTGGGAGGAAACTCGTGATGATTTCCAAGAATTTTTAGTGAAACATAATTTATCATCCCATATGTGGACGATAGCAAGAAAGGTTTAGTTTAATGACATTACAAAAATTAGGAGCAGAAAAAGATTCCTTTGATTATTGGGAAGATACAACAAATGATTATGTTGGAAAATTGGAAGGTGATTATCACACTCATCGTTTGAATGTCATTAATGCATTGATACCAGACGATCTGTATCAATCAGGAAAACGAATTTTTGATTTTGGATGTGGAAACGCCGTCCATTACCCACAATTCACGGATAAAGGGGTAAGGATAGAAGGCGTAGATATTTCAGAAACGATGGTTGCCGAGGCACACAATAATTTAAAGGCATGGGGAATGCCGATGGATATCGTGAAACAGGGGGGCGTTGAGTTAATGAAATCAATTCCAGATGATTCATTTGATGCCGTTATTTCGTTTAATGTTCTGGCCTATCTCACAAACGAAGAAGATCGCGAATTTTATATTCAGGCACAGCGCATTTTAAAAGATGGCGGGCAATTAATTGTTACGCATTCAAATAGTTTGTTTGATATGTTTAGTTTGAATGCAATGACGTCACAATTTTTTGCGGATAACTATAATGTCGATTGTGTCGGTGACATGTTAGTCAACAGTAAGATTGATGAAAATAGACCGCAATATAATGTGCGCGAAAATCCATTAGCATATCGTTATAAATTGGCCAATTATGGATTAGAAGAAATGCAGCAGGAGTTTATTAATTTTCATGCTCTACCTCCAATGCAAATGACAGAAGATAGAGATTACCCCGATACGTTGGACATAGCACATGACCAACGATGGAAGTTAATGTTTCAATGTTCAACATATGGATCAAGATCGGTTAAGAAATAAGAAGGTATCAGGCGTAACAGTCGCTTGATTTTCCCAGTAACGTGAATTCATCAGGAATGTCCGAAATGTTGATTATTACACCTTGTTTTTGAGCGGAATAAGCACAGCCAAATAAAATTTCTTGTGATGCAATAATATCTTGTCCATTGATAAGAGGTATTGTGTCCTCATCAATCTGGCTTACTAAATTTTGAAAACAATATTCCATGGCACTTTCATTCACGTCAAAGGGGATTGTTTTTGGCGTGTCCATATAAAAATCATTTTTCATTGCGTTATGTGTGATATATGCACCATCCGATCCAATCGTGATAATACCCTTGTCGCCATAAATACGTGTATTCATGCCAGGAGCAGATGAAATAGTGCCACGCACACCATTGTCAAATGTGATTTCGGCGTGATGAAGTGTGAGATCATTTTCAATAATATGTGATGTTGCGTCAAATTGTCCACTACAGTTGGCCTGAACATGAGTGGGAGTGTTTGATCCAGAAAAATAAACAAGCATATCTGCGGAATGAGGATGATTCCACATCAATGTGGTAACGTCATTTTCAACGGTGACGTGTTTTATTTTACCGATAATATCGTCATTTATTAAATTTTTCGCATGTCGATATGCGGCCATATAACGGCGTAATGTGCCGTAGCTATATTTAATTTTGGCATTATTTAATTCGTTTATGAGTAATTTGGCCTCTCCTAAATTTTGACAAATTGGTTTTTCAAAATGGATGGCCTTTACGCCTGATTTTATTGCGGCTCGAATGATATCGGGGCGCGGCGGTGTGCGTGTGGCGATGGAAACGATATGAATATCGTTGTCTTTTAAACATTCTTCATAGGATGTATATGTTTGTTTAATACCAAATTGTTGAGATGCTTTTTGAAGGTTATTTTTATCTGGATCGCATAGTGCGACAAGATTTATATTTTGTGTTTTTTCTATTGTTTCACCATGACTAAGCGGTAACCAACCTTTTGGAAAAACATTAACCAAATGATCAAACGTGCTTGTGCCCATTTTACCACATCCGATGAGTGCGGCATTGTAAGATTTAGTCATCTTGTGTCCAATCAAGCAGATAGGTGAATGTATTAGGTTTCCTATTTTCTAATTCTTGATATGCATCATCAAGGTTGGACGATGGAAAAATTTCAGAAATTAGAATATCACCGTCAATGGTGCCATCGGATAATCTATCCCAAATCCATTTGATATTATTTTTGATTTGTTCCAATGGAATATCACCACAAGATAGAAGAGCGAGTTGTTTGTCGTAAATATATTGTGAGGCTAGGGGGTTGAAGTCAGGTGTGTCTTGTCCACGCCCAGGAAAACCAATCATAACGATAGGTGCAAAACGATTGGCCAATTGCATAGACAGGTGATGGTCATGCCATTGGTTTGATGTGTTGATGACCCAATCATATTGATCTTCGTTTTTTTCAATGTTTGATTTAGATACAAAATTTATCTGTTCAATAGATGGTGTGCCTGTTTGATTTGTAAAAATAGTAGGAGTAAATCCCATTGCTTTTGCAACAAGGGCGCATCCCAAACCAAGTGTTCCGCATCCTATAATGGCAATGGAGTTTCCATCTTTTTTATGAGCCCTTGCCTTGGTTAATGCATCGTGCCCTAAATGATAAAGATAGGTTGTCGTAGCATGTTTTTGCTGTTCCTCCGTTAGGTTTTTTGAACGTAATAATACGTCATCATGTGAACATCTGAAATGTGAACGATGGCTTTGAAATGTTAAAATGAAATCTCCACTTATTGAATCTTTTGCAAGATTACAGTATCCTATCACGCGTGGATATAATTGGGATGGACGTAACGGTTCATGTTCTAAATATGCTGCCATTTCAGTACCTGGTGATATAGCACTATAAATTGTTTTTGCATCTATATCGTATTCGGTTTCATCCCAATGAATAGGTGATTTTGATAATGTTTTTTTATCTGTAAGGGAGTAATAAAACATGGCTACAGCTTACAATGTTCTAAAATTAGATCGACAAAATCATCGATAGATTTTTTTAATTCTTCTGGTGGTAAATCATTTTTGAACCAATAGTAAGTCGTGGAGAGTTCAAACGCTTTTGATAAAATACACGCGGTATATAATTTTATTTTTTTGATGGATACAGGTTTTGTTTTAAGAGCTGTTTGAATGGCATCGCCAATTTTTGTTGGTTCAGGGCAATGTACAAAACCTTCATCCATATTGAGGTAATGTTGATTTCCTAAAATCACAGGCACTTTGCCCAACATCATATTTTCCCATCCAGCGGTTCCTGTGAGTGTGATGGTCAGTTGGGCCTGCTTCATACATTTAAAATTATCTTCAAATGGTGAGACAGCGCACACATCGGGCATATTGGCGATTCTTTTTGCAAATGATGATGGACGTCGTCCAATCATGGGTACGTGATCTTTTACAACGAGTTTCCATCCTGCGGGAATTTGCTTTGATGCAAATTCGATGAGGGATATTTGATCGGTTAATTTGTCACACATAACCATGCTGGTCATTTCTGGATCAACCTGAAGGGGGAAATAGATGAATTTTGTATCGCCAACAATATCATCAAGAGTGCATTGTTTTTTACGCATTTCTTTTTGCATGCCCCAAAATTTCATCAGTGATAATTTGAAAATTTCGGAACCATAACGTTGTCGCCAAATACCGCGTGATCCAATTAAACCTAATTTTAACGCGCCCCAACGTGCACAATCGCGTGCGGCAAGTTTTATAAATCCAAATAGACTGTTTTCTTTTTTAAGAAGATCAATCCAGAATGTCGTGTCACCAGGGCGTTCAGGTTTGTTACGAAAATCATCAATATGTTTTGATGCTTTATCATGCAAGGATTTCTCAATAAGAGACGGTTTTTTAAGTGCCTTTTTATAAATTTCACCAACCTGAGGAAGGCACATTTTTTCATCGGGATCGACAACATAATAATCCCCCATTCGTGCGTAACTTAATTGTACCGCAGGGATGTTGTGATAATGAGCTGCAAAATGAAGCGCAATGGCATCGGCACCCGCAACACCATAAGTGTAAATAACATCTGGTTTTTGATCTTTGATTAAATCAAAACAATAGTCGAGCAATCCTATAACATAGCTCCAACGGCTATCAGGATTTTTTTCGAACTGATCTATAAGCGGTGTGCGTTCAACATATCCACCCGCAACATATCCGTATCCAATCTCACGATCCGCGGTGATAATTTTGCGAAGCGTATCGTCACCTAGTTTTTTACGATAAAATTCAAGACGTTTATAATCAACAGGGGTGTTAACCCATTGTGTAATCATTTCGTTGAGGAAATCACAACGATTAAAGGCATATGGGGTGTCGTCTAATTTTTTGATATTATCGACCAGATAGTGACGTCCAGAAATAAAAGCAGACAATTTACATTTGGGATGACGATCACGTAATTCCTGTGCAACTTTCATATGATAATCAAACAATGCACCAGCTAGTAAGAAGACGACGCTGGGTGATTTTGTTTGTTGCTGTTTTTTAATCGTCATTTATTGTGTCCCAAATATTGTGTTTTTTCCATGTGCCATTGTCTTTCCACCATACACGTTTATCACGGTATGTGTCGGCAATGGCATCAAATTGTTCGGCACTCATGCCTGTATATTCGCTCCACCGATCCATATCTTTTGATCGGATGTGATCTTTTTCTTTGACAAGTTCGATGGCTTGCTCACGTGACATATCGCCACTACGGAGATCTTTTGCAGTATGATCTGTACAACGGCCATAGCCAAATTTTATCCATTTTAGATAATCATGCCCACCATTTTCATGGATGTCATCAAGGTTTGATCCCGTGCGATATGTGCGTTCAAATGGTTCTTTCGATGCCTCGAAACCATATTTTTCAACCATTAATGGTAAATGTTTATTCGCATCCCATTGAGTATAATTGGACAAGAAGACACCGCGCAAGTCGATATCAAAAATTTCCTGATCAGTGGGATATTGATATGGATACATATTTTGTTCGGTAATACCCTCAAGCCCGACCATATAATTCCAATCATATCCGCGTGCGAAATGTTCAAGACGATTACGGTATGTCCATTCAATAAAATCATTCATTGAAAATTGACCGCATAAATCTTGATATCCATGTTCACCCCATAACACCGTTGGGATTTTATGTAGAGCGGCTATCTTCATCGGTAACGTTGAAATTCCGACATGTCCGTGCCAATTCATGTCCCCCATGATTTGAACACCAAGGCGGTTCAATTTTTTTAATAAGGGAACACCAGGATGATAAATAATGTGATTAACATCAAACATATCGGCCATACGGCGTAGGTTGCGTTCGCCCGCTTCGGAATAGTTGTTGCCGTAATAGGTGACGAGTAGAGGCTCAAACCCCAAAACATTTTTTACAAAATGCGTCTGGAAGTAGCTGTCCTTTCCACCACTTACCCCGATTACACAGTCAGGTCGTGATTTGTTGGGGCATGCACCGCGTGCAATAATATCGCGTAAGGCTTCTTTACGTCGCGCCCATTCATTATCGGTGATTTCAAATTTAATATTTGAATTTTTACATCCTGTACATAAACCGGTTTCATCAAACGCAAGTGGTGTTGCTGATAATTTTGGATAAGTACAGTTAATGCACCATTCCATTTTTTTCGGCTCATTCCAGTTGGGCGTGTTTTTAAGTTCCGTTGCACGTGCCATACGGTCATCAATACGTTTTTTTGTTTCTTCTAAATCGTAAATCGGTTCGCGAGGGAACCACTTATTATCCAATTTAACAGGGCGAAGCGATAACCCGTTGTCGATACAGTGTTGTTTTGACTTAGGGTAAGATAGTTCAAAATAATTAAAAATATTTGCGGCGGCAATCGCACTTGCATCTGTGTTTTTAAATGTTTCTGCAAAATGATCATATGATCCTGCGCCACCACATGCAATCACAGGGATGGACACAGCCTTTGTGATTTTATCTATGATGTTATTGTCAAAACCGTTGCCTAAACCATCACGGTCAATATTTTGAAGGAAAATCTCGCCAGCACCCATTTTTTCAACTTGTTGTGCATATTGAATAAGATCTAAATCGGTTTTTGTTTTTCCACTGTGTGAATAGATGCCGTATGATCCATCGTCTTCTTTGCGTATATCGATATTAATGACAACGCATTGTGCGCCAAATTCTTGCGAACACTGCGTGATGAATTCTGGCGTTTCAATAGCTTGCGTATTGATGATAATTTTATCTGCACCATTTTCCAATCGTGCGCGTGCATCATCTAATGTTTTGACGCGTCCACCAAATGATAGGGGCATAGAGCATACGGATGATATTTGTTTAAGTAGGCCCAGCGTTGTATTGTCGTCATAACTAATATACAGATCATCGCGGCGCATATCGTGGTGGTCATGGTCACTGATGTCGATTAAGACAAGTTCATCAACGTTCCAATTGGAAAGTCTGCGAATTGTATCAATCGGGTTTCCAATGACTTGGTGTATATGAAACATTTCGGATCGAACGATCATTCCATGTTTAATTAACACAACGGGAATAAGGCGACGATATTGGCTCATGCTGATTTTGTCTCTTTTACAAAGCGGTCAAGTAGATCTAACCCCGCATCTTGTGATTTTTCAGGATGAAATTGACATCCAAAAACATTTTCACGTTCTATGGATACCGTGATGTCTTGCCCGTCATAATTGATCGTTGCAGCAATATCGGATGAGTCGTTACAAACCATGTGGTAACTATGCACATGGTAAAAGCTATCTTGTTGATAATTTTGAGGAAATAAACTGCAGTTTTTCTTTTTATTTACGTCATACCATCCAGTGTTGGGGACACGGTAATCATTGGTCGTTGGGGATAGTTTGACTACCTCAGCATCTAAGATACCTAACCCTTCGATTTTTGTATCGCTTCCCTCTAGGCCAGTTTTTGCGAGGAGTTGCATGCCTAAACAAATGCCAATTGTAGGCACTTTGTCATTAATAACGCGTTGTTTTACCAAATCAACGAGGCCAGCGTCACTTAACCCCTTCATTCCACGTGTGAATGCAGATACACCAGGAACAACAAGAGCAGAGGCATTCTTAATAACGTCGTAATCATCTGTAAGGAGAATATCAGTACCGATTTTTTTAAACCCATTGAGGATTGAACCGAAATTTCCAGCCTTAGTGTCGATAATTGTTAATTGCATGAGTGTAAGTATGATTACTCCTATTGCTGAAGTCTAGGGTTATCTTTACACTCGTTAGGATAGATAACGCGAGGAGTGTATAAAAGTGTTTGATAATAAAGTTATTTTAATAACGGGGGGAACGGGGTCGTTCGGTCACATGTTTGCTGGGCGGTTGTTACGTGATTACAAGCCAAAAAAAATAATTATTTTTTCTCGGGATGAGTTGAAACAATATGAGATGGCGCAACGGGGTGAATTTAAAAGTGAATCTGCGATGCGTTATTTTATAGGTGATGTACGTGATTATGACCGTCTTGTTCAGGCTATGAAAGATGTTGATTTCGTGATACATGCCGCGGCGTTAAAGCATGTTCCTATTGCAGAATATAATCCAACAGAATGTGTGAAAACAAATATCGATGGCGCGATGAATGTCACACGCGCTGCGATTGATTCTGGTGTTGAAAAGGTGATTGCACTGTCAACGGACAAGGCGGCAAACCCAATTAACCTTTATGGTGCAACAAAGTTAGCGTCAGATAAAATATTTTGTGCGGCTAATAATATGGCGGGCGAAGATGGAACACGTTTTTCTGTTGTTCGTTATGGTAACGTGGTTGGATCTCGTGGTTCTGTGGTTCCGTTTTTTCAAAAAATTATTGATGATGGAGCAACAGAATTACCAATTACGGACGCACGCATGACCCGTTTTTGGATAACGTTGGATGCTGGTGTTGATTTGGTTATGAAAGGTTTTGATCGTATGTATGGTGGTGAAATTTATGTTCCTAAAATCCCGTCGATGCGCGTTGTCGATTTGGCAAAGGCACTAGCACCAAATTTGCCTCACAAAATTGTGGGTATTCGCCCAGGTGAAAAATTACATGAGGTGATGGTTCCTTTAGAATTGGGACGAGATACAGTTGAATTTAAGGACCATTACGTGATTAAACCAGTTGGTATTAGTTATGGAACGGATATTGATTACACCAAAAATGATATGGGTGAAGTTGGTCGAATGATAGAGGGTGAGTTTGAATATGCATCCGATACAAATCCTGATTTTTTGAACGTTGAAGATTTGAAAAATTATGCGTGATTTTATCCCTTACGGCAGGCAATCAATAATGAATGAAGACATAGAGAGCGTAATCGATGTCTTGAAAAACGATTTTCTGACCCAAGGACCAATGATTGAAAATTTTGAAACGGCATATGCGAAACGCCATGGCGCAAAACATGCCTGTGCGGTCAGTAGTGCAACAGCAGCACTTCACCTTACGTATCAAGCGTTAGGATTAGGTGAGGGTGATATTCTTTGGACATGCTCAAATACGTTTGTCGCAACCGCGAACGCGGCATTATATTTAGGAGCGAATGTTGATTTTGTGGATCAAAATGAACGCACATTTTGTATGAGTTCCGACGCGTTGGAAGAAAAATTAATCAAAGCAAAACAGAATAATAAATTGCCTAAAATTGTTGTTCCTGTTCACCTTGGTGGTTTGTCACCAAACATGAAAAATATTCGTAAATTGGCAAACGAATATGGATTTAAAATTGTTGAAGATGCATCACACGCTGTTGGAGCGACTTACGATTACCAACCTGTTGGTTCATGTCCTTATTCAGATGCGTGTGTGTTCAGTTTTCATCCTGTTAAAATCATAACAACTGGTGAGGGGGGGATGATAACAACCAATGATAAAGGTGTTTATGATCATGTTATGATGGCGCGAACTCATGGAATTACAAAAGATTCCCAAAAAATGGTTTCAGATAATCCAGATCCTTGGGCGCTAGAACAACATTTCTTGGGATTTAACTATCGTATGACGGATATTCAAGCCGCGTTGGGATTGTCGCAATTACAACGTCTAGATGAAAATATAGCGCGCCGTCGTGAAATTGCGCTAAAATATCGTGAAGAATTTTTTGATATGCCAATCCATTGCCAGATGGAGTTTTTTGATAGGAAAAGTTCATACCACCTGTTTCCAATTTTATTTCACGAGAGCGAAACACGCCGCAAAATGTTTGATTACTTACGTGAGCTTAACATCGGAACGCAAGTTCATTACATTCCTGTTCATACGCAACCCTATTACCAATCTCTCGGATTTCCTATGAAGTATTGTCCGAATGCAGAGGATTATTATTCTCGTTGTTTATCATTGCCGATGTATCACAGTTTAACTGATGAACAACAAGATCACATTATTGTTGCGATAAAGGATTTTTTTAATGAGTAAGGTAATTGCATTTATTCACGCACGTGGTGGATCAAAACGTATTCCACGTAAAAATATAAAAGATTTTTTTGGGAAACCTGCGATTGCTTACCCAATTCAAGCTGCACTTGATAGTGGTGTGTTTGATCATGTTGTCATCTCAACGGATGATCAAGAGATTGCGTATATTGCTGTAAAATACGGTGCTCAATGTCATTATATGCGCCCTGATGAATTGGCAAATGACACGGCAACAACAGATGAAGTTTTTCAATATGATGTTCGTACAATGCGTGAAAAGGGATTTGAATTTGATTATGCCTGTTGCATTTATGGAACAAGTATTTTTCTTGAACCAGAATATTTGAAAGATGCCGCTCAAACAATTTCAACGCGTGATGATATTGGGTCGGTGATTTCAGTCACGGAATATGATTTTTCTATTTTTCGTGCGTTGGTTGAAAATGATAAGGGGTGTTTGCAAATGCGTGAGCCGGAACATCGATTGACAAGGTCACAGGATTTACCCATCGCATATCATGACGCGGCATTATTTTATTTTGTGCCTGTCGAAAATTATATGAAAGAGGGAAAAGTTTATTCCGAAAAAGGTATACGCCCCGCAAAAATTCCACATTACAAGGTGGTGGATATTGATACCCCTGATGATTGGGCGCGTGCAGAAATGATGTATGAATCCTTGCGGAAATTAAAATCATGATTATTCGACCTGCAACATATCAAGATTCAGATGATTTGTTTTCATGGCGTAATGATCCACAAACACGGGTGATGTCCATCACATCGGATGAAGTGAGCAGGTCTGATCATGATGGATGGTATTCCGCGACATTGTCCAATCCAAAACGTATTTTGTTTATCGGAGAATTAGATGATAACAAAATAGGTATGTGTCGTTTTGATATCGGCGAAGATAAAGGCGCAACAGTATCGATCAACCTTAATCCACTCATGCGTGGCAAGGGATTGTCGGTTGAATTTTTAAAACGATCGATAGATACCTTTTGGGAAGTTTCAAAAATTGATCTTAATGCAATGATAAAACATGATAATACTGCGAGTATAAAATGTTTTGAAAAGGCAGGATTTTGTCAAAAATCATCCGATGAAAATTTTCATGAATACACATTAAAATACAAGGGAATGCAGTTATGATTACATTTGAACCTGTTCAAAAAACAGAAGATCACGCTCTTGTTTTATATGATTTTCTTTTATCGCGTGATGGATCCCAAAATATAAGTCATCAATCGGAACCTAATTTGGACGAACATAAAGAATTTGTTTTTAATCATCCTTATCGCGCATGGTATTTTGTGAAAAAAAATGATGAATATATAGGGAGTGTGAATGTTTTGGAAAGCAATACAATCGGGCTGTATATTCCATCTTCCGAAAATGATGCGATTAAAAAAGCGATTGAATTTGTAAAAGAAAATTATGATCCTTTACCACCAATAAAATCGATTAGACAATCAAGATTTATAATAAACGTAGCCATTAATAATAAAGGTTTAGGTGACGTTATATCTGATCTTGGCGGTCAAGTGATCCAAACGACTTATTTGATTTAGAGTAAAAAAATATGAGTAAAATTTTAGATGTTTTTAAAAATCCAGCTGCACCATGTTATGTGATTGCTGAACTGTCATGTAACCATAATGGGGATTATGACGAAGCTGTTAAAATTATGCATGCGGCAAAGGATGCGGGCGCGGATGCTATAAAGTTGCAAACCTATACAGCCGATACGATTTGCCGGAATTTCAAAACAAAGCCGGAAGGAACAATTTGGGAAGATCTTGATCTTTATGCGCTTTATCAAAAGGCATACACGCCATGGGACTGGCAGTTGAAATTGGGAGAAGAGGCAAAACGCACAGGGATTGATATTTTATCATCTCCATTTGATGAAACAGCGGTTGATTTTTTGGTTGATGAACTCAATGTTCCTGCGTTGAAAGTTGCATCGTTTGAAGCTGTAGACACAAAACTCCTCCAAAAAATGGCAAAGACAGGCTTACCGATTATCATGTCAAACGGTATGACGACTTTCGCAGAAATGAAAGAATCAATTCAAATTTTGCGTGATGCAGGTTGTTCGGATTTATTGATGTTGCAATGTAATAGCGGATATCCCGCGGCGTTTGATGAGGCGAATTTAAATACAATGAAGGTGATGGCCGAAATGTTTGATGTGCCTGTTGGTGTATCCGATCACACTATGTTTGCGGATACTGAAAATTTTTCAACACCATTGGCGCATATCACGCCTGTTGAGGCGGTTAAAATGGGGGCGAAAGTTGTTGAAGTTCATTTAATGATGGATCGCGGCGAAAGCCGTGAATTGATGGAAAAAGGTGAGGGTGGTTTTGATTGGCCATTTTCACGTGAGCCGGATGAGTTGAAAAAAATGATCCATATGATCCGTGCGGTAGAACGTGGTGAAGATGTTTCATACAAAACAGAGATTGAAAAGAAATGTGCAAATGACACGCATGGAACGGTTAATTTCACACCAACGGAAAAGGAAATGGCATCACGTAATGTTCGCCCATCATTATGGATTGTGAATGATATTAAAAAAGGTGAATCATTCAAATTCGCGGCCGAAGCCGAAAATAAAGAGACGGGGAATTTTGATTCCATTCGTCCTGCGGGTGGTGTTGAAATTCGCTTTACGGATGTTGTTGAGGGGAAAGTCGCAACGCGTGATATTTTCGCGGGGACAGCGCTATCTTGGGATATGGTTGAATTCTAAATGACACAAATAAACCCCATTCATATTGTGATTAAATCACCATCCGGTGGGGTTTGGAACACGGCTCGTGAAACAGCTGTCGTATGGGCGAATGGTGGATATGATGTCCATTTGGTTTCTGCTTTAACACATGAAGTGCCCGTAATTGAAAATGTTAGAACATCTGCATTGTTAAATAATGAACCTAAAGATCGTTTGTCGAAATTATGGGGATGCCTGCGTGGTGTGTTTCGGTTTTTAAAATCGGAAAAACCAAAACACCTTGTTGTTTATAGTCTTCCGCTATCTGTTTTTTTTGCGTTGTTAAAACCATTTTATAAATACCGTTTGAGTGTTGTAACTGACATGCATGCGTCGGCACATTTAAAATATGGTCGTCGCCTCAATAAAAAAAGATCGCTGGTTTTTAAAATTGTTTCGTTGATTACACACAATTCATTCTTTTACAAAATTGTGATGAAAATGGCGGATGATGTGATCGCGCATAACAATCATATGGTTGCGGATTTAGAAGACAATTTCGGATTGGATCAAAAAAAAGGAAAAGCGATTCCAGCTTTCATAGATCAGAAATATTTCGAAACAAATTTGTCGAAAAAACGTGATAAAAAAACAATTCTTTATGTTGGTCGTATGACAGATCAAAAAAATATTGAAGATCTGATAAGAGCATTTGAATTACTCTCACGTAAAAACGGGGATGTGAAATTAAAGATGGTGGGTGATGGCCCGTTAAAAGATCGCTATAGAGCGATGACAAATAATCCAAATATTGAATTTTTAGGTGCACGTGATGACATAATTGATATTCATCATGAGGTGAATTGTGTGGTGCTGTGTTCCCATTACGAAGGAGTGTCTTTGGTGATGATGGAGGCGACGGCAAATGGTGTGCCGATGATTGCCTATGATCATTTGTCTGGACCAGTTGAGTTTATTAAAGATGGAGAAAATGGTTTTCTTGTGCCGGCTTATGATAAAAAATTGTTCGTTGAGGCAATGGAAAAATCATTGGAGCATGAGTGGAGACCAAAACATATTCGTGAGATGGCAAAGGGGTTTCATACTGAATTGGTTAAAAACCAATATCTTTCCATGATCCGTGATATTCAACCATAACGGCATTATCAACATTTTCCATTACGGCTTTGTCAAACGAGATTGATTGTGTGTTGATGTCAGGGGCATGCAGGGCAATTGCGATTTTAAACACATCGGGTAGGCCATAAAAAATACCCATATTCCAAAACATGTTTTTAGATTGCAGATATTCTTTAGCAGTTTTCTCATTGGGTTTCTCATGAAATTTAATCACTGTGCCAGAGAGAGCTGAATCGATATATCCGTAATTTGTTTCTGCATGTGTTGGGCGTTTTCCAAAAACGGTTAAGTGGTTTGGATCAGCAGATATAATCATTTTTTGAAATAAGGCATGATCGGAAATATCATGATCGCAGGGTAGGAATAGAAGAGGATGATAAGGATAATTCATCCCGACATAATTAATCGCCATGGCGATTGCGGGAGCTGTATTTTTACGCTCCGTTTCGTACAAAGTTTCAAGCGAATTGATATTTAAATTTTTAATATGATTTTTGTAGTCAATATGGGTGATGATTATCGGATCGGTAAAATGTTCGCCAATACACCGTGCGGCAGTTTCTTCGATCATGGGTCTATCACTGATTAAATTTTGAAATTGTTTGGGAGGGGTGAGTCCTAGACGCTCACCCGCGCCACCACATAATAAAACAGGAATGATTTTAGGCATTGATTTCGGCATCCATCATGTCCTTGATTAATTCACTGAATGATATTTCGGGTTTCCATTTCAAAATATTTTCGGCCTTTGTCGCATCACCACATAGAGAATGAACATCGTTAGGGCGATAAAATTCAGGGGAAACTGTTACGATTTTTTTACCTGTTTTTGAATTGATTCCAATTTCATCTAATCCATCATCTTCAAATATAATATTGATATCAACATGCTTGAATGCTTGTATAACAAAATCACGAACGCTGTGTTGTTCACCAGTAGCAAGCACATAATCATCGGCAATGTCTTGCTGTAACATCATCCACATGCCACGTACATAATCCCGCGCATGCCCCCAATCGCGTATGGCACCTAAATTTCCGAGTGCTAAATTTTTTTGATCGCCTTTGTGAATTTTAACAACGGCCTTTGTTATTTTTCGTGTGACAAATTCCGCACCGCGGATGGGACTTTCATGATTAAATAAAATGCCACAACTTGCGTGTAGACCATAACTTTCACGATAAATTTTGACCATGTGATGTGCATATGCCTTTGCCGCGGCATAGGGCGATGCTGGATTTAAAGGTGTATCTTCGTTTTGTGGTGAATGATCGGCATTGCCAAAAATTTCGGATGTTGAGGCCTGATAAAATCGGGTATTTTTTAAATCTAAAATACGAATAGCTTCTAACAAACGAACTGTTCCAATGGCGTTTACTTGCGCTGTATAATCGGGAAGGTCAAATGATAATCCGACATGACTTTGCCCCGCCAAATTGTAAATTTCATCAGGATTTATATTTTTCAAAATTCTAAAAATTGCATTTGAGTCCGTGATATCACACACGACCGTTTCAAAATAATCTGTACCAATTAAGTGGTCAATATTTTGTGTGTTTGGCGTTGCGCTTGGTTGTTGTAATCCGATCACGCGATAATTTTTATCGAGTAAAAATTCGGATAAATACGCGCCATCTTGTCCCGTGATGCCTGTGATTAATGCTGTCTTCATTTTATGCCTTTGAGCGTATCGGTTGATTGATACCATTTATAAAAATCATTTAGTCCATCCTCTAATTCAATTTTATGTTTCCATCCAAGATTATGAATTTTCGAACAATCGAGAAGTTTACGTGGTGCTCCATCGGGTTGTGATGTATCGAAAACTAAACTACCTTCATACCCAATAACGCTACAAATTGTCTTTGCAAAATCGGCGATAGATATTTCTTCACCCGTACCAATATTGATGGGGTCGTTGTCTTTGTAATTTTGAGAAATAAAAACAAGCGCATCGGCAAGATCATCAACATACATAAAGTCACGCATTGGCGCACCGCTTCCCCATATAGTTACATTTGGACCGTTATTGATTTTTGCGTCATGAATACGGTGGAGGAGGGCTGCGGGTACATGTGAATTTTGGGGGTGAAAATTATCATATGAACCGTAAAGATTGGTTGGTAAAACCGAAATGTAATTTCGCCCGTATTGTCGGTTGTATGATTGACACATTTCTATCCCTGCCAATTTGGCCATGGCATAGGGCGCATTTGTTGGTTCTAATACGCCACTCATTAAATCATTTTCATTCATCGGTTGGGCACAATGTTTTGGGTATATGCATGATGATCCAAGGAATATAATGTTGTTTACATCCACCAAATGACATCCGTGAATAATGTTATTTTGGATAGATAAATTATCGAATATAAAATCGGCAGGGTAGTTGTTGTTTGCATGAATACCACCGACTTTGGCCGCGGTCATAAAAACAAGATCGGGTTTATTATCTTTTATCCATTGATATGTTTTTGATTGATCGCGCAGATCAAAATCGGATGTTAGAATTTCGCGGTTATCATTTTTTAAACGGTGGTCGATCGCACGTCCAACCATGCCATTATGTCCGGCGATCCAAATGCGTTTATTCGCCATTGTGGTTATTCACCCAATTCCAACTATCTACGCATGCCGTTCCAATGGTGCGTTTTGCGTTCCATCCTAGTTCAGATTTTATCTTTGATACATCGGCATATGATTGTGCAATATCGCCATCACGGCGTGGTGCAATTTTATACGCAATGGATTTTTCTGATATTTTTTCATACATAGTGATGAGTTCCATAACCGTGGAACCAGTTCCCGTACCTAAATTATAAATATGAGTTCCCGATTTATCGGATAGTTGTTTTAAACATTCAATATGTCCTTCGGCCAAGTCCATCACATGAATGAAATCACGCATGCCTGTTCCATCATGTGTATCGTAATCATCGCCAAAAATTGAAATTTGTTCCATCTCGCCCTTTGCGACTTTTGCAATGAGTGGGAAGATATTACTTGGCGGTTGCAATGGATCTTCACCAATAAGGCCACTCTCATGTGCGCCAATGGGGTTAAAATAACGCAAAATTGTACATGAAAGTTCAGGATGACTGGCAGTGTAATCTTGTAATGTTAATTCCATCATATGTTTTGTGCGACCATATGGATTGGTGACATCACCTGTTGGCATGTCTTCTGTATTAGGGACAGGATTGTCATTCCCATACACATTGGCAGATGATGAAAAAATAAGCGTGTTACATTGTGCTTCTTCCATGGCTTGGAGCAACGTAATCGTTCCATTGATATTGTTATCAAAATATTTTAGCGGTTGTTCAATCGATTCACCTACAGCCTTGAGGGCGGCAAAATGAATGACACCTTTTATATCATGATCCTCAAAAATTTTATTCAATGTATCGCGTTCACGAACGTCGCCTTCGATAAAATCAATGGGTTCATTTTTTATGCGTTTGATACGATCGAAAACAGATGCCCTGGATGCGCATAAGTTATCCAAAATGATTGGGTGATATCCTGCCTCGATCAGGCTAATGCATGTGTGCGATCCGATATAACCTAAACCGCCAGTGACCAATATTTTGTTTGTCATGACACGTATCCTACCCTGAACAATTTGACTATCCAAGAGGATATAACCCCGTTATTATATTTTTCATGAAAATATGTGTAACAGGCGCCGCAGGCTTTATTGGATTTTATGTATCAAATGCGTTAATGGCGCGTGGTGATACTGTTGTTGGATTGGATAATTTGAATGATTATTATGATGTGACGTTAAAACATGATCGCCTTGCGATGTTGAAGGGAAATAATGCATTTTCTTTTCATGAGGTCGATTTGGCAGATAAAGAAAAAGTTGATGGAATTTTCACGGAAGAAAAATTTGACCGCGTTATTCATTTGGCCGCGCAAGCAGGGGTTCGCTATTCGATCGAAAATCCATATGCGTATATTCAAAGTAATATTGTAGGGCATTTGAATATTTTAGAGGCCTGCCGCCACAGCGATACAATTCAGAATTTAGCTTATGCATCCTCTTCGTCCGTTTATGGGATGAATGAAAATAAACCATTTAAGACAAGTGATTTTGTTGATAACCCTATATCGCTCTATGCAGCGACAAAAAAATCGGATGAATTGATGAGTTATTGCTACTCTCACCTTTATGATATTCCGATGAGTGGTTTACGATTTTTTACGGTCTATGGTCCTTGGGGACGTCCTGATATGGCATATTTTTCTTTCACAAAAGATATATTAGAGGGTAAAACGATTAAAGTTTTCAATCATGGGAAAATGCGTCGTGATTTCACCTATATTGATGACATCGTGGCGGGTGTGATTGCCGCATCTGATAATCCACCAGAGAAGGATGAGAAAGGCGTTGCACATCGCGTTTATAATTTGGGTAATAATCAATCTGAAACCTTGATGGATTTTATCTCAACAATTGAAAACGCGTTAGGCCAAGAGGCTGATAAAGAAATGTTACCAATGCAACCGGGGGATGTTGTTGAAACATATGCGGATATATCGGAAAGTAAAAAATATTTAAATTACAATCCAGTAACTCCAATTTCTAAAGGAATGCCTGAGTTTGTAAAGTGGTATAAAGGTTATTATTCATGAGCAAAAATAAAATAAAAAAAGCACAAACCGTTGTAAAACGATCATTCCTTGCAAGGTTGAGAGGATATTTAATTGCGGGTGTTTTGGTAATTGCACCTATTACAATTACGGCGTGGTTAACAATTACCATTGTTAATTTTGTTGATAACCGTGTCGAAAAATTAATTCCGCCTTCGTATAATCCTGAAACATATTTGCCATTTTCATTGCCTGGTTTGGGATTTGTTATCGCGATTATTTTTTTAATTCTTGTGGGAATGTTGACGGCCAATTTTATGGGGCGTTTTTTCCTGCGCATTGGTGAGCGTGTTTTGGATCGTTTACCTGTTGTACGATCGTTGTATGGTGCAACAAAACAAATTTTTGAAACGGTTTTTGCGAACCAATCCGAGGCTTTTCGCGAGGTTGTAATGGTTGAATACCCACGCAAGGGCATGTGGGTGATTGGTTTTTTAACTGGACGTACAAAAGGCGAGGTGCAGAAGAAAACGGCATCGGATACGGTTAATATTTTTGTACCAACAACGCCCAATCCCACGTCTGGTTTTCTTCTTTTTGTACCAAAAAAGGATGTACAAAAAATGGATATGAGTGTGGAAGAGGGGATAAAGCTTGTCGTGTCCGCCGGTATCGTTACCCCTGATATGGCAAAGAAGAAAAAATAAATTTAAGACGCGTTTGCTATATCGTATTGATCCAATTTTTGTTGTAAAATACGGATTGAAATACCTAAAATTTTTGCCGCTTCACCTTGATTTCCTAGACATTGATCCATTGTATTGAGGATCGCCGTGCGTTCCATATCGGCCAACATTCCACCTTGTGGTTCTTGTTCTTCCTCGACTATGGGGGTGTCCGACAGGTGAATAGCATTAGCCTCAATTTCGGCTTCCATTGAAATGAGGATTGCGCGATGCATTGCATTTTCCAATTCACGCACGTTACCACGCCATTTTGATCCTTGGATTTTTTCGGCGGCTTCCTCACTGATTTTCTTTTTCGGCATGCCGTTGATTTCGGCATATTTGTCGATAAAAAATTGTGCCAACGTTAGAATATCAGCAGGGCGTTCACGCAATGCGGGAAGATCAAGATTAACAACATTTAAACGGAAATATAAATCTTCGCGGAATTCACCTTTATTCACGCTTTCTTGCATATCACGGTTTGATGTTGCGATAACGCGAACATCCACTTTTACAGGTGCTTTACCACCAACGCGGTCAATCACACGTTCTTGCAATGCACGTAACATTTTTGCCTGTAGTGAGGGATGCATTTCAGATATTTCATCCAAAAGAATTGTTCCGCCGTTGGCTTCTTCAAATTTACCCAATTTTTTGGCAACGGCACCCGTAAAGGCACCTTTTTCATGGCCAAATAATTCAGATTCCAAAAGGTTTTCAGGGATAGCAGCACAGTTTAAGGCAATGAATGGTCCGTTCGCGCGTTTGGATTTGTCATGAATATAACGTGACATGACTTCCTTACCAGTTCCAGATTCTCCAGTGATAAAGATTGTCGCTTCGGATGGTGCAACTTGATCCGCCATTTTTAATAATTTGACCATCGATAGATCATCGGCAATCATTGATTTTGTTTCTTCGGTTACGGCCTCTAATATCGCGGCGATGAGATCAGCATCAGGTGGAAGAGGGACGTATTCTTTCGCACCAGCCTTGATCG
This sequence comes from uncultured Alphaproteobacteria bacterium, assembly GCA_943789475.1. Taxonomy (GTDB): domain Bacteria; phylum Pseudomonadota; class Alphaproteobacteria; order Micavibrionales; family UBA1664; genus UBA1664. Next base: position 64,250 of record CALSUG010000005.1, read on the forward strand.
CTTTCACCGCAGATGGTGTGTCTGTGCCTATACCGCATGCAACGACAGGTGTTGAAAAACGTTCATCTTCTAAGGATTTTATCAATTTTTCGATGTTCTGTTTTACATCAACCATAACCACATCGGCGCCTTTACCAGTACGAAGTGCACCTAAGGCTTGCTCGATATCTTCGCAATGTGTGACCTTTGCGCCGCGTTGTAGAGCAATTTTACCCGCGGTTGAAATGTATCCTTCTAAATGTCCGACGATCATTAAGCGCATAATATTTTGTGTTTCCTTTTGATTACTTATTTAAAGTAATTTATTTTTGCATCTGGAGGCAAGGTTGCGTTCAAAACGGTTTCTAATTTTCTGGGGCTTTCTGTTTTTACGATAGAAACAGATGCAGACAGGATAAGATCTTTCATCATCACGTCATGAGCTGCGTTTCGTTCTAACTTTGCCGCCATAGGAGCAAGAATAACTGTTCCTAAAATCGCACCATAAAAAGTGGTTAACAGCGCAACAGCCATGGCAGGTCCAATAGAGGCAGGATCATTTAGTTGCGATAACATTTGTACAAGCCCAACCAATGTTCCAATTAATCCCATTGCGGGTGCGATTTCGGATGCACGACGAATGATTCCTGCACCAACTTTGTGGCGATCAATGAGCGCGTCCATATCATGCGTTAATATTTGTAAAATATCATCTACACTAAACCCATCAGTGATATACCGCATGGCATAGGCAACATAAGGATCTTTTTTTAAGGTTTCCTCTTGTTGAGAAATTGTCAGTATTCCTTTTTTCTTTGCAAGAACAGCAATGTCTAAGAGAGCGGTTGCAAGAGCGTTGGGGTCACGAACTTTATAAAATAAGGAGGATCTAATAATTGCCCATGCTTTACCAAGGTCATGAGATGTATAGCCAATACTTGTTACTGCAATTGTTCCACCAATTACAATAAAGGCGGCGGGAATGTTAAAAAAAGACCCAACGGATCCTCCAAAAACAAGGGCAGATCCGATAAGCGAAAATGCAACGATAAGGCCAAAAATTGTTGGGAAATCAATTTTTGTTCGCGGGGAAGATATATTGATCTTGTCTGTGACGAGGGGGTCTGCCATTAAGTGCGATCAGCCTTTACAATTTCTGTCATCGTAACGCCGAGTTTGTCATCAACAACAACAACCTCGCCACGGGCAACGAGACGATTGTTTACGTAAATATCAATAGCTTCACCAACTTTGCGATCTAATTCAACAACGGCACCACGGCCAAGTTTCAATAGCTGACTTACCTGCATAGTTGAGCGACCTAAAACTGCTGAAATTTGTACAGGGATATCGTAAATGGCTTCGACATCTTTTGCCATAGGTTCGCCAATTTGAAACTCATCGTCATCATCTTCATTCAGGTCAATGCCGTTCATATCTTCAAGATTCATGGCTGTTTCTGGTGCGTCGGCCTCAACAGCGTCATTCATAATATCATCAACGGATGATTGATCGTCTTGTGGTGTTTCTGTGTCATCACTCATGATTATTGTTCCTCTGATTCTGGGGCTGATATTTGTTCTTCACCTTCATTATGATCGATTTTTTGTGTTTCGTCCACAACAGGTTGACCTTCATTTATTTTTCCATGAATGGCGTCCAAAATAGATTGTACCATTTTGTCAGGTGTAAATTCGAATGTCCCATCCACCCATTCCATACGTGATTGTGTTTCATCTAAATTGTCATCACCTTTTAAAGTGATTGTTGGGCTGAGTGTTTTTATGTGTTTTTGAATAGGTTTTTCAAGTGTGGGGTGCACAAAAAGTGTTAGGGTTGTTTCTGGTGTATGGTCGTGCATAAAATCGTTTAATGCATTTTTTAATAAGGTTTCTTTTTGATCACCAAGCAAGTTATGCAAAATTTTTTCTGATGCTTTGTATGCAATGGAAATAGCATTGTTAATGTAATCTTGTTGGCGGATTATTTCTTGATTTTCTAATGCGTGTACATTTTTAATAACAGATTGAACAAGAATTTCTGTTTTTTGTTCAATAGATTCTTTTGCAGTTTCTAATCCATCTGCGTGACCTTTATTAAAAGCCTCTTTTCGGGCTTGTTCCATGTCTTCTAAAGAAAAAGTCGGTTCTGCGGGTGTACGCGCCTTTATTTTTTCTTCGATCGCTTGTTGTTCGAAATCTGGAAGGCCGTTAAAAAATAGATGTTTGTTTGGTTTTTCCATTAATAGATTAATTGATCGTCATCGCCGTCACCTGCGATTTGGACCTCACCTCGTGCTTCGAGATCTTTTGTAACGTTAACAATCGCCATTTGTGATTCTTCAACGTCTTTTAATTTAACTGGCCCCATTGCGGCAATATCTTCTTTTAGAATTTTTGAAGCACGTTCAGACATGTTTGAGAAGAACAAGTCCTTGATGGTATCTGTAGCACCTTTTAGGGCTGTTGGCAGTTTATCTTTGTCTGCAGCGCGAATAACGGCCTGGATTGATGCTGGGTCAAGGCGTGAAAGATCTTCAAATGTGAACATCAAGCTTCTTATTTTTTCGGCCGAATCTGGCTCTATCTCTTCAAGGCTCTCCATAAAACGGGCTTCTGCAGATCGGTCAAGGCAGTTGAAAATCTCGGCCATCATTTCATGAGAGTCGCGACGTGCTGTTTTTGCTAAATTGGACATGAATTCAATTTTTAGTGTTTTTTCAATATCGTCCAAAACATCTTTTTGTACAGCTTCCATTTTGAGCATTCTATTGATGACCTCCATGGCAAATCCCTCTGGGAGGAGGGTTAGGACACGTGCAGCATGATCTGGGTTAATCTTTGTCATTACAACAGAAACCGTTTGCGGGTATTCTTTTTGAAGAAATGAAGCTAAAATTTCTTCGCTTACATTGCCCAATTTTTCCCACATTGTGCGACCCGCTGGACCACGGATTTCTTCCATGATGGAGTTGACTTTGTCTTTTCCCAAAACACGTTCTAATAAACGTTCAGTACTATCCATTGTTCCGACAAGTGATCCTGTGGAAGACATTTGTTCTGCAAAATCCACAAAAAGTCTTTCAACAACTGAGGCACTTACTTTTCCTAAGTTAGCCATTGTTTGTGAAATTTCCATGATTTCATCATCATCCATGAATTCGAACAATTTCGCGGTATGCTCTTCACCAATGGATAGCATGAAAATAGCAGCCTTCTCTGTGCCATTTAATGTTCTATAATCTTCTCTTACGCGTAATGCCATTTACTTTATTCCTGAGACATCCAATTTCGGATGACTGATACTGTTTCATTGGGGTGGCTCTCAACGATTTCACCAACTTTTTTAACTGAAGAGGCTTTTACTTTCCCTTCAACGGTTTGCATATCGATCATTGTTCTGTCTTCATCTTCAGCAGATACACCTGGCATTGATGGTATAGGATTTCCTTCTTCATCTATTTGTGTAGGGGCAGATAGGGCGGCTGGAGCAGCTTGCGCAGCCAATAAAGCGGCCTCTTCTTTTGCTTGATCTATCGCTGCTTTTTGGGACATAACCACTGATCCGACAAGTGGGCGAATAATTAAAAGAACAACAAGAATACCCATGATAACCAGCATGATCATTTCAACGGTATCAAGGACCTCGCTTTTTTCAAATCCAAGAAGTTTGTTGGCGTCATCATTGTAGTTAATGTCTACTTCTGTGAAGGGCATGTTTACAACCTCGATGCTGTCTCCACGTTCATCGTCAAAGCCAACGGCGGAACGAACAAGAGTTGAAATTTTGTCAAGTTCAGCCTGCGGGCGAGGTTCATATGTTTTTGTTCCGTCTTCGGCGGTTGTGTAACGTCCATCAACTAAGACAGCGACAGATAATCGTGAAACTTCACCGCTTTCGCGAATTGTACTGCGAATTGTTTTTGATATTTCAAAATTGGTTATTTCTTCTGATCTGTTTGCCTGCAGGCTTGGTGCGGCGTTGACGTCAAAATCATCACCAAGACCAGGAAGATTGTTAGCAATAGAAACATCTTTGTTCCCTTGTGCGTCACGTTCGGTGTTGTCTTCACTAATTGTTTGTGTCGACCTTACAACTTGCCCCTCAGGATCATAGATTTCATCATTTGTGCTTATGCGATCAAAATCCATATCAGCAGTTACATGGGCACGTACTTTGTTTAGACCAACAGTGCGCCCAACCAAATCTTCAATGGCGCTGACCATTCTTTTTTCGTAGGAGCGTCTTAATTCTTCTGCCTTCATGCCAACCATGGATTCGTTGTCATCGGCATCACCGCCGGCCAACATATTTGCCTCGGTATCGATAATGGTTACACCATCCGATTTTAAATTAGGAACAGAATTGGCAACTAGATTTTGAATGCCATGAATTTGGTTGCGTGATAGGCGTTGATTGTTTTTTATTTTCAAGGTTACGCTGGCGCTTGCTTCTTGAGAATCTCGTGAAAACAGTTCTCTTTGTGGAAGGACGATATGAACCTTCGCAAATTGAACAGGATCCAATGTTGAAATTGTCTTTGATAGTTCGCCTTGTAAGGCACGTACTTGGTTAATGTTTTGAACAAAGCTTGTTGTTCCAAAACCGGATTGTTTATCAAAAATTTCATAACCTAATGATCCCCCGTTAGGTAGGCCACTTTCGGCCAGTAACATGCGCGCACGTCCAACTTCGGTTTGAGGAACGAAAACTTGACTTCCATCGGTGGAAATAGTGTAGGGAATGTTGATTTCTTCTAATTTTGCTGCAACAGAACTTGAATCCGTGGTCGCTAAGTCTCGGTAGAGAATAGACATGCTAGGTTGAGAAACCTTTGCCGATACGAAAATGAAGAACACAATAAGGCTTAGGAATGTACCGCCAAGAACGGCAATCCTTGCAGGGCCCATCTGTTTGATTGTTTCGTTTAGGCTGCTCACAATCTTATCTTTCCATTTTTGTGTGTTGTATTCGAATCGAATATGCTCGTTTTTGCATAGGGCATACATATAGGATACTTGAGATTCATCTTTGAATCAATTGGTAAGGTGTGTTCAATGTATATAGATTGCTATGAAGCGGTTAACTTGACATTTTGATCTTTTTCTGCTATAGTAATAATAGGGATAGGTGTAATTAAGCGCCTATTAGGGTAAAAAATATGATTGAAGCAATTAAATCGACATTGTCGGTTGCTCCGGTTGTTGCGAAAGCGACAGAGCAATCATCAAGTACGAAAGCGTTCGCTACAAATCCTGATAAAGTGCAGGAAGTGGCTGTTACTGACGATGGACATTACACAAGTCGTAATGTACGTGTTGATAACAGTGTGAAAGTCGCAGTTTTGGAGTTTCGCAATCCACTAAATGGAGATGTTAAAACACAAATTCCGACTGAGGCACAGCTTGAGGCTTATGAAAGACAAGCGATACAAGACGAAATTGCGCAACAAGATCAATTAGCGTAGTCGTTCTTGATATATTTTAAAAAGCTCGCATATGGCTTATGCGGGTTTTTGGTGTTTTCTAAATTAATTAACTGTTCTTACGCATGGTCAATATGACCGTTTCATCACCATAATTGATTGTGCCCGTCATCTGCACCTTTTCACCTTTACGCATAACACGTAAAATTGTTTCGTATGTCACCGAATCGCTTGTCGGGCTACCATTGTGACGTGTTAATAAAAAATCTGCATCCGCATTGGTTGGATCGGCCACAGAAGTCATTTTAACCTCTGTCTTATCATCATTCATCCATTCAAATGTTGAATTCCATTCGCACCCCGCATCATCAACGCGATGTGTTTTGCCATTTGTGATTTCGGTTTGACCATCACTTTTCTTTTGTAACGGGCCGTTATAATCGGAAACGGTGTTAACCAAATAAACGCCATCTAAATCGGTTGCAATTGTCATGGTGATAATTCTAACCGAGTTGCGTTAATGACGATATAATTTTTTTATCGTTATTTTTGTATATTGAGAGGGAATGTTTTTGCGTGCATAAAATGATCGTCAAATGGTTGTAATTTTTATTCAGGGTAACAACTAAAAATATCTTGAAAATATCCTTATTTTTTCTATACGTTGCATGTGTGGGGGATGTAAATTGATATGACGGAACATGTTTCAGCAGAAGATTATATAAAAAGCCGTGGTGGCTTAATTAATGATAAAGATATGCCTTTTTCTGTTTCCCATAGGATAAAAATGCATATTTTGTGTAATTACTCTCGTCACTCTAGACGTAAAGATCTTTTAAAAAAGTTTCCTTCTCAAGTACCGTTAGCTGGATTTTATAAAAATAATAAAATTAATGCCACGGCTGGAATATTCGGAGAGGCTCCTGTTTTTTTGATGACAAATGCAGCATTTTTTATACTGCATGATTTGTTTAATCGGATTTTATCGTACAAAAATACGTTTGTAGAAGTTGGAGATAGCTCTGTAGAGCGACTAACAGAACCTTCTTTAATCAATTATTCGGATAATTTGGAGGATTTGTATTGTTCTCATTTAAATTGTACAAACAGGGAATATTCTTTAAATCGGCCCGTGAATACAGTTCGTGTGGAATTCGCTAACTTTTTAACTTTTTTGGCTGGGGTATACTTGTTTGAACATGAGTTATGCCATTTTCTAAATGGGCATATTCTTTTTTCTAAGAGAAAAAATGGATTGGGATATATTGAGGAATACTCTGAGCAACATGATGGGTATTGCAGAGAAGAGAAGTTAATAAATCAAACGCTTGAGTATGATGCAGATTGTATAGCTATGAATAGGTGTATTGCGGATTGTTTTCTATTTGTGGATAATTCTGATGCTATTTATTATGAGTGGAAAGAGTTTTGTAAGTGTAAATATGATGTTATTTATTACTTAACACTTGCCGTGCAATCTTTGCATTACATAAGGATAATTCGAGAGATTCATTATGGTGTTGGAGATATTAAAGATAATGCTTACCCAACACATAGTATGAGAGCGGATTGGTGTGCCAGAGTAACAGAGTCGTTTGTCAAAAAAAGGCACAAGGATTTAGATGTTGAAAAAATTAAAAAGAAAATAGAGGAGGGGCTTAGAGATAGTTTTTCTTATTATACAGTAATTGTCAGAGATGTGATATCTCCCAGTAAAACTGTTGATGGAGGCGTTGGTTTCTTGTCAAACGAAGAATTAATACAAATGTCTGAGATTCAAAAATGTTGGTCGAATATAAGAGATAATCTGCAGGAACATGCTTTTGTTAACCTTGCTCCATAAGAAATTGATGAAGGTTATACCTAATTACAAAGACGCATTTATGCGTCTTTTTTTATTTCTGTTTTCAAAATTGGATGAAATGCGTATTGTTGTAACCAGTGAAATCGTAAGTCCGGTTTCATCGGGGCTGATTACCCTTTTCGTACGCGACATCAACAGTGTCGATAAAAACTGTTGTCTTCTCGATTATGGTCGGGGAGCGGCGGAATATAATAGCGCTTGCGTAAATACGCTGGCCGTCTCGTACGAGCGGTAATCACTCCCCGGCTGCCAAAGAAATTTGGTGGCCGTTTTCATTGTTAATAACGAAACGGAGTACACGACCATGACCACAACATTGCCCTTGCCACCCGCATATTTAGAAACATTTGATTTTATCATGTCGTATGATTTTACGACGGATGAGGTCGCCACACATTTGATTGAACAACATGACATTGAGGGGTGCATTTGAAATTGCATCCTATGCGGTTCAATTGTTTAACGGTGAGGGTGATGTGTACCGGTATAAATATTGGAAGGATGTGTTTGAGTAGGGTGCAGGAGAAATAGTTTGACAAAATAGGCATTTAATCCTATTATTAAATAATGATACAGAATAACTCCGCCTATAAAACCGTGACAACACAATATTTTAAAACGCATTTTGCATCTATCTTGCGTGATATGGAGGATGGTAAGTATGATGGCACGGTGGTCACATCACATGGGCGTAATGTGGGTATATTTTTCCCGCAGAGAAAACTGACGACTTAAACGACTTAAATTTAAAAATAATAACAAATACAATGCGTTAAAATAAAAAATTAAGTCGTTTTAAGTTTAATTAAGTCTATAACAACCCATCACGGCGTAGCAGAGCATCTGGATCGGCATCACGTCCGCGGAAGTTACGATAGAGTTCCAATGGTGGTCTTGATCCACCTTTGGCCAGGACTTCGTGTCTGAATTTTTGACCTGTCTCTTCGTCATATAATCCATTTTCGGTAAAGGCCTCAAACGCATCGGCGTCCAATACTTGCGCCCATAGGTATGAATAATATCCCGCGCTGTACCCGCCGGCGAAAAATATGGCCAAAACTACATGATGTGCATCCACCTTCATAGGGGAGGAGGATGTATTCATCCACGGCTTCGCGTTCAAAATTGATGACATCGTCAATGCCATCGGCGCTGTCCAATGTATGCCATGCCATGTCTAAACGGCACAGGGACACTTGGCGGAACAATTGCCATCCCTTCATGAAATTGCGTGAGGCACGTAATTTTTCAATCAATTCCGTTGGGATTGTTTCGCCCGTTTCGTAATGTTTGGCGAACATGTTTAATGTTTCTGGTTCGGTTAGCCAGTTTTCCATCAACTGAGATGGTAGTTCAACAAAATCCCAAAATACGGAAGTGCCGCTGATCGCGCCGTGGTTAATATCGGTGAGGAGAGAGTGAAGTGCATGTCCAAATTCATGGAACAATGTTTCAACCTCGTCAAAGGTGAGCAGGGCGGGCGTGTCCTTTGTCGGTTTTGTGAAATTCATCACAATGCTGACCAATGGTAATTCTGTTTCGCCATGTTCGTCCGTATCACGATCACGAATTGTGCCTTGCCATGCGCCTTGGCGTTTTCCCGCGCGTGGGTGGAAATCGGCATAAAGGAGGCCACGCATTGTGCCGTCTAAATCTTTAACCTCGTATGTTGTGACATCGCCGTGATATGTTGGGATGCCCTCAATCGGGGTGCATGTTACACCGAATAATTTTTCGGCATGTGCGAATGCACCATCGATGCAGGCTTGTAATGGAAAGTAAGGGCGAAGCTCTTCTTCGTCAAAATCATACTCTGCCTTTTTTAATTTTTCTGACCAATAGGTCATGTCCCATGGTTTTAAATCACCATCAAAACCGTTTTTGTGGGCATAGGCGGTGATATCATTCAGGTCCTTTTCCGCCGCGGGGCGTGCGGATGTTTCCAGCTTAGTTAGGAATGTATCGACATTATCAAAATTTTCGGCCATGCGGCGTTCCAAAACATAATCGGCGTGTGTGTCGTATCCCAACAATTGTGCGCGTTGAATGCGCAAGGAGACAATCTGTTTTATGGCGTCTTGGTTGTCATGGTCATCACCAAATGCACGTGCGGAAAATGCACGCCACACTTGTTCGCGCAGGGCGCGGTCATCGGCATAGGTCATGAAGGGGATATATGATGGATATTCCAATGTGAAACACCATGCGTTGTCGTGGCCTTTGGCATCCGCGGTTTCGCGTGCGGCCGTTTTTGTATTTTCAGGTAGGCCGGAAAGGTCCTCTTCGTTTGTCACAACCAATTCAAACGCATTTGCCGATAGGCGGGCATTATCGGAAAATTGAGGTGATAATTTTGACAATTGAGAATCAATCTCGCGTAGTTTGTCTTTGTCAGCATCGCTTAATTTTGCACCGTTGCGCGTGAACCCAAGCCAGCTTTTTTCCAAAACCATCATTTCATCATTGCTTAGTCCCAAATCATCACGGCGTGACCATAAATCATCAATGCGTGCGAATATTGTTGGGTCAAGGCCGATATCATTTGAAAATTCAGATGTTATTGGGCCAATTTCTTGTGCCATGGCCTGCATCGCGTCTGTGCTCTCCGCACTTAATAACGTGTAAAAAACGGAAAGGACTTGGTCTAATTCTGTGTCGCAATTATCCATTGCGGTGATTGTATTTGCGAATGTTGGTTTTTCATTACTGCTCTTCACATTTTCAAAACGTGCGCGTGCCAATTTAATCGCTTCTTTAATATGGGCGATATAATCACCTTCGTTGATTTTTGAAAAATCAGGCGCGTTTAGCGGTAGGTTGGAAACGGCATAAGCGGAAAAATCAGTCATAAAACAATAAACCCTTCTTGTATTTTAAATTACGAGAAGGGTAGATGTTTTTTATTTTAATTGAAAGGTGTTATCTTGGTGCTGGAGTGTATTTTCGGCGTGCAGAAATAGAAACATAATGTGTTAATACAGGTTTACCCTTATCATCTACATTTCCAATAGATTCCATTTCTGTGTCTTCTTTTACTGTAATATCTTCAAAATCATCTTCAAATAAGCGAGTTATTCTTTCTTCGTTCCAGAAATACAGATTTTGTCCTCTGCGATCGCCCAAAGACTCTATATCGTCCCGATATTTTGCGACCCCTTGTGATTCATCTGCCCACATCATTTGATTTGGATTGAAATCATTAAAGCTTCTAGCTGTCACTAGAAGACGTCCATCTGGCTTTAATACTTTTGCGGCCATATCAGCAAAGGCTTGTGTTGTACCATTGTTGCCGAGTAGGTGCAGTAATCGATGAGCGAAAAATGCGTCTTGTGATCTCGCTCCCATGCTTGCTCGACGAAAATCTGAAATAATAAAAGATACGTTCTCTGAATGTATTTTTTCTTTTAAATCATCTGATGCAATTGATAGGGCGTTTGTGGCCTTATCTATTGCTGTTACTGTGTGGCCGTTCTCTACAAACCAGTTGGAATCTCTTCCATAGCCTGCACCGACTTCTAGGATCGTTGAGCGGTGTTCTAGCACTTTTGTTAAGTATTTGGCTGGAGGGCTAGCTTCGTTTCCCCATAATTGTCCTTCACTATCGAAACGACGTTCCCAAACATCTGAAGAAAAATGTGTTTCTCTGACTGCGCGGTTCATTATGATGCCCTCGCTAATTCTTGTGTTGGTGTGATTGTGCCGTGTTCCCAAGCTATATCGAATAACGTTCTATAGCCTTTTGCGAAATCCATCTGCTTAATAATTAGAATTTCAACGGTGTCGTTCTCAAAGCTTAAAAAGGCAAGGCGATCATGGTATGAATAAAAAGATTGATCGTTGAAAACACTTTCTGAAAACCATTTATACTGTGAATAATCGCTTGCAGGAAAGTGGTTGTCGCCTTCCTTTGTAATAATGCGAACATCCATTAAGGCTTTATCTTTTGTCATACGATTAGTGTGGTTTAACCATTTTTCAGGTCCCATCCATTTTACCCAGTTGGCATGAACAACATTAGATAGGTAAACTTCAGTAGGATTTTCAGGTGTTCCGTTAGTGATGGCGGTGAAATAGACATCATCAAGAAAATCGCTAAATCCTTCAGATCCAGATAATTTCACTATATGTTCACTTCTTTTTCTCATTCCATCAAAACCGATAAATTCAATGCCTGAATTTTCGAATGCTTGACGGATAAGTTTCATTGTGGCTTCACGAGGTTGTGTATTTCCAGCCTCGATATTTCCAATCGAAGTCGTTGAGATACCTGTCCGTTTTGATAATTCAGACTGGCTCCAATTTAATAATCCGCGTGCGCCACGCATTTGTGCAGTTGTAATACTCACGTTTATAAAATCTCTTTATCTTCCTGTTTTCCACTAACAATATTATTTATGTAATATGTTATGTCATAAAACTTTATCAAAAATCAACAAAAAAATCACTTTTTACTATGTTTTTTATGTTGACTTATGTTTTATGTCGTATTACTACAACAAATATAAGTTTGGTAAAACATAATTTTTTATTGGTTTTTTCCAAAAATAAAATCAATCATATTTATATAGATTGATATTCTCCTTCCCCATCGGCTCTGTTAGGTGTATTCCTTTCAGAGCCTTTTTTTATGTACTATATAGTGTAATGATCAAATCTGACAAATTTAATGATGTTTATTTTTCCGTGGATGGTGGTGTTGATGAAACACACTATGTGTTTTTGCAAGGTAATGACCTACCTAACCGTTGGAAAGACGAGGACAGTTTTACTATTGCTGAGTTAGGATTTGGTACAGGGCTTAATTTTTTATGTGCGTGGAAGTTATTTGAAGAAACAGCACAAGATGAACAAAGATTAAATTTCGTATCGGTTGAAAAATATCCGTTGTCGAAAGATCAAGTAAGGGAAGCCTTGTCACAGTGGGGTGATTATTTTGATGGGCGGTTAAATCATTTTTTGGATTTGTATCCATTACGTATTCCTGGCCCTCATAAAATTTATATAACGGACAGGGTGACATTAACAGTTTGGTTTTGTGATATTTCTGATGCTCTGCCTGAATGGAACGCACAGGTTGATGCATGGTTTTTAGATGGTTTTACGCCATCTAAAAATCCAGATATGTGGTCTGGTGATGTGTTTCAAAATATGGCACGTTTATCTCATGATGAAACAACGTATGCGACGTTCACCGCCGCAGGTGATGTGCGCCGTGGGTTAGAGAAACATAACTTTAGTGTTGAGAAACTTAAAGGATTTGGGCGTAAGCGCGATATGATACGGGGGCGGTTTGAGGGGGATGTTTCTCAGGTTAAATCTCATGTCCCTAAAGAAATTGTTATAATTGGCGGTGGTTTGGCGGGGTGTGCAATAGCTTATCTATGTCATAAACGTGGTATTCAGGCGGTTATATATGAATCGGGTGATAGTTTGGCTAGTGGTGCATCTGGCGGACGACTAGGGATGATTAATCCGCAATTGATGGCGCAACCATCACCACAAGCAACCTATTATGGTTGTGCATATGCTCATGCATTACGCGTTTATTCTGAAATCGAAAATGTCGATTTTAATATGCATGGGTCCATCTATCGATGTCTTGATGATGATAAAGATCGTCGTTTTCGTGGGTATATTGAGAATTTAGGATGGCATGGGGATCATATTCGGCGTCAGGGTGATGATTTGTACTATCCTGATGGAGCCAGTGTGAGTCCATGTAAGTTGTGTCATGCACTGGCGCAAAATGCAGAAGTCCATTTGAATACAAAAATTGAAAACCTAGATCAAATTGAAACAGGCACGATTGTGTTGGCCAACGGTCATGCAGTTCGTGCGCTATGGAATGATGATTTAACCTTATACCCCATTCGTGGTCAGGTGAGTTGGACCAAACCTGTACCAGGGCTTGATAAAAATATTTGTTTTGGGGGGTATATTACTCCACTTACATCAGAAGGATTTCATGTTTTGGGATCTACATTTGAACGTCATGAAACTGAGATTGATGTACGTGTTGATGGGCATTATTCTAATTTAGAGAACTATAATTGTGCTGAGAGTGAAAAGTTGAGCGAAAGTGAAATCGTTGGTGGTTGGGTTGGTGTTCGAACTGCAGCAAAAGGGAATTTTCCCATTGTTGGTGCTTTAGGTGCTGGTCATTACATCTCAACAGCTCATGGATCGCATGGAATTGTTTCAAGTATTATGGCGGCAGAAATTATTCTATCTCAGATAGTGAGGGAGATAATTCCTGCACCTCAGGGCGTTTTGAAAGCTCTGTCCCCAAAACGGTTTCATAAACATTGAGGGTTTTGTAAGCCATTTCATCAAATGTAAAATATTTTTCGTATCGTTTGCGACCAAATTCTCCCATCGTTGCGCATCGCAAAGGGTCGGTGATGAGGAGATTGATGGCACGATAAAGTTTGTAGGGATCTTTTTCTGGTACAACATAACCCGTTCTAAACTGGTCGACTGATTCTGGGCTTCCTGCTGTTTTCGTTGTTATAACGGGAAGAGATGCGCGCATGGCTTCAATAATAGATCTAGGGAAACCTTCCCAATGAGATATGAGTAAATAGATATCTTGTGTTTCTAAAAAGTTAGGAACATCTGTGCGTTGTCCGTGAAAGGTTATCTTATTTTCAATTTTCAAAGATAGAGCAAGAGCACGATAGGGCGCATCATCTCCACTTCCGACAAGATTGAGGTGCCAATCTTTATTTTTTTCAATCATGGCAAGGGCGTTGAGCAATGTTGTGTGATCTTTTTGATCTGAAAAACGAGCAATCATACAAAGTTGAGGGATTTTATTGCTGTGGGTATTAGGAGGAGGGGAGCGATATGGCATGCCATTATGAACGACAGTCATGTTTTTTGCACGTGTTACACCGTATTGTAGTGCTATTATTTTATCGAATCGGCTGACTGTAATAATGTGGTTGCCGATAAAGGCCATAAACCACTCTAAAGCACGAAAAATATATTTCTTTTTCCATGAAACACCTTCTGTAAAGGCCCATCCATGTGCTGTGAAAATAACTTTCTTCCTCAGTGTTCTTGCAGCAATTCGTCCGATGAGCCCTGCCTTTGATGAGTGGCAGGACACAATGTCAGGATTAATGCTTTTTAAAATTTTACGAACTTCGAAAAAAGACATTAAATCTTTTATGGGGTGGATGTGTCGAATAAGAGATGGGGCCTCGTGGAATTTAACACCATTATTCCCTATCGCTTCTGAAACAATGCCATATTGTCCGCCAATAACATGAACCTCATGCCCATGTTGTGTCATCCATTTTGATAGATCACGTACGTGAACTTGTGCGCCACCATATTCATCGGCGCGGGTTATGATGTAAACGATCTTCATACTATTGGAAAGTGTAGTGTTTTATGGATGAAAAACAAGCCTTACACTTAATTTAAGGATTTTAATAAAATTTTATATATTATAGACTTACAATAATAAGGTACAAAACCGCATATATGCATATAAAAAGAGGGGTAAATGGCGCTTTTTCAAGTTAACCAAGGGAATAACCAACAACAGCAACCTGTAAATTCAGGTGGGACAAGTCGAACAAAATCGATTTTGCGTTACACAATGATGCCAGAAATATTGCCACGTATTCGTGCGTTAGGTCTTCATTTTGGACATTTTGCCTATCTTTTGGCATTGGTTTTCTCATCGGCACGTCTTATTCCGCATAATCATCCTGTTTTAAATGCGGCTAATATTGGTCGTTTTGGTGTGCGTCAGGTGATTGCGATGGCGGCAAACAATGTGACGTGGTCAATGAAAAATATTGATCAAATCGCCATTTTTGGCGCAATTGTGATGGGATTAATCATGATTGTGATTCAGGCCATGTTAATTGCTGTTGCTGCATTAGTTGGTTTTAATCCTGCTGAAGCGAGCTCTGTAACAAATTTTTTTGAAATTTCCTCTCCTAATGATGATTTGTCATTAATATTTCTTAGTCAAGTTTTCGGAGAATTAGGAGGTTTTTGGGGAATAACATCCCCAAGTGTTTCATATGGATTCGCGTCACCGATTCATAATGCACTACATCAAATGTTATCATTATATAGCATGGCAATGATGGTCATTGCTGTCATTATTGTTGTTTATTATATAATGACGGTTGTTGGGGAAGCTGCAAAAACAGGAACGCCTTTTGGGCAAAGGTTTAATTCATTATGGGCGCCTATTCGTTTGGTTATTGCACTCGGATTGCTTGTCCCGATGGGCAGTGGTCTTAATGCAGCACAATATGTTACCTTGTGGGTTGCAAAAATGGGGTCAGGTTTAGGAACACAAGTGTGGCTGAATCTAGCCGATAACATTAACGATACGCAAACTAAGCAATATGTTGTTGAAGGATTTGACACTGGGTGGATGGTTGGTATTGCGCAGGACATAATGCGTTTTGAAGTTTGTAAAGAATCTTATAACAAATTTAATGCACCTGCAGCCTCTATGCAATTTACGGCTGTTTCAACAGACATAGCTGAACCATCGACAATTGGTTATAGAGTTGAGTGGGTTCCACATGATCCAACCGAATATAGTGAGAGAAGACGTATTTGTGGCTCCTTATCTGTAACATTGCCAATAAATAATACAGACCCTAATGCCAACCTGGTCCCAACAGATGTGTTATTGGCTGGAGTTAAAGCATCTATTGATCGCTTGATTGCGGCAATACAGCCTATAGCAGCATCATACGCAGATTATAATGTTCCTGAAAATGGAGGCCGTGGACCTGCTGTTGTTTTACAGGATTTGGTTACACAAGTTGAAGATCTCGGAGGAGAAGAAGCAAAAACTCTTTTGCAGGAAGTTGCTTCACTGTATCAAAACCATGTGGATAGTAATATTGATGCCCTGCTTGAAGAAAACAAACGTCAAGGGTGGATCGCAGCAGGATTGTGGTATATGAATATTGGACGCATTATTCAAGGGACAGAGCAAACGAAAGAGGCTTCCGTTCCTATTTCTGATATGCCTAATGAAGTTTCTGATCAACAAGATAGATCTGTCTGGAATATGATCAGTAGCCCATATCCCAGTGTTGATAGTGCTATGAGGCGCATTGATGGTGTTATTATATATAATAATGTAACGGCTGTTTTAACGCGTGTTGGGTATTTCACTTTAAAGGCGTCGTTATTCGTTAATCCAATTACAGCGCCGGCGGCTATAGGTGTTGCCGCTTATAATTATTGGAATGATGGCTCTAATCAGAGTGCAGCATGTGAATCTTTAGGGGTTAATCCGACAGGAATGGGTAAGGTTCAGTGTATAATTTATACTATGATTGTTCCTGAAGAGCTGATTATTTTAAGAGACCCTCAATACCAAAATTTGGACCCTATGGCTGCTCTTGTGAGTGCTGGGGGAACTATTGTAGATCGTGCTTGGAAATTTGTTGCATTAGGGCTTACATCTGATTTTCTTGGAAGTGTTGCTACATTAATTCCTGGTGCAGGGTCGTTTATAGCAGGTATTTTGGATGGTGTGGGATCATTACTCGTTCTTATTGGGCTGTTGGGGCTATCCGCAGGGATTGTTTTGTTTTTCCTCTTGCCAATAATGCCATTCATGTATTTTTTCTTTGCTGTTGTCAGTTGGATACTTGAAATATTTGAGGCTGTCATTGCAATGCCATTATGGGCGTTAGCACATCTGCGAATTGATGGTGATGGTATGCCAGGACAAGCTGCAATTAATGGATACTATTTACTCTTAGCAATTTTACTTCGACCAGCATTGATTGTATTTGGATTAATAGGTGGGTATATTGTCTTTGGTGCAGGAGTGTATTTATTACAAAATATGTTTACACCATTATTGAGTGTGGTTCGTCAAGATGCTGTCAATGGATTAGAACTTTTAATATTCACATTAATATATGCATATATATGCTATATGTTGGCGATTATGTGTTTTAAGATGGTTGATTTAGTGCCGCAACAAATGTTGCGTTGGATTGGTAGTGGTGCTCAATCATTTAATGATCAAAAACAAGATATTGGTGGTACATCGCAAGGTGCTATTACTGGTGCAGCAGTGATAGGCTCTCAATTGGCAAGTACTATGTCTGGAGGAGCAAAGCAAGCAGGACAAGGTGTTGCAAAACCAGTTATGGAGAGAAGGCAAAATAATGAACAAGCTGAAGCTTTGGGCAAACAACGTGAATTTGATTCCGCTCAAACTGATAAAATTATGGGCGCTTTAGGTGGCGGAGGAGATAAAGGTGGTACACCGAAAGATATCTCTGATATGAAATTTGATAGGGGGGCGTTACAGGGCATGATTGACAAGAACCCTAAGGGGTCGAGTAGTTCGATTGGTGGTGAGAGATTTAATAGCTCAGGTGATGCCAACCGTCATTTTGATAGGAAAGACAAAGATAAATAATCTTTGATATTTCGTTCTCTTGCTCCCATACTCTATAGGTGATACATAATGCACCTATGGATGAATTTGGAGAAATTTTAACAAAAACTGTGAAAGCGGAACAGGTAGGGCAAAGGCTTGACCTGTTTTGCGTTGAGGGATTTTCTGATTTTGATCTTTCGCGCGAACGTATAAAACAGCTTATATCAAATAACGGTATTGCTATTGCGGGTATGTCAAAGATAAAACCGTCGATGAAGGTTGAGGCAGGGTGGATCATTTCTTGTGAAATACCCGAAGCCGATGATGCTGACCCTGAACCAGAAAATATTCCATTAAATATTATATATGAAGATGACGATGTTATTGTCCTGAACAAGGCGGCGGGCATGGTTGTACACCCTGCACAAGGGAATTGGACGGGGACACTTGTCAATGCGTTGCTTTATCATTGCGCGGATACTTTGTCAGGTATTGGTGGTATAAAACGCCCCGGTATTGTGCATCGACTTGATAAAGATACAAGCGGTGTGATGTTGGTTGCAAAAAATGATCATGCGCATGCTCATTTGTCGGCTCAATTGGCCGAACGCACTTTATCACGTATTTATATGGCGCTGGTATGGGATGTACCAATTCCACCTGTGGGAACGATTGATATCGCCATGGGGCGTGATTATAAAAATCGTTTAAAACAGGCAACAAAAAGAGGCGAAAGTGCAGGGCGTAATGCGGTTACGCATTATAAATTGATTGAGAGTTTTGATGACGGGATGAGTTTGGTTGAATGTCGATTGGAAACAGGCCGCACACATCAAATACGTGTTCATATGCAGGCAAAGGGGCATTGTTTGATTGGGGATCCATTGTACGGCGCTCAAAAAACGTTGCAGATATCCCGCGCGGGGCGCTTGAGTGATGGTTTTGATAAACAAGCGATTATTAATTTCCCTCGCCAAGCTCTCCATGCACATAAAATATCGTTTATTCATCCGAAAACAGAAGAAGAAATGTCATTTTCGGCTGATCTTCCCGATGATATACAAAGTTTAATAAACAAAAAGTAGCCTAGTGCAAGTTGGCACATAGTGATAAATTCTGATTCATGAAGTTAACAATTTTTGGTTCTGGTTATGTTGGTTTGGTCACAGGCGCGTGTTTAGCAGATGTTGGGCATGAGGTTTTGTGCGTTGATTTAGATCAATCAAAGGTCGATGGTTTAAAAAAGGGAATAGTGCCGATTCACGAACCAGGCCTTGATAAAAAAATTATTTCTAATATTGAAGAAGGACGCATTGATTTCACAACGGATGCTGTTGCCGCAATCGCGCATGCTGATGTTATTTTTACTGCTGTGGGTACACCGCCAGATGATGATGGGTCGGCGGATTTGTCCGCAGTAAGGGCTGTTTCAAAAACGGTTGGTCAACATATGACGTGTCCTAAATTGGTTATTACGAAATCTACTGTTCCAGTGGGCAGTGCCGACATCGTACGTGAAACGGTTCAGGCGGAATTAGAAAAACGTGGTAAAAATATTGATTATTACGTTGCATCAAACCCTGAATTTTTAAAAGAAGGTGCCGCAATTGCCGATTTTGAAAAACCAGATCGTATTGTGGTCGGATTTGATCACCCGCGCGCGGAAGAATTGCTAGAAGAAGTTTACGCGCCATTTAATCGTCGTAATGATCGTCTTGTGAAGATGGATATTCGTTCCGCGGAATTAACCAAATATGCTGCAAATGCAATGTTGGCGACCAAGATTTCATTCATGAATGAAATGTCTAATATTGCGGAGCGTGTTGGTGCGGATATCGAAAATGTCCGTATTGGTATTGGTTCTGATGAACGTATTGGATATCAATTTATTTATCCTGGCGTTGGATATGGTGGTTCTTGTTTCCCAAAGGATGTAAAGGCATTAGCGGCAACGGCGCGTGCAAATGATTTTCCAGCGCATATTATCGAGGCGGTCGAGGCTGTGAATGAGGCGCAAAAGCATGTGTTGGTGAATAAAGTTCTCTCTCATTTTGATGGTGATGTGTCGGGCAAAACATTCGCGTTGTGGGGGTTGGCGTTTAAACCCCAATACGGATGATATGCGGGAGGCTCCATCACGTGTGATTATAGAGGCCTTGTGGGAAAAGGGAGCAAGCGTGAGGGCGTACGACCCTGAGGCAATGAAAGAATGCCATCGTATATATGGTGATCGTGATGATTTGATATTATGTGATCATCAAAATGATGCGTTGGATGGGGGGGATGCCTTGATCATCGTGACCGAGTGGAAAAATTTTCGTGCGGTGAACCTTTCAAATTTAAAGAAAATGATGAATAACCCAGTCATATTTGATGGGCGCAATATTTATGATCCTAAGGATATGGTGGACGAGGGATTTGTTTATTATTCGATTGGTAGGTAAAATGTCCAAAATAGTAATAATATTTTTAGGTGTATTTTCTGTTTTAATCCACAATGCAAAAGCCAGAGAAAATATCACAGTTCCTTACATTGAAAAAAGTCAAAATCACCTAAAACAGTGTTTACGATCAGATGATAAATTATTTTGCGTGAATTCTGTTTCCAATGATTGTCCATATGATCGTAAAGAACCATGTGCACATTTTTCGCGAAATGTTTGGGATGAATTTAATAATCAAGTGTTCGATTATCTTCAGGCTGTATCAAAGAATAAAAATAATATTTTGGAAATGAAATCTGCGTGGGTGGCTTATACAAAATCTTTATGCGCTTATGAGCAAGATATATTGCCAAATGATTGGATACCAGCAAACAAAAGCTATGTTCAAGCATTATGCTATTCGCAGATGAGTGAAAAATGGGGTGAAACACTTGTGAATTATATGAAATCTTTTGAAAGATAAGGTTATTCATAGGATAATTGGTTGTTAATTTGACTCTTTTGTTATTTTTATGACATATAGTTTCTGTAACTTTTATTAAGGAGAATGAAAATGGATAGAAAATGGATGTTTACAATCGCGGCGGTTGCGCTTGCGACAGTTATCGGCGTTAGCATGATGAACGAACAGCAAAATGAACAAGAAGCAGGTAACATGCTTTCAAACCTAACAACAACCATGGAAGACAATATGTCTGACATGGCGAATGCTGTTGAAAACACAATGGATGATGCGATGGAAGCAACTGAAGAGCTAGCAGCAGAAGCAGAAGCGTTGGCTGATGAAGCGATGAATCAAACTGAGCCAGCGGCTGGTGAAGCAGAAGAAATGATGAACAAAATAGAAGACAAAATATCTAACTAATAATCATTCATAGTTGATAAATTTTAAAACCGCCTTTATGGGCGGTTTTTTTGTTACCAACTGAAGGAGGTGT
This sequence comes from uncultured Alphaproteobacteria bacterium, assembly GCA_943789475.1. GTDB lineage: Bacteria > Pseudomonadota > Alphaproteobacteria > Micavibrionales > UBA1664 > UBA1664. Next base: position 85,290 of record CALSUG010000005.1, read on the forward strand.
TGAATTTATCGACGTTTACAAATCCTAAGGGATGAGAATTTTTTGTATTAGATGCGTGGGCAAGTAGCTGATCATAAGTTGTTTCAAGTGTAACTGTTTCTGTTCCATCCATATTTGTGAGAGCAGAAAGAAGAGAGTCCCTTTGTAAGGCTATATGAACACGTCCATCATGTGATTTGAAAAAACCGCTCTTTGCTTCTTCTTCTCGGATCATTGTTGCTAGGAATGCTATTTTTGCGTTTCCTTTAGTTGCTTCAAACATAATGCTCATTCTTCTGTTCCTTTTGTTTTTTGTTAACATAATTACAAAGGAATTGTTTGTCAAGTTTTATTGCTCATACTGTGTATAAAAACCTTAAAAATCTTTGTGTTGTCTAGTGTTAACGGCTATATTAGGGCGTTAAAAATTAATGATTAGAGAAACTGATTTATGAGCGAAGAAAATAACAACGCATTACCACCCGAGGGCGAGCAATTCCCGACAATCTATCTTGAGGATGAGATGAAAAAATCGTATCTCGATTACGCGATGAGCGTGATTGTTGGCCGTGCATTGCCCGACGCACGTGATGGTTTAAAACCCGTTCACCGTCGTATTATGTATGCGATGAAGGAAGGTGGATATGATTCCACCAAACCATACAAAAAATCGGCACGTGTGGTCGGTGACGTGATGGGTAAATATCACCCTCATGGTGACAGCGCGATTTATGATTCTATGGTTCGTATGGCGCAGGATTTCTCTATGTCCCTGCCATTGGTTGATGGACAAGGTAACTTTGGTTCTATGGATGGTGATCCGGCCGCGGCGATGCGTTATACAGAGGCTCGCCTTGATAAAGCTGGTGAAGCGTTACTTCAAGATATTGAAAAAGAAACGGTTGATTTTATCCCTAACTATGATGAATCCATTATGGAACCATCGGTTATCCCATCACGGGTGCCAAACTTGCTTGTGAATGGTGCCGGTGGTATTGCCGTTGGTATGGCGACAAATATTCCACCACATAATTTGAGTGAAGTTGTGGATGGTTGTATCGCGTACGTGAATAATGATGAAATTTCGATTGAGGAATTAAACGAAATTATTAAAGGGCCAGATTTCCCAACAGGTGGATATATCTTAGGTCAAACAGGATTAAAAAGTGCGTATCATACGGGTAATGGTTCCGTTAAAATGCGCGCAAAAACAACGTTTGAAGAGGTTAAGTCAGGCCGCCAAGCGATCATCGTGCATGAAATTCCATATCAGGTGAATAAATCACGTCTGATGGAACGTATCGGTGAATTGGTTCGTGATAAACAGGTTGAGGGCATTGCCGATTTGCGTGATGAATCCGACCGCGATGGTGTTCGTGTTGTGATTGAATTGAAAAAGGACGCGCATAACGAAGTTGTGTTGAACCAATTGTTCAAATTTACACCGCTTCAAACATCATTTGGATGTAACATGTTGGCGTTGGACCATGGTCGTCCACGTACATTTACCCTACGTGATTTTGTGAAGGCGTTTGTTGATTTCCGTGAAGAAGTCATAACACGCCGTACAATTTTTGAATTGAAAAAGGCACGGGAAAAGGCGCATGTCTTGGCCGGTCTTGGCATTGCAGTTGCCAATATTGATGACATCATTGCGTTAATTCGTAATGCACCTACGCCAACGGATGCACGTGAACAATTGATGCAGAAACGTTGGGCGGCACATGATGTCGCACCAATGATTGAATTGATTGATGACCCTGAATATTTCCTTGATGATGCAGGGACATATCAATTATCCGAAGTTCAAGCGCGCGCGATCTTGGATTTACGTTTGCACAAATTGACTGGTTTGGAACGTGGTAAAATCGGTGATGAATTAAAAGAAATCACAGATGCAATTGCATATTACCTATCCATTTTGGCCGACCGCACAGTTTTGTTATCGATTTTGGTTGAGGAATTAGAAGAAGTTAAGGAAAAATTCGGCTTCGAACGTCGTACCGAAATTATCGAAGCAGAATTCGAAAGTGATATTGAAAGCCTGATCCAACGTGAAGACATGGTGGTGACGATTACAAACCAAGGATACGTCAAACGTGTGCCGTTGGATACATATCGCGCACAACGTCGCGGCGGTAAGGGGCGCAATGCGATGAATACAAAGGACGATGATTTCGTTGCTGACCTATTCGTGGCATCAACCCATACACCGATCCTGTTCTTTACATCACGCGGTATTGTTCACAAGATGAAGGTATGGCAATTGCCATTGGGTTCACCAACATCTAAAGGGAAGGCGATGGTTAACCTTCTCCCTCTTGAACAAGGTGAAACGGTTCAGGTTTACCTACGCACACCTGAAAATGAAGAAATTTGGGAAAAAATGGATCTGATGTTTGCGACATCACACGGGTCCGTTCGTCGTAACAAAATGTCTGATTTCGCCAATATTCGTTCAAATGGTTTGATTGCGATGAAATTGGGCGAGGGTGAAAAGCTTGTCTCCGTTAAAATCTGTAAAGAAGGTGAAGACATCTTCTTGGCTTCTAAATCAGGTAAGGCGATGCGCTTTAATGTCGAAGACATCCGCGTATTCGCGGGACGTGCATCAACGGGTGTTCGTGGGATGAAATTGCCACATGGTGATGAAATCATGACCATGTCGGTGATTAAACGTGACGAAGAACAATTGCTGTTGACCGTTGCCGAGAACGGATACGGAAAACGCACGCCATCGACGGAATATCGTACAACGGGTCGTGGTGGTTCTGGTGTTAAAAACATGGATGTGACCGATAAAACGGGTCCTGTTGTGGCGTCATTCCCCGTAACCGATGATCATCAGGTGATGTTGGTTACGGACGGCGGAACGACAATCCGTACCCCGATCCAAGATGTCCGCGTGGTTGGACGTTCAACCCAAGGCGTGAAATTATTTACCGTGGGTAAGGGCGAAAAGGTTGTATCCGTTGCATGGTTGATTGAAGATCACGATGACGACGAGTCGGATGAAAACGCAATTGAGGCCACGGGTGATGAAGTGGTTGAAAACGCAGCAGAAACCCCAACGGAAACATCAGAAGAATAAGTAATAAAAACCCCGCGAAAGCGGGGTTTTTAGAAATGTGAGGATACCGTAGTGATTTAGATTGATTAATTTATCTTAAAAGTTGCATTGTTGTGCTTAAAGTAACTTAAATAGGGAAAAATTATGGGGAAATCAAATAAGCATATTGCGAATAAAGAGCTTGAAGAAATTCGTACAACAGCTACGAATTGGAGGAGGGAGCTATCGCTAGCGCAAGATGATCGCAATATCTTTATCAATGGTAATGAAAACAATCCATCGTTAGAAGATATTCAAAAAAATATGCGTGATATTTCTGAGTTTCAGGGGCATGAATATCAAGAAAATATTAAAAAAATTCATGATGAAGTGAATGATGACCTTTATCCTGATATAGAAGAAATTTATGAAAGATCAGTGAAGTCTAAACGAGAAATGTTTGGGCATTCAAAAAAAGAAACTGAAGTAGATGAAGAGGGAGCCGAAACAGTTAAGGTGATCAGAGTTCCGGGAATAGTTGATGATATAAAATCCTTAAAATCAGATGCCGAAAAACAAATTCAAGAACAAAACAAAAAATATAATGAACTGTATAATGATCTAGAAAAATTAATGGGAGCATCGGCTGCTGCAGGTTTAGGCAAAAATTATAGAGAACAGGCGGATGATGGACATGGAAAAGCACTAGAAAAAGCTAAAAAATGGTTCTCTATCTATATTGGAGCAATAACGGTCATCATAATTTTGAATTTTGTTTTACCAGATCAGGTGTTGTCGAGGGTGGATTGGTGGCAGTCAACATTAAGATTGTTTACTCTAACAGCTCCCCTCATATGGCTTGCTTATACAGAGAATAAGAATATTCATGTTCAACAACGTCTACAGGCAGAATACAAACACAAAGAAACTTTTTGTACAACATACACCGCAATTCAAGAAAGGGTTGAGGATATTGAAGATGAAGATCTGCATAAAAAATTCCTAGATAAAATGATCGAGGTTAATGCATATAATCCATGTGGCTCAATTGATACTCAAAAAGCAGAAATGCCAATAGAAAAAAATTATTACATCGTTTATAAAAGCTTTCCCTAAAAACGATAGAAAAAAAGTTTTAGATCATGTCATGCCGCCTGCGAATGAAAACGAAAATAGTACTATTAGTGAAGAGAGAAAAGAATCTTAAATATGGACTTTATATCGACATACATAATTATTTTAACGGCAACATTTATTGCGATGGTGTCGCCAGGGCCTGATTTCCTGATCACGATGCGTAATGCATTGGGCGTTGGGCGCATGTCAGGTATTGCAACGGCGATTGGTATAGGATGTGCGATATTTGTACATGTGGGATATTCCGTTGTCGGGATTGCGGTTTTGATCTCTCAATCAATTTTATTGTTTAGCATTATTAAATATCTGGGAGCGGCTTATTTGATCTGGATGGGGATCGGTGCGCTACGCTCTCAAGGATGGGAAATGGCGGTTGAAAAGGCGAAAAACAAACATAAATCATTGAGGAAATCATTTGCCGAAGGGTTCGTGACCAATGTTTTAAACCCAAAGGCGACTTTGTTTTTCTTGGCCTTGTTTACGCAGGTGATCGCACCCGAAACACCAAAAACATGGATGGCGATTTATGGTACGTCCATTGCGTTGGTCGTGGGGACGTGGTTTTCAATCGTTAGCGTGTTACTCACCCAACCAAAAATACGGGCTAAATTATCCGCCATGTCGGTGTGGATTGACCGTGTAACGGGCGGCATGTTTATCGCACTTGGCCTTAAAATCGCAACAGAAAAAATGTAACGCCCATTAGCTCAAAAACGTTTTAATTTCTTTCAAGGCATCTTTTAATTTAAGGCGTTGAATTTCAACATCCTCAGGGAATGCATCAAGCAGGCGTGTTGGGGTTGAACCATCCAACATGACAAACACACCATGATCATTTTCGGATCGGATCAGCCGGCCATAGGCTTGTTTTAATTTTAGGCGCGTGAGGTTTTCGTCATAGGCACGACCGCCAAAAATATTGCGTCGTTCGCGGTGTAAGATGGTGGGGCGTGGCCATGGCACACGATCAAACACCATGCACCGTAATGATTTTCCCGACACATCAATGCCATCGCGCATGGCATCCGTTCCCAATAAACAAGATTGTTCATCATCACGGAACATATCGGTCAATGTCCCAACATCAATATTATTTTCGTGTTGCGCGTATAGGGGGATTGATTGTCGTTCCAATGCATCGGCGATTGATTTATATGTTTGGCGTAGACGTTGAATGGATGTGAATAGGCCAAGTCCGCCACCTTTTGATGCCTCGAATATCGTTTTCATCGCATTGGCGATTTGCATGGTGTTGTTTTTATCAACATCGGTGATGATGAATATTTTGGATTGTTTTTCGTATTCAAATGGCGATGGTAAATCGATTTTTGTAGGGGCGAGGGATGTGATGTGTGATGCACCTAAGGCTTGTTCAGCCTCGACCCATGTCTGTTCCGTGTCACCCTTTTGTGCGCGGATGGTGGCCGATGTCATGACAATACCGTGTGTTGTATGGCGGATGGAATTGCCAAATGGTTCCATCGGGTTTTTGTAACGGCGGAACATACCAACATCATAATTTTTACCCTCTATGCGCGTAATTTCGAACCAATCAACATGGTCGTCACGTTTTATAGACACATCAATAACACCGTCTAACATTGATATCCATGCGGCCAACATTAACGTCGACCTGCGCTCAATCGAGGCGGATAAATTATCCAATCGCGCCATTGTGTCTTTGTCCAGTGTATCGGCTTTATCTTCTAATATAGCTTTTAAATTTTCGGATAAATCTTGTAATGGTGTGCGAAGTTTATTAAGCGCGGCACGAGTTTTTGTCGCCAATTCAACAATATCATCGGTGATGGGTGTCGTGCCACATTCGATAGAATAGGGGGTGTTTTGCCCATTCGTTCGTGTTTGTGTGTGGGCGGATAAGGCGGATAATAATTTTTCAAGTTGGCCAAACGGATCGGCGATAAAAACACGCTTGCGCCATCCTGGACCAGGTAAGGCTTCTTTTGCCGCAACAAGGATTTTCCCAATGTCATTGAATGCGGGGGAATCTTCATCGACTAATCCTTCTAACCTTTTTCGTATTCCACGACCACGCGATATGCCTTGCCCTTTGCGACGCTCATCTTCGGGACCAACGAGCCATCTTCGTAAATCGGCGGTTTCTAAACCCGTTAAATTTGCGCCATAGGCACTGTCGGCCGCGTGAAATAAATGATGCGCCTCGTCGAAAATTATAAATGGTGTGACCGCGTCCGAACTTTCCGTTGCTGCGCGGATCATAGTCAGAGCATGATTGTTAATCACAATTTCGGCGCGTTTGGCCTTGCGGTTCATGCCCTCGATAAAGCATTTGTGGTAATGGTCGCACGCGGCATAAATACATTCACCACGACGGTCGGCCAACCCCAATGTATTGGGTAGCCCTAATATACCCGATAACCATCCGGGAAAGCTGTTCCCGCTTAAATCTCCATCATTGCTATGCATTGCCCATCGTGCCATGAGGCCGGCGGCGATTAAATTACGCGAGCTTTGCGCCAATGCCGATGATGCAATCATGTCTTGAAGGTTGAGAAGGCATAGGTAATTTTCACGACCTTTTTGAATGACGGTTTTACGTTTTCGATCTTCATTATCGGGATAAAGCGTGTCTAAATCTTGTTCAATTTGTCGTTGTAGGTTTTTTGTATAGGTGGAAACGGTAATACGGCCTTCATTTTTTTGCGCCCATAATTGCGCAGGGGCAAGGTATCCATATGTTTTACCAATGCCTGTACCTGCCTGTGCGATCAATAGGTGAGGGGAATCGTCTTGTGATTTTGGTGCCAAATGATCGGTTATGCGTGTTGAGTAATTGGCTTGTTGTGCACGAATTTCGGTTTTGCGACCGGCAAATTCACGACGTTGTAAAATGGTTTTTAAATGATCACGTGTTTCATCACCACTGATCAAATCAAATTTACTAGGAGGCAGGGGGGCGTCTTCCGCCCATTCCGGTAATTCCTCAAAAATGTTCATGTCGCGTTGTGGATTTGTGGGGAGGCGTGGGTCATACCTAACGCTTAATGCCTCTAAAACATAAGGTGTCCATGCCCATCCCTCGCCACCTCGTCCCATGGATTGGGCAATGGTTATGCATTGTGCTTTGTCCTTGTCAGGCAAATTTTGTAGGGATGATAATATGGATTGCGCGAGTTCGATAAGCAAGAACGGTGCGTCTTCGTAATCATCAGGTATGGGGTGTGATAAAAATTGTGCAATACCGTGCAGGGTGGGGGTAACAAATTGCGCGGGGTATGCAAATGCAAATAATTCCAAAACATCAAATGCGGGGTAGGTGCCAAGATTTAATTTTGAACTCATCCATGGGGCATGACATACCAATGATGGTGCGGTTTTGATAAGAGGGGCAATGTCGAAACGATCGCCAATGGGATGGGCGATAATCTCACCTTCCGCGCTCATCACGCACACATGCGCATCCATCATGGTGATGACATTCACGATGGGGAATGCTAATGGCGGTGCGCTTTGTTGGGATGGTTCGTTCATTATCATCAATCAATAGCATGATTCGAGTTGCATAAAGGTGAGAATTAACTCTTTCCCCACAAGATGATTCTGATAATATTTAGCCATGTGGTTGTTTTTATGGCTTGTTTTTGTTTTGGCGATGGCTGGATTTTTTGTCTGGTCCTATCATGCGACATATGAACAAAAACGTGCGTGGAAAACATACGCCGCCAAATTTAATCTAAATTATGTGCCAAATAAATTGATGCAACCGCCGACAATGTCGGGTGATATCAAAGGGCGATTGGTTAATTTTTATCCGCAAATTGTTGAAAATGCGCAGGGGCAAAGATCAACCCAAACGGTGGTTGAGGTTTTTCTCAATAATGTTCCAGATACGTTATGTGTTGTGGCATCACATGGATTTGGTGATTTTGTGCAAGTATTGGATTTGCCAGAACCATTTGATGTTAATCATCCCAAATGGCCTAAAAATGCATTGGCACGCACATTTGATAATGAAAATCCTGTCGCGTGGTTTTTGAATAATGAAGATCGTGTGAACGCGATATCGGATCTTTCAAAATTGCCGTTTGCAGTTGCGTTTTTATGTGATGGTGATCAGGCGTTTTTGGCCATACGCACGCCCAATACATTGGGTAATCCAAAACGCATTAATCAGGTTGTTGGAAAATTATTTGATATCGCGACCAAATTGGAAAGTGCAGATGTAGTGGTTGAAACACCACAAGAAGAACAAGAAAAGACAGACACAGATGAATAATCAAGATCCATCCTATAATTGTTGTGCCGTGCCATTGGCATCATATGCATGTCGTCCAGATCAATCGATTGGTCGTGTTTTTGAAGAGAATGAAAGTGAGCATCGTACATGTTTTCAACGTGATCGTGATCGTATTATTCATGCATCGGCCTTTCGTCGGTTAAAATATAAAACACAAGTTTTTGTGTATTCACACGGTGATAATTACCGCACACGACTGACCCATACATTGGAGGTGTCACAGGTGGCACGTACATTGGCACGAGCATTATTTGTGAATGAGGATTTGGCAGAGGTCGTTGCACTGGCTCATGATTTAGGCCATGCACCATTTGCCCATACGGGTGAGGATGCCTTGGTTGAATGCATGGCAAAACACGGTGATTTTGAACATAATGATCAATCGTTGCGTGTTGTAACGGCGTTAGAAGAAAAATATCCTCAATTTGATGGGCTTAACCTAACATGGGAAACCTTGGAAGGGATCGTAAAACATAATGGTCCTGTTAAGGGTAAATTGCCGTATATGTTGAAAAAGGTGCAAAAGGAAACTGATCTTCGCCTTAAAACATACGCGACGTTAGAGGCACAAATTGCCGCCATTTCCGATGATATTGCCTATAACAATCACGATGTTGAAGATGGCCTGCGTGCGGGATTGTTCAAGTTGGAGGATTTGGTTGTTGAAGTGCCATTGATGCACGAAATTATCGCGGATACGATGAGTAAGTGGCCTGACATAAATGATACAAAACTTCACGCCGAAATCGTACGGGAAATGATTGGTGTCATGGTGGATGATGTTTTGGTAGAAACACGGAAACGTTTAAAGGTGAATAAAATTGAAACGGTCGAAGATATCCGTGGTGCAAAACAACAAATGGTGGCGTTTTCACCCGATATGTTTGAAAAGGTACAAGCGCTTCGAAAATTCTTATTCGAACATATGTACAAACATTATACGGTGAACCGTATGCGATATAAGGCAGAAAAAATCGTATGTGATTTGTTTGATGTGTTTATGAAACGCCCTGAATGTTTGCCCGATGAATGGCAAGATAAGATTGAGGGTGTGAAACGTGAAAAGAATGGTCACGCGCGTGTTGTGTGTGATTATATCGCGGGCATGACCGATCGTTATGCGGTTATCGAACATAATCGTTTATTTGATTTAAAAGAGGAATAGAGTGTTGACATATTTTTATTCCATTGTATGGTTACTAACATGAAATTGGAAGCTAGTGAAATATCCGCTGTTTTGGCGACACAAGTAAGTGAAACAGGAGAACCTGATATTGGAGAGGGTGTTTCTAAAATTTTTCAAACTTCTGGAATTTCGTGTCACTACCTGACGCAGGCGATGAAATTTCTGCAATTACAGATTTTGATTCTCCGGTAGTTATATCAGATGAGCTTACAGAAAGATTTAAATTTTGGGAATTTTGTTCTCAATCCTCTGTTTCTATTTCTGAATTGTTAGAAAAGGGAACTAAAACAGGTCGTCTTACTATAGGTTCTCCCAAATAATCTTTATATAATCGAAAAAAATTCCTGTAACTCTTTATCACTCTCGTTTAAAAGAGAGGGATGAATATATTTAATGAATTTGAAAAAGACATAAAGGCGATGATCGCCGAATTGGCAAACGACGGCACATTACCAAACGCAATGGATGTGTCGAAATTAACGGTGGAAAGCCCACGCGATCCATCACATGGTGATTTGGCAACAAATGCCGCGATGGTGTTGTCGAAACAAGCGGGAATGAACCCACGCCAATTGGCCGAAATATTGGCACCAACGATTGAATCTATTCATGGTGTTGAAAATGCAGAAATAGCAGGGCCTGGTTTTATCAATATTCGTTTAAATGGAATATGTTATTTAAATTTGTTAAAGCAAATTCTTGCGGATGATATTTCGTTTGGGGCGTCCAATATTGGTGCAAAAACCCCTGTGAATGTTGAATATGTATCGGCCAATCCAACAGGGCCGTTAACTGTTGGTCATGCGCGTGGCGCGATCGTGGGGGATAGTCTTGCCAATCTGTTGCTAAAGGCTGGGTTTGCAGTTCGTAAAGAATATTACACCAATGATGCGGGTAATCAGGTGAATGTATTGGGTGAAAGCGCATATTTGCGCTATCGCGAAGCATTAGGGGAAGAGATCACGATTCCTGAGGGATGTTATCCAGGTGAATATTTAAAAGACGTCGGGCAGGCGATCGCAAAACAAGAAGGTGATAAATGGCTAAGTGAGGATGAATATTTGCCGTTTTTCCGTGATTTTGCTGTCAATTATTTGATGGATGAAATTCGTGCGGATCTGGCCAAGGTTGGTATTAAGCATGATTTATTTTATTCGGAAAAATCAGCCGTTGAAAATGGTTCAGTTGATCGTGCGATGGAGTATTTAATGTCCAAGGGATTGATTTACCAAGGTGTTCTTGAACCCCCAAAGGGGAAAAAACCTGAAGATTGGGAACCACGCGAACAAACATTGTTTAAATCAACCGATTTTGGTGATGATGTTGATCGTCCAATTCAAAAATCAGACGGAAGCTATACTTACTTTGCCAATGATATCGCGCATTTCTATGATGTACATACGCAAGGGTATGACGATTTAGTTGTTGTTGTTGGTGCCGACCATGGTGGATATGTTCGCCGTGCGGAAAGTGCGTTTAAGGCGATGACCGATGGCAAGGGAACGTTGTCGATGCCGTTATGTGCGATGGTGAATGTGTTGAATAATGGTGTGCCCGTTAAAATGTCAAAACGTGCGGGGACGTTTATTACCCTTCGTGATGTTTTGGATGCTGTTGGTGGTGGTGTGATGCGTTTCATTATGTTGACCCGCCAATCAAACCAAACGTTAGAATTTGATTATTCACGTGCATTGGATCAATCAAAGGATAATCCATATTTTTACGTTCAATATGCCCATGCGCGTGCGTGTTCGGTTTTGAATCATGGGGCGGATATGTTTGATGATATGGATGTGTCAAAGGCGGATTTGGAAAAATTAAATCGTCCTGAAACTCTATCTGTGATTAAGGCATTATCCGCATGGCCACGATTGGTTGAACAGGCAGCAACCGCGCGGGAACCACACCGCGTTGCATTTTATTTGCAAGATTTGGCATCGGCATTCCACGGATGGTGGAATATGGGACGTGATGATGCGACGCTCCGTTTTTTGATCAAGGATGATCGCGAATTATCAATGGCGCATTTGGCATTGGTCAGTGCGGTTAAAACGGTGATTGCATCGGCATTGGACGTGATTGGTGTTGAACCGTTGGATGAATTGCGCGGTGAATTGAAGGATAGTGAGGAGGCGGCGTAATGGCACTTCCCATTCGCCTTCGTACTTTGACCGCTGCGGTCGTCGTTATCGCCAGTGGTTTAGCGATTTTTTATTCGTATCAATCGATTATTAATTCGACGGATGATGGGTTGCAGGCATTGCCGATTATTCGTGCTGATAAAGAGCCATTTCGCGTTGTGCCCGATGAACCAGGCGGTGCGAAAATCCCAAATCAGGGAAGTAAGTTATTTGAGGTTTTAGATGCTAATCACCCGGATGATTTAGCATTGGACGGTGTGAAGATTGAAACACAAGAGAGTGAGCCCGTAACCATCTTGGGTGATGTGGTGGACGCGGATGAAATGACAGGTTTTGAAATACCTGTTGTGCCTGAAAAACGCACCGAAAGCCTGTATGGCATGATTGATGACCTAAAAGACACCACAGAGGTTGTTGTTGAGGAAGTTACACCATCGGTGGAAGATGTCACCGAAGTTGTTGAAATAAAACAGTCTGAGAAAACAAAACCGAGTACAATCAAAGTTGTAGAAGAGCTAAAGGTCGATGATCTGGCGGTTGATATCATTAAACCATTGCGCAAACCAAAGGTGCCGAGGAAGGTGCAAATTGTAAAAAAAGATGACAAGACAAAATCGTTTTCCCTTGATCGGATTTTGAAAGAAGAGCCCGTTAAGAAGCGTCACTATATTCAATTGGCGAGTTTGAAGGGCAAGGATGAGGCGCAAAAATTCTATAACCGTATTCGCGAACAATTTCCAAAATTGGTATCGGGCATAAATGTATTTTACCCGCAGGCGGATTTGGGCGCTCGTGGAACATTTACACGGGTGCAAATTGGTCCATTGGATCAGACGGACGCAAAATCACGATGTGCGGATTATTCTTCATCGGCAAGAGGAGGGACATGCCTTGTCATCTCGCGTTAATAATAAAAAACCAGTTATTCTTACACCGCTTGGTCCTGTGTTAAGTGATGAAGAAAAAGAATTATTTTTAAAACATAAGCCATACGGTTTTATTTTATTCAAAAACCATTGTGAAAATCCAAATCAGGTTAAAAAATTATGCGCAGACCTTCGTGCATGTGCTGGTGATGATTGTGTGATTTCAATTGATCAAGAGGGTGGGCGTGTGGCGCGTATGCGTGCACCCCATTGGCCTGAATTTCCTGCCGCGGCCAATATGGATGATGTGTACCAAACATATGTTGATCTGGGTGACATGTTGAAGGCGGAAGGTGTAAATGTTGATTTTGCACCATGTTTGGATGTTATTGCCGATGGTGACCAATGTGATGCTATAGGCGACAGATGTTTTTCATCCGATTCAAAAGTTGTTGGAGAAAAAGGTATTGCATGTTGCGAGGGATTAATGGATGCAGGTGTGATGCCTGTTATAAAACATATGCCTGGTCATGGTCGTGCGGTTGAAGACAGCCATTTTTTTCTTCCAGTTGTAAAGGCAAGCGCGGATGAATTGCAGCATGATTTAGAACCGTTTAAGGCGATTGTTGCATCAGGTTTGGATGTTGCAGGAATGACATGTCATGTAATTTACGAGGCATGGGATGCACAAAATCCTGCGACCTTATCAAAAAAAATTATTCAAAACATTATTCGTGGTGAAATCGGTTTTAAAGGATTGTTATATTCAGACGATTTGGCGATGAAGGCTTTGGATCGTTATGGTGATGTTGTGGCGCGTGTTCAGCTATGCCTTGATGCGGGATGTGATATTGCATTGCCGTGCCACACGACGTTGGATGAAACACGTGCGATTTTAGAGGCGTTGTAAGTGGGATTCCAAGAAGACAAGCCACAATCACATATTCCCGAGGCGTTATCGCCCGATGCATTGCTTTTGAAATTTGAAAGTTATGAAGGGCCGATTGATTTACTCCTCACCCTTGCGCGTGATCAAAAGGTTGATTTGGCAAAAATATCGATCCTTGCTTTGGCGGAACAATATTTAGATTTTATTGATAAGGCGAAAGATTTACGCCTTGAAATCGCGGCCGATTATTTGGTTATGGCGGCGTGGTTGGCTTACCTCAAATCAAAACTCCTTGTTCCGCAAAGCGATGATGACGATGCGGAAGAAGAATTAAGCGGTGAGGCGTTGGCCGAGGCATTGGCATTCCAATTAAAACGGTTGGAGGCGATGCAAAAGGTCGCGGAACAATTATTTGATTTGCCTCAATTGGGGCGTGACATGTTTGCGCGTGGTGCATCAGATGGGTTGGATGTGACGATATCACCTCAGTGGCAGGCCGATTTATATGATGTTTTGTCTGCATATGGTGCAATTGCACGTAGGCAGGAAAGTGCAAATTACAAACCCAAAGAATGGAAGTTAATGTCCACGGACGAGGCATATGAACGTCTGTGTGATATGTTAGGTAAATTACCGCGCAAGGGACAAGACAGTGTTTGGGCAATGTTGGATAGTTTTACACCCGATGATTTAAAAGATGCCTTGCTTACAAAATCAACACGAGCATCAATGTTTACATCTGCGTTGGAAATGGCAAAACAAGGGGACGTGGATATCAGACAAGATGGCCTGTTCAAACCCGTATATATCAGGCAAAAAGATAGAGATGATAGAGAATAGACAAGAGAGCTTAAGATTATTAGAGGCGATGATATTCGCCGCGGATAAACCGTTGCAAGTCGGTGATATGATGCAATGGTTCCCAAATGTTGATGAAGGTGAAATATTTGAACTGCTCAAAACACTTCGTCAAGACTATGACGGACGTGGCATCACGTTGGTGGATAACGGTGGGTATTGGTCATTTCGTACGGCCACTGATTTGAGTGAACAATTAAATATGGAAGTTGAGGTGGATAGAAAGCTTTCACGTGCAGCAATGGAAACATTGGCCATTATTGCGTATCATCAACCTGTTACTCGTGCTGAAATTGAAAATATTCGTGGTGTTGCAACTGGGCGTGGAACGTTGGATATTTTAACAGAATCTGGGTGGGTGAAACCGGGGCGCCGTCGCGAAACGCCTGGTCGCCCACTGACGTGGGTTTCAACATCGGGTTTTCTGTCACATTTTGGCCTTGAATCTATTACAGATTTACCAGGAATTGATGATTTGAAATCGGCGGGGCTTCTTGATCGTCGTCCGGCGGTGCAAACCGTGCCATTGTCAGGGGAATTATTTGACGAAGGCGGCGAAGACGCGCAAGATAGTGATGAATAAAAATAAAGGAAAAATGAGATGAGTCTTGGAATTTGGCAAATATTATTAATCGTATTGTTGGTGTTGCTTTTGTTTGGCGCCGGTAAGTTGCCGGCCGTGATGGGTGATTTGGCCAAGGGCGTTAAAAATTTCAAAAAAGGGTTGGATGAAGATGACGCACCAACCGATAAAAAGAAGAAATAAATCTGAGGGTGTAAATCGTTTCGCTTTTCTTTTTCACAAGGCATGAAGAGCGAAGCGTATAGTGCATACACGAGTGATGAATAACGCGGTGAAAAAGGAAATGGGAACGGTTTAATGTTTGATCTTGGTTGGGCAGAATTATTAATCGTCGGGGCGATTGCGTTATTCGTGATCGGGCCAACGGATATTCCAAAAATTGCCTATCAGGCAGGTAAATTTTTTCGTCGTATAAAATATATGAAATATGCGCTCGGCGGCCAATTCGATGATTTTATGGCCAAGGCCGAAGAAAAAGAAGAAACACCAGAAGAGCCAAAGCAAGAGCTTGACCATGATCCAATGGACGAGGCCGAGGCGGACGCCGAGCTCATGGAAATGATGCCCTTGCCTGTTGAAGATAAAGATGTTGATGAAGGTGAAAAGAAAAATTAATGACCCCTGAAACGCTATCTCATTTTACTGAACTTCGTAAGCGCCTGATGTTATGCACGGGGTTTATCTTGATTTTGATGGTTGGGGCATATCAATTTGCCGATCAAATATTATCATTTTTGATCGCACCATTGGCGAATGTTATGGGGGATGAAAGCACACAACGGTTGATCTTTACCGATTTGACAGAAGCATTTTTAACCAATATCAAGTTGGCGTTTTATACATCATTATTTATTGGGTTGCCGATTATATTAATTCAAGTGTGGTTGTTTGTTGCGCCTGGGTTGTATGACCAAGAAAAGGGTGCATTTATGCCATTTTTTGCCGCGACACCTGTTTTATTTTTGGCGGGTGCGGCGATGGTTTATTATATCATTATGCCCGCGGCATGGGGGTTCTTCCTTGGTTTTCAAACGGGCGCGGATGAAACGACATTGCCAATTCAACTTGAGGCTCGTATCGCCGATTACCTATCCCTGATTATCACGCTTATATTCGCATTTGGATTGTGTTTTCAATTGCCGGTATTGTTGACGTTGCTAGGACGTGCAGGGTTGGTGACGGCGGATCAATTAGCATCAAAACGTAAATATATGATTATTGTGGCGTTTATCGTGGGGGCGTTCCTCACACCGCCTGACATTATTTCACAAGTCTTGCTCGCACTACCGATCATGGTGTTATACGAGGTGTCGATTATATTGATACGGATGACGGCTAAATCACGCGATGAAGAATCGATTGAGGAAGCGCGATAAGGTTTTGCGCTATATTGCCTGTGAAATGCGATAGGGATTTGGCGCCTTGGTTTGAATAATCTTGTGCAACTTTGACTGACTGATTAAACGCATCATATTTTTCCAACAAAGCGATAAAGTCATCAATGTTATCCGCGCTTGGATTTTTAATTGCGGTTTGAATTTTTTCTTTATCATCGTCACTTGCATTTTCCATGGCGACAATAACGGGCAGGGTGATTTTACCCTCCATAAAATCATCGCCTTTGTCTTTACCCATTTTCGGGGATGTGTAATCCATAACGTCATCAACGATTTGAAATGCCATGCCAAGGCAATGTCCGTATGCGGTAAAGGCGGTTGCGTCTTGTCCCATTAATATGGGGGCGACCTCGCATGATGCAACGAATAGGGCAGCTGTTTTGGCCTCAATAATTTTAAAATATTGTTCGCGTGTGATGTCCGTATTACCAATGAGAGACATTTGCAACACTTCACCTTCTGTAATAATTGAAGATGCTTTTGCCAATGAATTCAGTGCGTTTATGTTGTTTGTTTCAACCATTAATTCAAATGCGCGTGCGAATAAAAAATCACCGACAAGGACGCTTGCTTGATTACCAAACACTTCGTTTGCAGCAGCTTGTCCACGACGTTGATCTGATCCATCCACGACATCATCATGGAGTAGGGTGGCCGTGTGAATGAATTCAACCGCGGCGGCTAATTTTTTTTGGTTATCACTCTCATTACCACATAATGATGCACAGGCCAATGTGAGGAGGGGGCGAATGCGTTTCCCGCCCGCGGCGATTAAGTATCCTGCCAATTGAGGGATCATCGGTACATGTGATTGCATGCGATCCAAAATAACCGCGTTCACGTCGATCATTTGATCGTGAAGGGTATCACCAATCGATTCTATTGGTGATGTTTCGGCTTTTTCTTGCATGGCGGCGTTTGTCATGGTTTAAACATGATGGAATAGGATTTGAAAAGCAAGACGTTATGAAGGCTGAACACACAACTTTACTGAATGGACGGGTAAAATTGAAGCAATCGCAAGATGGCTTGCGTGCAAGTATGGATAGCGTGCTTTTGGCATCTGCTCTCACGGTTAAAATTGATGAGCGTGTTTTAGACATGGGTTGCGGAACGGGATCTGTTGGACTGTGTGTGAATGCTCGTTTTTGGAATTCCAATATTCTTGTAACGGGAATCGATATTCAGGAAAAAATGATTGATTTGGCGAAAAAAAATGCTCAAATCAACGATCTTTTAGATCCTCATTATATTTGTGGAGATGTGGCCGATAAAAATATATTTGAACCTGAAGCCTTCAATCATGTTGTGATGAACCCGCCGTACTATGAGGAGGGAGAAAGATTGCAGAGCCCTGATCATGCACGAGAAAAAGCATTTACAGGTGATCTTGATGTTTGGATTAAGTCGGCAACACATTGGCTTAAGCACGGGGGAAGCTTGTCGCTTATTCACCGTGCAGATAAATTGGACGATATTTTGAAATGCCTTTATGGACGATATGGTGCAATTGAAATCTGGCCAATTCATTCAAAGTTGAAGGAGCCCGCTATCCGTGTAATTGTAAAGGCTGTACGTAATCGCAAAACACCACTTAAAATTCACCCAATGGTATGCTTGTTTAATGAGGAGGGAGAGCAATCTGTACAAGCTCAATCCCTCTTGCGAGATGTCGAAGGGTTGGTATAGTTATTTTCATGGAAAATAAACGTATTGGAATATACCCAGGAACATATGATCCGATCACAAAGGGGCATTTGCACATTATTGAGCGCGCCAGTAAGCTGGTGGACAAATTGATCATTGGTGTGGCGGAAAACCCAGGTAAGAATCCATTATTTAGTCTGTCTGAACGCTTGGAAATGGTTCAGACCGATATTGATAATATGCATGAAAAATATTGTCCTATTGAAGTTGTGAGCTTTAAGAACTTGCTTATCGATTTTGCGCGCGATCATAATGCACAGGCAATGTTTCGGGGGCTTCGCGCATCATCGGATTTTGAATATGAATTTCAAATGACAGGTATGAATTTTCAATTAGCACCAGATATTGAAACAGTATTTTTAATGTCATCTGATAAGTGGCAATTTGTATCCTCCTCCTTTATTAAGGAAATTTCAAAACTAGATGGTGATGTTAGCGGTTTCGTAACGCCCAATGTTTTGAATCGTTTGCAGGCGAAGCAAGGCTAATTCGTTTTTTCTTGTTTGTGACAAGAGATTTGCGTGCTGATTTAATATCTCGGTCCGAAACTGTATCACCAACCATGCTTAAGCCGCTTAAAATGGCAGCGTACTCTAATGATTGTGGTGTTGTTTGTGTTTTGTTGTACATGGTTTATTCCTTTCTTGTGTTTGTTGTGAGGGTATATATGACAGGGCAATAGGGCAGAAGAATGTAGGAAACATGGCAATAACAAGGTATTGCTATATATGTTTTTTGAAAAAAGATAAAAAATAGTGCAATTAGGACTTGAAACGATTGTTATAAAAAGGTTATACAGGGCAATCTTTTTTATCAAAGATGACCGCGTAGCTCAGCTGGTAGAGCAACTGACTTTTAATCAGTAGGTCCAGGGTTCGAATCCCTGCGCGGTCACCACTCAAATTTTCATATTTTATATATTTGGGTATAACAGTACATTTTTTCTATAAAATTATTTCACAGTTACATAGTATGAGAATCTAAGTATTATTCTAAACATTAGAATCATGTGAGGATTTATTGTGAAAAAACTATTATTATCTACGGCGATGGCGACTATTTTGTGTGGTTCAGTTGTTTTAAAAGTATCAGCATCAGATCTCTATAAAAGTTATGATCCTTTAATAGAAAGCAGCAATAAACCTCGTTTTTATAAAACAGGTAACGTAGAAAATGTAGCTGATATACAATCGTCTACTATAGCTTATCCTTCAAAGACGTTACCGGTACATCATTCTCAGATTGAACAACTGCAAAATAATGAAGTTGATGAGTTTGTGAAAGAAACAGTTCATCAGTCAGTTTATAAATCTGTCCAAACCAACACAATGGCAACGGTTTCTCGTGAACCGTTGCAGGCGCGTGCTGAAGTTAATTTACGCCCAGGAACAGAGAGGTCGTTGGGAATGGTCGAATTATGGGCGCCGTTAGTGCAAGACCATCAGGCCGGTAAAGTTCTTTATGGTGACTTACGTTTAATGGGTGATCTTGATGATAATAGTGAGTTTAATGCAGGTGTTGGATATCGTGAAATAATTCACAATGTTTCTGTATTGGGTGATGGGGTTGCAGGTATTCATGCATGGTTTGATAGTCGTTCTACAGAGCGAGGAAGTAAATTTAATCAGGTAACATTAGGAGGAGAATGGAAAGGGGATAATTTTGATATTCTTGCAAATGGTTATGTGCCGCTATCAGATGATGAGATACATACAGATGCAAATCCAACGGCTTCAAATTCAGGGTTTGTAGGAACGCAGGTACTTGTTAATACGGCGCAAACTGTTAAAGAAGAACCTTTGGCTGGGGTTGATTTAGAATTTGGATATCGTCTCCCTATTTTTGAGGATAGCCTAGATGTTATTCGTGCATATGCAGGGGGATTTCACTTTTTGGGGGGGGATGCAGAATCTGTAAGTGGTGGGCGTGTGCGTTTTCAAGCTGATGTAACAAGTGATATTAGTGTTGGAGCTCGTTATCAGTATGATGATGTGCGTGATGATCAGGCATTTCTTGATGTGACGTTGCGTTTCCCATGGGGGAATAAGAAAACTTACCAAGATCAAGGATTGTATGCCCGCCTTGATGAAAGCCCAGAGCGTGATATTGATATTGTATCAAATGATGTGGTAACGGATAACGGTATTGATAAGACATTGGTTGATGCAACAACAGGGCAGGCAATTAATGTGTATCATGTTGATAATACGGCTGCTGGCGGAGGGGATGGTTCTGCGGAAACCCCATTTAATACATTAGTTGCGGCGCAGGGGGCTGCTGGCGGAGGGGATGTGATCTATGTTCATCGTGGTGATGGAACGTCTGCGGGACAAAATGCAGGAATTACTTTGGCAAATGATAGTCAAATTTTGACAGGATCTGGAGTAGATTTCACATTTGATTCTTCTCGATACAGAACCTCGAATGGTAATTCTATTTCAAATAATGTGATGGTTAGTGCTGGTGCCGCGCCTGTTTTAGCGAATGGAGCAGGAAATGGTATAACAGTTACGGCGGATAATGTTTCTATTTCAGGTGTTACAATAGATGGTGCAACGGACAATGGTGTTTTTGCACAAAATGTTGATAATTTGAACATTAGTCAGGTTACAAGCAACAATAATACCAATGCAGGATTCCGTATAGAGGCGGACGCAGCAACAATAAATGAGGCTACGTTCTCAGGTAATACTGCAAATGGTAATGGTGGATCTGGATTTTCAGCAATTGCAGAAAACGTAGGAACGATTACTGCGGTTAATTATAGTAATAATACAGCGGATAATAATACAATCGGTGGTTTTTTCGCTAGCGCCGATGGTACAGGAAGTTCTCTGAATGTTGATTACGATGGAAATTCAGCGGATACGAATACAACGCATGGTTTTTATGTGCAATCGATTAATGATGCGGTAGTTGGTGATGCATCTTTTTCTAACAATACATCCACGAATAATACAGGTAATGGATTTTTTGTTCAGGCTAACCAATCTCGGAGTAGTTTAGAGGTAAGCTTTGATGGTAACACTGCGGATACAAATGGTAGTCATGGATTTTATATTAACGCTCTGAATGATGCTAATATTAGTAGGGCTTCACTTTCAGGTAATACTGCAACAAACAATACAGGTCATGGTGTTTATATTGATGACGATTCTGCTACGGGAAGTGTGCTTGCTGATTTAGGTGGCGGGAGTTCTTCATCAACTGGTGGAAACATTATATCATCTAACACAGCTACGGATATACGAGTTGATATGGATGGAGCAGAACTTAAGGCAGAAAATAACTGGTGGGGTGTTGTTACAGGACTTGCTGGCGGTGAAACAACCCTTGATGATGCTTCGACTATTGATACTGATCCGTTTTTAACTACCTCTCCTTAAATTACTATAGATATATTTAAGGTTTTTAGAAAAGCAATGTAGTGTAATAGTGTTGACTTTCATGAGCTGGAAGGCCTAATGTCCTAATCTTAAATTAAAATATTTAAATAAGAATTTTATACATGAAACCATTGTTGACAGTATCAGATGAAGCAAAAGAATGGCTTGAAGATCGTATTTCAAGTGATGAAGTTATTGGTATTTTCGTCGCTGTAAATTCTAAAGGTTGCGCTGGTGGAGAATATGAATTTAAACCAATTACAGCGAATACGGATGTGTCTTACTGTGATAAGGTTGAGGACAATGGGATAAACATCTATTTTCCTCGTACGGATTTATTCAAGCTTATTGGATCAGAGTTAATTTTGTTTAAGGATAAGTTCAACACACGATTAGATTTTAAAAACCCAAATGAAGACTCTCGTTGTGGATGTGGGGAATCCGTTTCGTTTAAAGTTGAACGATAAATTTATTTTTCTTCGTTTTCTTTATGTCGAGAGGATGTAGGACGAGATGAACCATTGATACCAAATTTAGGTGCATTATCGAGTGTTTTTTGAACACGTAGCCCCAGTTCCTGTGAAATGCGAACCATATGACGATAAGCGTTTGAGGCTTGTTCACGAATTTCTTCAAGGAACTGCTTTGCTTCTTCGCTAAATTCTTTGCCAGGTTTTTTATCCATGATTTAAATCTCTTTCATAGGCATCAACCAACGCACCGTACCCCATCAACATGAACGCGTCAATATATTCAGAATGGTCATGTAATCGACCCATTTCATAGACAATACCTGTTTGCCAGAATAGCTTATCTTCGTGTTTCTGTTCTTCACGGAGAACGTAGGCATTTTCACTGTTATCAACGCTTAATCTGCGTAAGCGCTGGTCGTATTCTTGCATGGTTTCACGAATTGCACCTGCCATGTGGATTGTAATTTCAGGATCGCTAATATCCATGTTGGTTCCAACACTAATGAAGACCGCGTTTTTTGATGAGGCATAATCTCGATTTTTACGCCCACGAAGGACGGTAATATCCAAATGATGTTCATCAATAAAGCTTAATAAGGCACGTCCCATATCGCAATGTGACAGGTTCGCTAGTGCAATATTAATGATTTCTCGCTCTTGAGGATGGCGGATCATACGTTTTTCGGGTGGTTTCTCTTTTTTGAGGAAGCCATTTAATTTTGTGAAGAGATTTACTTTATCTTCAGCTGATTTCTCAAGCATGAGCGGTTCCTCCAAAATCATGGCTGGCACTCATGATCATTTCTCGAGGTTGAATATCTAATGAGCCAGAGGGATCAACAATGATCCCTGACTTTAATAAGGTGCCGCCAAAAAACAAATCCGTAAGAACGATGAAGTTGTTTGTATCTTTATCAATCGCGACTTCAGGATCTTGGTGGCGTTGTTTGAGTTCAATTTGCTGATCAAGGCTTAATGAATCGAGGAAAGGTAATGTCTCTAAATCTCTAATCATATAAATATCGCCATCTTCACCGTTAATATTGCTGAGATAAAAATCAACATAATCAATAACATTTGCTTCTGTGAGATATAAAGATCCTTTGCCGTTGACAATAGAAATTGGAGAAACTGAACCATCAAGCAGATGGTAACTTTCGCCGTCGCTAAGGAAATCTAGTGAAAAGCTGGGTAATGTGGCGTAATTTGTAATGCGATAAACCATATAGTCCTGATAAAAAGGAAGTGGTTTAAAATGAGCTTCACTACTGACTGTTGAAAATAGGTTAGGGTCTGAAACATTTGCAATATGTTCCAGTATGTCTGCTGATTGGTGTCTATCTAATCTATTCCAGTCCATGAATCACTCAACAGTTTATGCGTGATATGGCTAAATACAAAGAAAAAAATCACTTTATGCGTAATGGTGTTTTGCGAGTGTTATTTGACAAATAAGTGCCAATATGGTTATATAAAGATGTTGTTACCTTTATAGGGTTGAGTGCATAAAAATTGCATTGAACCTTACAAAGGAGAAGAAGATGACAAAACAACCACAGACTAAAAAACGTGAAAAGAAACTATCGTTTCTTAAACTGTTGGCCAAAGGACGTTTTGCCGAGGCCGAGATTTTGTTGACGAATAATCCGCAATTGAAATCCGTTTTATTACACTTGCCAGGGCTTCGTCATACGAAGTTTTTCAAAGAGCGTATTCGTTTCTATAAAAATTATGCGCGTCACAATAAAATGGCATCTACATTACGAGGTGGTGATCGTGATCAATTACGTGATGCATTTGCGCAAAGTCATTGTAAAACACGCGCACTGAAAAAGGCGTGTACTGATTTATTGGATAGCTATGATATTGCAGCCTTTACAACAAAAATTAGCCGTATTCGTTTTAATCAAATGCTTCGCAGGCGAAGGCAAAGAGCCAATAGGCTTTAATCATTCGATATCATATCGAATGCAGGGCGTAATACATCTTCGGCACGTTCAACTTGATGTGCCTTTTCAGAGATAGTCTGTCGCCATTTGCGTGCGCCTTTTACCCCTTGAAACAGATTAATCATGTGTTTTGTTACAGTTTTGATTGGTGTGTTATGTTGTTCGTATTGGCCGTTCGCGTAATCTATCATTGACTGGATAATCGTTTCATCATCAATAACCCAATCAGGATTATAAAATTCACGTTCAATATCGATGAGAAGGCGAGGGTTATGATATGCCGCACGACCAATCATAAGCCCGTCATAATGGGGGAGGAGGTCGACCATTTGTTCAATTGTTGTTATGCCGCCATTTAATTGAATATCTAAATGCGGATATTCCTGTTTAATTGTTTTGACAAGATCGTAATTAAGCGGAGGGATGTCTCGGTTTTCTTTGGGACTAAGTCCATTGAGCCAAGCTTTACGCGCGTGAACAATAAATGTGTTACATCCCGATTGTTCAACAGTTGATATAAATGTGCGGAGCATGGTTTCTTCATCCGCATCATCAATACCAATACGACATTTTACGGTAATGGGGGTGTCAGTGATCGCCTGCATTGCCGTGATGCAATCACGAACGGTTTCTTGTTCATTCATTAAACATGCGCCAAATGCACCGCTTTTTACACGATCGGATGGGCATCCGCAATTAATGTTGATTTCGTCATAGGGGTAGGGGGCGGCGATCTCTACCGCTTGTGCCATCGCCTGAGGATCACTGCCGCCCAATTGTAAAACGACAGGATGTTCTGCATCTTGAAAACGCAAGTGACGATCGGCGTCACCATGGATCAATGCATTTGCCGTAACCATCTCGGTATATAATGTGACAGAAGGTGCAAGCAAGCGATGAAAATATCGGCAATGCCTGTCTGTCCAATCCATCATTGGTGCAACGGAAATAATTTTATTCATGAATATTGTCATAGCGACTTGGTATCCATTTGTAAAATGCGATATAAAGAGATTCATGAAAATTTTGATTATTATTGCTGTTTTGTGTCTTCCTGTTGTGGGACATGCTCAATCGACTGGTGAGGTAACGAAGCTACCAATCCCTCGTTTTGTGTCATTGCGAGGCGATAAAGTTTATGCACGTACGGGGCCAGGAACGCGTTACCCAGTTAAATGGGTGTATCAACGTAAAAATTTACCTGTTGAGATTGTGAATGAATTTGACACATGGCGTAAAGTTCGTGATGTGGATGGGGAGGAAGGGTGGATACATCAGTCATTATTGTCGGGAAAACGATATGTGTCCGTTAATGCAAGTGCGTCTATACCTCTTTACCAAGATCGTAATGATGCGGCACGCGTTGTTGCCTTGGTTGAATCTGAATCAATTTTTCGTGTAAATGAGTGTGATAATGGGTGGTGTTTCCTTTCAAAAACAGACTATGAGGGTTGGATTGCCTATAACTCTCTTTGGGGTATTTACGAAGGTGAGCAAATTGAGTAACAATTAAGTATGTTGATTCACATCAGTTCTGGTGTGGATGTCTTTGTAAAAATATAACTTTGTCACGTTTCGTGACGTATTCAGGATTAAGATTATGGTGAATGTCGTATACGGGCATTTTGATTCCGCGGGTTCATTGCACAAGCAAATAGCATCATTTGCGCGTGATGAAAAAGGATTTCACGATAATGATCGCCTTGTTCGTCTATATGCAGGTGTTATCGCGGAATGCCTGCTTGATTACGATGATTGGAAAGATGGTCTGGATATGTATTTCGGGTTCTCTCGAACATTGTCCCAAGGGTTGGATACGACAAAATGGAAGCGTGATGATTACGCTATTCAATCATTTATATTAGATAAAGATACAGAGCTTGGCCGATCTGTTATTCGCTCGTATTTGGATGACACACCAGAAACATCATTTTTGATGTTGCGCAATATTAGATCGTCACTTCGTTCACTTTTGGCTAAGGATGATGAGTTTTGGGAACATCTTTATGATATGACACTTGTCGCGCTGGTTGGGGAACAGTTTATTCATTTGTTATGTGATCAAGCCATTGATGTTTGTATCGGTGGTGAAGGGTGGAGTCTTGGTGATTGTGTGCAAGCGTTGGCATCGCTATCTGGTCAGTATCATGCAAAAGTTATCGAAGTTCATAATTTAGGTGTGTCTAAACAAGCTGTCATCGAGCATGACTTTGATTATATGATTCACACAATGATTAACGAAGCTATGCGTCTTGGTATGCCCGATAATGCAGGATTATATACGATGTTGGCGGCTAATGATATGCAACCATATGTTCCATTTCATAAGGCAAATGAAATAGATGTTTTGGCTCAACCATTATTTAAAATATTTTCGATTGCCGATAGTGATTTGCGATCAATGATGATTGCCAAGGCCACAGGGCGAATGATGGCGGTTGCCACCGCAGGTGATAACCCAGACATGGATTCATGTGTTGTTACACCTCTTGCGCTATCATCAATGCAAGGTAGCTATATTTCATCACTGAATAGTTAATAAAAGAGTTTCATTGTTACGGCAGTGTGGTAACAATATTCATGGCTAAAGTATTTGCAGTTTTGAAATTGTTTGGGTTTGTTTTTGGAACCCTTGTTCTCGTTCTTATTCACACTATTTGGTATTTATTGACGCGTCGTTTGGATGTGACAATGTTGTTTCATAAATGGTGTTGTGTTGTTTTTAATATAAAAATTAAGGTTGCTGGTGAAACGGCACATCGTAAAAATCATCCTGTAATCTATCTTTGTAATCACATTTCTTATTTAGATGTTTTGGTTTTGGGATCAATGTTGGATGGATGTTTTGTTGCGAAAAGTGAGGTTGCTAGTTGGCCTGGATTTGGATTTTTGGCGAAATTACAAAAAACAATTTTTATTGTTCGTGAGCGAAGGGCGTTAAAGCAATCACGCAAATCAATCGCCGATGCGATGCAAAAAGATCATGATATTATTTTGTTTCCTGAGGGGACATCAACTGATGGTTGGGATGTGATGCAGTTTAAAGCAGGATTGCTTGGAATATTTTTTCCAGATGAAAAAGGGGCCGGTGGCGAATTTGATGTTATCGATAATGCTCTTATTCAACCAGTTGCAATTAAACATGCAAAAACAAATGGAATTGAAGTTACGAAAGACCACCAAGATTTGCGTGATTTATATGCATGGTATGCGGATATGGAACTTGTCCCACACTTATGGGGATTGGCACAAACGACATCGACGGTAGTTGAGGTGCATATGTTAGACACATTATCGCCTAATGATTTTGTTCATCGATTTGATATTGCAAATGCCGCGCAAGAACGCGTTGCCAAAGTGATCAAAGGGGCGTAAAACGTCCCAACATGTCACAAACAACAAGTAAAATACAAAAACGTGATTTAACGAAGGGGCCAATATTTGGTCATGTCATTCGAATTGCATTGCCTATGGTGATTGGTATTGGATCAATCATCAGTTTTTCATTGGCAGATAGTTATTTTATAGGTCAGTTGGGTGCAACAGAATTGGCCGCAATTGGGTATACGTACCCTGTCACCACGATTTTTTTCAATTTGATATTTGGGATGGCTATTGCAATGAGCGCGGTTGTGTCGCGCAAAATCGGTGCAGGACTTGCTGATGATGTGCGCAAGGTTGTGACTATTGGATTGCTTATGGTCACTATTTTTTCATGTTTTTTGGCATTTGTAGGTTATGTATTTCTGGATCCTATATTTGATTTGATTGGTGCAGGTGATGATGTGATGCCCTATATTCATGATTATATGCCGATATGGTTTATCTCTGGAATATTTATATCTATTCCTATTGTTGCTAACTCGGCTATTCGGGGAATGGGGGATGCCTTTTGGCCTGCTGTGGTGATGGTGACCGTGGCCGTTGTGAACGTGATATTAGATCCTATATTGATTTTTGGTCTTTGGGGGGCACCTGCGATGGGTATGAAGGGGGCGGCAATTGCCTCTTTGATTGCGGATATGGTGGCGACATGCACGGCGCTATTTATAATTATATACCGTGAAAAATTATTAGCACCATTATGTATGGTGTGTTCGACTTCTTGGAAATTTGTAGCGAAACTATTGCTAGTGATTGCAGTACCTGTATCGTTGTCGAGTGTTATTGCACCAATAGTCAGCTATGGTTACACAATGATTTTGGCAGACGTGGGGAATGAGGCTGTTGCTGGTTTTGGCGTTGCAATGCGTTTTGAAGCTTTTGCGCTTATCCCTATTATGGCTGTGGCGGGGGGGATGGCGCCACTAATTGGACAAAATTATGGTGCAGGATTAAATTCACGGGTAAATGAAGCGTTATCAAAGGCTTTAAGATTTGGAATATTTTATGGAGTAGGAAGTGTTGTTATCCTTTTCTTTATTGCCGAACATGTGTCTCCTCTCTTTAGTGAAGATGATGCCATTCGTAGTTTTGTATCATCGTATTTAATTTATGTTCCTCTTTCATTTGTTGGGGTGAATATTTTTGCAATAACAACGTCGTCAATGAATGCAATGGGACGGGCAAAAACGGCATTGGGATTAAATATAATTAAATCATTTTTTGTGGCACTTCCTTTAGCCTATGGATTGACATTATTTTATGGCGAAAATGGTTTTATTGGATCTATTATTGCTACGAATATTATTGCGGCAATGTTAGCCTTTTATTACCTGAAATCGCTTTATTGCAAGGATGCTTCGAACGCATTACAGTAATCCCATATTAATAAAAATAAGGGTGAGTACATTATGAGTGACAATAAAAACGACATCGATCTGGACAAAGAAATAGAAAGTTTAGAAGGGTTGTTGAATGATCATGATGAATCGTTGGACGATACATTTCCACTGGATGATGATTTCGATGATGAACTAAGCGCAACACCACGCACTCAAAAATCTAAATCAGGGGCAGGAAAATATATTGCCTATTTTGCGTTTCTAGCAGTGATTGGCGGCGGCGGTTACACAGCATATAAATATTTACCGAATATGTTGCAAAATGACACGTTGATGGCTTTGCAAAGTAATGTGAATGGTAGATCTGCGACGGTTGAACCTCAGGCAATCGTTCCAGATACATCGTCACTTGCGCTAAATACAAATGAACCAATGCAGATTGTCGAACCATTGCAAGTGACAGATGATCTGCCAATTGCAATGGATGATAATGCGGATGATATCATCGTAATTGATGTAGATAATGATCGCGGTTTTGGAGAAGTTATCTCTGAAGTTGAAGAAGAGGTTGCGTTTGAAGAAAAACCAGCAGAAACAATTGCCGAGGCTTTAGAAATTGCTCAAACAGCAGAGGAAGAAAAAATTGTAATTGAGGATGATGTCGCAGATGCGGTAACTGAAATTGAAGATGATACGCAAAGTATTGTTGATAACAATTTTGGAACAAGTTTTGAACGTGTGTCTGCTATGCCGATTCTCAAAGGTGGAAACCAAGAAAAATCTATGTCCTTACCACTAGGAGACGCAGTTGAAGAAAAACAACCTTCCCCTCCATCCGTGCAGACATGGACGACAATTGATGAAAATGGAAATGAGACACATGATTTTGCCGATGATAGTGTCTATGATGGTATTAGTGAGGCAGGAGAAGACGTATCCGAAGTAGAAACAATGGAAGTCACACCTGATCTTGAAAATGTGAACCAAGAGATCTCTGGAAAAATTGAAAGTGTAATTGTCAATGATACGGTGATAGAGTCTTCGGTAATTGAAGCACCACAAGTCAATGAAACAGAGATTGATGTGATTGAGGAGCTGGTTGAGGAAGTTAAAATTCCTACAGCACCTGTTGTTGAAGAGATGGTTAAAGTTGAAGAAAAAATAGTAAAGCCTGTTTCTGTTAAAAAATCAAAATCAAAATCAAAAGAAATTGTTGTAAATAATAAACCGTTATCAAAGGTAGATGATCGTGTAACGCAAGCTCGTCGGGCAATGGAAAACAATGATTTGCAAGCAGCATTAAACCTATATCAAGCGGTTTTAGCGGATAATCCATCATCAACGGCGGCGCTGACAGGAATGCAATT
This sequence comes from uncultured Alphaproteobacteria bacterium, assembly GCA_943789475.1. Lineage (GTDB taxonomy): Bacteria > Pseudomonadota > Alphaproteobacteria > Micavibrionales > UBA1664 > UBA1664. The sequence goes on from CALSUG010000005.1 coordinate 115,260, forward strand.
GGCAAAGGCAAAATTGCGTTTATCAGGGCAAGCGAAACCTTCACAGCCAGTTGTGAATGGAAGTCCAAATGTTGAGGTATTTCCTGTATCTGCACCAATGATAGAAAATAAATCGATTGTTAACAATGAAACATCTGTTATGGCGCAAATGGCGGCAAATCCACGTGATGCATTGTTGGCGGTGAAGGTTGCGGAAGAATATGCCACACAAGGAAATAAAGCTAAGGCTGTGGAATATTATCGCAAGGCATTACAGTTGGATGTGATTTATAAATCAGGGTTGGATCGTATGGCGGTCTATGATGCGCTTTCAACCTTGCAATAAGGGCAGGGTGAATGTCTGATATTACATTATATTTTGAAATATTCCCGTGGTTGCGTTATGTGATCGCGGGTTTTTTTGGCCTAATATTTGGCAGCTTTTTGACGTTTTTATTCTATCGTATTAAAAATGGGCAGCCGTGGTTGTGGGGACGGGAAGCCACACGTTCAAAGTGTCCATCGTGTGATCATGTGTTGAGTGTAGGTGATCTTATGCCTGTTTTGTCGTGGGTGTTTTCTAAGGGGAGGTGTCGTTACTGTGGGGATGCTATATCAATACGTTATCCATTGATTGAGGTTGGATCATGTATGTTTTTTGTATTGATATTTTGATAATAAAAAAGGCGCTTAATGCGCCTTTTAAAATAATTATTTACCAACCATTTTGGCCAAAATATCAGGTATCGGCATAACAATCGTATTTGTTTTCTCGTTTGATATTTCTTGTAATGTTGATAGATAACGCAGTTGCATTGTTTCAGGGCGTTTTGCCATGATTTCGGCTGCTGCGTCCAATTGTTTGGCTGCTTGAAATTCACCTTCGGCACTAATGACCTTTGCACGACGTTCACGCTCTGCCTCGGCTTGTTTACCAATGGCACGGATCATCGATGGGTCAATATCAAGGTTTTTAATCTCAACATTCACAACCTTGATTCCCCACCCTTCGGTGGCCTTATCAAGTATCATTTGAATGTCACCATTTAATTTGTCGCGTTGCGCCAACATATCATCTAATTCGTGTTTACCAAGAACAGAACGTAATGTTGTTTGTGCAAGTTCGCTTGTTGCTTGGAAATAATTTTCTACCTTGTTGATGGCATTCGCTGGCTCAACTACGCGATAATAAACAACGGCAGATACACGGACAGAGATATTGTCCTTTGAAATAACATCTTGTGCGGGAACATCCTCTGTCAAAACACGAAGGTCGACAGTTGTCATTTGTTGAACAATTGGGATAAGGATGATTAATCCTGGCCCTGTTGTATGTGTATAACGACCAAGTGTATAAACAACACCACGTTGATATTCTTTCATAATGCGAACAGATGTCGCAAAGAAAAAGATAAGAGGGATTGCGAGTACGAATAAAAATTCCATGGTTTAGTCTTTCTTTTTAACGGTTAATGTCATTTTATTAATGTTTGTAATTGTGACGATATCGCCCTTGTTGAGTGAGGATTCAGATGTGGCTTGCCAATCTTCACCATCGTAAAACACTTTTCCTTTGGTTTTTGTCCATGATGTTACTTCGGCTTTTTGGTTGATCATGGCATCCATACCTGTCTTTGGGGCACGTTTATATGTTTTAAGGATATAAAACCCGAATGTTGCAAATGTTACAAAAATTAATAAGCCAATGGCGATAACGATCTCTATACTTAGGCCGTAAAATTCGCCGGCCCCATCAAGAAGAAGGATTACAATGCCAGCACAAAAGGCAGTAAATCCACCAAAGGTAAGAAGACCTGCGGATGGAACAAATAGTTCCATTAATAAAAGGGTTACTGCGGTGATAAAGAGGGCTTCGACTGACATAATTTAAACTCCTTAAAAATTTGTAAGATATCTGAGTCAAATTGCCCAGCCTTTTCTGTTTCCATCCTGTGTATAACTGCGGAGGGAGAAATATCTCTATCGTCAAAATGAGGTCGAGAAACGGACCATCCATCAAATGCATCACAGATACAAACCATGCGTACTTCTTGAGATAAGGTGTTAGCATCGATTCCAAGAGGACCTTTTTTGTCTAATGTCTCGTGATGATGTAATGTGATGTCATTGCATAGTCTAAGGAATGGATCTGTTCCACAATCACTTCCAAATTCGTTGTGTAAGATGTTAACGCCTAGTTGTGTGTGTGTGCGTCGTTCAGCGCGTTGTTCGTTTGTTGGTTTGTTTTCCAAATCCCAAATGGCAATAGGCAGAGAAGTTTTACCAATATCATGGGGAAGGGTTGCCCAATAAAGTGCTTCACACATGCTGTCATCATAGTTCATCGCTTGCGCAAGATCTTTCACTGATTGTGCAACACGTTTGGAGTGTGTGTGAAATTTATAGGGGTGCCCATCGGGACGATGAGAGTCATAGCGACCTAATTTTTCAATTAGGTATGAAATAATATTTTTATGTGTGTCTAATACAACCATTAGTTCGAATTTGAAACATTATTCACTTTTTAGCAAGGAAACTTTCGTATTCTGATGATGTTGAAACATGGAGACGAAATAAAAATGACACAAGGATTTGCGGGCGGCGGTGTTGTCGTTCCCGTAAAAAAGTAAAAACAAAAATTTAAAATGACCTAAAAAATCCCCTGAGAAGGGGATTTTTATTGCTCTTAATTTAGAAATTAAATCATTTCTTAGTGTCGTCTTTTTTCGGGATGCCGTGTCCTGTTTTACGTTCAGCGATACGCGCTGACTTACCGCGACGATCACGCATGTAGTATAGTTTAGCACGACGAACAGAACCGCGACGGATCAATTCAATTGATTCTAGACGAGGTGAATATAGTGGGAATACACGTTCAACACCTTCACCATATGAAATTTTACGCACTGTGAATGATGCATGGATGCCGTGTCCACCACGTGCAATACATACGCCTTCATATGCTTGAACACGTTCACGTGTTCCTTCCTTAACTTTCACGTTCACTTTTACAGTGTCACCTGGTGAAAATTCAGGGATATTTGTTTCTGCTGTTAAGGCTTCAAGTTGTTTTGCCTCAAACTTTTGTAATGTATTCATTTTATTAATCTTTCTTTGTCTCTAAAAACCCGAATTCCATGGCACAGGGGTGTATCATAATGCCACAGGCGGTCTTGTTTATTCTTTTTCCGATTAACGGTTTGACATGTTATGCCCTAAAACTACTATGTAATGCAAGTTATTTTTTTAATAGGTCAGGGCGACGAGATTGAGTGAGTGCAAGGGATTGCCCGTGCCGCCATTCATTAATTTTGGCGTGATTTCCTGATTTTAAAATATCAGGCACATCGCGGGCATTGTTTTGAGTGTCTGTCCATGTTGCGGGTTTTGTATAATGGGGGTATTCCAACAAATCATTGGAAAAACTTTCATCGCCTGCCGTGTCTTCGTTTCCCATCACGCCATCAAGTAAACGGATGCACGCATCCATCACGATAATGGCCGCGGGTTCACCACCACTTAATACATAATCACCAATTGAGATTTCCTCAATATCATATGCATCAAGGAATCGTTGATCCACGCCTTCATATCGTCCGCATAAAATGGTGAGGTTGTCTTCTGTCGTTAATTCTTCAACTAATTTTTGATTTAATACACGTCCACGTGGGGACATATATATAAGTCGACCTCGTTTTTCAGGTTTTATAGAGAGTAGGGCGTTTTCCAAAACGTCTGGACGCAATACCATACCCGCACCGCCGCCATATGGTGTGTCATCGACGGTTTGATGTTTATCCGTTGCAAAATCACGAATGTTAATGGCATCGTATGACCATTTTCTTTGCTCCAGCGCGCGTCCGCTTAATGATTGTCCAAGTGATCCTGGGAACATGTCGGGGAATAGGGTGAGGAGGTTGCAATGAAGTGTCATTGTTCATTTAATAACCTTAAGAATGTGTAACGCCAAGGGAAAAATAAAAAAGCATATTTTTCACACTTGTACATTTTTTTGAAATGGATTAGTTTCGGCTTCGTTAAACAAGGTAATTGTTTTTATTAGGGTTGTTAGCTCAGGGGTAGAGCACTTGCTCGACACGCAAGGGGTCACTGGTTCAATCCCAGTACAACCCACCATTTAAATCAAGGCTTTCAGGGGAATAAGAGTAAGGGGTCGTTGGTTCAATTTGAACCATGTTTAAAACTCCAAGGCTTGTGCGGCTTCCGATAAATAATCGGGTGAGTGATGTGCGTAATGCTTATATGTGACCTTGGTTGATGTATGGCCAAGGTATTTGGAAACAGTTTCTAAAGGTATTTTATTTTGAACCATCCATACTGCGGCCGTGTGTCGTAACACATGTGCGGTTACTTCTAATCCACTACGTTCCGCAACACGCTTAATCCCTTTTTTAATGGATTTAATGGGTTTTGATCCGTATTCAATGACGTGTTGGCAGGTTCTAAATTTAAAGGCATCTTCTAAGGCTTCACGGCAACGTGTATTCATGGGAATTGTTGCTCTCCCCTTTATTCGATGTTCGCCCGTGGCAAGTTTAATAATACCTTTATCAAAATCTACTCTATCCCACGTTAATTCAAGAAGGGCTGTCATGCGACCTGCCGTTGTTAAAGCTAGAACCATAAATAATTTTATATGATATGCATCAGCACAGTCTAAGGCTTTGTAAAATTCATCTTTTGAGAGGTAATAATCCCGAGGTAAACCTTCTGGCGGTAACTCAATAACGGCTAATGTATTTTTATCTTTCCACATAAGGGCGGATCTTAATATCCCCAGGTGCCGACGTATCGACCAATCAGATAATGTTTTGCGTTTAAAGGCTGTATATTCGCGACATTTATCTTTGGTGATTTGATCAGGCCTGTATGCGCCGAACCAAGGTAACAGATGCTTATTGATAATCATGCAGGATGTTTCAAAAGAAGCTAAATTTTGTTTGTCTTTTTTCCATGCCTTAAAAATTCCAGACACAAACTCTGAATTTTCAGTTTGGGCGCTATTGAAATCGTCAAACCGTCTTAGTGCCTCTTCATGGTCTGATGTTTTAAGGGATTTTCTTTTCGATTTTCCATCTTCAACCCAGTAAACACACCACTTATTTCGAAATTTTTTGAGTTTGTAATTCATTGATTGTATCCTCTACAAAGGCAATAGGAATCCTATATTCCTTTCCTAGCTTTAAATGCGGTATTTCGCCTTTTTTACACAAATTTTTAATATGAACATCTGAGCAATCAAATATTTGTGCAACTTGTTTTGGTTTATACATGACTGGCTTAAGCTGTTCTTGTGGTTTTTTAATACTTACAACTTCCATTTTTATACTCCTCTCTAAATCCCCTTGATGAAGCCAGAACGCAAAAGGGAAGATTGTTCTGACTTCATGAAAGGGACGGTGTTATTCGTCTTTTTCCTCTACGGAATAAGTATAATTTCCGTATCTAAGTATTTTCGTTTTTCCATCATCAATAATTTGTCCAAACATTACGGCCTGAAAGGTTCTTTTGAACATCGTGTATGAGATGACGAACGATATTTTGAGTGCGTAAAATAACCTCATTTAAAGCACTCCCAACCCTGTCCAAAATCCCTTGAAAAATTCCTGCACGATAGGTGTGAAAACAACAAATAAACACCACCAAATAACAATTTCAAATCTGCTCATCACTCCCCCGATCCTTTTTGTTTTAACTTAAATGTAATTGGCTCATACATTCCCTTTGCTGTATCAACAGTGCCATCATTATATAAACGATGATCACAATCGTAAGTCGTTACGTATTTACTCCCATTTGGATCAGTTTTAACTCTTTTGACTTGAAATTTTCCATTGAGCTTTATTACCACAAAATGAATTCCAAATAATTTATTTAGTACCTTGTATATCATCCTGACCTCCTTCGATTCGTTGTAGAGATTGTTCGGCGTGCTGTTTAATTTCTTTGCGGGGATAATCCTGTTCGCATCGTCTTATCGTCTCCTGTAGCGTCTCCGTATCGTGTCATTGTCTTGATCAAGGATTGATGCCGTAAAATTGTCACGAACCTTACAGAAAATCTGTATGGTCTTTACTTCAACTTGAACTTCTTTTTTAATTGATAATTTCATTCTTCGTGTCCTTCCATATCTTCACCCCAACAAATCAGGCCGATGATTAGTAAAATTATTATGCTGGCAATCATTCTCATGCTGATTGCCTTGAATATGGTGCTTCGTCTCTATCACGACCTTGAGATGAAGCGAGAGGGGGTAACTCGGGCAAGGGGGACTGTTCCGATTTCGTGACCCTATTCTGTTTCGTTCCGTTCATTGCAAGCTCATACGCATCTGGAAACGTTAGACCTGCGCCACGGGATAGGAATTCAGCTTCTATCTGCATGAGATAATCCGTAAATTCCTTTGTTGTTAGTTTTGTTGTGCTTTTCATTGGGGTTACATATGTTTTTCCCGCCACGTCAAAGCTCTTAACGCCAATGAATTTCAATCCGCATAAGTAGTGCCATTCTTCCTTATCCAAAAGCTTGCCATCTGCTGTTTTTATCTGGCTGGATATCTCGGTTAACCAAAGCCAATACAGCGAATTTTGGGCAAGGCTTCGTTTTGATTTGAAAGGGCGTAAAACCACTTCATACAAAACATCGCCTTGCATATGGCAAAGACACTGTTGCCCATGGTTTTCGTGCTCTTGCGAGAACAACCATTCGAGAAAAATTAAAATATGATAGCGAAATTATAGAAAAACAGCTTGCTCACAAAACATCAAACCCCAATGGCGAGGCGTATGATCGCACGCAATTTTTAGAGGAGCGTGTCGTTATGATGCAGGATTGGGCGGATTATATTGAGGAATTGAAATGGCGGAGATAAAAGATCTTAAAACCACTATTGATGGTGTGATAGTTTTATTTGATAGTGCACTTGGTAGTGATGTTGAACTAGCACCTCCTTTAAGAGGAAGAAAAAAGGGTTCGATACAATATTCTGATGATGAAAAAGCAGTTGATTGGATTATACAAGAAATAAATATATGTGATCTGGCGAGAGCTATCCATATACGAAATGCAATCGAAAAATTTTCCCTCAAAGGCGCTTCTCAAGAGGCTGTTTATGATCGTATTCGCAGAAAAGTGAGGATACGCATAAAAAGTGGGAATTAATAGAAGTCCATTTATTTCCATTTAGACCCAATGCGTAACAATATTTTATATGCTTTGATATTCCTATCGGCACATAGCCATTCATTTGAAACTGAATAAAGGAATATAAAAATGACGAAAGCATACTCAATAGATGAATTTTGTAAATCATACGGAATTTCAAAAAGCTTTTTTTATAAACTAAAAAAGCAAGGTAAAGCTCCTGCAATAATGTCTGTCGGAAAGCGCACACTGATATCCAACGCATCGGCAATGGAATGGGAAAAACTTATGGAAGTTAGATCATAGGTTTCCCCATTGAAAATTTTTCATGCGATATTTAACTACAAAAGAAACAGCCCAATATTTGGGTGTTTCTATTCCCACACTTGCGAGGTGGAGAAAAAATAAAACAAGCCCTCCATATTTCAAAAAAGGTGGAATTATTCGTTATAGGCAGGATGATTTAGATGATTGGGCAACCGCTCACATGAGATAATAGACTATCAAGGCATATCAAATTGAACGGAAATTTTTCGCACATCAAAAATCGTTAAACCCCACGATATGCGGTCAATACAGAACCCTCTCGAAAACAACACTTATATAGTAAAATGAAAACATCATATATTCACTCCACAAATCATTTAAGCAAAACTCAAGTCGAAAAATTATTTAAGGCTGGTGAAAAAGCATTCGAATTAGATTGCCCATTGAGCCGCTTTATAACAATTCACTTTGATGATTATGCAGATCAAAAAAGACCACAAAAGTTTATTGTCGAATTTTTAAGCCATGCTCGAAAATGGTTAAAACGGCGCAATATTCCTGTTGCATATTTATACACTTTGGAAAATGGAAAAATAAAAGGGCTTCATGCTCACTTGCTAATACACATCCCCAACGGTTACCAAATCGAATTTAAAAGGGCTATGGCAGGCTGGCTTCCGTTTGAAGTAAAAAAACCTAAAGTAAAATTTAAAGGCATCCAATACCCCCTCTATGATAAATTAACGCCATTTAATGGTTGTTACGGAACGCTACAATATATTTGCAAGGGGGTTGACCCGAAAGACACAACGTACGGAATAAAACCTAAATACCAAAGAAAAATTATGGGTAGGCGTTGGGGGATATCTGAATTATTACTCACAAAGAAATAATGACTTATCGGCTATCTGTAGGCGGGGGCATAAAATTTGAGTTTTGATCATTTTTAGAAACCCTTATTTCTAGCCATTTTTGAGTTTTCTGATATCTTGAGAGGGGTATCAAAAAATGTACTTTTCGGACATCTGTAGACCTCTATAAATTATGGGTTTGAAAATTTTATAAAAAATCTATCTCTTGCTATTCAAAACCACATGTCAGATACTTCATTTGATTGTTCTATATTGGAATGATTGAGGCTTAAGAACCTCTTCAAACGCGGTTTATGACACTACCGTAAATGTGTCGCTACTCGATCTTTTGATCGGGTGGCGATGTCATGTCCAAGGCGTTAGCCCAAAAGCATCGCGCCATATCGTTTGAAATGGTTCTTAACACCCGATCACCATCGCAGAACATGCTTTGGTGATTTTTTTGTAATAAGGAGATTGGAAATGGATGATACGACATCAAAAAATAAAAAAGCTAATAAAATTAATTGGACAATAGGAATCATATCATTACTCATTGCATCGTCGATGGTTGCTCCATCCAATGAAAGTGGTTCAATCATTAGTGCTATTTTCTTTTATCTGGTTGCTTTCATGACCATTCCTCCAATAGTCAAGTTTATTGAAGAGCGCAGAAGGCCAATTTTAAAAGGCAAAGCAAAAATTGGTGCAATTGTTATTTTTATACTTGCAGGCATTATCACAAGTCAAAATGCAAGTGATCTATCACCTTCATTAAACGGACGATCTCTCAATGACAATCAAATAAAACTTATGAATCTCTTTTTAATAAATGACTATAACACGGCATGGTTGGGAGGCGATTCAGGCTTTAATAAAGATACTTGGGATAAAATTCTCGAAATAAATGGACGTGTTACAGCAAAATCAATTTTAAAAGATTTTAAACAAAATGAGGTTTCAGCTGTCAAAAAATATCAAGGTTTGTGGCGCGTTTCTGGAATAGTACAGGATATTGATGATAATATAACGGGTTCAACCGTTGCCTTGGATGGTGAGTTTTCATGGAGTGCATTTAATGCCAAAATAAAAGATAAAAATACCGTCACCAATTATAGCAAAGGCGATAATGTTAAACTCATCTGCTCTGGAATTGATGAAACGATCTCTATTGTTTATGGCAATAACTGTAATGATTATGGTTCTTGGGTTAGCGAACAACTTCGAAAAATCAGCCAAAATCCAAAGCGTTACACTTCACACATATCTGATTCAAAAATTCATAGTGCTATAAATAAAATATTTGGATCAATTTCCTATATTGATGACACAAGTGAGTGCTACGTAAATGTACAATCGGATGGATGCCGTGCAGATTTATTATCTTCTTCTAAAAAAATAAGCGAATAAAGTGAGCGTGGATTATTAAAAATAATGTTACGTATTTTTTTATTGTTTACTCTTTTTTACTCATTCTCATCTCATGCTGAAACAATGCCATACACCACCCAAATAAGAGGCAAACTGGATCGCGTTGTAGATGGCGACACTATTCGTATTCAAGGATATAAGGATAGTTTTAGATTATATGGAATAAATGCTATTGAAGTTAATCAAACCTGTATATCTCATCATGGTAATGGCGAAAGAAAAGAAATTAATTATGGTCGAGTTGCCACAGAATTTTTAAAAAAGGAAATTCTGCACGATGATATGGATACAATAATAACATGTGATTTTAATGCTACTGGATATTATCAACGTCCATTGGCGACGTGTTATGCACAAAATCAAATCTATAAGAAACTCAACCTCAACAAACTCATGGTCTTTCGTGGTCGTGCATTTGCTGATCATAAATATGCTAAAGATAGAGAATATTTGGCATTAGAGGCCATTGCAAAAAAGAATAATTGGGGTATGTGGCGTGGTAATATGAGGTGTAAAAGATAAATTAAGCCAGTAACTTTTAGAGCCTTTGTTCGCTTTTTTAATATTAACCAATAATGATAAATTTGACTTTTTGCACATCTGTATGGCATAAGAAAGCATGACTAATAAGTATTTCAATGCTGTTAAGGGAGCTCTTGCTTATGAATTTAAGGGGGCTAATGAACCCGTAGGTGTTAATGTTGGTGATATGATCGCTATTCTTGCTGTTGCAGGCGCAATAACGGCAGGTGCTTATTATTTAGCCACAAACAAGGATTCAATCATAGATGGGGTTCAAGAAACGTTTTCTATGGACGCGCAACAGGGCGCAAAGACGTTTTCGGCGCATACTCTGACCCTTGGATAGATTCGGGCTCTAAATCCTCTGGCCTTGTCACCGTCGTAACTTTATTGTTCTCACTTGGAAGTGTATATGCCAATACCGCGCCACCGATAACAGCCCCAATAAATCCAGCGCGGAAGTGAAATATAGCTTTTAAGGCATTTGATTTTTTATATTGATTTGCAAATTTCTTATTTTCTTTATCAAAACGAGGCAACGTTCTCATATCCATGCTATCTGCAATTAATTCGATATTATCTTTCTGGTCTAATGCATGTGATGAAAAGGCGTTGTAATAGTCTTTTTTAATTGTGTGCTTCACATGTGAATACAAAACCCCCGATACAGCAGAAAAAGCCAAAAATAGAGATGAAATAGTACCGCCGTTGAGTGCGCTTATTACACTTCCGCCAATAACTGTCATTCCACCAACATAAACAGCATCTGCACGAAAATCTGTTTGGCACTCATTTGCTTTTTTAATGGCGTCATCTGAAATTTTTTGCCATTGATCGGCAATATCTTTTTGTGTGTATTCATTCCCCATGAATAACAATTTAATATGTAAAAATTAAAAAATGATTAATAGGCGTAAAAATTTAATTTGATAAAAAATTCACTACACTATAATCTTTAGTTATACATGCAATATCACATAGGAAATCGACTAAAGAAAATACACTTGGGGGCATAATTAGGGGCATAAAGTTAAATTTCTTTTAGTTAATCCATTTAAAATCAAATAAATAAAATAATTATTCGGTAGCAGTACAACCACCATTTTACTAAAATTTAAAAAAATATAATTGGAAAACTTTTTATTTGATTTGAGCCACTGTGAGTTATCTACAGGGAAAATATATTTTTGTTTTTGCTCTTCACGGGTGTTTGAAAAGCGCTTACACTTTTGACCATGAATAGTGGTGAGTTTTTATCAGAGTATTTTCCAATACTTGTTTTTATTGCAATTGCGGCGGGGATTTCTATCGCAATGATTGTTGGGTCGTGGATATCGGGTATTCGCCGTCCAGATCGGGAAAAATTAACACCGTACGAATGTGGGTTTGATGCTTTTACGGATGCTCGTCATAAATTTGATGTACGATTTTATTTGGTAGCAATTTTATTTATTATTTTTGATTTGGAAATCGCGTTTTTATTCCCTTGGGCAGTGTCTCTTGGCGAGACAGGCGTTTTTGCCTTTTGGTCAATGATGGTCTTCCTTGGCGTTTTAACCATTGGATTTATCTATGAATGGAAAAAAGGAGCGTTAGATTGGGAGTAAGAGGGCAGTTTTATAGTACAACGGCAATGTATGCATCTTTAGTTTTTAGAATGACTTTAGAATTAGAAGGGTTTGCACGGCATTGTGATAAAGTTGCAACTCATAATGTTCAACAAAGGTATATAATTTGATATGTCGCATGATAGACACACAACAAACGCACCAAGCGTTGATTTAACATCGAATATAACAATCCCTCAGGATAAAAAGGGCTTGATGGATTTGTCCGCGCATAATATTGCGCAAGAGGTAAAGGATAAAGGTTTTGTCCTGACATCCGCGGATAAGTTATTTGATTGGGCGCGTGGGGGATCAATGTGGCCAATGACATTTGGTTTGGCATGTTGTGCGGTGGAAATGATTCATGCCTATATGCCACGTTATGATCTTGACCGTTTTGGTGTTATTCCAAGACCCTCTCCACGTCAATCCGATGTGATGATCGTGGCGGGGACGCTGACGAATAAAATGGCACCTGCATTGCGCCGTGTTTATGATCAAATGCCAGAACCCCGTTGGGTGATTTCGATGGGATCATGTGCCAATGGAGGAGGGTATTATCACTACTCCTATTCCGTTGTGCGTGGGTGCGATCGTATTGTGCCTGTGGATATTTATGTCCCGGGTTGTCCGCCAACTGCCGAAGCGTTAGTTTACGGTATTTTGCAATTGCAAAAGAAGATTCAACGTGAAGACACAAGGATGATGAGGTAATAATTATGACACCAAAACAACTTGGTTCTCACCTTAAAAAACAACTTAAAAAGTCATTTTTGTCTTATACGATTGAAAATGATGAATACGTTTTGACCGTTAAACGTACGGACATTTATCATGCGCTTCACGTTTTGCGTGATGATCCAACATGCCTATTTAAACAATTGAGCGATATCACGGCCGTTGATTGGCCAGAACGAGTGTCAGACCGTTTTGATGTTGTGTATCACCTACTATCCATGCGTCATAACAAACGTATTCGTGTGAAGATTTCGACCGATGACGCAACACCGGTGGCCAGCGTGACCGATTTATTTGATGCCGCACATTGGGCGGAGCGTGAAATTTTTGATATGTATGGGGTGTTGTTTGAGGGTAATCCAGATTTACGTCGTATTTTGACTGATTATGGGTTTGAGGGGCATCCGCTTCGTAAAGATTTCCCATTAACTGGTTTTAAAGAAGTACGATATGACAGCGAAAAACAAGCCGTTGTTTATGATGATGTGAAATTGCAACAAGATTATCGTAATTTTGATTATGAAAGCCCGTGGGAAGCATTGGAAACAGTGCAATTGCCAGGCGATGAAAAGGGTATGACGCAAAAAATTGGGACAATCGATTATCGTAAAAAAGCAAAAGAAACGATGAAGAAGATCGGATCGAAATAAATAATGACACAAGCACATCAACCAACATCTATTCAACCTGACGAAACAATTGTAACGGACGAAGAACATATCAAGCCGTATATGTTGAATTTTGGTCCACAACATCCTGCCGCGCATGGTGTGTTACGCCTGATTCTTGAAATGAATGGGGAAACGGTTGAACGTGCCGATCCGCATATTGGATTGCTTCATCGTGGTACGGAAAAATTAATCGAACATAAAACATATACGCAAGCGTTACCATATTTTGACCGCCTTGATTATGTGGCACCGATGAATCAGGAACACGCATTTGCACTGGGGATTGAAAAATTACTGGGTATTACGGCGCCGGAACGCGCGCAATATATTCGCGTTTTGTTTTGTGAACTTGGCCGTATTTTAAACCACATTCTAAACATTACGACATATGCCTTGGACGTAGGAGCGATTACGCCTGCGCTTTGGGGATTCGAAGAACGTGAAAAGGGGATGGAATTTTACGAACGTGTGTGCGGTGCGCGTCTTCACGCGAACTATTTTCGCCCAGGTGGTGTGCGTTATGACATGCCAAAAGGTTTGGCTGAAGACATGTGGGCATGGACGGAAACATTCCCCAAATGTATTGAAGATTTAGAAACATTATTGACCAATAACCGTATTTTCAAACAGCGTACGGTTGATATTGGAAAAGTGTCCGAGGAAGACGCCATTAATTGGGGATTCACAGGGCCAATGTTACGTGCATCGGGCGTGCCGTGGGATCTGCGTAAAAGCCAACCTTACGAAGTTTACGCGGATATGGATTTTGACGTGGCTGTTGGTAAAACGGGTGATTGTTATGCACGTTATTTGGTTCGCATTGAAGAAATGAAACAATCATTACGCATTATGCGTCAATGTTTGAATGCAATGCCAGGCGGTGATGTATTGGCCAATGATTACAAGGTTACACCACCACCACGTGGTGAGATGAAACAATCGATGGAGGCATTAATCCATCACTTTAAATTATATACCGAAGGTTTCCATGTGCCTGCGGGTGAGACATACACCGCGGTTGAAGCGCCCAAAGGAGAATTTGGTGTCTATCTGATTGCTGATGGATCAAACAAACCTTATAAATGTCACATCCGTGCACCAGGATTTTATCATCTATCTGCGCTTGATTTCATGTCGAAAGGTCACATGTTGGCCGATACCGTGGCGATCATTGGGTCAATGGATGTTGTTTTTGGAGAGATTGATCGCTAGGGATTAATATCCATTGCCGCTTAACATCGCGAGCGTGTCAAAAATGCTTAATCCTACGATGTTAGAATATGATCCATTGATGGATGGGATAAAGCGGCTGGCTAATCCTTGTACGGCATAACCGCCAGCCTTGCCCTCCCACTCCTTAGAATCAACGTAAAATTGTTTTTCTTCATCAGATAGTTTTTTAAATTTTACGGATGTTTCCACAATTCGCGTAATTGTTTTTCCCGTCGGAGTAATCAGGCAAATGCCACCCATCACGGTGTGACGACGGCCAGACATCATGGATAGGAATTTGAGAGCTTCAGTTTCGTTTTCAGGTTTTTGCAAAATACGGCGCCCCATGACAACGACGGTGTCGGCGGCAAGAATGAATGATTCTGCATGCCCTGTAACGGCTTGTGCCTTTTTAATCGCCATACGTTTGACGTATGGGCGAGGCATTTCACCTTTTAACGGTGTTTCATCAATATCGGTGGGGATAATAGCATCGGGTATGATGCCTTGTTCTTCTAATAAATCCTTCCGCCTCGGTGAGGCGGAAGCGAGAATAAGTTTATTTTTCACGGAAAATAATACGACCTTTAGTTAGGTCATATGGTGTCATTTCAACGACAACTTTGTCACCCGCCAAAACACGGATACGGAATTTTTTCATTTTACCTGCCGCGTGCGCGATGATTTCGTGATCGTTTTCCAATTTCACACGGAACATTGAATTAGGAAGCACTTCCTCAACGATACCGTTAAATTCCATTAATTCTTCTTTAGCCAAAATAAAATCTCCAATAATTTTGTATTATGGAGATTTATATAAGATATTTATGTCATGAAGTCAAAGGTCTACACGATTATTCTTGGCCCTTTAGGTTTTTTGAAGTGATCTCTTGTTATTGTATAAAGTTTCTTCTGATCAAAAAGTTCACTTGCCATCGTTCTGATGAAGGATGTTTTTGCACCATCATTGCGATCTCCTGTGATTTTTTCAGCGACGTTAGCGTTAATATGATCATCTTCTGTTTTTCTTATTACAGTAGAGAGTAAGGCGCATGTAGCATAACCTAGGGCGGCCATTCCAAACACAGTAGATAATGGAGAACCAACAGCGGCTACATAAGCTCCAAACGCTGCGGCTAGAGCATATTTTCCTAATTTCGTACCAACATAAGCTCCATCTATGATGCCGTCTCTTGATGCATTTGCTGTTTCGTCTGCTGTGGCTTCAATTTTGCATGGATTACCATGTTCGTCATGCGTTCTGTGAAATGCTTCGTCAAATGGTGGTGGTGTGCGTTTCATATCTTAGCTCCCTTATTGTATTGTTGGACGTCATTATACAATAATTTACAAAATATGTCAATTTAATTTTCTCGGCGAATATTTGCTCCTACCGCTGAAAGTTTACCTGCGATGTCTTCATATCCACGTTCAAGGTGGTAAATACGGTTAACCGTTGTTTCACCCTCGGTTGCGCAAAGGCCCGCAATCACAAGTGCGACGGATGCGCGCAGGTCGGTTGCCATCACTTGTGCACCTTTCAATGTGTCAACACCACGTACAATCGCGCTGTTGCCCTGTACCGTAATATTTGCCCCCATACGTACCAGCTCAGGAACATGCATAAAGCGGTTTTCAAAAATTGTTTCTGTTACCATGCCAGCACCATCACAAAGGGTGAGCATTGTCATGGCTTGTGCTTGCATATCGGTTGGAAAACCAGGGTAGGGTTCGGTCATAATGTCAATGCCACGCATGGATTTGAGATCATCTTGGCGACGAACGCGAATTTTATCGCCTGATATTGTGACGTCAGCTCCAGCTTTGCGGAGGAGGGCTGTTACGCTGTCTAACGTATTTGCACGTGTGTTTGTTAATGTCACATCGCCACCTGTTAATGCAGCGGCAATCATGAATGTTCCTGTTTCAATACGGTCGGGGATAACACTGTGTTCGGCACCTTTTAACGTTTCAACGCCGTGGATGATCAGTTTGTTTGTGCCGATACCTTCAATGTAAGCGCCCATTTTAACTAAACACTCAGCAAGATCGGTAATTTCGGGTTCCATCGCGGCATTGGATAATGTTGTTGTGCCGTTTGCCAATGTTGCGGTCATTAATAAATGTTCTGTCGCACCGACGGATACTTTTGGGAATAGAATTTCTGCACCTTTTAAACCACCTTCGGGTGATTTTGCAATGACGTATCCATCTTCTATTTTGATATCCGCACCCATGGTTTCTAACCCCATAAGGTGAAGGTCAACAGGACGTGACCCGATGGCACATCCTCCAGGAAGGGAGACTTTTGCCTCGCCATGACGTGCAAGCAATGGTCCTAAAACAAGAATAGACGCACGCATTTTACGAACAAGGTCATAAGGCGCGAGTGTTTTGTCAACGCCGCCAATCGCACGGATAGACATTGTTTTTGCATTGTCATCCATATCAACATCCGCACCAAGATAGCGGAGGAGGTCGGCCAATGTCGTCATATCACGTAATGACGTGGGAACATTCGTTAATTTTAATTCGTCAGATGTTAGTAAACCTGCACAGACCAATTTTAAGGCTGCGTTTTTTGCACCACTAATTTGAATTTCACCATGAAGTGGATTACCACCAATGATTTTAATTTTTGGCATGCCATCATTGGCAAGGTCTGTGTCGATTTGATCTGTCATGTTTTTTCTTATCTATTATCGTTTATGAGGCGCAAAATAGGACGTAATGATGGATGTTGCAACTCCATTTCTAAACGGGTTGTAATATCGCCATAATATTGCATTAAATCATCGCGTCCTTTTTCTTGCGCTAAAAATTGAATCTGTCCCAAGATGCGCGCATGAAATTGTGCGGTTATAACGGGATACCATGCGTTAAATATCGCCTTTGTTTCGGGCGATAGTGTGGCGCAATAATGGTCTTTGCATGATTGTTTTATATCATCTGGAATATCACGGCGAATGTCTTCTAATAAATTCACAAGGTCGTAAACGAACGGGCCATTACACGCGGCCTGAAAATCAATAACACCGATTTTATTATCAACCCACATGAGGTTCATCGCGGCAAAATCAATATGCGTGAATACACGAGGGCAGGGTGGAAGGTCAGCTATAACCTCATACCATGCATCAAACCATGTCGATTCTAATTCTGGCTTGTTTAATACATGTGATGGGTAAAAGCGAAGAGCTTTGTAAACATGCGTGTCTTCGTAATTAACTAAATCGGTATTGAGCGCGTTGGGATGATCGCGCATGGTGATAAGGATATCTGTTGCTTTCATGTAAGCATCGATACCTCTACCAGCAATCGTATCATCACCAAAGTCATCCATAAGGATGAGGCCCTGCGCTAAATCTTCCTTTATAATCGTTGGAACGTTCACACCAATGGATTTGAAGTGTTTGTTCATATTTGACCATGGTGTAATTAAATGTCCGATCATAGCGTCAGGTGAATTATCAGGCGGGGATTTAAGCAGGATAGCCGTGTCACCGTTTTTGTTTGTTAAACGGGCGTAATCACGCACGGACCAATCCGCCGAAAACCATTGTGTTTCCGCGTCATGCCAGTCGGTATCAGATAAAAAAAGGTGTAGTTGTTTGCTCATTCACTAGTTACTATAAAGTAATCATTGTTTTTCAAAAGAGAGAAAGTGTAAGGATTCATTTTTGTCATTGGATAAAAGGTGAAACCCATTTATATATTGTCGTATGGAATTATCCGCGACTGAATCAACCGTTAAAGATTTTTATCTATTGCTTAAGCCTCGTGTTATTTCGCTTGTGGTTTTTACAGGTGTATGTGGTTTTGTTTTGGCGCCAGGCGCTTTTTCGGTTCATCCATTTTTGGCGATCATTGCCGTGTTGTCCTTGGCTATTGGTGCTGGAGCCTCGGGTGCAATTAACATGTGGTATGACCGTGACATAGATTCGATCATGAATAGAACGAAAAATCGTCCTATACCATCGGGGCGTGTTCCGGCTGCGGAGGGGTTGGCTTTTGCTATTATTTTAACTCTGCTATCTATTATGATTTTAGGATTGGCGCTTAATTGGGTCGCTGCAGGAATACTGGCATTCGCAAATTTTTTCTATAGCGTGATTTATACAATGTGGTTGAAACGACACACACCACAAAATATCGTCATTGGGGGGGCAGCAGGTGCATTTCCACCAATGATAGGTTGGGCCGCGGTAACGGGTGATGTGTCGATTGATTCCGTTGTTTTATTTGCAATCATCTTCTTTTGGACACCACCACATTTTTGGGCTTTGTCATTGTTTGCAAATGAAGATTACAAGCGTGCGAATATTCCGATGCTAACGGTGACGCATGGTGAGCGTGTTACAAAAATTCAAATGTTAATTTACACGGTAATCTTGTTTCCTGTTTGTCTTGTCCCTGTTTACACAGGGTTGGTTGGATTGGATTATGCTGTTGTATCAATCATATTGAACGGGTTGTTCCTATTGAGTGCTATAAAAACATATTTTGAAAAACAGGGGCACAAAAATGCTCGCCGAATGTTTGCGTATTCTATTTTTTATTTATTCGCGATGTTTTCAGGGTTGGTAATTTGTAGTTTTTAGGCCTTTAATTCTTTTAAATCGCGATAATAATCTAACGATTCAGGGTTGGCGAGAGCTTCTACATTTTTAATCTCTTTTCCATGCACGATATCACGTACGGCAATTTCCGTTATTTTTCCGCTTTTTGTACGTGGAATGTCATTAACAGCGACAATTTTTGTAGGAACATGCCTTGGTGATGCTCCATTTTTAACCTGTAGTCGGATTACATTCTTAATATCATCAGTCAAAACTTCACCATCTTGCATAACGACAAACAAAACAACACGAACGTCGTCATCCCATTTTTGTCCAATAGCAATAGATTCTCGTATTTGAGGTATTTTTTCGACTTGGCGATATATTTCAGCGGTACCAATGCGGACACCGCCAGGGTTTAGTGTTGCATCAGAGCGTCCGTGAATGATCCATCCATTACTTTCTGTTTTTTCAACAAAATCGCCATGGCACCATATATTATCAAAACGGTTGAAATAAGCCTTGTGATATTTTGCACCGTCATCATCATTCCAAAATGATACGGGCATAGATGGAAACGGTTTTGTGCATACAAATTCGCCCTTTACGCCTGTTTTTACAGGTTGACCACTATCATCAAATGCATCCATTGCGTATCCTAATCCTGCACATTGTATTTCACCGCGATGGACAGGGGATATTGGATCTCCTATAACAAAACAAGATACGATGTCTGTTCCACCAGATATAGATGCCAGGTGAACATCTTCCTTTATGTCTTTGTAAATATAATCAAAACTTTCATGGACAAGAGGTGATCCTGTCGATGTTATGGTGCGGATTGTTGATAAGTTGTGCGTTTCGCGTGGCTTAATGTTATGTTTATTAAGGGCGTCAATGTATTTTGCGGCGGTTCCAAATAAGGTCATATTTTCAGCATCAGCATAATCCCATAAAATATTAGGTGATGGATAAAATGGTGATCCATCATAAAGGAGAAGGGTGGCGCCACTTGCGATTGCGCTCATTTGCCAATTCCACATCATCCATCCACATGTTGTAAAATAAAATACACGGTCATTGGGTTTAATGTCACAATGTAACTGATGTTCTTTTAGGTGAGTAAGAAGGGCGCCACCTTGCCCATGTACAATGCATTTTGGCACGCCGGTTGTTCCTGATGAAAACATGATAAATAACGGGTGATCGAATGGTAATTGTTCAAAATTTATATCTGTAGCCCTATAGTTTTCTTGTATGCTCGTCCATAATGTCATGTCATTGGTTATATTAGGTGACGTGTTGGCATAGGGCACAATAATGCATTCTTCAACGCTGGGCAGTTGTGGTAAAAATTCGTTTATTTTATTCATACAGTCGATGGTTTTACCGTTGTAGTAATATCCCTCAACGGCAATTAATACTTTTGGCTCTATCTGCCCAAAACGATCCAAAACGCCTTGTACGCCAAAATCGGGTGACGCAGATGACCAAATAGCACCAATGGAGGAGGTTGCCAACATGCCGATCAGAGCCTCTGGCATATTGCTAACAAATCCTGCAACGCGATCACCTTTTGTAACGCCTTTAGCGATTAAATGTTGTTGTAACCGAGAGACGGCATTATAGAGTTTCTCCCAGCTCATTCGGGTTTTAACTTGATCTTCCCCCCAAAAGATAACAGCATCACCGTTATCCCGACGTTTGAGGCAATTTTCAGCATAATTAAGTGATGCATCTGGAAAAAAACGACAATCTTGCATTTTATCCGCATTAGCAATAATCGCTTCACCCTTGTGCCCAGTGACATCGCAATAATCCCACAATGTAGACCAAAATTCGTCACTATGATCGCAAGACCATTGCCAGAGCTCGGGGTAAGATTTATCTGCTTTGCCAATTTTCGACATAAAATCAGATAAAGTTGTGTTTTCTATATTCTTTGGTGACCAGAGTAAAAAGTTATCCATAGGACTATTCAAAACTATCCTTAAGGCTTTGTTAAGCCCAAAATGCTATGATAATGTGTTAAGTGAGCTATTTTTAGGGGATTAGATTCATCATGAAGTCGGTATTTTTACGTGTAAAAAAATCAAAAGGTAATATTTTTGCTATGCTATTTGCAGCTGTCGGAATGACAGGTGTCCTTGGTGTCGTGGGGATGCAGACAGTGTCTGGACCGATTACCACGATCACAAAGGTAACGCAAAAAAATATTGTTGATACTGATTTGATGACAAATGCCCGTATCGTTATTTTGAACGCAGGAATACAAGCCGCGGGCGGAGATTCAGATGGTGATAATTACGTTGAACCAGCGGCGCATAATACAACATGTACGGCAAATCCAACGGGTGGTGGGTGTTTGCCAACGGATATTGGTGCGATTCAAACCGACCCATGGGGGACGTCATACGGATATTGTGTATGGGATCATGGTTTAACAACAGGCTCCGCAAACAGATTAGAAGGTAAAGATAGTACCTCAGAACCCGTTATTGCGATTATTTCTGCGGGACGTGATAAAACATTCCAGACATCGTGTGAACCATTTGATGGTAGTGCACCAGAAGGATTACAACAAGTCGCAGGAAGTGACGACAGTGTTCGTATTTATTCGTATGACGCCGCGGTTGCAGGTGCAAATGGCCTGTGGCAATTAAAAACAAATGATCCAACAACGGCCGAAATCGTGAAGGATTTGGAAATTGGTACATTTGATGATGTTGCGGGTACAGGTTTTGGTTTTGATATTGGATCGGGTGAAAGTAAATTCCCGATTGTTTTTACAGACAATTTAAATGCATGGACATCGAACCATATTGCCGTGACAGGTGGCGTTCAATTGGATACACAAGCCAATGTGACCGCATGTGGTGCCGGTGATGCAGGGGCCATTCGTTATAATTCAGTAGCTGAAGTTATCGAGGTATGTGACGGTGCTGGTGACTGGGATGGTGCGGATGAAACGGCGATCATTGACGAAGACGGCGATACAAAGGTTCAAGTCGAAGAAGGCGCCGACGACGACACAATCCGTTTTGATACCGCGGGTACAGAGCGGATGGTTATTCATGATAGTGGTAAAGTTGGAATAGGTTCTAACAATACAACGAGCCATAAGCTCCTTGTTTCTTCATCAGGTGCAGATAATACTACTTTAGGGATTGCTGCAACTGGTACTGGTTACGCAGGGTTATATATTGATGCCATGAATGGCGATTTTGTAGGGACCGATTATGGGATGTTGAATCAACGTGATGATGGTGTCTTACATCTAACGAATGCCGGCCCTAATAGTCTTCTTTTAAGGACGGATAATACCGATAGGGTTGATATTCAAGGTGATGGTGATGTTGCCGTTAACGGTACTGATTTATTCGTTGATGCATCTACAAATCGTGTTGGTGTGGGGACGATAACGCCTGAGAGAACCTTAGATGTTGCTGGTGATGCACGTTTGCAACAAAATACTTATATTGGTACATCGGCGGATAATCACGGTTTAATTTCATACTCACCTAATATCGGTGGTGGTGAACCAGGGGTTATTTTACAAGGTGATACGGGTAAAGGCGTATTAATACGTGGTGATAATGGAGCCTCGACAGGTATGATTGTCAAAGTTAATGGCCGTGTTGGTATTGGAACGGTTTCTCCTGCCACAACTTTAGAGGTACAAGGAGGATCAATTTATCATCTGAACAGTGCTGGTACAGGGAGAGTTCGCCTTCATCATGGTACTTCATATGGTACAGTTGGTAGTGTTTCTAATACAAAATTTGCACTTAGAACGAATAATACGGATAAATTGACAGTATTGCCGGATGGTAACGTGGGTATTGGTGAAATCAATCCCGATACACTTCTTGATGTTGACGGTCCGATCGAAATTGGCTCTGGTACATGTAATGTCAGTGGTCATGGTCGTTTGCAATATACGGCATTGGACAATATCCAATATTGTAATGGGGCGTCATGGCAAACAATTACGGGTTATGTCGACAGTTTGAATGATATTGGTGACGTTAATGTTACGGGTGTTACAATTGGACAAACATTAATGTGGGATGGTACCGATTGGGTCGCGACAAGCACATTGAACGATGTTGGTACGGGTGATACTGACCTGTTGGTTGATAACGATAATGATACCAAGGTTCAGGTGGAAAAAAATGCGGATGAAGATTATATCCGTTTTGATACCGCGGGAAGTGAGCGTATGCACATCGCACCAAAATGGTCGTATTGGTATTAATCAAGATTTTGATACGACAGATAACGAAGCAACGGTTGCGATTACGGCATCGGCCGCAACATCAACAGGCGTTGCGATTAAAACAACAACGAATACGAATGCTGGTGCGGATCTTCATATGCATGCTTCAGGAGTGATCGCCGCGGATAATAATGTGACAGTGTTGATAGATGGTGAAAATTCTTCTACAGTTAGATATTTTGAAATTTCGAAAGATGCAAAGTTTAGGGATGGATCGCAAGAGCGTTTAATGCGTATTCAAGAAAATGGTCAAGCTCGTTTTTATAGTGATAGTTCTGCTATCATTAATTTAGAGCATACTTCGGCATCTGGCCAAAATAGGTATAGTCAATATGAAATGGGAGATCAAGACACACCTGTAACATGGGCTATGGGAGCGTATAGCCAAAACAATTTAACAGCATCAGCTCGAAATGATTTTTATATTTGGCAATATGTAGATCAAGCAAATTCGTCGGTTAATGTTCCTCGATTTTTGATTGATGATACAGGAAAAATTGGAATAGGAACTAATGCCCCTGCGGCTGCTCTTGATGTTTCTGGTACGGATGCTATCTTGTTCCCACGTGGTATTGTGGGTAATCGTCCTGCGGCGCCTGTAAACGGTATGATGCGTTATAATACGGCCACGGGTAAATTTGAGGCGTACCAAGGTGGCGCATGGCAAGATATTTTGACATCGGGTGCGGGTAATGTTGCACACGCACTTGCCGATGCCGATAATGATACAAAAGTTCAGGTGGAAGAAAGTGCGGATGATGACACAATCCGTTTTGATACTGCGGGCGTTGAGCGGATGCGTATTGAGTCAAATGGTTGGGTTGAGATTAATAATCCGGCTCTGTCAAATGATGCAATTCAGTTTGAACCTCAATCTGGGTTTCACAGAATTGCAATGAACGATTTACGTCTTTATGATTGGAACCAAGCGATTTCGGGTGATTTGGCACGATTTAATAATGGTAAAATCGCATTGGGTGGTATTGACCAAGATGGTAGAGTAACGATTACAGGTGCAGCAGATATTGGCGCGGCAAATACCGTGGGGCAAGGTGCTCTTGTTATTCAGGATTCTGCTGGAGATGCGTCTGGTTGGAAATTACGCATAGATCCAAATGAAATGCAGGTTTCGAATAATGGTTCTGCATCAAGTTTACATTTAAATGCATTCGGTGGGGATGTATTGATTGGTAATGGATCTAACAATCTGGATTTGAAATCAGGGAAAATTGTCAATGTGGGTAATCCAACCGCGGCTCAGGACGCTGCGACAAAAAATTATGTTGATAATGCGATCGCGGGTGGTGATACTGATACAATCGATGGGTTGGATTCAACACAGTTCATTCGCTCTGATGCAGATGATAATGTGACGGGGCATACCGAATGGCAAGACAATAAAAGTGTCAGATTTGGTAATGGTGCAGATTTTCGTATTTGGCATGATGGTACTAACCATGTTATGCGGAGCTATAAACATGGCGCACAAGTTTATCTTCAAGGTGAAGATGCTGGGGGAACAAATCGTACTATGATCTGGTTTGATCCTGATAATGAAACACGTCTTTATTATCGAGGTGCTGAAAAGTTGAATACCCGCAGTAATGGTATTGAGGTGACTGGTGAAATATATGGTGCCGGATCGCATTACTACGGTGATAATAAAGAAATCATTGGTTATAGTGATAGCTGGCTTCGTTTAAATCAAGCAGGTCATTTTTCAAGTGGTGTGTACACACCAGGTTTGTTCAGAGCCGACAATGGATTTCAAGTTGACGGCAATACGATTATTAACGGTTCAGGTACTGTAACTGGATCACGTGTTGGTAGTGGTGTTAATGGTGACAATATAACTGATGGCACGATTGATAGTTCGGAAATACAAAATAATACGATCACTGAAGACGATATTATTGACAGCTTTAAGGCTAGGGACGCAGATAAGCTTGATGGGCTCAGTTCTGGTAGTTTCATTCGCTCTGATGCAGATGATAATGTGACGGGGCATACCGAATGGCAAGACAATAAAAGTGTCAGATTTGGTAATGGTGCAGATTTTCGTATTTGGCATGATGGTAGTAACCATGTTATGCGGAGCTATAAACATGGCGCACGTTGGTATTTACAGGGTGAACATGCGGGGGGAACAAATCGTAATATGATTATCGCAGACCCTGATGATAGTGTTTACATGTATTATCAAAATGCCGAAAAACTGAGAACATCGCCCTCTGGTGTAGACGTTAGAAATGCAGTTAATGTTATTGGCGCGACATCAGGTAACGAAGGTGGTGAAATGCGTCTCTATACTTCTGATCCATATGATAGCACGTATGATTATTATCGTATTGATGCATTTCAGGATGATTTCCGAATTGGGCGGACATCGATTGGTGATGACTTTGTTTTGAAAAATACTGGTAACATTGGTATCGGTACGGATACGCCAGCAGAAAGACTTCACGTCAATGGTAATATTCTTGTGTCGCCTCATCATCCATATCTCAGGCTGCATGGCCCTGTAGGTAATGCATCTTTGGATATGAATGGCCCTAACGCCACAAAATCTTTCAGGATGCACTATGGTAATTCTGCTGACAATGTAGTTCGTTTTGGGCGCTTTTCGAATAATTTTATTTCTTGGGAGGCAAATCCAGTTGTGTTTGATCTGGATGCACCAAACGCCACCTTGAAATTAAGTGGAACTGGTAATGTCGGAATTGGAGTTATTGGGGCAGCCCCATCGCAAAAACTTCACGTCAATGGTAATATTCTTGCGTCGTCTTATCTGCACTCATCCGACCGTCGTTTGAAAAAGGATATCCGTGATATCGATAATCCATTTGACTTGTTGGATGCGATCCACGGTAAACATTTTGGATGGAAAAAGGATGATAAGACAGAATATGGTGTGATCGCACAAGATGTTCAAAGTGTGATGCCAGAAGCGGTTGTTGAAAGTGGCGATGGCTTTTTGGCCGTTGAATATGACCAATTGATTGCACCAGTGATCGAGGCGGTGAAACATGTTCGCGATATGGTTGTTGATGTGATTGGCAAGGTTGAATCGTTGCTATCTCGTGTTGATGCATTGGAAAAAGAAAATGAGCGATTGCGCTCTGAAATCGATGCGTTAAAGTCATCAAGTGAAACAATTTTGAATCGTCTGGAGGCGTTAGAAAAAAATGAAAAATAAAACATCTTTCTTTTTCCTGTTATGTGGATTTGTGATGATTTTATCACATGGGGTGATGGCCGCATGTTCATCACCATCTGGCTCTGCATCACAAACACGATATGACTTTGGTGCAAATAAATACTATTTCTGTGATAATACGGATTGGGTTGAAATTGGCGGCGGCGGCGGCGGTGATGGCGGCAGTGGATCTTGTGGATTGCCATGGGGGGGAACCATTGCAGATGGCGCGAACGTGACCGCGTATCAGCAAGCCTTACCAAGTGGAGTAGCATGTGTTTCAGAAACCCGTATTTGCAGTAGCGGTGCTTTGTCAGGGTCTTATTTAAATCCTAGTTGTAACAATGGGTGTGCAGGTGGAACGATGGTTAGCTGGTCAAATTGTTCTGCAATTCGAATAAATGCAACACATGGCCAGAATAGAAACGTATCAGATCCAAGTCCAGGATATTGTCAGTCTGGTTGGTATGGTAGTCGTTCGTTTAGTTGTTCTAATGGAAGTTGGAGTGCTACAAATAGTGGAACTTGTTCATACCAAAGCATTGAGAGAGATTGTGGCAGTTGTTTTGCGGCGGGTAGTACGGTTTTGATGGCGGATGGTACGCATAAAGCAATTGAAGATATCAAAATCGGTGAATATTTGATGGGATCGGATGGCAAACCAACACGTGTGGTCGAATATGACCGCCCGATTATGGAATATCGCGATGGCGACCCACAACGTTTGATTTCGATCAATGATAAAGGGTATTTAATGACGAATAACCACCCTGTTTTAACAACAGATGGATGGAAGGCCCTGTGGGTTGACGGTGCAGAATCCGAAGCCTATGATTTGTTAAAAGGCAAAGTATCTCAATTGGATATTGGTGATGAAATCATCATGGCTGGCGATAAAACAATGATTGTTGAAACAATCAATGTTTTACAACATACCGAGGATACACGCCTTTATAACTTTGTCTTGGACGGTGACCCTGTGTTTTATGTCGATGGTATGGCGGTGATGAGCTTTGTTCCGGATAAGGCGGGTAAATACACGGCTCACCTCGAACATGAAGGTGAACCGAAATAGGTTAAAAAAAGCCCCGTAAAAGGGGCTTTTTTTATTTTAAGATGTTCGTTTCTTCACAATCGCTTTTTGGAAAAGCGCCTTGTGTTTTTAAAAATTTACCGTCAGAGGAAAAAAGGATCGCGGGAGATTTTTTGTTACCACCAGATCTGCCTGCGGGTCTTTTATAACGCATATTATCATCTGTAATTTGATCAAGGTACAGGGCCATTAATCCCCAATCATCGGCAGTTGCGTTACACAAAATCATAACAGGAACATTCCCATGCTGTGTTGCAACCGCGAGTTGGTCAATATTCTTTGTTCCAACGTTACCGCTATAGGTTCTTATCTCTTCTTTAGCGGCTGGTTGCCCTGAAACGTTAAAAGGAGTGAGTAGTGTTAAGAAAAATGCAGAGAGTAAAATAGGTGAAATATGTTTTGTTAATTTTGTCATATGGTGTTTTCCTTTTTTGTTGGGTTAATAGCTCGAAATATAAGTTGTATTGTAATCGAATATTGCCATTTGATGTAATGGTAAATCAAATAATATAAGAAGTATAAAAAGTAGAATGTATATTTTCTTGTATTTAGGGGTGTAATAATGCGCTAATATTACACCCAAGATACAAAGTAGCATGCCAAAACCTAGAACCTGTGTGGGATAATAGGCAAGCAATATAAATTCACAAATAAAGACATGTGTAATGTTCATCCATATCTTGTTTTTTGTATAAAGGAAGAGTCCGAGTGATATTGGGATAATTGTTTGTGTAAACAATGCGATGTAAGTCATTGCTTTTCCTAGCAACAATAATGTTTCTGTATGGTGGAGTTCAGCTTGTTGTAAGGTGCTATCCGTTTGTAGATTCCTTATCATTTCAGCGTTTGGATTAAGTATGTTTTGGTATGTTGTTTTAATTGTCGAGGTTTGTGATGTTAGGCCTTCAACAATTGCGGCATAAAAATCAAATATAGATCCAGATAAAACTGTGAACGTTAAAAAATCTCCTGAACGAAATTCTGGCAGAGACCATTTCCATATCGATGCACCGATAAAAATTGTAAACAAACAAAGGAACGCGCAAAATTTCATAATGTCGTCTTTGTGTTGTGTGTAGATTGTCCCCATAAACATGAAAAGCAGCATATATAAGTGAATGAATTTTTGATTGCCGACAAATTGCCACCCTAGAATAACTATTGGTGCGAATATAAGTATTAGGCCAGCAAAGAATAGGGGGCTGTGTGCAATATTTCGATTTGCGATGAATAAAAGCAGAAAGGGCAGGGTGATAACTTCATAGATATTATTTTTATATCCGTATAAGGCGGTTACAAAAACGATAAGGCCTGCAACAAGAGTGCAGAAAGATTCGTTAGATTGATTGGTTAGGGCTTTCATTCTTAACCTCATGTGTTGCTTTTAGAATTTTTTTGACGGACTGATTGTTTGGATTATACTTAAAAGTCCAAACTTGTATAATACTGGTATGGTTTTGATGGGTGATTTTTTTTACTAATTTATTTGCATTTTCCTGGATGGGAAGGCTTAAATAACTTTCATATTCTTTAAAAAATAACGATCTAACGACTGACGAATCAATATGTATTATCCCTCCATTTTGATTGTTTTTTTGTTGTATTGTTAGCCAACGATTGCCGGGATAATCAATATTTGTATACATTCCCATTCCACCAAAATTCCAGCTAGTTGCATTTAAATTATTATATGCATAAAGGCTAAATAAAATAAAAAATGACGAGATGAGTGACAATATAAATAGTGAGATTTTAAGTGTATTAGGCATTTTTTGAAATTGTACTTTTTTTGACATTTAAAGATTCTTCCCTTTGCCCTAATTCTGTCGTATATAGATGATAATATTTTTTTAAAGGTTATATTATATGCGATTATTAACAAGCTTTACTTTCTTTCTGGTGTTTTTTTCACCTTATATCGTTTCGGCTAATTTGGATCCTGCATTGGCAGGTAAAAAGGCTGAAATGTTTGTACAATCGTTAGGTGACGAAGCGATTGGTGTTTTAGAAGCATCTCAAGGTGATGATAATGTCGTTCAAAAAGAATTTGAACGCATCCTTAATGCAAAATTCGATATGACAACTTTGGCGCGTTTTGCAATGGGACGTTATTGGACTGTTGCAACTGATGTAGAAAAAAAGGAATACACTAAATTATTTAATAAAATGGTTGTTGATGTCTATTCAAAGCGTTTCTCTGATTATTCAGGACAAAATTTTGAAGTTATTGGTAATAAACCTGCAGGACGTAAAGATTTTGTAGTTAATTCCCTTATTAAGGGGGCAGGAAATCCTGTTAAAGTTGATTGGCGTCTTCGTAAAGGAAAAGTTATTGATGTGATTGTGGCAGGCGTCAGCATGTCTGTAACACAGAGATCTGAATTTGCGTCAATTATTCAACGTAATGGTGGTCAAGTTGCATCATTGATCACACATTTGCAAAAATAATCAAAACAACCTATTGACAAAATGATGTAAAAATTGTCTTTTACACCCAGCCAAAAACATTCCGTGGAGGGATGGTCGAGTGGTTAATGGCAGCGGATTGTAACTCCGCCTTCTTCGGAATACGCAGGTTCGAATCCTGCTCCCTCCACCATTAAGTCTTTGATTTAAGACACATAGAGAATTTTCGTCCCACAGCCCCGCCGTCCGCGGGGTTTTTGTTTGTCTGTGATCTGGGGACACGCGGAGAATTCCATTTTCATGGCGAAAACCATCAATATTCTCCATGGCCATTTCCAACGTGTCTCGAGATTAATTTCCCTGCTAACAGGGAATTAACAGGGTAAATTTTATTTTTTAATGTGGTTTCGAATAAGCGATAACTTCACACGCATTGATACGCCTGCATTTGAGAGTTTAATGCCGTAAAATTAACAGGGAAATAGCAAGGAATTACATCGCCATTAATGTATCGAAACTACGCATGATGATTTGACCAACACTGGCTTTCGAGACACCTTCACGTTCAGCAATCGCTTTCATAGACAAACCGTTGAAATGTTCATCTCTCCACAAAACACCGCGAACCAAATTTTTGAGTTGTTGAGGTGGTAAATCAAGAGGGTCATCGATATTATCTGATTTTATAACGACCGCGCCTTTGTATGATTTTTGTGTCTTGAATGATGTTTCAATAGTCATTGTTTCTTGGAAGGCATTCGTTGGAATATTCATTTTAAATAATGTTTCGAAATAGCTTTTTAATTTTGAAACACTGAGGGTGATGTTAATTTGATCGACGCTAATAACGATCCTGTTAATGCATGTTTTAATAATGTCATTTGTATCAATAACATCTGTGTTTTTGACGATGTAGGACAGTGTTTCAGAGTTATCATCATCAATATTGAAAATATCCGATAGTAACCTTTCTGACATTATTTTGGCTTCGGTAGATCTTGA
The DNA here is from genome assembly GCA_943789475.1 of uncultured Alphaproteobacteria bacterium. Lineage (GTDB taxonomy): Bacteria > Pseudomonadota > Alphaproteobacteria > Micavibrionales > UBA1664 > UBA1664. The sequence continues at coordinate 146,237 of CALSUG010000005.1, forward strand.
TACATGTTTTTCAATTTCATGTGCGGGTAGGCGGTTCAAAGTCCTTTCAGGGTGGTCTTTATCTTGAATGGTGTTTTGGCTCACATAATAACGTTATGGCTCAAGTGCTATTAATTTAGGATGCGTTCCTAAAGCCAGTGCAGGATTTGTAGGAACAAAAATTGCTTTTACACGTGTCCCAGAAAAGAGTGAATTTATCTAGTGATTGCTTTAAGTATTTTCTTGTTAAAATAGCTTGCCCTTTATTCGTCTGTAATGTTATATCATAACATATGAGTAATTGTGATTTTATAACATCTGCGCAAAAATATTGTTTAAACAACGGTTTGAGGCTTACAGCTCCGAGACTTTATGTTCTATCTATATTGGGAAACGAAAATGAACCTATGGGTGCATATGATGTTTTAAAAAAATTATCCCTGTATATTAAAACCCCTAAACCACCGACGGTTTATCGTGCTCTCGATTTTTGGCAAAAACATGGCTTTGTTCATAAGATTGAAAGCCTGAACGCATTTATCACTCGTCACGAAAATTATCAAGATAAAGACACGCACTTCCTTGTTTGTGATGGTTGTAATTCAGTTCAAGAATTGCACGATATTAGAGACACTAATCATCATAAAAATATACCAACCGAAAGGGTCATATCCTCAAAAGGATCCGATACCTGTTAAACCAACAGACAATGATACTAATTCAGATAAAAACCCTAAAGCAGAGGGGCAGAGGGAATCGCCAAAAGATGATGAAGGAAAGGAAACTCCTCAAACACATGATGGGTGTGGCCCAAACTGTGATTGTGGCAAGGCGTTTGCACAAGCTAATGATCCCGCAAGTAGCTTGCAAAAGTTAAAAGAAGACATGTTGAATATTTTAGGAAAAGAGGGACATGGGGCAGTGTCACCTAAAGAACTCCAAGATACTCTTATCACAAAAATGAATGAGATGACGCAGAGTCAGAAAATGGCGCTAACACTTGAGGTTGCACACGATCATTTTAATGGTGATATCGGTAAAGCCAAAGGGCATCTTCAAGGTGTTCAAGACAACTTAGATTTGGATAAGAGGCAACAAGGTGCAAATAAAGCGTCTAATAAAACTGAGACTGAATCTTATTTAAGGCAGCATTTTGGGGATTCAAAATCTCCGAATAAAACATTTGATAAACAAGCAAAAAGCGGTAAAAGACCGCCGCCAAAGGCACAAACACTTGATATTTAAAAAGGAGTAAGAGATGAAATCAAACATGAGGCTTGTTGGAATAGTTCCAATTACCAGCAGAAATAAAAGTGATGTTGATATTTTAAAAAACTGTGGCGATACCGATGCTGACTCACAGGCTATATCTAAATTACGGAATGGTAGTGCAAAACACTTAACCGAGGGTGTTACCTTAATGCCTTATAATGACGGTTTAGGATTGTCCCTATGGTCACCTATCGGAGATGATGACCCACATAAAATTATAGGCATTTATAACGAGCTTTCATTAAAGGGTGATACTTTGGTTAAAGTTCCCCAAAAATTATTAATTGGGCGTGACGCAAAATTTGTCGTGATTATCGAAAGCGACTGTACATGCTGTGCAGAAAAACATGTTTTAATTGTTGAGGCAGATGGTGAAAAGCCTGTAACTCATAAAAAATATAGTCCTCTTGAAAATCCAGATGTTGGTCATGATTTTAATATAGCATTCCCGGGTTCATCATTTGATATTACTGGTGAAGAAATAGCACACGCACTATCAGAATTGAAGAAAACACCTCAATCACCTATACAAACACCAAGGTCACGAAAAAATTGGTTTAGTTTGGGACGAAAATGAATACACTTAAATTAATCAAAAAATCGTATGAAGGATCAATAGAATGATTAGATTGAATTCTATTCACTATGAAATAGATAGTAAGAAGATATTAGAGGATGTTTCTTTATCTTTAACGTCAGAAAATAACCATCTTCTTATCCATGGCCCCTCAGGTTGTGGAAAATCAACTCTCATGCACATCATGGCTGGATTGTTAAAACCAACGTCAGGATCCATACAATTTAATGAGAAAAAATATGCAGATCTTTCTGCATCCTACCTTGATCGCTTGCGTAGTAAAAATTTTGGTTTCGTCTTTCAAAAAATACACTTAATTGGTCACTTGACCGCTAAACAGAATATTCAAATATCAAACTCTCATGAAATAGATTTGAAGATTACGGATGATCTTGGTGTTACCAATCTTCTTGATCAAAAGGCATCTTCGTTAAGTGTTGGAGAGGCACAGCGTGTTGCTCTTGTCAGGGCTCTTTCAAATAAACCATCGATTATATTCGCTGATGAACCAACATCTGCGCTAGATAGAAAAAATGCTGATAACATGATGAATATGCTTTTAACGAAAGCGAGCGAATACAAATTCAACCTTATTGTGACAAGTCATGATGAACGCATTCAATCACATTTTGATAACAAGTTAGATTTAAGCCATGAATAATATGACATACATCCTCTCATCATTACGAAGCCGTTTATTAGGAAGTATATTAACTGTGATGTTAACGGCATTCGGCGTAGCCATGGCACTAATTATTCTTTTATTTGTAAACCATGTTCAAACACGTGTATTACACGATGCGCAAAATGTAGATATTGTTGTGAGTGGAAAGGGGAGTCCTCTACAGATAATCCTATCATCCATTTATCACATTGATACTCCCACAGGTAATATTCCATGGGGTGAGGCAAAAATGCTGATGAATCATCCTCAGATCAAAAAATCGGCCCCCTTGGCATTGGGCGATAATTGGAATGGACATCGTATTGTTGGTACAACACCTGATTATATAGACTTTTATCAGACGAAATTGACTGAAGGGCGGTTGTGGAGTCAACCATTTCAAGCAATTATTGGGGCGGATGTCGATTTAAATATGGGGAATACATTTGCCGGTGCGCACGGCTTGGAACATAGTGGTCATGCCCATGACGAAAACGAAAACAAATATGTCGTTGTTGGAAAGCTGGAATACACAGGAACAGTTTTAGATCGCTTAATTTTAACCTCGTTAGATAGTGTTTTAGAAATGCATGGATTTGAAAACATTGAATTCCATGATGATCACGAGGAAAAGCATGACGATCACTCTCATCATTCACACGAGGGACACGCGCATGGTGGAGAAGAAGATCATAAGAAGTTAAATGAACCTGAAGTTACTGCGCTACTACTTCAAACGAAAACTCCGTTGGCGAATATGAGGTTACCCAGAATTATTAATAGCAATAGTAATTTACAAGCAGCCAATCCCGCCATTGAAATGGCACGTTTAACATCAATGCTTGGTATTGGGACAAAGACCATGGCTGCTGTATCTATGACACTTTTAACGATTGCCTGCTTTAGCATATTTTCAGGTATTGCTGGCACTCTTGAAAACCGCAAAACCGACTTGGCGATATTGCGTGCCTTTGGTTATTCCCGTTATCGTATATTTAAAATTGTTGCGGGAGAAGGGGTATTGTTAACTCTAATCGGTATGAGTTTAGGTGGCCTCCTATCATTCGTTGGATTTGAGTATCTTACACAAGTTGTTTCATCATTATCGGGTAGCGGTGCAACATATCATTTTATCCCTGAAATGTTGTATATCTACGGTGGAGCTTTATTGGCAGGATTGTTTGCATCATTGATCCCAGCCTATCGCACAGGAAAGATTGATGTTGCAAAACAACTGAGTTAAATTAACGACACTTATGAAGTTGGTTATTTTTATTACCTGCGTATTTCTTTCATTCCAAGCAATGGCTTTGGAGGAACAAACGATCTATTCCAGTGAAATGTTTTCACTTGATGAAATTATTGGGCAAATAGATAATTTCACGAAAACCCCTGAAGGTGGAATTGATTGGAAACTTTTTTCTGAAACGAAAGAAGTTTCGTATAGCATCACTCGTAATAACGATTTGTGGGAAGGTGTAAAACCAAAATTTTCGGATGAACTGAAAAAACTTGATGGCCAAAAAATAAAAATGTCTGGGTATATGTTTCCTCTTGATCAAACAGAAAAACAAAAAAACTTTTTATTAGGCCCGTTTCCATTAACTTGTCCGTATCATTCTCACTCACCTATCAATTTAACAATTGAAGCATATGCAAAAAATTCAATTCAATTTAGTTATGACGCTATAACCGTAGAAGGTATATTAGAGCTTGTTCCTCAAGATTTTGAATATAATACATTTTATCGTTTGAAAGATGCTGTGATTACAAATTAATGCCAGCAATCGTAAGGTTAAGAAGTTGGAGAGAATGCTTGTAGATTGACTTCATACACCACCATTAAGTCTTTGATTGAAGATACATAGAGAATTTTATTTTCATGACTAAAGACACCAATATTATTTTTAAGGTGTTCAAAGAGTTAATTACCCTTCTCGAAAGGAACTATATTTGGTTAATTTTTAACCACCGACGATTGCAGAGAAAAAAGATATTTGATCTTCATCATTAATTGTAAACTGAGGCGGTTTGATTTCGTTATTAACGGCGGTGTATATAATATTACGTTTTTTAAATACAGTTGCACATTCGGGTTTGTTTTCCTCTAGATAATCCATAAGATTTTCTATGTTTTTTATATGGTTAGGAAGTTTTATTAAATCTTCATGTTTTCCTGTTTTTTCGTGTAACCATGTTAAATACTGTATTTTCATGTTTTGTGCTCCCTATGTTGACGCAGAAAGTTTTTTATCTATTGCGACTTTTAAATTGTGCCAATAAATGGTGTTTTCGAATTCAAATTTTTTATTATTAGTGTATTGATCGAGTTGAACCGTTTTCAGTAACGAAATAGCGTCTTCTTTTTTTTGTTCAATTTTATTAAAGGGAAGCCATTTTCGTAGTCCATTTGTTTCACTTTTATAATCTTTTGCGAAGTGACGTATGCCGGTGTCATAGAAACGTTCTTTATAAAAACAGTTTTTGTAAAAATAATTTAATTTTACTTTCAGTTCACTAGAGATGATGGTTTCATTTTCTGCTTTTTGTAATGTTTTACGAATGTCGACCATAGCATCAGAGAGTGGTTTATAACCTAATTCCTGTGGAGAATGTAAAATTGCAACTTCATCATCATCTTCAATAACACCATGGGTGTAATCGTGATATATTTCGCCAACACCGATCATGCCAAAGTTGTCTAATTCAGCAGCACGTAAAGCCCCCATGCTGGCTGCGCCAAATATTTTTATATTTTGGGACAGGAGATATAGAATTTCCTTGTGCCAAGGAGATGGTATGCGTTCAAAATTACCATCAATTAATCCTATGATTCTAGGTTTATATTTTTTGTAAGCTTGATACATGTCACCTTGCATAGCCGGGGGTAAGTAGGTGGCGTTATTAAGGTGTTTTTGCGCCTCTTCAATTGAAATGCTAGGCCCTCTAAAAATTACTATGTCACTTTGCATGCGCCAACTCCATATTGTTCATAAAATTTTAATCCTCTTGCACCTAATAAACGTTTTCCTGGTGCTGTAATGCCTTCAGCGCCAGGTATAACAATTTTTACAACTGGAATATCGTATTTTATTTTTGTTAAATTAGCGTAGAACGCATTGTCTAGTCCTGCCTTTTCGAGTTGGCATAGTGTGTAGTCTTGATCCTCTTCTAAACTTTTAAAGTCAGTGCAGAGAATGTCGTTAAATGATTTTAATGTATCTTTGTCGACGTTTTTTAACTCGTTTAACCATGAGTTGTAGATATCGTTAGATGTTTCATTCTCGTAAACTTCATGATATTGATCGTCTCTTGCTCCTGCAATAAAAGTTACACGACTTTGGGCGGCCTCTGTAATCGCTCTGGAAATGGCGATTATTTTGTTGGGGTGTGTACCACTTCCGTAAGCTGGACGAATACCAGTATTATCATTAGATATAATTTTACAAAGAAAAGTCGGAATGCCAATGTCATTTGTGATATCCCATATTCCAACCAGAATATTTTTGTCTATTAGTTTACTAAGAATAGTTTTCAAATAGTTATCTGTAATTGTGTCCGTATCAATTCTATTCTTATTGTGTAACTCTGGTGGAGTTAATTGCCATAGAGCGAGACAATCTCTCTCGATTACTTCATAGAGGCCATGGTTGATGGCCTCTGTAAGGGTGTTACCAGAGGCTAATCCATTACTGTCTGCAATGAAATATCCAGCATCTTTAGGAGTAGGAATCGTGAATTCAGTATGTATTAGTTCATAGGGAAGCCAAATAGGTGAATTGTTTCTAACACTGTGACATTCAACCCATTGGATGATTGTTTTTTCATTGAAATCCTTCTGAGAAGATCTAGACAAGAGGTGATAATCATATTGGTTTTTTAACGCATCATGACTGTCTGTAATAGTTTTTAATTCTATATTTTCGGAATGAAAACTTTCTATTGATTCCATGATGCCGGATACTTTTGCGGCATTAACAGAGTGACCTTTTCCTTGTGAGATGGCTAAAGATTTTGAATTTGGACGACAAACACCAATCACGGGAATTCCTATATTATCAAGCCCTGTAAGATTGGCGACACGTGTGATGCCCATATCTTTAAAAAAGGGGGATATTTTTTTTAATGTTTGTTCCGGGGCACAGTGTCTGTGCGTGCCATTTGTGTATTGTTTTAATTGCATAATGGAAGGTGCGCACCATATTTCAAAAATAGAAAAATGGTGCGCTTTATTTGTTATTTAATGTCCATGGCTTCAAAGCGATGTGCAGATGATTCTTGTATATAAGAATTTTTTAGAACAATTTTCTGTGTGTTATTTTTTTTCATTTGTCTTTCCTTTTTGTTGTTGCTGGATGCCTTGTTGCAACCTACAGTTGTATAAAAACATAAAAATAAAATTAACTAAATATGTTTTTTAAAATTTTAAGAAAATGTGAAGGGAAATATAGAAGTGAGGAGAATTAGTGCATAAATTTGTATGCGCTTCGGCATTTTTCAATTAGAGGTTTTAAGTTTAATTGTTGAGCAATTGAAAAAGATTTTTGTAAATATTCTTTGGGGTTTTTATGCAATTCATTTTCGTCAATTTCTAGAGAGACTTCACTGATTTGAAACAGATCGTAGTAAATAAGTGCCAGATAATTTTCGTTGTTTTGTTCTAAAGCTATTTTTTCTGCACTATGTAGAATATCAATGGCAATACGATTCATTCCCATAGAAGAATAAGCCTTTGCCATAAGTATTTTATAATATGGGACGCTCCCCATATAACCGTTTTCTTCATTGAAAGAGATGCATTCATTAAATAATTCTATAGCTTTTAAAGTCTGGCCAAAGAAGAAGAGGTTATGTGCATATTGTGATAATATATGCGGTGAAATAACACCAATTTTGAAATCTCGATTTAAAATGTACGCTTTCTCGATTAAGGGCTTCGCCTCTTTATATTGCCCAAGTCTATGTAATGATTCAGCAGTAAAGGTTAATGTATGAATTTTTTGAGGACCGTCTTCCATAAGATTTACCTCTTTGATATTCTCTTTGATACATTTTAATGCATTGCTTTCATCTCCTAGTGCTGCGTAATCTATAGATAACAATACAGAACAAGCAATTCTTGTCGGTGAGAATGCTCGATCTCTCCAGAGTTTTTCTTTTTTAATGTCATTTAGAAGATTTTTTGTAGCTTTAATACTTTCAATATGCTCTCCTATGTCGGAAAGCATACCAGACAGACGGGAGCGATCAGTAAAAAAGGATGAAGTTTGGGGTAATCTTTCTAATAAATCTGTGATGTATTTTTTGCTATAGTTTCCGCTCATCCATTTTATTTGTATTTCTAATCCTAGGATTTGATAATATTGCTGATCTGTATTTTCTTTTTTATTACTTTTTGTTTGATTAAAAATATCTTGTGCAACATTTAACCTCCCTTGCATAAGCAGAGAGTAACAATAATCAACTTGAAGTTTAAAATAAGAAGGATTGTGTGTTAATAAGGATTTTTTAAATGCATCAAAAGCTCTTGTGAAAAATATTTCTGATTTATTTGGTTGTGCATTTTTTAATAATTTTCGAGCGGTAAACGTTAAATATTGTATGCTTTCTCTATATGATTCAGCGGAATAATAATGGTATCCAGCTAGCCCAATATTCTCGTTGTTTTTTATATTTTTCTGCTAAAGTTAAGTGCCACGCCCATCGCTCATTCTTTATATTGTTTTGGTAGATGCGATTGTATTGGAGATCATGTTTAAAGAAATAATTCTTTTCATCGATACTGTGTTCAATAATGTTTTTATTAGTTAAGTTTGATAACGTGTAATGAATATATTCTTTATATTCTGGCAGTAGACAGAGTAAATCGGTGTAGTTAAAAATTTTTCCGATTATGGAAGCCGCCTTTAGTATGGTTTGTTCGATATCACTTAGTGACGATAAAATAATATCATAAAGTTCTTCAATTCCACTAATATCTGTGTGGATCATTGTTTCCAGATTCAAGTTAGATTCTTCTTCAGCAGCCAGTGTGATATTCATAAATTCAGAAATGAATAGAGGGTTTCCATTGCTTTCTTGAAGTAATTTATAGCCATGTTCTTTTATAATTTTGTTTTTTTGACTGCCATACTGGATTAATGATTTTGCTTCTGAGCTCGATAGTGCTGTTATTGGAATAGTGTGAAAATTATTCGACCTACTTAATTCAAAGTTATTCCTAGACGAACTAATCAAGGTTACATTTTTAAATTCATCACTGAATTCATCTGTGATTTTGGAAAGAAGAGAATCTCGTAAATCATCTCTGTAATGGAGATCCTCTATAACTATAATAACGTGATTTGTCCTTTGAGATTTTTTTTATCTCTTCGCACATTTTTTTTTCCGCGGAGGAGGGAGGAAGGGTATTATCAGGGAGTGAGTTTGAACTTTCCTGATTGATTTGAGACATTAAAGTTTCGACTATGTTGGTGTTAAAAGCACTTTCACTAGGTGTGTTGTAATATAAATGGATCGTTTTTTTTTGTTTTAATTTTACGATCTCGGCGATACATCTTGTTTTACCAGATCCAGCAGATCCTTTTAAATGCAGGTGTATAAATCCCTTTGACTTATTAAGGTCACCGAGATTTTTAAGTATATTTTTTTTAACAACAGATGGCCACACATAAGGGAATCGAAAGCCATCATAAATTTGTTGGGTTATCATTAGTGCACCCTAAATTATCTTTATACTGTTTGTAAAATAAAAATAAATAGGACACATATTTTGTATACTTAATAACTATAATGTGATGACTTATGTATGGGGTAAGCGTTAACAAATTGCTGTAATGCTGTTAATTATATTCCATGACATTAAAATCGACACAACTGATTCGTTATGAAAGACATATTGAATTGTCTGGATATGGCGAAGAAAAACAAAAAATTCTCTTGAATTCTAAAGCTCTAATAGTTGGGGCAGGTGGCCTTGGCTGTCCTGTGTCAGTGTATCTATGTGCATCAGGCGTTGGAAGTATAACAATTGTTGATAATGATAAAGTTTCTTTATCAAACTTACAGCGACAGATTCTTTATAAAACACAGGATCAAAAAAACTCTAAAGCACTGCTTTCAAAAAAATATTTAGAAGAAATAAATGAAGATTGTGCTGTTTACGCTATTGAAGAAAGATTAAGTGAAGGTAACATTGACAGGATTATGCAGGACATTGATATCGTTATTGATGCATCGGATAATTTTGACACCCGTTACCTGTTGAATAATTTTTGTTTGAAGCATAATAAGCCACTTATTTCTGGTGCTGTGGTTCATTATGATGGCCAAGTAAGTGTTTTTAAGGCCTATGAAGATGATATGCCGTGTTACCAATGCTTGTATCCTGAAAAACCACATCATCATGATGTTCCATCATGTACGGACTCAGCTGTTCTTTCTCCTGTTGTAGGCGTTATCGGAACTCTAATGGCTACGGAATGTATTAAAGAGTTGTTGGAGATTGGACAAAGCACTGCAGGATCAATCAATTTGTATAATAGTTTGTCTAGTCAATTTACAAAGATAAATATAGAGAAGCGAAGTGAGTGTAAGGCTTGCTGTGGGGACGGTGAAATACTTATTTCAAATCCTTCTGAAGAGAGATTTGGTTAAACGCTTATTTTAAAACGGTGCTAGATCTGTGAAAGTGATTAATGATTCATCTTTTGGATGGTGGATCGTTAGTGATTCTGCGTGCAGTTGTAATCTTTTTGCTGCATTTTCGGCCTCATCGTGGGCGTAAAAAACTTCACCTAATATGGGGTGGCCAAGCTGCTCCATGTGAACACGTAATTGATGTGATCGACCACTTATTGGTTTTAGGAGTACCCGCGTAAAGTCATTTCCGCAGGGTAATTTTCCACGTTCAATCACTTTCCAATCTGTTTGTGCTGAGCGCCCATGCTCATGACAAATCATTTGCCGTGGACGATTATCCCAATCAACACACATGGGTAAATCAATGTGTCCGCTATCGTCGTTAACATTACCCCAAACACGTGCAATGTAATGTTTTTTTGTGCGACGTTTTTCAAATTGTAAATTTATGTGTGCTTGAGCAGATTTATGTAACGCCATCATGAAAATTCCAGATGTTTCTAAGTCAAGCCGGTGTGTCAAAAGCGCATTTGGAATTTCTGTCTGTGCTCGCGTTTCTAGACAATCTCGGTGCTCTTCTGGTTTTCCAGGAACGCTTAATAGGCCACTTGGTTTAGATAATACCAAGATATCGTCATCTTGATGTAAGATACGCAATGGCTCTTGTGGCGGATCATAAAATAGTGGGGGGAGTTTTAATGATTTATTTCTCAAAACTAACCTTTACGCCACGCTTTTTAAAGTAAGCTTGCATGGTTTTTCGGCCTTCACGATTGTTTATGGGAAGGCGATTTGATGCAAATATAGCTTCTTTTGCGTCACTTTTTTGCATGATATCTTTTAAATTCGAAATGTGTAGATCAATGTCTTCATTGTCGTTTTCTAAAGATGTATAGATCGCTTCGGTTGCCTGTTCAATATTCACGTTATTTCCTTGTTTCTGCTTTTTATGACTTGGTCATCTATTATCATTTTAGAAATGATCTGATTGTTTGTATAGGGGAATAATGATGGTTTCAAATGGCGCGCCCGAGAGGATTCGAACCCCTGACCTCCTGATCCGTAGTCAGGCGCTCTATCCAGCTGAGCTACGGGCGCGTATTTTTATACTTCCAAAGATTTGGAATAGAGGTGTTTTACCCAAAGTGTTTTTCGATTGCAAGAGAAAATAGTGTTAAAATTGAATAAAGATTAATATTTGTTTTCCATCATGTGTTCTTTACATTATACTTTAAACGTTTTAAGAGTCTTAATTAAGTTAAAGTTATCATGATGATCAAAGAAAAAAATATGATTAAAAAATCCATTTTCACCTTTCCATTATCGCTTGTTATTGCGATTTCAACACAAACATTTGCGCAAGATGGTGTCCCAACATTGATTGTAACAAATAAACCAATTGCACAGGTCGCACCACAAACGACGCCATCTAAAACAGCGGCTGGTGTTGAACGTTCCGCATCAGTTGAAAATCGTGTTGATAATTTGTATAGCAAACCAGTGCGTTTGCCAGATATCAAAGCGGAGAGTGTTCTAAATCCAAATTATTTTGCGCCTGTTGATACAATGACGGCACAAAAAATTAAAGACATACAAACAGAAATGTATAATTTGCAAGGACAGGTGGCTGATTCTGCATCACAACTACAATCACTTGAAACGGTTGGACAAGATTTGGCGGCTAATTATTATGCGGCTATTGCAACAATTAATACACAATTACAAAGCGGAACGACGCCGGGTAATCCTCGTTTGAAGAATCGTTTGGTTGTTGCAGAGGATGCGTTGGATACGTTGTCTGGAAATGTAGCTGATTTGAATAAGATGGCGGTACAGGTCGCTGATTTAGCATCAGTCTCAAATTTTTTACAACAAGAATCACGTGCAGCATATGGTTTGTCAGGATCTGTTGAGGAAGACCATGTTCAATTAGCACAATTAGAAGATTCGCTGGCAAATACAGCAACGGCAATTGAACGTTTGTTAAATAATGTAAATGATAATATTACGCGGGCTGCGGCATATATGAGCTCTGAACGTTCAAACCTTCGTACATTGGCTTTGGCTATTTCTAATGGTGACCTTTATGGTACAAGCCTATCCAACCGTCCATTTTCAATGGCACAAGGAACGGATATTTTAGAACAAGTGAGATATTCAATGCCGATAGGGCAGACGCAACAGCGCCGCGTTGTCGGAAAACCAGCGACACCACGTCCATTGATGAAAATTCGCTTTGATCGTTCTGATGTTGAATATTCTCAAGCTTTATATATGTCAGTGAATGATGCGATAAAGCAATATCCTAACACGCAATTTGAGCTGGTTGCGGTTTCTCCAGGAATGGGTAACCCAGCGAAATTAGCGATAGAATCAACACGTGCACGTCGCAACGCAGAAAAGGTTTTGCGTAATATGGTGCAAATGGGAATTGATACTAATCGTGTTAAGCTTGCAAATTTAACTGAAGACAATATTCAATATAACGAAGTTCACCTTTATATTAGGTAGACAAGTTATTAGATAGAAGACGTCATAATGTCACAATTTATATTACAGGGGGATGGAATATCATTAGGTGATATTCAGGTTCGTCTTGCAAAAAATAATAATGAAATCAGACAGGCTCAGGCACTTCGTTACAAAATATTTTATGAAGAATTTCACGCGAAAAGATCTGCGGAAATAGAGGCAGAAAAGCGCGATTTTGATTATTTTGATGATTTTACCGACCATTTGGTTGTTATCGATAAATCTATCGTTGATTCTCAAAAATCTATCGTTGGTACTTACCGTATGTTACGCGAGGACCAAGCGGAGAAGGCAGGACGTTTTTACACATCGGATGAATTTGATATTTCAAAACTGGTTGATAATCATTCTGATTTATTGGAAATGGGACGCTCATGTGTTTTGGAACCTTACCGAACGAAGGCTGTGTTACAATTGTTGTGGCAGGGGATCGCGGAATACGTAGCGTATCACAAAATTCAATTCTTATTTGGGTGTGCTAGTTTCCATGGTACAGACCCACAGGTTCATGCAAATGAGTTGAGTTTCCTTTATCACAATAATCTTGCACCAGAGGAATATAGGCCACGAGCTTTACCTGAGGTATATACAAAAATGGATCTTGTTGATCCATCGACGATTGATATGAAAACGGTTTTGCGTAATTTACCTCCTTTGATTAAGGGGTATATGCGCATTGGCGGTTATGTTGGTGATGGTGCATTTGTGGATCATGATTTTGGTACAACTGATGTATGTGTTGTTTTGAATACAGAAACAATGACAGGCAGTTATCAAAAACATTATGAGCGTAAAACTGGCGCTGAATTTTCAAAAAAATAACTAATAAAAAAGAGTGATATTATGACGAACGTGGATATGAAAGACCTTGTTGCATTGTGCAAACGCCGTGGATTTATTTTTCCGGCATCAGAAATATATGGTGGAATTAATGGTTTTTGGGATTTTGGTCCATTGGGAACAGAATTAAAAAACAACCTGCGTGACATGTGGTGGAAATGGATGGTAACGACACCACCAATTGGCCCAGATGGCGAACCAGTGCAAATTGTAGGCTTGGATACAGCAATCATTCAAAATCCAAAGGCATGGGAAGCATCAGGTCACGTGGGTGGATTCAATGACCCTATGGTTGATTGTAAAGAATCAAAAAAACGCTATCGCGCGGACCATATGAATGTTTATCAGGCCGATGGTAGTGAGTATTATTTTGCCTTCGATAAAGATGCTTCAACAGAAAATATATTAAAGAAAGTAGAAAAATTTTATAAAAAAAATAAAATAGAATACTCTCAGGATATAGGAGTACATAAAACAGGGACATATGATAAGTATTTTGATGGTGATGAGGTTGTAGGGCAAACCGACATAGCTAATTTTATAGCCCCAGATACCTATACTTCAGGTACGTTGACCGAACCACGCCAATTTAACATGATGTTCCATTCATTTGCTGGTGCGGCCGCAGGTGAAGAAAATAAGGTTTATCTTCGCCCAGAAACATGTGGTGGTATTTTCCTGAACTTTAAAAATGTAATGGATAGCTCGCGCGTGAAGATGCCTTTTGGAATTGCCCAAATTGGTAAGGCGTTCCGTAACGAGGTAACACCACGTAATTTCATTTTCCGTTCACGTGAGTTTGAACAAATGGAATTGGAATGGTTCTGTCATGAAGATGACGTGCCAAAATGGTTTGATTTTTGGGTCGAGCAACGCAAAAAATTCTGGGATTTTGTAGGTATTGATTTGAACAAAATTCATTTCCTTGATGTACCAGATGGTGATCGTGCGCATTATTCACAAAAAACAACGGATTTTGAATATCAATTCCCATTCAGTGGTGATGGATATGATGAATTGGAAGGTGTTGCCCATCGTGGTAATTATGACTTGACCAAACATCAAGAACATTCTGGGGTTAAGCAACAATACATCGATCCAGTAACGAATGAACGTTATATCCCTCATGTTATTGAACCTTCATGTGGTTTGACGCGTGGTGTGTTGGCATTGTTATCCGAGGCATATGTGATTGATGAAAATCGTCCATCAGGTGGATATATGAATTTCAAGCCATCAATGGCACCGAAAAAAGCCGCGATTTTACCATTGGTTGCCAAGGACGGTATGCCAGAGGCGGCGACAAAGTTATACATGGAATTGCGTGAACATTTTGCCGTTGATTTGGACATTAAACAAAATATTGGTAAACGTTATGCGCGTCAGGATGAAATTGGCACACCATATTGCTTTACAATTGATGGTGATACTTTGACGGATGGAACGGTGACTGTGCGCGAGCGTAACACGATGTCGCAAGAACGCATTCCATTGGATCAAGTTCTTCTATATTTGCGTGAAAAATTGGCATTGTAATCTAATAAATAATCTTTATAAGACAGGGCATCATAGTTGTTTGAAATACTATGGTGCCTTTTTGTTCTCGGATTCTGTCGAATCGATTTCTTAAACAATTATATCTCTTAAAAAATGTGCCTGTGGATAAATTTGGGGGCAAGTATTCTAACTATCTCAAATTGAAAATATTTGATTTGTGGATTAAAATATAATTACGCAAAAAGTAAAAAATAATTATAAAAATTTCAAAAAATGATTCGACACTCATCGTTTTGAGTTGCATTATTAAATCATAGAGACGAGATAGAAAACGTTTCGGGGTTCTTGATTTTAACTTTTTCTGACTGGACAAAGATAAAATTGAAAGCTTAAAAGAAAAAGAGATAAGACAAACAAATAATTGTTTTCTTGCCGTGGTGGGCATAAAAACACGACAAAAAAGGATGATTATTTTTCACTGTTTTAATTAAGAATGGTTTGGCCCATTTCTCTGGTTTTCTTGCAATGGTTAACGGGTTGTGCCGCATACCGCGTGGAAGATCTCCCACGATAAAGAAACCTTTTGGCACCG
Source organism: uncultured Alphaproteobacteria bacterium (assembly GCA_943789475.1). Lineage (GTDB taxonomy): Bacteria > Pseudomonadota > Alphaproteobacteria > Micavibrionales > UBA1664 > UBA1664. Next base: position 161,831 of record CALSUG010000005.1, read on the forward strand.
TTCAAAAGGGTGATGTATTAGGATTTATGATGGCTTGCCATTCAAAAGTTTTAGTATTTTTCATGATCAAGGAACCAGGATTACGAAGGCCAAAGCTTGCTTTACCTTCCTGACCTTCTTCCAAACCAGTAGTCCCGATATTGGGTTAACCCCTGATATCGGGATTGCTTTATTTATTCTTCTTGAAAACAACAAAAATCGCTTTGACTTGAGGGTGCGCCTGTGTATTCTGAGCCTTGAATTTTAATGACTTTATAAGGATTTTACATGGCTTCTGCTGTTGAACAAATGGCGCAAAATATGAATTGGGGTTCTGTTGCAAAGGCAACGGAATTAAAGCAACGCATCATGTTTGTGCTCTTCGCATTAATTATTTACCGTATTGGAACTTATATTCCAATTCCTGGTGTTGATCCAACGGTTTGGCGTGAAATATTCGATCAAAAAAGCGGCGGAATATTGGACATGTTCAATATGTTTTCTGGTGGCGCGTTATCGCGTATGACTATTTTTGCATTGAACATTATGCCATACATTTCGGCATCGATTATTATGCAACTTGGGTCCGCAATGGTTCCACAATTGGAGGCTATCAAAAAAGAAGGTGAACTTGGTCGTGTTAAAATCAACCAATATACACGCTATTTGACGGTGTTGTTGGCGGCTGTTCAATCATATGGTTTGGCCGTTGGTTTGCAAGCCACACAAGGTGCCGGTGGAATGTCCGCTGTTATTAATCCTGGACCGTTTTTTGTGATTTCAACAATGATCACGATTATTGGTGGAACAATCTTTATTATGTGGTTGGGTGAACAAATCACACAACGTGGTATTGGTAACGGTATTTCATTAATTATTTTTGCAGGTATCGTGGCTGAACTACCACGTGCAGTTGCAGGAACGTTAGAGTTAGGTCGCCAAGGGACGTTTAATGCTCTCGAAATTATAGCATTATTTGCGTTGGTAACAGGCGCGATTGTCTTAATCGTGTTTATGGAACGTGCGCAACGCCGTATTCCTGTACAATATCCGCGTCGTCAAATGGGTAATGCGATGGCCGCGGCGCAACAATCGCATTTGCCTTTGAAAATTAATACGGCTGGGGTTATCCCACCAATTTTTGCTTCATCATTATTATTGCTTCCACTAACTATTGTTGGATTTGCAGGTGAGGGAGGTAGTGATTTTACAGCGATGGTTTCAAGATATCTTGCGCATGGTCAACCGCTATATATGGTCGCTTATGGTGCTTTAATCGCGTTCTTTTGCTTTTTCTATACTGCGATTGTTTTTAATCCAAAAGAAAATGCAGACATGTTGAAAAAACATGGTGGATTTGTTCCTGGTATTCGTCCAGGTGAACAAACTGCAATCTATATTGATTTTGTATTAACACGTGTCACTGTTATTGGAGCTGCATATATTACGTTTGTGTGTTTATTGCCTGAAATTTTGATCTCTCAATATAACATTCCGTTCTATTTAGGTGGAACATCATTGTTGATTGTTGTGACTGTGACGATGGATACAGTAGCACAAGTGCATTCACACTTGATTGCTCATCAATATGAAGGTCTAATGAAAAAGACAAAACTTCGCGGGGTTAGTCCTCGTGGTCAACGATAAAACAAGGAAATATAAATAAATGAGATTAATCTTATTAGGCCCTCCAGGTGCAGGTAAGGGAACACAAGCTAAACGTTTGGAAGATTTGCATGGTTTAAAACAACTTTCGACAGGTGATATGTTACGTGCAGAAATCGCATCAGATTCAACACTGGGTCGTCGTGTAGAAAGTATTTTGGCTTCAGGTGATTTGGTATCGGATGATATTATGGTTGAAATGATTGCGCACCGTATTACAAAACCAGATTGTGAAAAGGGGTTTATTCTTGATGGTTTTCCACGCACTGTGGCACAGGCTGAGGCCTTAGATGATATGTTGCATAATCATAAGTTGGATTTGGATGCTGTTATTGAGGTTCAAGTGAATGAAGATGAGTTATTTGGTCGTATTGCGAAGCGTGCAGAAGAGGATGGAACTCGTCCTGATGATAACGTTGAGGTGATGAAGAACCGTTTGCAAGTTTATAAAGATCTGACGGCACCAATTATTCCTTATTACACTGGAAAAGGGATGTTAAAGCCTGTTGATGGTATGCAGTCAATTGAAGATGTTGCGAAAGTTATTGATACTATTTTGGATGCATAATGGAAAATATTTGATTAAACTACTTTGAAAGCCACTGTTATAGTGGCTTTTTTATTGGAAGCCTATATGTTCTTTAACTCTTCAAAATGTGGAATATAGTTTCGTAATAATGCATCTTCTGCTTCAATGATATTTATATAATTACGTTCTTTCTGCATATATGCTTGGATATCAGATGCTGACCATTCTAAATTTAAATATTGAGAAATAGAGCGTAATGTTTTTTTTGTATCTCGAAGAAAATCTTCGTATTGAATTGATAAAAAATGGTTCTCCATTTTTTTTTTACAAAAAGAATGGAATTTATCGTGTGCTTGTAGAACCTTAATTATATTTTCCATGCTGTAAGTAAAATTCCAATAGTTGCTTTCAAAATATTTTATAAAGAGATTAATGCTATGGTGTTTATTATTACGATGGCACCAAACTATTTTAGAATGAGGTAATATTTTTTGTAATAGAGGGATGTATAAAAAATTAGAAGGCATTGTGATAATGAGTTTTTTATTTGGATCAGGGTATTCTTTTGCAAAAGCATCTGTAGCTTGTTTTCCCATTCTCATGAAAGATTTATCGTCTAGATCGCATAGATATAAGGGGTATTTTAGCGAAGTGTTGTTCATAGTATAAGAGGAGAAAAGATTCGAAATGGTCCCAAGTTCTCCACCGTTAATGCAGCGTGGGTCATTGGATAGTATTTTTTCTAAAGAGCTTTTTCCAGAACGAGGCAAACCTACAATAAATATTAAATTTTCACCTTGTGAAAATGAGGGAGCCGAAAAATCATGAAGTTCTAATAGAGCTTTTATATGAGAAATCTGTCTTGCGATATCTACAAAGGGTTCTGAAAATCGCATGTTAAGTTGTTGTGCATTATAATCGCGCAAAAACTTAACAGCATCTTTAGGGGTTGAAAATTGACTTAGAGAGGTTGCCCCTTCAAAGTTATCCATTATTTTTGTTGTTCAAATATTTTATCAACACGTTTGAATAATTCAGGGAATGAACTTTCACTTGGTAATATGTGTCCGACGGCCATCTCTCCATGTACACGTGTAAATCCATTACGGTGCATACCTAAGGTTCCCTCATATTCACGAGTTAACCCTTTTTTGAATGGGAAAACAAATTCACAATTTACAGAGGAACTCTCTGAACGTCCATAACAGTGAATGTCATCTTTCATAGACCATTGTCCAAAACGAACAGGAGCAGTTAAAAAAGAAATATCACGATCAGCATTCTCTATACGAGTTTCACTTGTTGAGAAATATCCGCCATTTTTGTGGAAGTACATTAAATTATCACCAATGAAAAATATTTTTCCAATGACTTCATCATAATACGATTTCATTCTGTCATTTAATTTTGAACGATCGATTGTTCCGCCTGGTATTGTTTTTGTATAGCGATATTCTTTCATCGTATCTAAGCCTTTTTGGGCCATTGATACATATGACGGGTCAAGAACATAATTGTCGTAAGCCCATCTATTCCATTTAAATGAGGGGGATCTCTCTTCTATGCCATTAATTGTTTGGTATAGTATGAATTCTTCTGCGTGGGTGGTCATGAATGTATCTTCGGGAGAATCAGAATAAACAGAATAGCAAAATTCTGTGTTAGCAACATTTAGTTTGTTTTCTGGTTCACCATTTGCGTATGTCCAACAAACAAGATCGTCTTTTATAATCCACGTTCCGTTAAGAATCTCACCAGGAGTATTAGTATTTTTGGGATTGTTGAGTTGTTGTGTAAAGGAACTATCTGGTGCAAAATAAACACGATCAAGATTATATTTTTTCCAAAAGGTATTGTTATCTGTAACGCGTTGGAGCTTATCTTGCTTTAATTTTTTAAACGTAGGCGGCTCCTCCGCATAGGAAACGTTTGCCACCATAGCAATGGCGACAAACAAATATAAACTCAAAAGAGATAGTGATTTTTTCATGAAAAACGTCCTGTGGATAGTGTTATGTATGAACAGTTTATGCTTTTTTTCTTAAATAATCTAGAGCTTTAAGGCGTCCTTTTTCGGCCGTATTGTCTATATTATTAAGATCATCAGCAGTATCATACACTGTTCCACTTGTTCCAACCACAGGTACAACATGACTTTCTGTTAAGAAGTTGTAAACAGTTCTAACAGTGTCACTATGGTCATGTCTTGTGGATTTACTATAATCACCAAGCTTTTGCCATTTTCCTTCAAGATGGACAGGATGTTGTCCCGTTGTAATTACGCCATCATACTCAAACAGTCCACCATTTATACCGATAATACCATCATCTGTATATGCAAGTGCTTCCTCATAACCACGTGCATACTTGTGCAGTATACGGCCCGAAATAGTTTCATCACCGATTTGTACATTTTCTACACGTTTTGTGGAGCCATCAGCCATGGCGATGAGTGTTCCTGCAACGAAACAGTTGTTACCACCGCTACCGCCACCACTACCACCGTTTCCTGAGCCACCACTAGGTTCTACACAGACACCAACGGTATCACTTGGGGCATTTCTTGTGTAGCGATCGATTTCTTTAAAAGCTTTGGTTCTTTCCTTTGTATCCTCAGGTAATGCTTCAGCCACCTCAATCATTCTATCTAGCTCGGCCTCCCATGCGGGAAGGGCTGGGTTTGGTCTCTGTACGTATCTACCAGGTGCTTGCACCGTGTGCCATTCATTCCATCGCCCATTATCAGGGCGTGTTGCTTCAAAGCGTCGTCCTTCTATATGTACACCACACGTTCTACTTGTAGATCGTTGAATTTGATAGCGACAGAACATGTCATCATTAGAATCATTCCATTCTCCCTTATACTGGGCTTCATTAGGGGTCATTGTTGATGCATTCGCCCATCCAGATACACTTGATTTCCTCTTATAATTTAGACCATTATTATGTGTCCAAAGATTGCTTCTTCCGTTGAAATTAGAACGCGGATCCCTTCTATCAGGGAACATTTGGTTACAAGTGAAGTGAAGTGTATTAGGTCTAGAACATTCGATACTTACACCTTCATGAGAAACCACTTCAACTTCATCTGTTTGTGATCCTGTTTCTCCACCATAATCATTCATTACTTCATAAAAACGAGAAATCTTTTTAAGTGTAATTTCGCCTGTCATTTCACCATATGAAAGAGATCCTTGTTTGTTATCCAAAGCGTTGTGAACACCTGTAAAATCATTGTGTGAAACATTGATAGTAACTGTACCGGCTGTATCAGGTTGCGCAGGACAGGCCTGAACAATGATGTTTTCTTCTTCGCGAAGAAGACGACGTTCTTCAGCACTCATGCCTTCAAGCAGGTCTAACGCACCAGCGTCTTCACACGTATCAAACTCATCGTTATCTTCGCCTTTTTCAGGATCTTCTTTTTTATTAACATCCTTACACTCAAGATCATTTAAGTTAGAACGTAATGTGTTGGCAATACCACCTGATGATATACCAGATAATGACGCCATGTTTACCGCATCAGCTGTACTGGCAGAAACAACACGTGTAACGCTTTCGTTTAATGCAATACACTCATTTGAAATTTCACTCCATGTTAAAGAATTATCAGCAATAACTTCCGTTTCACTATCAAATCCACGACCTTGAACAACAATATCGCCAGCTGCGGTAAATGAAGCATCAACACGTTGTAAAATACCACCTTCTTGATCTGCACCACATGAGGCAGCGCGTGTAATAAATTTTTCTTGTGTTTGTGTTACTTGGACAGGGGCAGGTATGCGAATGGCCGCAACGGCTGATCCTTCTGGAATGTTAATTGTACTACATCCACCGCTCAGCGATAATGTACTTGCTCCATCATTAATCGCGATAGATGAACCTGTCATCACACCAAAATTTTGATTGGGAATAATGTCTTTAATTTTTAATGACACAAGACCTGATTGCTTCGCACCAAGCCCTTTAAGGAATAGATCACCATCACTATCTTGTTTATCAAACCATGTGAGGTGATATGCATCGCCACTAATATTACAATGAGCACTTTGAATATAGCTTTCTGCTTGTCCTAAGTTAAGAGATCCAAATTGTGCTTCGGATAAATCTAGAGATCCTTCTGGAAGTAATTGTGCTTGCCATGCAGTCGAATTAACCACGGCATTTAAGGCTTGATTAGAATAATGTTCAAAAGCCTGAGCATATGATGTGGCCATCGCCTCAACACGTTTAACGTCTTGTTCTTGACTGGCAACTTCATCTTCTGGAACACAAGCGGAAAGAACAAGAGCGCTCGCCCCCATCAATAAAACACCACTTAATCCATTCATATTAATAACTTTTTTACTCATCTCAATCATCCCTTACTTAAATAGCACCCGTATAAACAAAGGCACAGTTCTCCTATCTTTGTTCCAGAGTACACCCACATTCCTTAAATTTAAGTAAAATTTTAAAAGTTTTTTATTATTTATTGATTTTTTAACGTCGTCTCTTTTACTTTGAAGACCACTCAGCCCATGAACCATCAAACACGGCGACGTTGTTATGCCCACATTCTTGTAATGCAAGCGCCGTTGCACACGCCGTTACACCACTTCCGCATGTTGTCGCGAGTGGAAGATTGTTATCAATGACTGGTTTTAAGATTGTTTTCAGTTCACTAACTGATTTTAAACGACACTGTGGCGTGATGAGTGTAGAAAGTGGAATGGATACGGCATAATTTATATGGACGGCCTCGTAGGCTTGTGCAGGGCGAACATCGATTAGCATGAATTCATTGCCATTATGTGATTTTACATCATCATAAGATTTATAGAGATGTGATTGAAATCTTGATTTAAAATTTCGAGATTCGTGTTGTTTTTGAGAGTAGGGAGCAAGTTCTCCGTTCCATGCCTGCAATCCGCCATCAAGAATTTTGATATTGTTGTGTCCAAACAAACGGAACATCCACCATACACGCGCCGCGGCCATCCAAAATCCGGATTGATCAAAAACAATGATTTCTGAGTTATTACTAATTCCCATATTTGATACACATTTAGAGAAGTATTCAGGCGTAGGAATTGTGTGTGCCAAGGGAGCGTTTAAATCCGCAATAGCGTCAATATCAAAGTGCTGTGCTCCCTCAATTGTATAATTGATTGGTTGACCATAGGTGGCGTCTAACAAGATAAAATTACTGTCATTATTTGTTATTTTATCTTGTAATTGTGCAGGTGATATAAGAGCGGACATTTATTATGCAACATCCAATTGATCAAGAGCAGAGTTCAATTTTTTAATAACAATTTGTGCTTCTTTCTTACGATGTTTTTGTTCCTCAATTACTTCTTCTGGAGCTTTAGAAACAAAATTTTCATTCGCCAGTTTACCGTCAATTTGCTTGATGTCCTTTTCAAGTTTTTGAATTTCTTTTTGCAAACGGGCACGCTCTTTGTCCAGATCAATGATATCTGCAACAGGAAGACCAAGAGTAACCTCGCCAACAACCAATTGGATCGCACCTTGTGGCATTTCCGACACAATATCGAATGATTTCACTCGCGCCATTTTAAAGATAATCGCTTGATGTGTTTGCATCCATGATTGTGTTTCATCATCGGCATCCATAACCAAGACATCTAATTGTGCGCTTGCGGGGACATTCATATCCGTACGCACCGAGCGAATATCAGACACAATGCGTTGCAACCATGTGATTTCACGACGAGCATCGGCATAACGCCATTCAGCTTTTATCTCTGGCCATGATTGCTCCATCAACAAATTACTATCATCATGAAATTCTGCATATAATGTTTCGGTAATATACGGCATGAATGGGTTTAGGATTTTTAGAATCTGATCCAATACCCAACCTGTCGTTGTCTTTGTTTCGTCGGCATAATCCGTATCCATTAATGGTTTTGTAAATTCCAAATACCAGTCACAGAACGTCCCCCAGATAAAGTGATACACACCATTTGCAGCATCGTTAAAACGGTATTGTTCCATTGATTGATTCAGTGTTTCAACAACACTCATCGTTTCGTCAATCATCCATTGGTTTGTTGGATTTTGAACTGTTTCTGGAGCGAAATTTACACGAGGCATTGCTTCGTTCATCTGACAATAACGTGCAGCATTCCACAATTTTGTTCCGAAATTACGATATCCTTCCAAACGTTGTTCTGCTAATTTAATGTCACGACCCTGTCCGCACATTGCACATAGTGTGAAACGTAACGCATCAGCACCGTATTTTTCAGTTAGATCAAGTGGGTTTAAAACATTCCCCTTTGATTTTGACATTTTTGCACCCTTTGAATCACGGACAAGGCCATGCATATATACCTTTGGAAATGGCGTTTTACCATTCATTTCATACATGCCCATCATCATCATGCGCGCGACCCAGAAAAAGATAATATCAAACCCTGTCACCAAAATATCACCAGGGTAATATTTGTCGAGTTCAGCCGTTTTTTCGGGCCATCCAAGTGTTGCAAATGGCCATAAACCAGATGAAAACCATGTATCTAAGATATCTTCATCTTGTGTCAATTCAACAGCTTCACCGTAATGTTTCATTGCGGCTTCATACGCTTCAGCCTCTGTTTCTTCAACAAAGACATTACCATCGGGTCCATACCACGCTGGAATTTGATACCCCCACCATAATTGGCGGGAAATACACCATGGCTCCAAATTCCGCATCCATGAATAATATGTGTTTTCCCACTGTTTTGGCACGAATTGGGTTGTTTCATTTTCAACGGCTTCTAATGCTTGTTTACCCATTGTCTGGGCATCAACATACCATTGATCAGTCAAGTAGGGTTCAACGACAACGCCTGTTCTCTCAGCTAAAGGAACTTGATGAACATGATCCTCGATCTTTTCCAGATATTCTAGCTCATCTAAGTCAGCGATAATTTTATCACGTGCGGCAAAACGATCTAATCCTTGATAATCATCTGGACAATTTTCGTTCATTGTTCCGTCAGGATTCATTAAATTAATTAATGGAATGCCTTTTTCTTTGTGACGTTTGTAAACTTCAAAGTCATTATAGTCATGCGCCGCTGTAATTTTTACCGCACCTGAACCAAAATCAGCCTTCACATACTCGTCCGCAACGATTGGAATAATACGATTACATACGGGCACCACAACAAATTTACCAACGACGTTTTTGTATCGTTCATCATCTGGGTGAACCGCAATGGCTCCATCGGCTAAAATTGTTTCGGGGCGTGTTGTTGCGATTGAAATATGTCCAGAACCATCTTCGTACATGTATTTTACATGGTACATCTTCCCCTTAATATCCTTGTGATCTACCTCGATATCAGAAATAGAAGTCTGCATTTTGGGATCCCAATTCACCAAACGTTGATCGCGGTAAATCAATCCATCTTTGTGCATTTTTACAAAAATATTGATCACTGATTTCATATAGGCATCATCCATTGTGAAACGTTCGCGTGACCAATCTGGTGTTGCCCCCAATTGGCGCAATTGTTCCATGATTGTTCCGCCAGATTCTTCTTTTTGTTTCCAACAACGGTTTAGAAATTCCGCGCGACCGACTTCTTTTTTGGATGTGCCTTCGGCTTCTAATTGTTTGGATACTAAGACATCCACCGCGATTGATGCGTGATCTGTTCCAGGCATCCATAAAACATCTTTACCAAGCATTCGTTGATAACGTGCAATGACATCTTGTAAAGACATCACAAGTGCGTGACCAACGTGAAGAGATCCCGTTACATTTGGTGGCGGCATCATGATAGTAAACGGCTCTTTATCCGATGATGGGTCCGCCTTTAATATCGGGGATTGTTCAAATTTTGGTGTAAATTCGGCCTGCGCCTTTTGAAAATCGAATGATTTGTCGAGCATACTCTATTCCTTACTTGCTTAGTATGAATAGAGTTTTACTTCCTTATCGCCTTTTCTGCAAGTCTTTCCAGTTCTTTTGACACAAGACGTTCAATTGTATTTGGTAGATTATCATCTAACCATGTCTTGATCATTGGACGTAGAAGTTCACGAACAATATCTTCTAGAGTTGTTCCTTGAGTATTGTTTGAAATAGCAATGTTTTCTGCCAATTTTGCCATTGCACCAACTGTTGCTGTTTCTGCAATTTTATCAACGAGGGCATCATCTTCTTCTTGTTCAGTGTCTGGTTCACTGATTTCTGGTGTTTGGTCTTGAATATCTTCCTCAACCACTTCATCGACACTTTCTTCAATTATATTTTCTTCTTCTAGTATATCGGTAAGGCCATCGTCGGTAGCAGGTACGTCAGTGATATCCAAATCGTCCTCCGGATGGTCTAAATTAATGCCAGCCAAAGGATCATCGCCTTCTTCATTGCTGTCTTCAGTTTCAACTTCTTGAGCTATTTCTTCATCAATATTGATATCATCTTGTTCTTGTTCAAAATTGGCTAAGTCTAATACGTCGTCATCACTATCACCTGTATCAGAAGGTGTAGGTGTGCTTTCAGCAACGGCAGGGGTATCATCGTTTTTTTCAGGAGCAGATGCTTCTTCAGCTACTGTCGTTTCTGCGGCTGGTTGCTCACCATCTTCATCTTCGTCAGATATTATGTCTCTTATAGAAGATAGAATTTCTTCGATTGATGGTTCTTCGTCTGTATTAGTTTCATCTGTCATGTTTGAATATTTCGAAATAAAATTTGTGTAACACCTCATTTTTAAATAGAAATTCGCCTTTGTCAAAGCATCCTTTCATATTTATACAGAACAAATGAAAAATTACCGTAGATTTTTATAAAAACACATGATAGAACCCATATCATTATTTAGGATGGTGCGATGGCAGAGTGGTGATGTAACGGACTGCAACTCCGTGTACGCCGGTTCGATTCCGGCTCGCACCTCCAATAATAATCTTTTTAAAATTTAACCCGTCATTATTTTTGAAAATTCATGTGATGACCACAAATCGTTTAATGCATTCATTAATGTATTAATATGGTCGCGTGTATGGGCAGCAGTGGCTGTAAGGCGAAGACGTTCTGTTCCTTTTGGAACTGTGGGCGCATTAATGGGTTGGGCGTATATATTGTAATCATTTAATAAAATTGATGTGATGGCCTTGCAGCATGCGTCATCTCCAATAATGAGTGGAACGATATGGCTTTGCCCTTGCAATGTGCGGATATCCGCTTTGGCGATGTGTTTTTTTAAGTGTTGTGCATTTGCGTGAGCTGTATCACGTTCTATCGATGAGGTTTTTAAATACTCAACAGAAGCTAAAGCGCCAGCAACAACTACTGGGGGTAGGGCAGTAGTGAATATAAAGGCGGGGGCGTGTAGGCGAATTGTCTCAATGAGTTCTTTTTTTCCCGTTATAAAACCGCCCATAACGCCATAGGCTTTGCCAAAGGTGCCTTCGATAATATCAATTTGATCCATAATGTTTAACTGCTCGGCTACACCGCCACCGCGAGGCCCGTATAAACCAACGGCGTGAACTTCGTCTAAATAAGTCATTGCATTATATTTTTTAGCGAGGGCAATGATATCGGCAATGGGGGCAATGTCACCATCCATAGAATAAACTGATTCAAATGCAATGAGCTTTGGACGATGAATGTCTGTAGCTTTAAGTAAGTCTTCTAAATGTTCAATATCATTGTGGCGGAAGATGTGTTTTTCTGCTCCGCCATTACGAATACCAATAATCATTGACGCATGATTTAATTCGTCTGAAAATACGACACAATCGGGAAGAAGGCGGATGAGTGCACCAAGGCTACCTTCGTTCGAGGTGAATCCAGATGTGAAGACAAGTGCTGATTCGCTGTTGTGAAGATCACAAAGGCTGTCTTCTAATTGAGTGATTAGTTGTGTTGTTCCTGAAATGCTACGTGTTCCGCCCGCACCCGTACCATATTGTTGAATAGCCTTATGCATAGCATTCATCACAATAGGGTTTTGTCCCATGCCTAGATAGTCATTACTACACCATATTGTAACATCTTTTTTTGTTCCGTTTGGCAGGGTGGATGTTGCATTAGGAAAATTTCCGACATGACGTTGAAGGGGTAAAAAATTACGAAAACGACCATTTTCATGAGTGGATTGCAAAATGTGTTTGAAGTGGGCAGAATAGTTAAATGAAGTCATAAATATTATGATAACGTGCCTCGCGCTCATAACAAGTAAAATAAGGAATAGTTCGCTATGTCGATGGTTATAGTTTTTGGATCTCTTAATATTGATCTTGTCATGCAAGTTGAAAGTCAACCCAGTGCTGGTGAAACGGTTTTGACTCCGACATACGAATGGTTGCCAGGTGGTAAAGGGTGTAATCAGGCAATTGCATGTTCAAGATCAGGTGTGAAAACCGCGATGGTTGGGCAAGTTGGTGATGATGGTTTTGGCACACGAATTATGAATACTTTGAAGCGTGATGAGGTTTTAGCATCCGGCGTTGCGCGTGCGGATGGTGAACCAACGGGGATGGCATTTATCACGATTGACGAAAGTGGTGAAAATCAGATAGTTGTGGCCAGTGGTGCGAACACATTAACCGCAGGGGATCAAGTGCCTAATGAAATATTGCATAAAGATAACGTTGTTTTGATGCAGATGGAGGTAAACCATGAGCAAAATTGGGATGTTATCCATCGTGCAAAGGCTGTCGGTGCAAAAACAATCTTAAATTTGGCTCCTGTAGGTGTTGTTCCGCGTGATGTCCTTGATGACCTCGATTATTTAATCGTTAATCAGATAGAAGGCCGTCAAATGGCAGAAAAAATGGGACTGGATATTGAGGAAAGTGCGATTGTTATGGCATCGAAATTAGCGACGGCGGCGAATTTAGTTTGCGTTATGACATTGGGGTCATTGGGATGTGTTGCAATGAAGCCAGACGGTAATGGATGGAAAATTGATGCCAAAGATTTAGGTGAAGATATGCAAGATACGACAGGGGCAGGAGATACATTTTGTGGTGTATTTGCAGGATGTGTTTTTAAAGGTCTTTCTGTACAGGAGAGTTTGCGTCGTGCTTCTGTGGCAGGCTCATTGGCATGCCGTGGTGTTGGCGCACAATCGACAATGCCACGTGAAGAAGAAATAGAAGAGTTCTTGCCTGAAATTCCAAAGGCGGAGGCTATTTAACGTTTACTATATTGTCTGTTGATAGAATGCAGATGTCATTTGCTTGACAGTTTGTCTGTCATGTATTATTCCATCACGGAATTTAATTGTTCTTTTGGAGAAGGAAACACATAAATGAGCGCAGAATTATTATCACCAGATTATGATCCAATGAAAGATAAGGGAGAATTTATGAACCCTGTGATGTTGGAGTATTTTAAACTCAAACTTCTTGACTGGCGTTCGGAACTTCTTCGTGAATCCTCAGAAACAATTAAAAATTCATTGCAGGAAGAGCATCTTCAAAAACCAGATATGACAGATAGGGCGTCAGCAGAAACGGATCATGCGTTGGAGTTGCGAACACGTGACCGTGAACGTAAATTGGTTAAAAAAATTAACCAGGCATTGCAACGTATTGAAGATGATGAGTATGGCTATTGTGAAGAAACAGGTGACCCTATTTCAATTGGTCGTTTGGATGCACGCCCTGTTGCAACGATGACGTTAGAAGCACAAGAACGTCATGAGCGCAAAGAAAAAGTACATCGCGATAATTAATGTAATGTAGAAAATTAATAATTAATAAAAAAGCCCTGTATTTTCAAGGCTTTTTGTTTTTAATAAGGCATCAATATATCAAATACTTGTTGTCCAAGACGTGGTTGTTGGACATCACTGATAAATCCTTTTCCACCATATCCGATACGGGCTTCGGCAATTTTATCGTAAGCAATTGAATTGTCGATCATGATGTCTTCGGGGCGAATAACGCCAGCGACTTCTAATACACGTTTCTCATGATTGACACGAAATTCTTGATGTCCAGTAATCACCATATTTCCGTTAGGGAGTATTTGTGAGACGACGGCGGCTATTTTTAGTTCTAGCGTGTCTTCACTTTCTGTTGATCCCGTATTGTTGTTATTTGATGTGCTGGCCAAATCAGCTAAAGTTGCTGGATTGGCGCCATCAGGTAATACTTTGGCAGCGAGATAAGATTCAAACCCTGCAAGGGCATTGATTCCTGTGTTTTCTCCGGCGGACCGAGATCTTTTTGAGGTGCTTTCAAATTCGGCTTCGGTCTCCATACTGACCATAACGGTAAGGATGTCACCGATTTGTTTTGCGCGTTGGTCTTCAAAAAAAGCCTGACGGTTGGATGACCATAGAGAATTCATTTGCTTTGTAGCAATTTCAGGCTCAGGCATGGGCATCGTGACAGGTTTGTATCCACGTTTATCAATAGGATTTTCAATTTTAGCAAAATCAGGAGTTTCACCAACACGTGATAGACGTTCTAATGATGAGCATGCAGACAGGGATAATATTAATGCGGTTGAAATAAATAGATGTTTCATGAGTATATTTCTCCTTAATTATAAATTGTTGCTTCACGTAATCCAGTTACTTGAGCTTCTAATGTGCGTTTGCTGTCCATATTCACTAGGCGGATCATATCGCCTTTCGTGCCGTTCTCCATTGCCTTGGCAAGTGCAGTAAGGGAAATTGGACCACTTTTTAATTGCATAGTGACAAGGTCACCACGTTTAACCATGATAGGTTTATTAAGTTGGCTTAATTTTACAGGTTCGTTTGCACGAACGATCTTACGTGGTGTCATATGTAGTAATTCATCTACATGTAGCGCGATGTCATCAGTGATATAGTTTTCACGAATGTCGATCATGGATATCATGCTTTGTTTTATACTGTCACCACGACGTGCAGCGGTTTTTAAAACAGGTATTCTAACCATTTTATGGGCAACACCTTTGTAATGAAATGTTTTATTGCCGGATGTGCTCAAGGTTGCTGAAAATGTTTGACGTTCACGATTGAATGAAGATGTATCAACGTTAATTGTTGGAGCTAGTTCGTGAGATAAGATAATAGTGGGGTCGGCACCAACAAATTCTAAGTCCATATTTGGATTAACATTTTGATTTTGAAATGAGTTTAAAATTGCATTTTTTATCATATCTTCGCTAATTACTGTTGCTAAACGGCGAATTGTAATTTGATCTGTGGATGATGGTCTCCAATTTAATTTAAAGGCCTTTGCAAGGCGATTTAAGGTTCGTGCATCCCATGTGATAGGGGTGTTAGGGTGTGGTGCGGGGGCTAAAACATAATTCTCATTTTTATAAATACCGTCAAATACATCACCAAGTGTAATATTATCACCTGTTATAGTGATGTCACGTTTTGGTGTCGCTGCATTTGCTTGATTAATGCTGGCGATAAAGGCTGCCATCGAGAAAACCATGATAATGGTAGCCAATATTAATTTTATGGCGCTAGGCAGTATTTTAAAAACACGTTCTGTCATGGTTAATCTCCTTTTATTTTTGTCTATCTTAAGTTTGATACGGCCGACATCATTTCATCGGATGTCTGAATGACTTTTGAATTCATTTCGTAGGCGCGTTGTGCCGTGATTAGGCGTGTAATTTCTTCAACAACATCAACGTTTGAGTTTTCTAAAATGCCTTGTTCTAATTTACCAAAGGCGTCGTCATTTGGATTTCCTGTTGTAGGAGTTCCTGAGGATTCTGTTTCCATGAATAAACTGTTACCAGTTGCTTCTAATCCCCCTTCATTTGCAAAAATGGCAAGTTGAATTTGTCCTTGGTTTGCGTAATTTGTTTGTCCTGGAAGTTTTGTTAAAACTTCACCTGATTCATTTATGATAGTGTCCGTTGTGTTTTGAGGAATGTTTATAGTTGGTTCTAGTAAATATCCTTGTGATGTGACCAAATCACCATCGGCATTAATTCCAAAACTGCCCGCACGAGTGTAGGCGGTTTCCCCATTTGGTGTTTGTATTTGGAAATATCCACGACCCGCAATAGCAACATCGAATTCATTTGTTGTGACCTCGAACGATCCTTGTTCCATGATGCGATATACAGAGCCAGGCTTAACTCCCAATCCAACTTGGATACCTGCGGGAACGATTGTACCAATATCAGATGAGGTCGCACCAGGACGTTGTTTGTTTTGATACATTAAATCTTGAAATTCAGGACGTTGACGTTTGTATCCTGTTGTCGTCATGTTCGCGATGTTGTTGGAAATGACATTTACGTGGAGTTGTTGAGCCAGCATTCCTGTTGCGCCGATATCAAGTGATAACATTTTTGTTTCTCCTCTTTCTTTAACTTTAAATCTTTAATTATTCGGTTAGGGCTTTAATCATGTTGCGTTGTCGATCATGTTCATTTTGCAATGACTTTTGCATTGATTGAAATTGACGAGAAATTTCAATCATATCGGTCATTTCTAAAACTGCTTCAACATTGGATCCTTCTAGAGATCCTTGTTTAACTTGTGTTTGTTTTGGAGGGGCTCCTGCATCATTTGCGGATGCTTTGTAAAAACCATTACCTGTAGGAGTTAGTGTTTGAACATTCGTAAATTCGACAACACCAATTTGTCCTGCGACACCTTGATTCGTAACAACTTGTCCGTTGTTTGTAATAGTTATTTCAGTAGCATTCTTTGGAAGAACGATGCGTCCTTGGCCATTATCTAAAACATTGTGACCAGATGGTGTGACCAATTCGCCATTGGCGTTTATCGCAAAATTACCAGCGCGTGTATACTGTGTGCCTTGTGTCGTTTCAACCATCATGAATCCAGGCCCATGTAATGCAACATCTAGTGGATTTCCCGTTAATTGAACTCTTCCAGCAGCTGTATCTTTGAATTGTCCGTAATCTGATACCATTGAAATTTCTTCATTTAATGGTTGTGGGTCGACAACATATTCTTCAAATAAAATTTTATCTCCACGAAAGCCTGGTGTATTAACATTCGCGATATTATTAGCGATCAAGTTCATGCGCTGATTTAACGCCACTTGGCGGGATAATCCTACGTATATGCTGTTTTCCATGGTTTCTTCGTTTCTTTTAAAAATTGTCTCGAAGGTAACTTTGCAAAGCCCGTGCCAAAACTTCTTTGATTGCATGATTGTTACGGTTTGAGTACACTTTTAGGAAAGACATGTTTTATGAAATGGAAATAAAATGGCCGAAGAGGAAGTAAACGAATCTGAAAATGCAGAAGCAGTTGATGGAGATGAGGGCGAGGGTGAAGATTCTGGTGGTGGAAAAAAGAAACTTCTTCTTATTTTGATACCCGTATTGTTACTGGCAATTGGTGGTGGACTTTTCTTTTCAGGAGTCATTGGCGGTAGTTCAGAGGAAGTTGTTGTAGAACAAACTGAAGAGGGGGCTCAAGGTGAAGAAGTCGAGGGAGATGAAGCCACGAATGCTGCGTTTTTCCCACTGCCTGATTTTATCGTAAATTTGACATCAAGTACGGGAGCACGATTCTTAAAATTAAAAGTACAATTGGAAATCGAAAACGAAACGGATCTACCCGCTATTGAGACAATAACACCGCGTGTCATCGACCAATTCCAAACATATTTACGTGAAATGCGAGTGGAGGATTTAAAAGGATCTGCAGGGATATATCGTTTACGACAGGAATTGTTGTATCGTGTGAATATTGCAGCACACCCTGTTAAGGTGACAGATGTGTTGTTTCAAGAAATGTTGATTCAGTAATAATAATGGTATGATTGTTGCACTGTTATTGTGCAGGGTAATAATAGAAGAATAACGGAACAAGGTCTATGGCTGACGAAACAGAAGAAATGAGTGCTGAAGAAGCCGCAATGATGGCGGAGTGGGAGAATATGGCCGATGACGCCGGTGATGATTCTTCTGATACGGCTAACTCTTCGAATGATGATGACGATTTTCTGGCGGCAAATCCCGAAGATATTGGAGATGACACAACAGACGCACGCATATTAAACCAAGATGAAATTGATTCTCTTCTTGGTTTTGACGATGATGATGATGGTTCTCAAAAATCAGGTGTTATGGCGCTTATTAATTCGGCGTTGGTTAACTATGAACGTTTGCCAATGTTGGACATTGTGTTTGATCGGCTGGTTCGACTAATGTCCACATCGTTACGTAATTTAACGTCAGACAACGTAGAAGTATCATTGGATCAGGTTTCGACTGTGCGTTTTGGTGATTACATGAATTCTATTCCGCTTCCTGCCATGCTTGCCATGTTTAAGGCGGAAGAGTGGGATAACAATGGTTTGATGGTTGTTGATTCGGCGCTTATTTATTCTGTTGTTGATGTATTGCTTGGTGGTCGTAAAGGGACGCCTGCCATTCGGGTTGAGGGGCGTCCTTATACAACAATTGAAACGCGATTGATTGAAAGGATGTCTGCGGTCGTTCTCGCAGATTTGTCATCTGCATTTGATCCTTTATCTCCTGTTAATTTTTCGTTGGATCGGATGGAAACTAACCCTCGATTTGCAACGTTAACACAAAGTTCAAATGCTTGTGTGTTGGCTCGGTTACGCGTTGATATGGGGGATCGTGGTGGTCGTGTTGAAATTTTGATTCCTTATGCAACATTGGAACCTATTCGTGAATTATTGCTTCAAATGTTTATGGGGGAAAAATTTGGTCGTGACTCTATTTGGGAAACCCATTTGACGAATGAACTTTATGGAACTGATGTTGCGTTGCAGGCGATGTTGGGGGAAAAGGTATTGCCATTGGACGAAATTTTGAATTGGGATATTGGTTCTACAGTTGTATTTAATACAAGGCCTGGTGATCGAGTGGAAGTTCGATGTGGAGATTTTCCAATGTTTAATGCAACCATGGGGCAAAAACAGGATAATTTAGCAATGAAAATTAACACTTATATTAAACCACCAATGGAAGAGACGTCTTAAAATAGTATAAAGTCTTAATTTGATTTTTACTGTATGTCATATAGAATTGTATTTATGGAATTTTTAACAATCCCCTTGGTATTAAATGTTGTGATCGCAATTTTGTTGATCGCAGTTATTATTTATGTTGCGAGATTGACAATTTATTTGAAAAATTTCAAAGAAAATCGATCCGAACTACAAAAAATAATTCATGATTTATCACATCATATAGCACGAGCAGAAGCGTCAATAGAGGGTCTTCATAATGCAGTAGATGAATCAGGGGTGGATTTACAAGCGCGTTTGAATAAAGCTAATGCAATGTTTGATGAGCTGGATATTGTTGTACAAACGGGAGATAATCTAGCCAACAGGTTAGAAGAATTGGCCGTTAAAAATCGTAAAATCATTGAAGGTAATGAAGGTGATTTAGAAAACTTAGCACGTATGCGTGGTAAAGACGATTACGAAGATCGCGTTGAAAATCTTGTTCGCACCGTTGATGGTGGAGAATCAAAAGCATCAAAATTTGCAATCCGTGATCCTGAAATGGAACGTGGGGGTGAAGCACAAAAAACTGGATTTACCTTGGAAGATAATGAAGTTTTGAGTGAAGCAGAGCGCGATTTGTATGAATCACTACAAAAAATAAGAGGTGGGAACAAATAACTTATGCAGATTTCACGTTTATTTATTCTTTTGATTTTTGTTTCGTTTTTTTCATTCCTTGTGCGTATAGGTGATATTGTTACGGAAGTCCGTACCGTTGAACAAAGTTTGAATGTGACGGTTATGGCAAAATCAGAAGATTCAAAAGACACTAAAAAAGGTGAATCTGTTCATGTTCCCGAAGGATTGCCCGAGGATGAACCTGTACGGATGCCTGAAAATGATTGGGCAGATCCAACCACACTAGAAATGGAATTTTCGGAAACTCAAAAGACTGTATTGAATGAATTGAAAGTCCGACGGGAGGAGTTGGATAGCCGTGAAGTGCGTATCAATCAGCACGAAGCGCTATTGAAGGTGACCGAGCGTCGTATAGAAGAAAAAGTCGCGGAATTGAACGAGTTGAAAAAAGAGATAGAAAATCTTTTAGGAACTCAATCCAAAGAAGAAGAAGCGCGTTTACAAAGCCTTGTTAAAATTTATTCCGGAATGAAGCCAAAGGATGCTGCTGCGATATTTGATAATCTGGATATGAGAATCTTAATACAGGTTGTAGGTCGTATGTCAGAACGTAAAACAGCCCCGATCATGGCTTCAATGAATATCCAAATAGCGCAAGAACTGACAACATTGTTGGCAGAACAAAAAAAGCTTCCTGAATTTTTGGAATAGTAACAATTTTTTAACCATGCGATGGCATGTTTAATCTATGGAATAACCGTGGATGTTTACCTTTTATATTTTTACGCGTACCATGTTTGTATATAGAAATTTTGAATAATAGTGAGGAAGATTAAATGAATACCGATATGAAAGTTTTGATTGTGGATGATTATAGTACGATGCTACGTATTATTCGAAATCTTTTAAATCAAATCGGATTTAAAGATATTGATGAAGCAACAGATGGTACACAGGCTTTGGAAATGTTTGGTCAAAAAAATTATGGTATGGTTATTTCCGATTGGAATATGGAGCCGATGAGTGGATATGATTTTTTAAAGCATGTTCGCGCGGGAGCGCATAATAAAGATGTTCCATTTATTATGATTACTGCTGAAAGTAAAACCGAGAATGTTATTAAAGCGAAACAAGCGGGCGTCAGTAACTATATCGTGAAACCCTTTAATGCAGAAACTCTTAAAGGGAAAATCGAAAGCGTTTTAAACTAGGCATATTACACAATAATTAGGGGGATTAAAAATGAGTAATTATAGCCGAGATCAGGTGATGAAGGTTATCCATTCTGTAATGGATAAGGCGACTCCACAACAATCACAAGCGTTACAAAATATCTACACGGAACTCTCCACGTTGGCGCAAACAATTGATGCAATGCACGCAGATATTTTGGCCACACGATCACATGATGTATCTGGAAAACATATTCCAACGGCAACGGATGAGTTAGACGCGGTTATCGGTGCGACAGAGACAGCAAGTGCATCAATTATGGATTCGTGCGAGGCTATTCAATCTTTTGTTGATGCTGCTGATGAAAATTTGAAAAATAATGTTGTTGGCGAAACGATGAAAATTTTTGAAGCGTGTTCTTTCCAAGACATTACAGGACAGCGCATTTCAAAAGTGGTCAATACATTAAGAGATATTGAGGGTACAGTCGATAAACTGTTAAATCTATTTGGGTCAGATGAGAGTGCTCCTCTTCCTGAGATGGAAGATATGCGCAGCGAAGATGAAAAATTGTTAAATGGCCCTCAAATGGACGGACAAGGAGTGTCACAGGATGACATTGATAAATTTCTGGCTGAATTTGATTAGGTTTGCAAAATATTTTTTAAATGATGAACGGGGAAATTCTTCTCAAGGTTCAGTCATTCTCAGTCTTGCTTTATTTATTATTTTATTGGCGTTCTTTATTGTCATGAATGCGATCTCTAATTATTCTGCAGAAAAGGTTGATGGTGCATTTTCATCACTTGATTACGCTTTTTCACAAAACATACTGCGTGTAAAAGAACAGTTTCAAAATAATGACGAAAATGCAAACGAGGAAAAAGGTGAGGGGGATAGTTTAGAAGATATACAGGGTACTCTACGTGCTATATTACCTGGTTTAGAAATGGTTCTAACGTCAGATTCAAATGGTGGAGATGTGATGGCTATTCGAATGAAAAAGGATATGTTTGATCGATTATCCACTAGAATCATTCCTGTTTTTGTACGTATTTTGAATGTAAAAGATGGTCCTAAATTATATGATTTGGTTGTGACATCATATGTTCGTGATCCTTTCGCAAAATCATCTGGATTGAGTTTTCGTGTATTACAAACATATCGTGATGACTTTATTAATGAAGGCATTAGTAAAAATAGATTGATACTAGCGGTTGAAAAAGGAAATCCTGCTTTTTTACAATTTCGATTTTATAAGGCGCCGTAAATCATGACTGAGAATAATGATCGAGAAGAACCTCCTGAAAAAAAGAATGTGCAACCATTCGTTTTAGTTCGAAAAAAAATTGTTTTTGATGACGATGAAACAGAAAAGGCACCTATCTGGTTGATTTCATTTACGGATGTTATTGCGTTGATGCTGACTTTTTTTGTATTGCTATATGCCATGTCTGATACAGATCCAATAAGATTTGATCGAAAAATGGGCATTACAACGCAGGCTTTTGGTGAATATAGTGGTCCACGTAATAATGCAGGAACGCAAGAGGGGCTTAATCTTAATCGAGATAACTATGAAGCCGGCGAAGATATTAATTATTTACATGCGGTTTTAGATGAGGTTTTGAAAAGGCACGATGCTATGTCTTTTACAACAATATCAAGGCGGCATGATGAAATTATACTTTTGTTTGAAATTCGAGAATTCACGCCTCAATTTTTGAACTTTATAAATGAGTTATCACCTTTGTTAAGCAATATGAATAACAGAATTACATTGATGGGATCAAAATTAAAAAAATTTGAGACTCTACAAAATCTGGGACGTCAGATGAAAGAGCATGGTTATGAAAGGCCGATGGTAATATCTGTATCAGGAGACAAATATGTGGCAGGGGATGGAATTGCGATTTTTATCCAACCACATACAGGAAATCGAATTGAATAACTGTTTAATAAATTATATCGCCTCTGGTTGTTTATAGAATCTGTGTGTATGATTTGTGGTATGAGATTTCATTTTATTTCATTTTTATTACTGTGTTTTTTGCCGTCAATCGCGTATGCAAAAATTGATATTCTTCAACGGGATAATTATGATCGTATTGTGATTGAGTCTGTTGATGATGGGGCTATTCAGGTTAAAGAGGGGATAATTAAAATTCCATATTCATTACCTGTTGAAAAAGAGGTGATGAAAAAATCGCGTTCTCTCCAAAATATTAAGGTCAATAAAAATAGCATAGAACTATCATTGCATGGTGCCGTGACCGATACACGTCATTTTCGTATCGGGAAACGGGTTGTTTTGGACGTTTTTGTTGATTTGAAAAAAATCGCTATAAAAACAGAAAAAGAAACAGCTAAAACGTCAAAAGAGGAATTAAAGCAGGTCGAAAAAATAAAAACCGTTGAAGAAATTGTTCCGACGATAATAGAGAAGCAAGATCAAAAAATAACAGACAAAACGCCTGTCATTGTTGATGAGGTAGCACCAGATTTATCATTGGCGGAAACACTACCAGATAATGCTAATCCAACAATTGTGATGATTTCATCAACAACACCATTTGGCTTGTCTGTCTTCCAACGTTATGGTCGATTATTTATAGTTTCGGATAGTAACAATATGACTGTTCCACCACAAATAACGGGTGCAGGTGCCGATTTAGGATGGGAAGTTACAGAAGTATCAATGGACAATGGTAAGGCATGGATGATACCTGTGCCAGATAATACATATGTTCGACCCGAGGGAAGTAAATTGATTTGGCGATTAATTTTGTCTGACATAGCTCCTAATTTGAAAGATACAGGTATTCGCCGTCGCTTAATTGACCCAGCTCATCCTGAGATTGATATAATTATGAGTCATTCAACAAAATTATTAAAGTTGCATGACCCAGATTATGGAGATGATTTAGCTGTTGTCACCGTGTCACATGCATTAAAGCGTATGAATACAGCGTATGATTTTGTCGATTTTGATATTGTTCCTGCGGTTGTAGGGGCGGTTATAAAACCTGAATCTGATGGTTTGCGAATTGCATCCGGATCACAATATATAACAATTACAAAATCAACTGGTCTGGTTGTATCATCGGAATCACCGTTGAAAATTATTGAAGCTTACCTAAAAAAGGCAGGTAAGAACCTGAGTGAAAAGATAACAAAGACAACACTAGACCGTATTTACTATTTTGATGATTGGGGAAAAGGTATTGAGCCATATGAGTATAGTGAAAAAAGAAAAGAGTTGGAAAATTTTCTCTCTGTATCACAAGCGGACGCTAAGTTGGGTGTTCTTCTGAATCTTGTGAAATTATCACTTTCACAAAATATGGGACATGAAGCTATAGGTTTTCTAGAGCTGGCGAAAGATTTTAATAATCAAATTGAAAATGCTGTTGAATATAAGGCATTACGCGGTGTGGCGCATTATTTGACACATCAATATGATGTGGCATTAAAATATTTTTCTGAAGATGAATTAAAATCAATATCAGAAATTTCTTTGTGGAAAGCAGCTACATTGGCATCAATGGGAAGGTCGGAAGAAGCAGTAGAAAATTATGACGATAATGCTGTTTTAGCATCGATTTACCCGTACGAAATTAAACGAAATGTTATTGCTCCATTAGCAACAGCTTTGTTGGATGAAAACAAGGGAGCAGATGCTGCGTCTATGGTTGCACTATTAGATCAAAATATGGATGATAAAAGTCTTGAAGCAAGAGCAACACTTGCGTATCTAAAGGGTAGATCACAGTCGGTTACGGGACATCCTGATGAGGCAATCTCAAATCTTTATAAAGCGTCGTTGAGTGATAAACTAGGCCCTTATGGAATTCGTAGTGAGTTGTTGTTGGTTGAGGATGAACTTGCCCGTGAAGTGATTAAAAGGGATGAGGCTATCCAACGAATGGAACGCTTACGTTTTGCATGGCGTGGGGATGATTTAGAAACACAAATCCAAAAATCATTAGGAAATTTGTATATTCAAAGCGATGAACCAAGAAAAGGTTTAAATATTTTAAAACGGGCTGCAAAAAATACAAAATCATTACAAGATCGTCGTGCAATGGTTCGCACTATGGCCGATGCATATAAGGGTATTTTTCTTGGATTAGGATTTGCGGATATTGACCCAATGATTGCCATTGCGATTTATGATGAATTTAAAGAATTAACCCCTGTTGGTGACGAAGGAAATGCTCTGATCGATGGTGTGGCGGATAAATTGATGGGTATTAATTTGTTGTCTCGTGCAACCAGTGTACTAAGTGATAAAATGAATCGTCTTGGCGAGGGCGAAGACGCAATTAAGACAGGATTGCGAATTGCGGCAATACAATTAATTGACCGTAATCCTAAAGTTGCATTAAAGACCTTAGCGAAGGTTGATAAAATGATCTCCCAATATACAGGTGAAAACAAAAATGAATTACTAAGTAAAATTGTACTATTGAAAGCGCGTAGTTATTCAGATTCAGGTGAGCCAGAAACAGCATTATTTATGACAGAGGGATTAGATGATAGTGAAGATGTTATTCGTCTACGTGTTGATACGGCGTGGCGATCTGGTCGTTGGGTCGCTGTAACGGATAATTTATCAAAGTTATTGGCGCGCCAAAATATTTCGACCTCTACACCGCCGACGGCTGAACAAACACAGTTGATATTGAACCAAGCTGTCGCGCTCAGCTTGTCTGATCAATATGATGCACTTCAACGTTTTGCGGGACAATATGATATGGTGATGAAACAATCTCCATCATACAAAACATTCTTGCTTGTTTCTCGTCCGCAAAATATATCGAATTTGGCTGACCGTGAAACACTCCTCGGTGTTACCGCCGAAGTTGATTTGTTCAAAGATTTTCTTGAGAGTATGAATAAGTAATATTTTTCTACTATCCATCGGGGAGTGGAAGTGAACTATCAAAACTCTTAATTAGCGATCCTGCGATCAAATACCATCCATCGACTAGCACAAAGAAAATTATTTTAAACGGCAGTGATATCATCACCGGCGGTAACATCATCATACCCATGGACATCAAAATGGATGCTGTAACCATGTCGATAATGAGGAAGGGGAGGAAAATGATAAAGCCAATTTCAAATGCACGGCGAAGTTCAGAAATCATGAATGATGGAATGACAATTGTCATGGGTAAATCCATGGCGGTATCAACATCGGGCTCTTTACTGATTTCTTTGAATAACTCTAAATCTTTCGGGCGTGTGTGTTGCAACATAAAGGCTTTGAATGGTTCAACACCACGCTCAAATGCTTCAACTTCTTCAATTTCTTGATTAAGTAATGGCTTTAATGCCGTGTCATATGCACTTTGGAATGTTGGTGCCATGATAAAAAATGTTAGGAACATCGCCAGAGAAATCATAACTGTATTTGGTGGTGTTTGTTGCACCCCCATCGCGGTACGTAAGAAAGACAAGACAACCACAATACGAGTAAAACTAGTCATCATTATCAAAATGGATGGAGCAAGGGATAGGACAGTTAAAAGCCCTAACATCTGTACAATACGACCGGTTAATGTTTCACCGTTGCTGGCGGTGACGCCATCGGTTGAACCGAGATTTAATGTCACTGATTGTGCCAAGGCATCTGGTGCAATGGTGGTCAGGATGATTGTACAAATAAGGCCAAGATTAAAGAGTTTCAACGGGAATGTCCTTTTTCAATGGTTCTTTTGGCGGTATCATATCCGCCTTTATAACAGTGTTGCCGTTTTGAGAGATAAGTACAAGGTGGTCTTTATCATCACATCGAATGATGGCTGTTTTTGTTTTTGGATCAATCATCCGTTGTTCAACGATTTTTAACCGGTTTGATTTACCACTTAATCCAGACTGCATTGTATTTATTTTTTTGAGGATAATGGTTAGTAAAGCCATCAATGCCAAAACAACGCAAAGCGCGATAAAAAATTGTAATCCAGTGTCAAAAGTCATGTTTTATCCTGATTAAGATCCTCAATGAGTGCATTAAAAGGATCGGGTTCACCATTGGCACGATACACATAAGATAGAATTTCTGCAACGGCCATCATGGCCTCTGTGGGGATGGGGGAGTCTAGTTCTATTTCTGCGAGCATGTTGGCTAAATCAGCATCTTCACGCACTTTTATATCATTATCAAAGGCAATTTGTGCAATTTTTTCGGCCAATGCACCGCGTGCGGCGGCTTTTATCTTTGGAATAGGATTGTCTGTCGAGCCATCTTGGATCGCAACGGCGACAGACTTTCGTGCGTCCTCAATCGGTTTGATTGAGGATAATTTTTTATCATTTTCACCGTAATCGGTCATCTTGGCACGCTTTCTGCAATAACTAGCTTATCTAAACTAACAAAATTTGATTGAGGATAAAAGATGTTAGAAAATATTGGCTTAATGAAAGGGATTGGCGGTAAAATGAATTGGTTGAACCAACGTCAAACTGTTTTATCTGAAAACATCGCCAACGCGGACACACCATCATATCGTCCACATGATTTAGAAAAAGTAGATTTTGGTGAGGTTATGGGGCGTGCGTCTAATCGTCCTAAAATTGGAAAAGTTACAACTAATAGTGGTCATATTGGCGCAAATCCAGAAGTAGGAGAGGCTGATAGCCGTAAGTCGAAAATGGTTTATGAATCTGCACCTGGTGAAAATGCGGTTATTATTGAAGAACAATTGTTGAAGGCTGGTAAGACACAGGCTGATTACAACCTCATTACAAATTTATATAAAAAGAATGTTGGTATGTTGCAGTTGGCTGTAACAAATAAATAAGGGTAGGGAAGGATTTAAATTATGGGTAGTATTTTAAATGCAATGGATATATCAGCCGCGGGAATGAGAGTGCAGGGCGATCGTATCGGTGTCGTATCACAAAATATTGCCAATGCCGACACCGCGGCCAACACACCAAATTCAGAACCATACCGCCGTAAGAGTGTTATTTTTAAAAATGAACTTGATCGTGCAACAGGTGTTAACAAGGTCACCGTTGATCGCGTGGTTGAGGACCCAAGCAATGATTTTAAATTAAAATATATGCCATCACACCCTGGTGCGGATCAGAGTGGGTATATCCGTCTTCCAAACATTAATACGCTTATTGAATCGATGGATATGAAAGAGGCGCAAAGATCATACGAGGCAAATATGGGGATGTTGAAAATTTCCAAAGGTATGCTCGGTAAAACAATTGATTTAATTGGGAAATAATTATTAATATTTGATATACTGGATTCTAACATGACAAACATAATTGGACAGCAGGCGGCAAGCCTTTATCAAAACACAGCAAAAATCGCCACAAATGGTGGGTTGGTTAGCTCGGGTACACAAGATCAAGTTTCGTTTGGTTCTTTGATTAAGGCTGGTGTTGAAAAGGTTGTAGAAACGCAAAAAGCATCCGAAAAAATGTCTGCCGATGCCGTTATGGGTAAGGCCGATATCACGGATGTTGTACAGGCCGTGACAGAGGCGGAAGTCACATTGCAAACAATGGTTGCTGTGCGTGATAAAGTCATTGGTGCTTACCAAGAAATCATGCGTATGCCGATTTAATATAGTCTTTTATCTTGAGCATAGATGTTTAAGATAGGTCACATGAATATTAACATTCCTGAAAATCAAAAAAATATTGCTGTAGCTTTGTCTGGTGGCGGTGATTCTATGGCTTTGTCACATATGATTTGCGCGTGGGCTGAAGAAAATAATACTCAAGTTCACTTGTTGACCGTTAACCATAACCTACGTGAAGAGGCGATGGAGGAATGTAAAAATATTGCGAATTGGGTGACGGATTTTCCAAATGCGATACATCATATTTTAACGTGGGAACACGATTTAAAACCCAATACTGCCGTGATGGAGAAGGCGCGCACAGCGCGATATTCGTTAATGCGGGATTATTGTGTGGAGCATAATATTCAAACATTATGTGTGGGGCATCATGGTGATGATCAAATTGAAACTTTTTTCTTTCGATTGGCAAAAGGGTCAGGATTGAGTGGTTTGACGGGAATGAAGGACTGGAGCACGTTGGAAGATATTCAAATTTATCGCCCGTTGTTAGGTCATTCTCATGCTGAACTCATTCAATATTGTAAAGATAACCAATTGCAATGGATTGAAGATCCTAGTAATGAAAACGATGATTATGCGCGCCCGAGGTTACGCAAAGCATTGGTAAATGAGGGGTTTGAAATATCACGATTTGTAAAAACTTTAGCGCGGTTGTCACGTGCACAAGATGCAATCGATTGGTTGGTTGATGAGGCCACAAAAAAATGCGTGATGGACAAAAAAATTACATTTAATGTATTGAAAACATATCCATTGGATATTCAAATTAGGGTATTGCAGAATGTTATTCACATTACTGGTCAAACAACAGGTAATTATCCACCTAAATTGGAAAGGGTAGAAGAAATTATTGCCACAATTTTACCATCTCAATCTGCGACATTGCATGGGTGTTTAATAACATGTTCAAAAGACGGAAACACCCTTGAAATCAAAGGGGCTTAGCCCTATTATCACGATACAAATTTAAAAGGAAAAATCATGAATCAAACAGGTCGTAATATTTTAACGTGGGTCGCCATCGGTTTCTTACTCGTTTTTATTTATAACAGCTTTATGCAGGGGCAGGGTGGTGCGTTTGGTCAAAAGATTAACGAAGTGACCTATACTGAATTCATGAATGATGCCGGCGGTGATATGATTAAATCAATCACGGTTAAGGGAGCTGCCATTAATGGCGAATATGTTGATGGCACAAAATTCAAAAGTTTTATGCCAGCAGGTGAAAATATCGTTGAACGTTTAAATGGTACAAATGTAACGATCAAGGCCGAAGACGATGCACCAGAGGTTAGCTTCTTTGGGGTATTACTATCATGGTTCCCGATGTTGCTTTTGATCGGAGTGTGGATATTCTTTATGAAACGTATGAATGGCGGTGGCGGTTCAGGTGGCGGTGGAAATCCGTTTAGTTTTGGTAAATCAAAGGCAAAATTACTAAGTGAAAATACAAAACGCGTCACTTTCGAAGATGTCGCAGGTATTGATGAAGCCAAAGAAGAATTGGAAGAAATAGTTCAATTTTTGAAAGACCCTAAAAAATACGAACGTTTGGGGGGTAAAATTCCAAAAGGTGCATTGCTTGTTGGACCTCCGGGAACTGGTAAAACATTGACTGCACGTGCTGTGGCTGGTGAAGCTAACGTTCCATTTTTCTCTATCTCTGGTTCTGATTTCGTTGAAATGTTCGTTGGTGTTGGTGCATCACGTGTACGCGACATGTTTGAGCAGGGTAAAAAGAAATGCGCCATGTATTATCTTTATTGATGAAATTGATGCCGTTGGACGTAAACGTGGCGGTGGTCATGGTGGCGGTAATGACGAACGTGAACAAACATTAAACCAAATGTTGGTTGAAATGGATGGTTTTGAAGCCTCAGAAGGTGTAATTATTATCGCGGCGACGAACCGTCCTGACGTTTTGGATCCTGCCCCTATTACGTCCTGGTCGTTTTGACCGACAGGTGACAATTCCAAACCCAGATGTAAATGGCCGTCAGAGAATTTTAGAAGTTCATTCAAAAGATATTCCATTGGCAAAAAATGTTGATTTGCATGTGATTGCACGTGGAACACCTGGTTTTTCTGGTGCCGATTTGGCAAATTTGATGAATGAAGGAGCTTTGCTTGCCGCGCGTCGTAACAAACGCGTTGTATCGATGCAAGAATTAGAAGACGCAAAAGATAAAGTCATGATGGGTGCGGAGCGCAAATCGATGGCTATGTCGGATGAAGAGAAAAAACTAACCGCTTATCATGAGGCTGGACACGCGATTGTGGCCATTCATGAAAAACATTCGGATCCTATCCACAAGGCCACGATTATTCCACGTGGACGTGCGCTTGGGATGGTGATGCGTTTGCCTGAGGATGATAAATTATCCCTAACACGTGCAAAATTGCATGCCGATTTGGCTGTGACAATGGGGGGACGCGTTGCCGAGGAAATGATTTTTGGTGAAGACATGGTGACCACAGGTGCGTCGGGGGATATTAAACAAGCTACCCACATGGCACGTAAAATGGTGACTGAGTGGGGCTTATCCGACAAGGTTGGGATGATGGATTATGGTCAAGGCGATCAAAATTTCCTTGGCCAATCAATGGGTGGTGCACATGTGTCTGATGACATGGCGGGCATTATTGATGGTGAGGTGAAACGTATTGTTCAAGATGGATATGATCAGGCAACAAAGCTTTTAAAGAAACATTCCAAAGAATTGGAAACGTTGGCTCAAGGGTTGCTTGAATATGAAACGTTGAGCGGAGCGGAAATAACCGAATTATTAGAAACGGGTAAGGTTGATCGGTCGACGGAATCAAATGCGGATAAAGGTGCGGCCAAGGCACCACGTTCATCCGTTCCATCAACGGTTACCAAACCAGTTGAAGTGACCGAGGAAAAACCAAAACCAAGAAAGAAAGCTCCTGCGAAAAAAACAACGACTAAAAAACTGACGACAAGTAATGTCACTGTACGAAATCATGGGGATTATCACGGTTATTATGGGGATTAGTATCCATGTGCCGTATCTCGTCGACGCAATAAAAGGGAGAATAAAACCGCACCCTTTTACATGGATTTTATGGACATTATTGACCATTATCGTCTTTTTCGCACAAGTGTTTGATGGTGCAGGGCCTGGTGCATGGGGTACAGGAATTGTTGGTGCGTTTTGTATCGCGATTACGTTGGCGTCATTACGTTATGGTTTTAACAATATCAAAAAGTCCGATATTATTATGTTTGTCGTTGGTTTAATGACAATTCCACTATGGTTGTTAACGGACGATCCAACATTGTCCGTTATTATTGTTGTGGTTATTGATTTAATTGCTTTTACCCCAACATTTCGAAAATCATACGACAAACCATATGATGAACCATTATATCACTCTTCTTTAAATTTTATTCGTCATGCATTAACGCTTTTTGCCATTGTAAATGTAACCATCGCAACGGCATTATTTCCACTTATGATTGGAGTCGCTAATGGAACATTGTTGCTGTTCTTATTGTGGCGTCGAAAGGCCTTGAAATAGATGGTTTTTGATCAATATACGATTTTTGCCATTGCGGCGGTGGTGTTGGCGACCGCACGATATGGAACGTATTTTTATACGATACATCAGGGACAAACAAAACCGCATGCATTTAGTTGGTTATTGTGGGGCATGGTCACGGGCGTTGGAACGTTGGCGCAATTCGATTTAAACGGCGGGCCATCGGCATATGCTTTGGCATTTGTGTCCATCACATGTTTGATGATTGCGGTTTTGTCATTTTTTATTGGTGAACGTGATTATACAAAAAGCGATTGGTTTGCATTAGTTGCTTGTTTTATTGCTGTACCATTATGGCAGGTGACAAATAATCCGTTAATTGCATTGGTTTTGATTATGGTGATTGATGCATTGACCTATTGGCCAACAATTCGTAAATCATTTCACAAACCCGATACAGAACCACCCATATCGTATGGCTTTGCAGGGATGCGATATTTTTTAATGTTATTTGCGGTTCCTGATCCAACATGGCAAACATTAATGTATCCATTTTTCCTTATGATAACCGATTGGGGATTTGCGATTTATATTGTGATCCGCCGTTGGCAAATGGGGTATCCTTTGCATGAATATTCTAAGCCAAAATAATCTGTAAGATTTTGAAACAATAAATGACTGTAACCCTATTAACTATGATGGTAAAAACTAAATCATGACAAGAAAATATTTTGGTACAGATGGTATTCGTGGGCAAGCAAACAAACATCCGATGACGGCTGATGTCGCGATGCGATGTGCTATGGCGGCGGCGCATGTGTTGCGTGGTGAAAATGGACACACACATAAAAAGGTTGTGATTGGTAAGGATACACGCCAGTCGTGTTATATGATTGAGCAGGCTATGGCGGCCGGCTTTCTATCCATGGGGATGGAAGTTGTTTTATTGGGTCCTATACCAACACCAGCCGTGGCGTATTTGACCCAATCATTACGCGTTGACTTAGGCGTGATGATTTCAGCTTCTCATAATCCATATCAAGATAATGGTATTAAATTTTTTGCACATGATGGGTATAAATTGTCGGACGAAACGGAATTAGCTATTGAATCTGCAATGGACATGGATCTTTCTGCACACTTGGCATCTAGTGATGATATTGGACAAGCGGTACGATTGGATAGCGCGAATGGACGTTATATTGAGGCCATTAAATCATCTGTACCAAAGGGCATGCGATTTGATGGTTTGAAAGTTGTTGTCGATTGTGCCAATGGCGCGGCATATAAAATAGCACCAAAAATTTTGTGGGAATTGGGTGCGGACGTTATCACGATGGGTGTTGATCCCAATGGTAAAAATATTAATCACAAATGTGGTGCAACGGATACAGAGGCATTAGAGTTTCGTGTAAAGGCGGAGCAGGCGGATATAGGTGTTGCATTAGATGGTGATGCTGATCGTTTGATTATGGTTGATCAGAAGGGAATCCGTATTGATGGCGATCAATTGATGGCCGTCTTAGCGCGTTCTGGTGCAGAAAAGGGATGGTTGAAAGGGCAGGGTGTTAGTGCCACAGTCATGTCAAATTTAGGATTTGAACGTTATTTAAAGACAATCGATTTGACGTTAAATCGGACTGCTGTTGGTGATCGTTATGTCGTTGAAAATATGCGGGAAACAGGAATTAATTTGGGGGGCGAGCAATCAGGACATATTGTGATGTCTGATTTTTCGACAACAGGCGATGGGTTGTTGGCGACAGTTCAAATTATGTCGATTATGGTTGAAAGTAAACAAGATATGGCGTCACTTTGTAATGTTTTTTCAACTGTACCACAGCATTTGGAAAACATACGGCTTGGGAATGGTTTATCTGCATCAACTGTTATGAGTAACGATAATGTGAAGCAGGCGATTGTTAATGCCGAGAATGATCTTAATGGAGCAGGGCGCGTTCTTGTTCGTCCTTCTGGAACAGAACCTTTGATTAGAGTTATGGCCGAAGGTGATGATATGGATCAGGTTAATGGAGCTATTCAAAAGATTTCGAAAGAAATAAAAAAGTTAAGCTAGTTAACTATTTTTTATCATCAATGTCATCAATATCGATTTCTGGTGCGTTGGTTGAAGTTTCTAAAATTTCTTCTGTAGGAAAACCAAAATCGTCAAGAGCGTATTTTCCAGTAACTTTTTCGCCCCAACGTTTTACAAGTTTTTCTTGTTCTATATGTGCTTGTTTCAATTTTTTCTTTGAGCGCTTTATAACGATGCTTGAGGTTATTCCTGTAACGGCGATATCAATGGCATAGCCACCAGCGGCTAAAAGATAAACAACGATTATAGTTTCTAGATCTGCAACGAGTCGAAATGCATTGGGTACGGTTTGTTGTCCAAACTCTGTCCAAAATTTTAATAAAAATGGAAAACAACCAGCAAAATTCATCAATCCAACACATATGGTTTTATTTCTTCCAACAGATCTGTCCGTTAAAAACGCGGCCATAGTTGGCATCATGCCAAAGGCTAAGAAAACAGTTGTTGGTAAGAATATATAGCCAACAATACAAATGCATAGAATTGATAATTTAACGCTAATATTCTTCATAGGCTACACTCCTGTTCCGTAATGAACCATAAGAAAGCCGAGTATTACAAGAGCCGAAATGATACCAGAAATGGTGGCAGCCCATTCTTGCCCAACCTTGTCAGCAAAAAATTTAGGGTTTTTTAATCTATTTGCAAGTTTGTCTTCTTCATATTTGTATTCCTTATAACGAAGCATGGCTTTACGAAACATAAGTTGATCTTTTTTTATACGCTCACTATTTTCAATGAGAGATAATAATTCAATTAAGTTACCTTTTTCGGCAACGGTATCAATTTCTTTTTTAATCTTTTCTTGATATTCTTTGTCATGATATCTCCCTATAAGGGGGTTGATAATTTTGATCATCCAGTCCGTTAACTTTGGTAATTTATCAATGATTTCAGTTCGTTGTATTGACGCCAATATTTGTAATGTTGCCAAAATATGCCTGTATTCCTCCTTGGAGGAAAGGTCATAAGTATATGGATCTATAATTCTCTCGTTTCGCGAAATAAGAAAACACGCAGCATGTTTGTCGATTATTTTAGATGGGTAGGCTCCATCCTTTTTCTCTGCTATTTTTTCAAGAGCAAAAATATAATCACGAGGTGTGCAAACAAAACGATCTTGTACAAGCTCACTAAGGCAATGGATTGATGGATTAAAGAAATACAAACAGCGTTCAATGCCGCTGACTATATTTTTTTGTCGTAAAAAAGATTTTGCCTTATCTAAATTTTGAACATGCTCAAGAACATCAATATTTAAATTGGCGAGAATGGTTATCCAAAAGTAAACTGTGCCATTATTGAAAAAATCGATAAAAGTAGATAATCCTTTCTTTTGAATAAAGGATTCTGCCATGATATTGCCCAATGCATTCATGTGAAATGACAGCGTTCTATAACGGATCGGAGCATATGGATCAAGAGCGATTGATAAAAAAGGTAAAAGTCGATCCCAATAACCCACACCTTGTCCTC
The DNA here is from genome assembly GCA_943789475.1 of uncultured Alphaproteobacteria bacterium. Classification (GTDB taxonomy): domain Bacteria; phylum Pseudomonadota; class Alphaproteobacteria; order Micavibrionales; family UBA1664; genus UBA1664. The sequence goes on from CALSUG010000005.1 coordinate 197,403, forward strand.
CTTCAAGTGCTGCTTCAAAAGCCTGTGTCATCCTTTGAGAGATATCAGGGTTTCCTAATGACCGTTCTACCCAATGTACTAGTTCGTTATTTTCAATAATGTTGACCGCTTCTTGTTGTTGTTTCATCATGCGGTGTGCAAAAGTACGAGGATAATAAAATTGTCCACCGTCAAAATTGAGAGATCTTGCTGCTTTTTTAAGTTTTACAGGTTGCTTTGCATTTTGACGACGTCCTTCAAGCCAACCGAGAACCTCATCTAGAGACCATCTTATTTTTCTGTCATCCATTAATAAACCACGGACAAGTTCAGATATTCCACTGCCTATGCGGTCGCTACTTCCGATAAGGGCAGAATAACTTCCGTTGACAACTTTTGCAGAAATAATTTCATCGTCAGATTTTCCACGTAAGGGGTCAAAATTTCGTACATGCATAGCAATAAGGACGCCTAACGCATATAAATCATCTTGAATACTGCCTTCTCCACGCCCAAGTGGAGAGGCCATAGCGCGTTCTATAGGTTCGTATACCACTGGTTGATGGAATGATGCTGGTGCAGATAGGCATTCACCAAGTTTTATGGTTTCTAAATTTGTTCCATTATCGCTATATAGATTACTTGCACGAATATTGCCATGTGTTAGATCTCGTTGTTGCAATCTTTGTAATGTTGAAATAATAGGTAGTGCGACGCGCTCTAAAACTTCATCCGCCTTCCACCCAAGGGCGATGTCTTCGTCACTGTCATAAATTTTTTCACCCACATTATCTTTATAAATGAGACAATAAGAGTTTGGTTTGTTATTGGGCATAACAATACGACCACTTTTAAAAAGATCAGGCAATGTTGTTCCAGAAAGCTCTTTGTAAAACTGGACTATGTTTGTTCGTGGAGTGTAGCAAGGGTCGCAAATCATGGCGAAGTAACCAGTAGGGTTTGCCTCGTTCGTTCCTGCTGCATATGATTTTACATGTGATGTGGAATGTTTTTCTAGCTCTTTATCAAGATTAATAAAAAAATCATTACCGAAAGTAGCTATCATACTTTTCGGTGAGGACTGTTTTTGAGTGACAGTCTCTGATGATTTTGTTTTTTCTTTTTTTTCAGCCATACTAATAGGATACCAAGAATTTGGTTTAAATATAGTTTAAATGCGTTGTATGGCTTTGTAAAACTTAAAAGAAATCTTTTAAAACAACCGTGTCATTTCGTTCTGGGGACGTAGATATAATTGAAATAGGTCTTTTAATAAGTTCTTCAAGGCGTGAAATGTATTTTCTACATGTGTCTGGAAGTTTTTCTAGGTCTTGGATGCCTGCCGTTGCACCATTTTTCCATCCTTCAAGTGTTTCATAAATAGGTTCAATATTGTCCCATAGATGCGTTTGTGCAGGTGGTGTTGTAATCATTTTACCGTTCAGCATATATCCAGTACATATTTTGATTTCATCTAGACCATCGAGAACATCGAGTTTCGTAAGGGCTATGGAATCAACATCACTAACACGACATGCGTGTTTTACAAGAACGGTATCAAACCATCCGCAACGGCGTTTTCGACCTGTTACTGTTCCAAATTCATGACCTTTTTCACCAAGATAGGTGCCAATATCATCGTCAAGTTCTGTTGGGAATGGGCCCGTTCCAACGCGTGTTGTATATGCCTTGGCAAGTCCAATGATGTGGGCTTTACGTGCAGCGCCATAACCGCTACCGATACCTGTTTGTCCGGCAGATGTGTTTGAAGATGTTACAAATGGATATGTTCCATGATCAACGTCTAATAATGATCCTTGCGCGCCTTCAAATAGGACGTTTTTATCGTCTTTGTCCGCTTGTTCAATTTCGATAGAAACAGGTGATGCATATGATAAAATAACATCGCGAATAGATAGTAATTCGTTGTACATATCGTCTGCATTAATTTGTGGTTGATCTAACCCTTTTAATAGAGCGTTGTGATGATGCATCATGTCGTTAAGACGTGTTTTAAGATTTTCAGTGTCATGTAGATCACAAACACGAATACCACGTCGTGCGACTTTATCTTCGTATGTAGGGCCAATACCTTTACGTGTTGTCCCAATATTTTTACCGCCGCGAACATCTTCCATTAATCCATCAAGGATTTTATGAATTGGAAGGATAAGATGCGCTGTTTCTGAAATAGCAAGTTTTTCAGGTGTAACATTAAGTCCTTGTTTTTTGACAGCATCAATTTCTGCTATTAACGCGAATGGGTCGAGTACAACGCCGTTACCAATGTATGATTTTGTGTTCTCACGCACGATACCAGATGGCAGTAGGTTAAGTTTGTATGTTTTTCCATCGATGACAAGGGTGTGTCCCGCATTATTTCCACCTTGGAAACGAACGATGCAGTCGGCGTTTTCTGCCAATAAATCAACGATCTTACCTTTTCCTTCATCACCCCATTGTGTGCCAATAACTGTTACGAAACTCATTGTTTAATCCTTATGTTCTTAAAGTCTATTTATTATTGCATTTTGAACGAGGTGTAAAGCCATTCTGAAGCTAAAATAATCAGGGATAATCCTTCGGAAAGGCTTGAGATTTGTTCGAATTTTCGCCACAGTAGGGGAATTTACAAATATTGGACAAAATTATGCGTTACAAACATTTTATTATTATGATCACTCTCTTCACATTGGGCGCATGCGAGCATTTTCCGGCTTATCGTGAAAAACCACAGATCGTGGAGCCTGCAGTTGTTGTTTTTGAAGATCTAAAGCCAATCAAAATAAGAGCACGTGATGAAATTATGTCGAATGAAAATGTAATCGTGTATCCAGTTGATGGTGATTTGTCAAAAAAACGACAAACGTTCCCTGAATACCGAGGTGTTTTAGAAAATACAACACGTGGTGGATACACTGTATTTGATAGCTCGGTAACTGTTTTTGCGGTTGAGGGGCGTACGGGTCGTCCACAATATTTACCAAATTACTCGGTCCCTCAATATTCTGAGCAATATCGAACGACACAACCAATAGCCTACGCTGATAATGGGCCATTAATCCCTATGAGGGGGCAACAACAACGGGTGCCGTCAGTGCCGTTGGCGATTACTCCTGCTGGTAGACGATCTTCACCTGTTTTAACAGCTTACGAATAAGATAAATAAGGAAAACATAGTTATGCCCCATATTGTGAATGCGTTGAATGAAGATAAAACAGACTTTCCACAATTTGGAGAGATCATGGATCGTAACCTTGCATTAGAGGTCGTGCGTGTAACAGAGGCCGCGGCGCTTGCGTCTTCGCTTCAAGTTGGACGTGGCGATGAAAAGGCCGCAGATCAGGTTGCGGTTGATGCCATGCGACAGGCGTTAAACAGTCTTTATATTGATGGCACTATTGTTATTGGTGAAGGTGAACGTGATGAAGCGCCGATGCTTTATATCGGTGAAAAGGTTGGTGTGGGGAAAGGACCAAAGGTTGATATTGCCCTTGATCCATTAGAGGGAACAACAATTACGGCCAAGGGTGGTCAAAATGCAATGACAGTTATTGCAATGGCCGAAGCAGGTGGATTTTTAAACGCACCTGATACCTATATGCAAAAAATAGCGGTAGGGGCAGGGCTTCCTGATGACTTCCTCGATATTGATGAGCCCATTGGTGATATGTTGGTGCGTTTGGCAAAGGAACGGTCATGCAAGGTAGAAGATTTAACGGTTTGTGTGCTCGATCGCTCACGTCACGATGATGTTATGCGCGATATTCGTGCGGCGGGTGCTCGTATCTACCTTATTGGCGATGGCGATGTTGCCGGTATTATTGCATGTGCGGAACAAGACAGCGGTATTGATGCCTATGTTGGTATTGGTGGCGCGCCTGAAGGTGTATTGGCATCGGCGGCATTACAATGCGTTGGTGGACAAATGCAGGGGCGTTTAATTTTCCGCAATGATGATGAGCGCGCTCGCGCAGAAAAATACGGTATTATCGATTTTGATAAAGTTTATACGCATCATGATATGGCGCATGGCGAAGATATTATGTTTGCAGCGACTGGCGTTACGACAGGTCCAATGTTACAGGGGGTGCGTAGGCGCGCGAACGGCGCGGTAACGCATTCCATTGTTATGCGTTCAAAATCAGGAACAATTCGCCATATTACGGCTGAGCATAATTTTAAACGTAAACCTGAGGAATAGGGGCGTGTTATCCAATTTAAACATCGATGATATTGTAACGACCAATCCCTTTGAAGGTAAAAAATCTGTAAAAGGTAAGGTGTGGTCATCGCCAATTGTTGATGAAACACGCGTTGAATGTCTGGTTCAGGCACATGGATTGCCCGAAATGGTGGCGCGATTATTGGTTATTCGTGATTTGGACAAAGGCGATGTTGATGGGTTTTTGAATCCGACATTGGCTAAAAATTTTCCTGATCCATTCTCACTACAAAATATGGATCAAACGGCCGCCTTTATTGCCACGGCGATCCAAGAGAATAAAAAGATAGGAATATTGGCAGATTTTGATGTTGATGGCGCAACGTCATATGCAACTTTATCTCGATTTTTAATGGCCGCTGGATGCGCAGATGTACCATGTTTTATTCCGGATCGTTTAAATGACGGTTATGGTCCATCGACAAAAGGATTTGATTCACTGAAAGAGCAGGGAGCGGAAATCGCAATTGTTTTGGATTGTGGAATTACGTCTGTTGATCCTATCGCGCATGCAAAATCAATTGGTTTGGAGGTTGTGGTTGTTGATCACCATGAACCAGATGAGATATTGCCCGAGGCTAACTTTATCATTAATCCTAAATTGGCGGATGATACAAGTGGGTTGGATTATTTGGCCGCCGTTGGTGTAACCTTTCTATTATCCATTGCCGTAAATGCGAAATTACGCGAAGCAGGTTTTTATGCGGATAAAAAGGAACCTGCAATGCGTGAATCACTTGATCTTGTCGCACTTGGAACCGTATGTGACATGGTGCCATTGATTGATGCAAACCGTTTGTTTGTAAAACATGGTTTCCCCATGATGGCGCAGGGGCGTAATATTGGCCTTAATGCACTATTGGCCGTGTCTAAAATTACAACAATGCCCGATCCGTATCATGCAGGTTTTATGCTTGGTCCTCGTATTAATGCGGGGTCGCGGGTACATCAAAGTGATTTGGGCGCGCAATTGCTCTCGACAATGGATGAAGGCGAGGCAACGCGTATCGCGTGGTTGTTGGATGATTGTAATGAGAAGCGTAAAGCGATTCAAAAGGACATGACGCGTGAGGCCATGGAAAAGGCCAAGGCAATGATGATTGAGGCACCACAAACATCTGGATTAGTGATTGATGGTGAGGGGTGGCATACAGGGCTGAGTGGCCTTGTATCAGGTGCGATTAAGGATAAATATAACAAACCATCTTGCGTGATCGCCTATGTCGAAAATGAAGAGGGTGTGATTGAAGGTCGGGCATCGGGGCGTTCGATTAAAGGTGTTCATATCGCTGATATATTCATGGGAGCGCAAAAGGAAGGTTTGATTGTGAAGGGTGGCGGCCATGCGATGGCTGGTGGTTTTACAATTATGCCCGATCAGTTGAATGGATTTATTGAATATTTTAATACGCAAGTTGCGGCGCAATTATCAAATGTTGATGAATATAGTGAGGTTGAGGAAATTGAATTACCTTTGGCGGTGCAGGGATTGAATATTCAAACTGCAAAACTGTTAACGGAATCGCTTGCGCCTTTTGGTATGGGGCATGAAGAACCTAAAACAATACTATCAAACGTGCGGATTGATTATGCAGATCAGGTTGGGACGAATCATTTGCGATGCACGGTTAAGGATGCAGAAGGTGGCAAGGGGATGAAAGCGATGGCTTTCCGTGCATTAGAAAGTGACATGGGGAAAATGTTGCGTGAAATCGCGGGAACGCAAGCACGTGTTCATTTGCGCGGACAAGTCAAAATCAACGAATGGCAAGGGCGAGAGAGTGTCGAATTCCACATCTCTGACGCGATGTCAGTTTAGTTGACAGATTACAATTGAGATCTTACTAATTAATGCATGAATATACATGATGAATTCACAGCACTAGTAATTGTCCGTACTCCCGAAAGTGTATTAGTCGTTGAGCGCACCGACTGGCCAACAGAGAAAAATCTTTCTTTTCCTGGTGGAAAAAAAGAAGGTAATGAATTGCCTTTTGATACAGCTCGACGAGAACTATTGGAAGAAACGGGTCTTTATGTCGAACCAAATGATTTTAGAATATTGGGACAACGGCAACACCCAAAAACATGTAAGAAGTTAATTTATCTTTCAACGCATTTTTGGCGTTGTAAAGGCGTATTGGAAAACAAAGAGCCTGAAAAACATCACTCCGTTAGTTTTGAGTCAATTGATGAAGTCGTTGAAAAAATGTGGCAGAACAACGTTTTTCCTCCTGTATTAAAATTTCTTTCTTAATTTATAAAAAAACACTTGCCAGCGTGATATAAAAAACGTTATAACACGCACACTTAGTAAGGAACTAGGAAATATCTCTTGCGTCCCGTTCGTCTAGAGGCCTAGGACACCGCCCTTTCACGGCGGCAACACGGGTTCAAATCCCGTACGGGATGCCAATTTTATAAACTAAAAGAGATAGATAAAAAGATTTATTCATTTTGACAAACAAAAACAAAACAACTTTCAAAGATTTAGGATTAGATCCGCAGATTATGCGCGCTATTGATGATGTTGGGTATGAACACCCGACAGAAATTCAAGAAAAAGCGATTCCATCGATTCTAATGATGAAAGACGTTATTGGTATTGCCCAAACGGGTACTGGTAAAACAGGTGCGTTTACATTGCCAATGATCGAAGTGTTGCAAGGTGGTATGGCAAAGGCACGTATGCCACGTGGATTGGTTTTAACACCAACGCGTGAATTGGCGGCACAAGTGGCCGAAAATATTGAAAGTTACGCGAAATATTTATCCCTTTCACATGCGCTTATCGTTGGTGGTGTGCAAATGGGGGATCAAATCGCAAAGTTAGAACGTGGTGTTGATATTTTAATCGCAACACCAGGGCGTTTGTTGGATTTGCAAGAGCGCGGTAATGTTTTGCTTCGCGATATTAAATTTCTTGTGATTGATGAGGCAGACCGTATGTTGGATATGGGGTTTGTACCTGATATCGAAAAAATTATTGGATTTTTACCACCACTTCGCCAAAATTTACTTTTCTCGGCAACAATGCCAAAGCCTATCCAAAAATTGGCTGAAAAATTGATGGATAACCCAAAAACAATTGAGGTTGCGAAGCGATCTTCAACGTCTAAAAACGTCACTCAAAAATTGGTTATGCTGTCCAATAAACGCAATAAAACATCTAAACTATTAGATTATGTTCGTGATTTAAATGTCGATTCTGCCTTTATATTTTGTAATCGTAAACGTGATATTGATGGATATCATCGTGCGTTGGAAAAGGCAGGGGTAAAAGCGGGTGCATTGCATGGCGACATGTCACAAAATGTCCGTACCGAAACATTGGCTAAATTTAAGGCTGGTGAAATATCTATCCTTGTTTGTAGTGATGTCGCCGCACGTGGAATTGATATTTCCAATGTTGGGCATGTATTTAATATGGATTTGCCATTAAATGCCGAAGATTACGTTCATCGTATTGGTCGTACAGGTCGTGCAGGTAAAACGGGTGAAGCATATAGTTTTGTTTGTTTACCAGAAGATGAAAAATATTTGGATGCCATTGAAAAATTAATCGCGACTAAGATTGAGCGTATTGAAGATAAAGGCCCAAGCAAAAAACCTGCACTTGCAAAGTCGGATAATAAATCACATCAAAATACGAACAAGGTTCAGAATAAGCCTGTTAAAAAATATCATAATAATGATGATATTCCATCTCCAATTGGTTTTGGCGATGATTTGCCTGATTTTATGAAGGCTTAATTTCCTTATTTTGCTCACGATATAGTCGCGGATAGAATCTTCTTTTTTCTTTGCGTTATTGTGTGTCCGCGCTATAACATATCTCATGAAAAAACTGATACTTACACTTCTTATTCTTATTACATTTCCGGTACATGCGGCGATGAAAACATCGGCAAAACAGGCCATTATTATTGATATGGGGACTGGTATGACTTTGTTATCAAAAGACGCCACGTCAAGAATGCCCACAAGTTCAATGAGTAAGGTTATGACCGCCTATATGGTTTTTGAGGCATTAAAGCAGGGGCGTGTCAAAATGGACACGATGTTACCTGTGTCTGAAAAGGCGTGGAAAAAAGGTGGATCAAAAATGTTCATTGAGGTCGGGAAAAGCGTATCTGTTGAAGATCTGTTAAAAGGCTTGATCGTGCAGTCAGGTAATGATGCCGCGATTGCATTATCTGAAGGACTCGCTGGTGATGAGGCCGTGTTTGCAAAGGCGATGACAGAGCGCGCGCATGATTTAGGAATGAAGGCAACGAACCTTAAAAATGCGAGTGGTTGGCCTGATCCAGATCATTATTCAACGGCGGCGGATTTGGCGTTATTGGCGCAACGTTTGATTGTTGATTTTCCGCATGAATATTCATTATATGGGATGAAGGAATTTACCTTTGCGGGTATTCGGCAACCAAACCGTAACCCATTGCTTTATCGCAATATGGGGGTTGATGGTATTAAGACGGGGCACACGGATGCTGGTGGTTATGGTTTGATTGGTTCTGGTGAGGTCGACGGTCGTCGTGTCGTGATGGTCGTGAATGGTTTGCAAAGTGAAAAAGAACGTGCGGATGAATCTGCTCGCCTTATGGGGTGGGCGTTAAATGGTTTTGAAAATGCTGATTTGGTGAAAGTTGGACAAACGATTGATACCGTTGATGTAACCTTGGGCGCGGAAGATAAATTGCCATTAACCGTTAATCGCGATATTCGTGTTGTTGTTTTAAAAGGGCAAAAGGATAAAATTAAATTGGAAGCATCATATAAATCACCAATTCAGGCACCTGTTAAAAAAGGTGATACAATTGGTGAGCTAAAAATATCTGTTCCAGAGGTCGGTGATTTTAATGTGCCATTGATCGCGGCAAAAGATATTGAGGCAGCAGGATTTTTTGGACGTGCGCTTGATAAATTGGATATGATGCTGTCTGCGGAATAGGGCGTATAAAACATGTTTATTACATTCGAAGGTGGCGAAGGATCGGGCAAAACGACGCAAATTCAACTTCTGAAAGATGCGTTAGAAGCCAAGGGGCACGATGTGATAACAACACGGGAACCTGGTGGAACGATCGAGGCAGAAAAAATTCGTGAATTACTGGTACAACGCGATGGTGGGGATTGGACTCCAACGGCAGAGGCAATGTTGTTTTTTACGGCACGTCATATGCATGTTGAAACAAAAATAAAGCCAGCTTTAGCTGCAGGAAAAATTGTTATTTGTGATCGTTTTACGGATTCAACAATCGCTTATCAAGGATATGGTCATGGATTTGATTTGGATACATTGAATGCGATCAAAAAGGTTTCCATTGGTAACATGGAGCCTGATAAAACATTTATATTGGATATTGATGTAACCGAAGGGTTAACCCGTGCGGGAAAACGTATGGAAGGTGATGATGACGGTTCAACGGAAGATCGATTTGAGAGAATGAAAATTGATTTTCATGAAAATTTACGCCAAGGGTATCTAACAATCGCGAAACAAAATCCAAATCGTTGTCATGTTATTGATGCGAGCGCGACAATTGATGACGTGCATTTGGCCATTTTATCGGCTATATAAAATAGATGAGCCTTTTTGAAGATGATTTTGACAATGATGATGGTTTTACGGATTCTGATGTATCCGAACCGTTATCATCGGATGATCTTTTAAAACCACCTCATCAATCCTCACTATTTTTAGGGCATGAAAATGTCGAAAATGAAATGTTATCGCTTTGGAATAGTGGTCGTATGCCCCATGCACTTATTTTAAACGGTATAAAAGGGATTGGTAAGGCTACATTTGCCTATCGGTTGGCACGTTTTATTTTAAAAGAAAGCGAAGGTGGGGCAGGGGGGTTATTTGGCGATGATATGACACCTGAAAATTTGAATGTCGCACATGATCATTCTGTATCTTCAAAGGTGGCTAGTGGTGGTCATCCCGATATTTTAACAATTGCACGTCCGTTTGATGAACGTAAAGGGCAATTTAAAAATGAAATTCCAGTAGATGATATTCGCAAGGTGGCGCCATTTCTGCGCAAAACAAGTGGTGATGGTGGATGGCGAATTGTTGTTGTTGATGATGCCAATATGATGAACCGCAATGGACAAAATGCATTGCTTAAAATTTTAGAAGAACCACCAAAAAATGCGCTCCTCATGCTTGTAACCCATGGGGCAGGGGGCTTGCTTCCCACCATTCGTTCACGATGCCGTTTTGTTGCATTTGATGCGTTGGATGATGCGCATGTATCGACATTATTGAATAAGGCCGTTGATACACCTGTGATGCCATCCGACGGTGATATATTAAAGGCAATGACACATGGGTCGGCGGGACAGGCGATTGAGTTGTTACAAGATGATGGGATTAGCGCCGTACATGTTTTATTGGGTGGTTTGGCGCAAATACAAAATCTTAGCGAAGATCAAATTGATGCCTTGGCCCTGTCATACGGGAAATCAGGTGATGCAAAGGCGATTACACAATTCCACTTTATTTTAAATTGGTGGTTTGAAGCCCTGATTGATATGGCCGTAAAGGGGCAAAAAACACAATATGTTGGTGGTGTGGAATTGGAAATCCCTATGGGGTATGATTTAAAAAAATTACTGATGAAACATGAAGAGGTTGAAGCCCACATTCACGCATGTTTAAATGGCAACCTCGATAAACGATATATGATATTTAAGACACTAAGGATGATACAAAATGACGGATAAAAATTACTATATTACAACGCCAATCTATTACGTGAATGGTGATCCGCATTTGGGGCACGTGTATTCGACTACTGCGGCGGATGTTTGCGCGCGGTTTAAACGTTTGGCGGGATATAATGTTCATTTCCTCACTGGCACGGACGAACATGGACAAAAGGTTGCGCAATCGGCCGAAAAGGCAGGGGTAAGCCCATTGGCATTTTGTGATGAAGTATCACAAAAATTCCGTGATGTGTTGGAACCGTTTCAAATATCGAATGATGATTTTATTCGTACAACGGAGGAACGTCACAAGAAAACATGTCAGGCATTGTGGCAAAAATTGGAAGCCTCAGGTGATATCTATCTAGACAAATATGCAGGATGGTATGCCGTGCGTGACGAGGCATATTACGGTGATGATGAATTAACCGATGGTCCTGATGCCGATACAAAAATCGCGCCAAGTGGCGCAGAATGTAAATGGGTTGAGGAGGAAAGCTATTTTTTCCACCTGTCGAAATACGGTGACAAATTGTTGGATCTTTATAAAAATAATCCTGAATTTATTGGGCCAAAATCTAGTTATAAAGAAATTTCAGCCTTTGTTGAAAGTGGCCTAAACGATCTTTCAATCTCTCGCACAACATTTGATTGGGGCGTTCCTGTGCCTGGTAATGACAAACATGTCATGTATGTGTGGATTGATGCATTGACCAACTATATCTCTGCACTTGGTCATGAAAATGGCGAAAACAACATGATGGATCAATATTGGCCGGCAAACGTGCATTTGGTTGGTAAGGAAATTACACGGTTTCACGCGATTTATTGGCCTGCATTTTTGATGTCGGCTAACCTACCTGTACCACAAAAAATATACGCCAACGGATGGTGGGTTGTTGAAGGTGAAAAAATGTCAAAATCACTCGGCAATGTGATTACGCCGGAAACTTTATTAGAAAGATATGGCAGCGACGGATCGCGTTATGCATTACTTCGTGAAATGCCATTTGGAAATGATGGTAATTTCTCCCATGAAAACGCGGTTGGGCGCATTAATGGTGACTTGGCCAATGGTTTAGGAAATTTGGCGCAACGATCATTATCCATGATTGCGAAAAATGCCGAGGGTAAAGTGCCTGCGAATAATGGTTTGAGTGATGATGATAATATATTGCTTGATCTTGCATATGCGTTGCCATCACAAACAGAAACACATATTGATGCGATGCACATTCATAAATATTTAGAGGCCGTATGGCATGTTGTGGGTGAGGCGAATGCCTATATCGATGCACAAGCCCCATGGAAATTGAAAAAAGAAGATCCAGACCGTATGAAAACGGTTCTATATGTTCTTGCCGAGGTTATTCGTTGCTGTGCAATCATGGCACAACCGATTATACCAACGGGTGCAAATAAGGTTTTGGATCAATTGGTCATTGCAGGTGATGCTCGTACATTTGCAAATGTAAATGCGGATAGCACGCTGACATCAGGAACAGAATTACCTGTACCACAAGGTGTTTTCCCACGATTGGAACTTGATACTGCCGAGGCGGCGTAGCGACAATGTACATCGATTCACATTGTCATCTTAATCATAATATGAACGGGGAGGGCGTATCCCCCGAACAATTGATCGCACAGGCGCGTGCGAATAATGTTGTTGGCCTGCAAACAATCTGTTGTCGTATGCATGAGGAATATGACCTGCTGACTTCCATCGCCGACGCGCATGACAATGTGTGGTGCAGTGTTGGAACACACCCTCATGATGCGTCTGTCGAGGCGGAAAAGGCATATAGCGTTGATGATATTGTAAAATTGTCACAGAATCCCAAAGTGATTGGAATAGGGGAGAGTGGCCTCGATTATTTTTATGATCTTGCGGATCGTGATGATCAAAAAGTATCATTCCGCAAACATATTCAGGCATGTATCGAAACAGGATTGCCCTTAATCGTTCATTCACGTGATGCCGATGAAGATTGCATGAATATTATAACTGATGAAATTAAGAATGCGTCAAAACCATTGAATGGTGTTTTGCATTGTTTCAGTTCGGGCGAGGCGATGGCCATGCATGCATTGGAAATTGGATTTTATATTTCGTTTTCGGGTATGATCACGTTTAAGAAAATGGATTGGTTGCGCGATATCGCGGCACAGGTACCGCAGGATCGTGTTTTGGTTGAAACGGATGCACCATTTTTGGCGCCAATGCCATATCGTGGTAAAACGAACCAGCCGGCCTATGTTGAATACACGGCATTGGAATTGGCAAAGATACATAACCTAACCCGCGAAGAAATGGGGCAGGTAACAATGGATAACTTTTTTAGCCTATTCACGAAAGCAAAGGACACATGGATAAAACCATAGAGATAACAGTTCTTGGTTGTGGTGGATCGGGCGGAACACCACTGGCCACGGGGTATTGGGGGATTTGCGACCCTGACGAACCGCGCAATATGCGTACGCGTGCCTCCATCATGGTGCGTACGGAGCATACATGTGTTGTAATCGACAGTGGCCCTGATTTTCGCGCTCAAACATTGCGTGAAAATATAGAGAAAATTGATGCCATTATTTATACCCATCCACATGGTGATCATGTAAATGGTATCGATGATTTGCGCTATGTCGCGATTAAACAACGTCGTATTCATGATGATGAAACCATTCGTGTACCTGTACACGCTGATGGTTATACGTTAAATGATTTGCAGTCGCGTTTTCATTATATGTTTAACCATAGCCCAGATGGCGTTTATATCCCGTTGATTGAGCCAAATTTAATCAATGATTATGATGATGTCACCATTGGCGATTTAACGTTCCAATCCTTTGTTCAAATCCATGGTAAAGGACGATCATTGGGATATCGGATCGGTGACGTTGGATATTCAACGGATACATCAGATTTAGATGATACGGCATTGAACGCGCTTAAAGGTATTGATACGTGGATTGTCGATTGTGGACAATATGATACGCCAACCGAAGATTTAACGGTACATACGAACCTTGAATGTGTTTTAAAATGGAATGAAACCGTTGGGGCAAATAAAATTTACCTGACGCATTTAACACCGCGTGCGGATTATCAAACGATTAATGCAGAGACACCAGGTCACGTTGAGTGTGCATATGATGGGTTAAAGATAACGGCAAAGGCCTGAGAGCTTCGTTGGGATTAGTAATTTGCCTATATTATAAATATACAACATTATTTTCCATAATATATATTATCACATTTTTATATTAAGGTTGTGAGGGCGCGTCAAAGTCCCTATCGTTGTGTTCATGGACACGAATAAAGACAGATACAACCTTAACGATTTAAAACAACTCATGGCACGCCTGCGCGATCCTGATAACGGATGTCCATGGGATTTGGATCAAACATTCGACAAGATCAAAAATTATACAGTCGAAGAAGCGTACGAAGTTTCCGATGCCATTGAACGCGGGTACCAAGGACGATCTTAAAGACGAACTTGGTGATTTACTGTTCCAAATTATGTTCCACACACAAATGGCGTCTGAAGATGGTGATTTTACATTGGATGATGTGATTGACCATGTGACGAAAAAGATGATATTTCGCCATCCACACGTATTTGGTGACGAAGACGGTAAAGATGCAAAAGATGTCGAAGAGCGCGTGTGGGAGGCTCAAAAAGCCAAAGAAAAGGCGCAAAAGGGCGATGATGCATATGTATTGGATGATGTGACACGCGCCCTGCCCGCACTATCACTTGCGAATAAGGTGCAAAAACGTGTTTGTAAGGTTGGTTTTGCCTATCCATCCATTGATGATGTGTATAAGAAGTTGAATGAAGAGATTGAAGAACTTAAACAAGCTGAAAGTGAGGAACATATTGCCGAAGAATTTGGTGATGTTTTGTTTGTAACGGCCTTGTTAGGTTATCATTTGAAAGCTAATCCTGAAAACGCTTTGCGTGATGGTGTCTTTAAATTCATCAAACGATTTAATGCGGTTGAAGATGAATTAGGTTCGCTTGAAAATGCATCATTAGATGACATGCAATCGGCATGGGCAAAGATAAAAAACAACACATAGATGGGCGTTTTTAAGTTATAATAAGATCATTAAACGCGACAAATATATGTGTTTTATAAATTTAAAAATGCTAAGTCGTTTAAGTCGGAATGAATAATATCAATGACTTAGGTGATGGTATTTAAACTTAACCGACTTAAATAGGTTTAATTCCAAAAACTTTTGTAAATTTGTTAAACGCGGCTTCGCCCATTGTCACATGAATGATTGCGTCATTTTCGGTGTAATCTGTTTTTGTTACGGTCGCACTTCGGTGTAACCATGCCACGGCCTTACCATCCGCGGTTGGGATGGCAAATTCATAATCCGTTTGACCAAGTGTTAGATGATAAACAAGTGTATTGAGAAGGTCGTTTATGCCCTCCCCGGTATGTGCGGAAACGGTTGCGCTTCCTGCATCTTTACGACTGACCTTTGCAAGGCGCCCTGCTTCGAATGGATCTGATTTTTGTAACAAATCTATTTTGTTATAAACGTGAATGATATTGTCGCCATCATACTCAACGCCTAAATTATTGAGTGTTTTTCGGACTGTTGTTTTTTGATTCTGAAAATCTTCGCTACTGATGTCATGAACATGCAAAATAATATCTGCCTCAACAACTTCTTCCAAGGTTGCGCTGAACGCCGCGACTAATTCCGTTGGAAGATTGCGAATAAACCCAACCGTGTCGGATACAATGGCTTGTTGTCCATTGGGTAATCGCATGGCGCGCATTGTGGGGTCAAGTGTTGCAAACAACATGTCTTGGGACAGGACAGATGCCTCAGTTAATTTATTAAATAACGTTGATTTTCCGGCATTTGTATAACCAACTAAGGCGATAACAGGAAAGGATTCACGTTCACGCGCTTTGCGCTGTAATGTTCGATTTGATTTTATTTTTTCTAAATCTTTTTCAAGGCGGTTAATTTCAACATCTAATGCACGGCGGTCAAGCTCTGTTTGCTTCTCACCTGGCCCCCCTACTGTGCTGGCCCCTCCTCGTTGTCTTTCAAGGTGAGTCCATGCACGAACAAGTCGCGATTTTTGATATTTTTTGTATGCAAGGTCAACTTGTATTCTCCCCTCTTGGGTTCGTGCACGATCAGCAAAAATTTCAAGGATTAGCCCTGTCCTATCGATAACTTTTACATTGAGAGATTTTTCAAGATCACGTTGTTGTCCTGGTTTTATATGTGTATCAATATAAACAAGTTCGATATGATTTTTTTCTATCTGTTCTTGAATGTTTTCAACGTGTCCTTTTGTTATATATGTGGCAGGGTTGATCCGTTTTATAACAGGTGAAAGTGTTGTGATGACATCAAGATTAAGTGCGTGACACAAGCCTACTGCTTCCTCTTGTAAAAGAGCGTGCTCCTCATCAGATAGTTTTATCTCAGAGGGGCAGACGATAAGCGTTTTTGTAAGTGGATTTGCAGTAGATGTGGATGTAGTCAAAAGTATTTATTCTTGATCTTCTGTCATATTAACAGGGCCGCCAGGCATGATTGTTGATATGGCGTGTTTATAGACAAGTTGTATGCTTCCTTCACGACGAAGTAGCATAGAAAAATTATCGAACCATGTGATATTACCTTGCAGTTTTACACCATTAACAAGAAAAACAGTGACAGGAACCTTTTGTTTCCTGACGTTATTCAAGAACACATCTTGAAGATTTTGATTTTTGTCTGCCATTCTGTCTTATCCTATTAAGTATCATCAGAGTGAATATAGTATATTGATAGTTGATATTGCTGTGACTGACAAGAAAAACTTTATAAAATAAACATTAAAACAAATTTATTGAGAATGAGAATAAATTTTCGACATCAGCTGTGGCACTACTTTTGGCTAGTATTATAACGGTATCAAGTGAGCTTATTTCAGTATCAGAAGTTGGAAAAATCAATTTATTTGTTTTATGGCAGTGTACACTGACGATTGAAATATTTTTGGGTAACTGTAATTCTTTAAATGGAACATTTACGATACCGCAATCCTCTTTTACTTGTGCTTCAATTAGATCATAACCTGTGTCACGTATGGAGTTAACGGATTGAATATGTCCATGGTGTAGATTGTGCAAGATTCGTGAGACCGTAATTATTTCAGGATTTACAATAGCATCAATAAAACGGTCAGGAAGAAGTTGGTTGTAGAGTTTATTCGTACTTAGTGCAATGGCGTATTGAGCTCCCATTTTTTTTGCAAGTACAGACGAAAGTATATTGTTTTCATTACTGTTCATAACACTTACGAAAACAGAGGATTTCCCAACATTGGCTTCTTGTAATAAGTCATCATCAAGGGCTGATCCATTGAGGATGAGTGTGTTCTTATGAATCTTGTTTAGATGTCGTGCGCGATCTAAGTTGTTTTCGATGATAATAATGTTGTTTTTTGATAATGTTTCATGGTTTTTTATATGTTCACATAGAGCTTCACCGATAACGCCACCACCGGCAATAACGATATTGTTAGAGTAAATATCATTGTTATTACCGAGTCGTTCTAAAACATTCATTAGATGTGTTTTTTTGCATATGACATATATTTCATCGGCATCATCAATGGTTGTTGTTTCCGTTGGAATGATAAATTTGTTGTTTTTTATCATTGAGATAATACGAAAATCATATTCACGATTTGCAATGTACAAATCACCAATCGTTTGTCCTGCAAGTTCATTATCATGAGTAGCAATAAATCCAAAGGTATGAACATTGCCTTTTACCAGTTCCATGTCATTTGTTGTGCCAGGGATGTTCATGCGTTGTAAGATGGATTCTGCGATCTCTTCTTCTGGTGAAATGATAATATCAATGGGCATATGGTGTTTTGAAAATAGATTTGACCATGCTGGATCTCTGTATTCTTTATTACGAATCCGTGCAATTTTTTTACTAATACCAAAAACAGAATGGGCAACCTGACATGCGACCATGTTGACTTCATCGCAATCTGTTACGGCAATAATAATGTCCGCTTCGTTTGCACCAGCTTTTTTTAACATTTCTGGCTCAGAGGCATGGCCGACAATACCTGTAATGTCATAGGTATCGCTAACACGACGGACAAGAGATGCATTCGAGTCTATAACTGTAATATCATTATCTTGCATAGATAAATAGCTGGCTATGGATAGGCCAACGCGCCCTACCCCACATATTATTATTTTCATGCTGTATGTGCCTTATTGTTTTTGGTGTACACAATGTTCATTGTTTTTAATTTTCGATAGAGTGCTGTACGATCCATATCGATGCTTTCTGCCATTTGAGGTATATTGCCGTCATGTTGATTGAGAAGTTGTGTTAGGTATGATTTTTCAAATGTGTCTCTGGCTTCTTTTAAAGTCATAGATAAATAAGGTGAAATAATATCATTTTGAAATGTCGTTTTGTGTTCAATAGAAATTACATCAGAGGGGGTGTTTTTTTGTTTTAGAATACTCATATCAGAAGTTAAAATATGAAGAGGTGTTGAGCTGTTTTTATGACTTTGTAAATTTTGTAAAACAATCCATTCAATTGCAATTTTGAGTTGGTGTATATTGTTTTTCCAATCATATTCTTTTAATATTTCAATCGCATCATTTGATAAAGATGGTGTTGGAATGGATAGTTCCATTGCAATTTTTCTTAAAAATTCTTGAGCCAAAATGGGAATATCTTCAATGCGTTGCGAGAGTGATGGCGCGGTGTAGTGAATTACAGATAATCGATCGTAAAGAGCAACACTAAAATCATTTTCGCTATCGAATGTTGCTGTTGAGATAATACGCGATATTTCTGATTTTGATAATTTTTGTAAAAGAACATTTTGCATTTTAGGGGATAGTTTTTCTACTTGTTCCAATATAACAGTTGTATTCTTATCGGATAAATACTGGTCTATGTTATGCGTTGTTAATATTGAGGCATGAACTGTTTGAAGATTGTTTTGTGAATGGATCGATGTTTCATAAATCATTCTCGCAATTTTACTCTTCCCTGTTCCTGTTTCACCAGTGATAAGGACACGAGCATCAGAATCTAAGTTATTTTCAATGGATTTAAAAAGAGAAAGCATGAGAGGTGATTTGTAATCATGTTCAATTTCTTGTTGTGGAGTTCTGTTTTTTAATTCCTGATTTTCGGCCTTAAGTTGTTTTTGTTCAAGCGCGCGGTCTGCGGTTAAAAGAATATAATCAATTTTGAACGGTTTTTCTATAAAATCGAATGCGCCTATTTTCATCGCATCAACGGCCATTTCAACATTCCCGTGACCACTAATCATTAAAATAGGAATATCTTTGTATTCTGTTTTTTTGAGATGACGCAAAATTTCTACACCATCCATGTCGCTGTTTTCTAACCAAATGTCTAAAATGATGAGGTCGATTGCTTCCGATCTTATAAGTGAAAAAGCCTGTTCTGAATGTGCGGCCTTATGCGTTGTATATCCTTCATCCGTGAAAATGTCACTTAATAGATCGCGAATATCGGCTTCGTCATCAATAATAAGAATGGATTTAGGCATTAGAAGTGTCCCCATTATATGGTAGACGAATGGCAATGCAGGTTGAATATGTCATATCTATTTTTATCATATTTGGATCAGGATTAAATAATAAATCGCCATGATGGTCTTCCATAATTTTTTTAACGATGGCAAGCCCCAGTCCTGTTCCTTTTTCCTTGTGCGTTACATAGGGTTCTGTGAGTTTTTGATGATTGTCTGGTAAGCCTACACCATTATCGGTCACCCCAATGATAATGTCGTGGGTTTGAGTGGTTACAAAAACATTGATTTCTGGGTGCTTAATGTTTTCTGTGGCTTCAACAGAATTTTTAATAAGGTTGGTTAATACTTGACGAATTTGTTGTTCATCATGGGAAGTGATCAATGTTTTATGAACATTGTTGATGGTGAATTTAATGTCATGGTTTGCTTGTTGATTGAGGGTATATATATCATTTATTAATGGTATAATATTTGCGTTTTTAATAATTGGATCCGGCATTTTTGCGAAATCAGAAAAGCTGTTCACCATCGTTTTTATATCGTTAACATGGCGTGTTATTGTCTCTGTACATTGATCAAATATTGTCTGATCTTCCGCATTTAAATTTTTTCTATATTTTCGATTTAGTCGCTCCGCGGATAATTGAATTGGGGTTAGTGGGTTTTTAATTTCATGTGCTATTCGTCGTGCAACATCGGCCCATGCGGCCTTACGTTGTGCGGATAAGACAGCAGTTAAATCATCAAACGTGACGATAGCTCCTTTCTGGTGATCATTTAATTGTTCGATAACTATTCGAGCAAGAAATGTTCTTATGGATTCATCTTGACGTCGAACTTGTATTTCACAGGTCGTAGTAACTCCAAAATCAGTATTCTTAAATGCATCATCAATATGTGATGTTATTTCAGGCATAACATGGGTTATTTTGTGGCTTATAATATCATCAATATTTATTTGCAATAAATCACCAGCGGCATTGTTTGCGAGTGTTATTGTTTTATCATCATTCACGCTCATGACGCCTGTTGAAACACCGCCAAGAATTGTCTCGGTGAATTTACGTCTAAAATCAACTTGAGCATTGGTGGCGACAAGATCACCTTGTTGCGTTTCAATTTGCTCAGTCATACGGTTAAAAGCATGTCCTAGCATTTTGAATTCATCGACGGCGTAAGATGGGTCAACACGGACACTTAAATCTCCTCCCCTAGCTTGTTCAGATGCGTGGATAAGTTCAGTAATTGGTGTTATTAACCGTCGTGCAAATGATAACCCAAACCATACAGCAGCAATTGTCATTAATAGCGTTATAACAACGTAGATGGAGGTAAGAAGAATTTGTAATCGAGTACTATAACGCTCTAATTCTTCGTATTGCGCCACCCCTTTTTTTGCACGTTCGAGATGTCCTAAAACTTTGGGATCAATTGTTCGTTCAGCATAAGCATAAGTATCAATATAATTGTTCAACTTCAAAAGCGCGGTAATGCCTTTTACATTTTTTTCAAGAATAGCGATTTTTCCCTTTTTTGCGGTATCAAAAACCATAGGTGGTAATTGTGCAGGAGAAAACGTTTCGTCAAAATGTGACTGAGCAATAATTTGATTATCCATTTTAAATAAAACAATATTTGAGAAGTTCCGTAAAAAGGATTGCGTTTTTAACATTTTAACCATTGCTGTATGATTGTTGGTTAAAATCGATGCCTGACGGTCAAGGTCACTTGCAAGGGCTAACATGTCCGCACGAATGAGTTGCTGATGTTCGGATAAGTAAGCTTCAGCGACCGCTTGAGATTCATTGACAGCCGTTTTTACACGATCATCCAACCATCCATGTAAGCCGAAATAAAAAAATCCAACGGAAAATATAGCCATAATGATTGCGGGCAGTGCGGCAAGTAACGAGAAAATGAAGACAAGGCGTATATGAAGGTTTGAACCAACAATGCCCATTTTTCTTTTTATATAGAGCGTGATTATACGTCGTGATACTAAGACAACTAATGTTAAAAGAATAATCAGATTGATGTTTAGCAAAATGATAAGTGCGCTGGAGTTATTGCCAAATGGTGGGACATCTGTAATAGCGGCATAGGTAAGCAATCCACATAGGGCACCAATACCTATAAGGACAGTCACAAGGCGGTTGGCAATTGTCTTTCGATTAAGCCACACTTTCATGTGACGTTTAATCGTTGTGCCTAATCCATCATCTATTTTGAACGTTTTTTGCATTTCCTCTATTCTTTTAAGGGGTTTTTCGTTATTTTCCAAGAATTATGAATGAAAATGGTGCAAAGATTGCGGTTTTAATTGTGGCTGGTGGCTCTGGTGTACGTATGGATACCGATGTACCCAAACAATATTTACCGATTAATGGTCAGGCCGTTATTCGTCATACGATTGAAAAATTCAGAAAATTTCCATTGATACAGTGCGTTATTGGTGTTGAACATGGTGACTTTTATCAACAAGCGGTTGAAGGCCTAAATATTTTACCCGTAATTAATGGCGGTAAAACACGCCAAGAAAGCGTTATTAAGGGTTTAAAAGCGTTGCAGGTGCATAACCCAGATTATGTTTTGATTCATGATGCTGCACGCCCCTGTGTTACTGCACAGGATATTCATCATATTACAAACAGTTTGAATAAGGATAGTGCTGTGACATTAGCGCAGCCATTATCGGAAACGATTCAACGTGATGGTGAAAATCTTGATCGTGATAATGTATGGGTTGTTCAAACACCGCAGGCTTTTCCATTTAACCTCATTATGGATGCTCATATACGAGCGTTGAAAGATGGCTTTGTTGGGACAGATGATACTTCCCTTACCCATCATTATGAAACAAAAACACATTACGTTCCATGTGGCAGACATAATTTAAAAATTACAACGCAGGATGATTTGAAAATGGCGGGACAATTACTATCATCAACCATGGAAATAAAAATGGGTAATGGATTTGACGTCCATGCCTTTGATGATGGTGATGCAACGCACATACGTTTATGTGGTGTTGATATCCCCCATACACGAAAATTAAAAGGACATAGTGATGCTGACGTCGGATTGCACGCGATTACGGATGCCATATTTGGTGCGCTGGCGGATGGTGATATAGGATCACATTTTCCGCCTAGTGATATGACATATAAAAATATGAATTCACATGTGTTCTTAGATAAAGCAATAGAGCGATTACATGCGCGTGGGGGTAGAATAAATCACATGGATATAACATTTATGTGTGAAGAGCCTAAAATAGGAAAATACCGTGATGATATTCGCAATCATCTGGCGAATTACATGAAATTACCATTATCACGAATAAGCGTGAAGGCTACGACAACAGAACGCCTAGGGTTCACTGGTCGTGGTGAAGGAATCGCATGTCAGGCGGTTATCACAATAAAGGTACCTGCAGATGAGTAAGTTAATTGCAACATGGTTTTATAGTGGTTATTTACGCCCGGCGTCAGGAACATGGGGAACGTTAGCTGGATTGCCACTATGTTTGGCTATTACGCACTATTTTGGAATGGCAGGTATTATCATTTCAACGATTGTTCTGTTCGCGCTGGGATTATGGTCTGCGTATCAATATGAAATCGAAACAGGTGAACATGACAGTTCACGCGTTGTCATTGATGAGGTCGCGGGCATGATGATCGCGTGTATTCCCCTGCTCTACCAATTTGATTGGATAATGATTTTGGCTTGCTTTGTATTATTTCGTGCCTTTGATGCGTGGAAAGTTGGATTGGTTGGATGGTGTGATAAAAATATTAATGGTGCGCTGGGCGTTATGGTTGATGATATTGTCGCAGGATTATTAACCACAATTGTAATGTTGGGGTATTTACTATGGATGAATTAGTACAAAAATTATTTTCATTATTGGAAAAACATAAATTTATGGTCGCCATGGCCGAAAGTTGTACAGGTGGTTTAGTCACGGCAACCATGACCGAGGTCGCGGGATCATCCGCATATGTTGAACGTGGGTTTGTGACCTATTCTAACGAGGCCAAAATGACCATGTTGGATGTTAATCCAGTCACCATAAAGGCCTTTGGTGCGGTGAGTGAACAAACGGCACGCCTTATGGCACGTGGTGCACATGCACATTCAAATGCCGATATTACGGTGTCTGTGACGGGCGTTGCCGGTCCTGGGGGTGGATCGGTGGATAAACCTGTGGGATTAGTGTTTATTGGTCTCGCAACAGCAGATCATGCGGAGGTTCACAGGCATATATTCGATGGTGATCGTGCTAGTGTTCGCGAACAAACAGTCGAAAATGCGATTCAGCATTTAATAGATTATTTGGAAGGTCTGTAGAGTTCATCTGCACGTTTCTCAAATGCGGATACCATTTTCGTCACGGCCTTTTCAAAAAACATGGTAATTAATCCCTGTAACATTGGATTTTTAAATTCAAAATCAACGTAAAAATCGATGATACACCCCTCCCCTTCAGGTATGAATTTCCATTCATTGGATAGGTTTTTCATTGGGCCTTCTAAATATTCAACACGAATATGATTGGGATGCTCTAAGGTCACACGTGACTTAAATTTTTCACGGATCATTTTGTAACCGATAATCAGGTCTGCCTCAATAATACCTTCATCCTCGTGCGTTTTACGGCATGCAACACACCATGGCAAAAATTCACCATATTTTTCAATATCGGCGACAAGGTCGAACATTTGTTCAACGTTGTAGGGTAAATATTTCTTTTCGGCGTGCGTGGGCATTACGGCGCTTTTGCTATTTTTTCTTCACGGGCGGCCTTTAGCTTTGCAAAATCGTCCCCTGCATGATGACTTGAACGGGTTAGAGGTGATGCAGATACCATCAAAAACCCTTTTGCATACGCCATTTTTTCTAACTTTTTAAAATCATCTGGGTGAACAAAACGATCAACGGGTGCGTGTTTAGGTGTTGGTTGTAAATATTGTCCAATGGTGATGAAATCGATATTCGCCGCGCGCATATCATCCATAACTTGAGCGACTTGTTCATTGGTTTCGCCCAATCCAACCATTAGACCAGATTTTGTAAATATCGTTGGGTCAACTTCTTTCACACGCTCTAATAAACGCAGAGAGCGGAAATATCGCGCGCCTGGACGGATTGTTGGATAAAGTGCAGGAACTGTCTCCAAATTGTGGTTAAATACATCTGGCTTGGCATTTGTGACCATATCAATGGCATCAAAATCACCACGGAAATCACCTGGTAGAATTTCAACAGTTGTATTTGGTGACAAACGACGAATTTCTTGGATCGTTTTTATAAAATGTTGTGCGCCGCCATCTTTTAAATCATCACGATCAACGGATGTTACAACGACATGCTTTAGTTTCATCTCTTTACATGCCTTGGCAACGCGTGTTGGTTCCCATGTATCAAGCGCATCTGGTTTACCTGTGGCGACATTGCAAAATGCACATGCGCGTGTACAAATTTCACCCATGATCATAAATGTGGCATGCGATTTCGCCCAACATTCACCGATGTTTGGGCAACCGGCCTCTTCACACACCGTGGTTAATTTCATCGATTTTACGATGTCTTTTGTTTCTTGATAAATGCCCGTTGGTGATGGTGCCTTTACCTTGATCCAATCAGGTTTTTTACCCATTGGGCGATCAGGATTTTTTTGTTTTTCAGGATGGCGTTTTGTACGATCCAACAATTTTTCATTATATGTCATGATGTGTTTTTACCACGAAGAAACATATATGCGAAGTATTAATCGATGGATATAACAAGCTCGTTTGAATTAACGGCAATAAGGGCATCTTTTAATTGTTTGAATTGAAAATCGTTCATATCCGCGCGTTTTTTGTAACGATCAAGGATCATGTTTGAAAGGTCAAATTCGGTCACAGAAACATTATTATCATTTGATTGAAAATTATCGTTCTTTGTCTCTTGAACTGTTGTTTCTGTGTTCATTGTCGTCCTCTATTGATTTGTGAGGAGATTAAATATCATAGGTTGCATAGACATGTAAACGGTGTTTTTTATAAAAAATAAAATAGTTTTTTACAAAGTTTATATTTTACACACTACCACATTCGATAGTGTGTAAAATGAAATTATATTATTAAAACATGTAAAAAATAGTTCATTTATTTAGCTGTAAAATGAATAATTTTTTCCGCACCATGCGAACTATCAGGTTCTAATGTTTCTGATGCTTGACCAAATCCTGCTGCGATAGCTTGCCAGTGGAGTTTTAATTCCAAACTCGCAACTGAATTTTCTCCATTAACTTGAATACTATCAAAAAGAGATGCTAGTTTTTCATCACAAGTAATGATGTGATTAGTTGATGGTTTAACCCCCTGACTGTGCACAGGCGCTCCGTACAAATAGGTGTCGACTTCCGCTGTATAACTCATTTTATATTTTCCCTTTATTATTGTTATTATTTTTCAGTTATATAATAACGATAACAAGTAAAGATATAGCTTCAAGTTATTTTTTTATATATCAACATGTGTTTTTTTACAAAGTTAGATAGCTTTTTAAGCACACTAACTTTGTGAATTACAATGTTAAAAATGAACAACTTTGCCATACGCATCCAAAACGCTTTCGTGCATCATTTCGGATAATGTTGGATGTGGGAAGATTGTATGCATGAATTCAGCCTCGGTCGCTTCCATCGTTTTACCAATGACATATCCTTGGATCATCTCTGTTACTTCGGCACCAACCATGTGCGCACCCAATAATTCACCAGATGATGCATCAAAAATTGTTTTAACCATACCTTCGGGCTCCCCCAGTGCAATGGCCTTACCATTCCCCATAAATGGGAAACGTCCGACCTTGATATTATGCCCTGCGGCGATTGCCTTTTCCTCGGTCAAACCAACGGATGCGATTTGTGGCATTGCGTATGTACAACCCGGAATGTTTTCCTTCACCATTGGATGAACACCGTCCAACCCAGCGATTTTTTCAACACAAATAATACCTTCGTGTGACGCTTTGTGCGCCAACCACGGTGCACCTGTCACATCGCCAATGGCGTATACACCTTTTTCCGCGGTTTTCATGTAACCATCTGTCACGATATGCCCACGATCCAATTTAACTTTTGTATTTTCAAGGCCAATGCCATCCGTATTGGCAACGATACCCACCGCCATAATGATGCGGTCGGCGGTAATTTCTTGTGTTTCACCATCGGCCATTTCAACATGCGCGGTAACACTGTCTTTATTTTTGTCTAACTTCGCAACCTTGGCACCCGTGATAATTCTCATGCCTTGTTTTTCGAATGATTTATGTGCGTGATCCGAAATTTCTTTATCTTCGGCTTGTAAGATACGATCCATCACCTCGATCACCGTTACCTCAACACCTAATGTGCGGTAAAATGATGCAAATTCAATTCCAATTGCGCCTGAGCCAACAACGATCATTGATTTTGGCATGTCGGTTGGGGTCATTGCCTCGCGATACGTCCATACCAATTTACCATCGGATTCCATACCCGGAATTTGACGTGCCTTTGCACCTGTTGCAACAATGATGTGTTTGGCATTTAGGATTTCTTTTTTACCATCAACGCCGACTTTGCCATCGCTCAACAATTTTCCGTACCCATCAAAAACAGTGACTTTGTTTTTATTGAGCAAGTGCCCTATTCCACCTGATAATTGTTTTGCAACACCGCGAGAGCGTTCAACAATTTTTTTCAGATCGAATGAAACATTGTCACAAGACAGGCCGAATGCTTCGGCATGTTTCATGTGGTGGAAAATTTCTGCAGAACGAAGAAGTGCCTTTGTCGGAATACATCCCCAGTTAAGGCAAATACCACCAAGATGATTAGCTTCGACTACCGCAACATTCATACCCAATTGCGCGCCACGGATTGCGGCAACATATCCACCAGGTCCACCGCCAATTACTACCAAGTCAAAATCATGTTCAGCCATAGTTTTTTAAGCCTTCTTCTTCTATTTTTTCTACCCTAGGATTTATACAGAATTGTAGACGAGATGCAATCTCTTCCGCCAAATCACGGGCAAAAAGGTGATGCTCGGATAGAAAGATATTATCGGTATCGATTTCAATAACATTTTGTCCTTGGGATTTTTCAACCTCAATTAATTCTTCAATTTCTGCCTTTAGATTTGTGAGATAGCCAAGATCAACATCCAATTCATAATCACGATTACGCGCGTGAATACGTTTCATTTGAATTTGTGGTGATGCTTTGAGGTAAATAAGTAAATCAGGTTTTTCAAATTTATCTTCTATATAATCAAACAATCCATCCATTAATGCGATGGCTTTTTTATCAGGATTATTTTTAAAAAGGAGATTTGTATAAGCCTTAATATTCAAGATGGCTTGATCAATAACGTTAATTTCATTTGATTTTAATTCGGCTTGTAATTCGGCATATTTAGACAGAATGAACCACATTTGTGATGGAAAGCGAAAACCTTCTTCATCCTTGTACATTTTTGCTAAAAATGGATTTTCGCCTAAGTCCTCGAGAATACAGTGATACCCAATTTCGCTCAGCACATTGCAAAGCGTTGTTTTACCAATTCCCATTCCACCAACAAGTTCAATTCTCATGTATTATTTATAGCAAGGGACATTGCGTAAAAGATAGAATGAAGCTGTGGTTATTAACAGTTTGAAGTTAGCTGTTAAACGCAAGTGTCATATTTATAAGGTTGCGCGCTGTTTCTAATCCCGCATCACTTGTATAAGCGAGTTCAGATAGTGTGGAGCCTTCAACTTGAGAAAAGGCAGTGTTAACAAGTTTCGATATTTCCCAATCTTGATCTGTCTCTAATATTTGTTCAGAATATGATCGTAAATTTCTTATACGAGATTCACCGTTAGGTTCAGGAGTTATCCCTTTTTCTCTCGTTTCCCATTCTAGATCAAAAGCTTCAAAGCCTGAATGAAATCCCATCCCTATTTCTCCCTATTTCTCCCTATTTCTCCCTATTTTTGTTTGCATGGTTTTTTATGACTATACAAACAAAAGGATAGGATTTTCAATATATTTCTGGAATGCTTGTAAAAATTGTGCACCAACGGCGCCATCAACAACACGGTGATCACATGACAAAGTCGCCTTCATTGTTGTTCCAACAACGATTTGACCATTTTCAACGATTGGCTTTTCAACCCCTGCCCCAACGGCAATGATACATGCCTGTGGTGGGTTAATAATTGCAGAAAATTCTGTGATACCAAACATACCAAGGTTTGATACGGAGCATGTTCCACCTTGGAATTCATGTGGCATTAATTTTCCATCACGTGCCTTTTTCGCCAATTCTTTCATTTCAACGGAAATAGATGGCAATCCTTTATGTTCCGCCTCTTTAATGATTGGTGTAATCAAACCAGTTGGTGTGGCGACAGCAACGGATACATCAGAATTCTCATATTTGATAATTGCCTCATCCGTCCATGATGCATTAGCCGCAGGAACGTCTTGTAATGCCATGGCCGTTGCCTTAATGACAAAGTCATTCACGGATAATTTGTACTTTCCATTGGCATTGGCGTTCACGCTTTTGCGCGTATCCATCAATTTATCAATACGACATTCAACGGTTAGGTAGAAATGCGGGACCGTTTGTTTTGACTCTGTTAAACGACCTGCGATGACTTCGCGCATTTTTGTAACTGGTTCAACTTCATAAGCCATACCCAGCATATCGGCCAATTCACGTGCATTAGGGCCAGAGGCGCTTGTTTTTGGTGCACCTTGTGGGCGTGCCGTTTCAACATCGGATTTAACAACACGACCATGTGGGCCAGAACCGTTAATTTGTGAAAGGTTTAACCCCTTATCCGCCGCCATACGACGTGCCAATGGTGATGCAAAAATACGACCATTGGATGATGTTTTTCCGTTATGTGTTTTACGTTGTGGTGTATTAATCGCCTGTGCTTGTTGTGGTGCAGGTGATGATTTTTCATCTGCCTTTGGCGTTGCCGTAGGTGCAGCGGTATCACTTGCCAAGAATGCATCAACATCTGCGCCCTCTTCGCCTTCTTCCAACAAAACAGCAATCGCCGTATTAACAGCAACGTTTTCAGACCCGCCTGTGATCAAAATTTTTGCAATTGTACCTTCATCAACGGCCTCGACCTCCATCGTGGCTTTATCCGTTTCAATTTCGGCAATCACGTCACCGGCTTGTACAACGTCTCCCTCGTTTTTTGTCCATTTGGCTAACTTGCCTTCGGTCATTGTTGGGGAAAGTGCGGGCATTAAAATTTTTGTAGGCATTTTTATCTTAATCCTTATAACAAGCGCGTTTTGCTGCGTTTACGATATCATCGACTTGTGGCAATGCAAGTTGTTCCAAATTCGCCGCATATGGCAATGGGACATCTTTTGCATGAACACGCTCCAATGGTGCATCCAAATAATCAAATGCATGTTCACCGATTAAAGCCGCGATTTCCGCGCCGACACCGTTTTGTGGGAAACCTTCTTCACACGCGACAATACGGTTTGTTTTCTTAACCGATTCCAAAATTGTATGACGATCAAGTGGACGAATTGTACGAAGGTTTACAACCTCGGCATTTATCCCCTGTTCGGCCAAAATTTCCGCCGCTTGCATTGCTTTACCAACCATAAGAGAGAACGCAGTGATAGTTACATCTGTTCCCGCGCGTTCGATTTTTGCGCGACCTAATGGAACAACATATTCAGGGTCCGTTGGGCATTCGAATGTTTGACCGTACATCAATTCATTTTCAAGAAATACAACAGGGTTCGGGTCACGAATTGCCGCCTTCATCAAACCATATGCATCCGCCGCAGACCAAGGTGAAACAACTTTCAACCCTGGAATGTGTGAATACCACGCCGCGTAACATTGTGAATGTTGCGCACCAACACGTGCCGCGGCACCATTTGGACCACGGAACACGATTTGACAACCTAATTGACCACCCGCCATATAAAGCGTTTTTGCGGCCGAATTAATCAAATGGTCAATCGCCTGCATCGCAAAGTTCATTGTCATGAATTCAACAATTGGTTTACATCCTGTGAACGCAGAACCAACGGCCAAACCAGCAAAACCATGTTCGGTAATTGGTGTGTCGATAACACGTTTATCACCAAATTCATCCAACATGCCCTGTGTAACCTTGTAAGGACCGTTATATTCGGCAACTTCTTCACCCATAACATAGATGGATTCATCATCACGCATTTCTTCACTCATCGCTTTACGCAATGCTTCGCGGACTGTTGTTTCTTCAGTATTTTTCCAAAATGATTCTTCATCAAATTTTGGTGGCTGAATTACCTTGCCTTGAGCGTATAAAATATCACGATTATCAATATCAGCACCCTCTGACTGTGATGTTGTCGCTTGAGCAACAGGTGCATCATTTTGCGCAGGAGCCTCTACAGCGGTAGGCGTAGGAGATGAAGATGCTTTCATATTTGCAATATCATCCGCGCTTTCGCCCTCTTCCAATAATACAGCAATAAGTGTGTTCACGACAACATTTTCAGTTCCAGCAGGAACATTAATTTTACCAATGACACCGTCATCAACGGCTTCGACTTCCATTGTGGCTTTGTCTGTTTCGATTTCGGCAATCACGTCACCAGCCTGCACAGAATCCCCTTCTGATTTTGTCCATTTGGCAAGTTTACCTTCGGTCATTGTTGGCGATAACGCCGGCATTAAAATTTCTATTGGCATTTTAAGTTATTTCACCTCCACTAAAACATCAGTCCATAGCTCTTCTGGGGCTGGTTCAGGTGATGTTTTTGAAAATTCTTCTGTTTCTTTTACTATGGCTTTGATTTCTTTATCAATAACCTTCAAATCATCTTCGGTTACGCCATTTTCAAACATAACGCCTTTTAATCTTGTTATTGGGTCTTTTGATTTTTTGTAATCTTCAACCTCTTCCTTTGGACGGTAAGTTGCAGGGTCAGACATAGAATGCCCACGGTAACGATATGTCATGAATTCAAGAACATATGGTCCTTTACCAGAGCGTACATGGTCAAGCGCACGACGTGCAGCCTCTTGAACCACAAATACATCTTGCCCATCAACTTGTTCGCCAGGAATATTAAAGGCTTCGCCACGTTTATAAAGTTCGCCTGCAGCGTGGCGTTTTGTTGATGTTCCCATCGCGTATTGATTGTTTTCAATCACGTAAAGTACAGGCAGTTTCCAAAGGGATGCCATGTTCATACATTCGGCAACTTGTCCTTGATTAACGGCACCGTCACCTGAATAAGCAACACAAACACCGTCATCGCCTTTATATTTATGCGAAAACGCCAATCCGGTTCCTAGTGCAGTTGATGCACCAACGATACCATGACCACCAAAGAAGTTTTTTTCGGCAGAGAACATATGCATTGATCCACCCTTACCGCGTGAATAACCGCCCTCACGACCTGTTAATTCCGCCATAATACCCTTTGGGTCCATATCACATGCCAACATGTGTGCATGGTCACGATATGTCGTAATAACAGTGTCTTGTGGTTCTTGTTGAGATTGTATGCCCGTTACAACGGCTTCTTGACCGATATAAAGGTGACAAAATCCACCAATTAATCCCATACCATACAGTTGTCCTGCTTTTTCTTCGAAACGGCGAATAAGAACCATTTCATGGTACAGTTTTTTCATCTCATCAACAGTTGGTTGCTGATTATGTTTGTTCGTTACTTTTTTCTTAGCAGCCATAAAAAAGGCTCTCCTTAATTGTTTAAGTCGTCATGATTTTTAGAGTATTTAGATGTAAAGATAAAGTCATATCACATGGTGCGTCGCACAAATATGTGTATGGTTGTATTTTAAGAATTTTTATTTTGGATGATAATCATGCCACCATTGGTGTTGTGTCCCAACATGCGGATGGCGTATTCTTCAACCAAATCTTGATCAAGTGTCTCTGGTTGTAATTTT
This sequence comes from uncultured Alphaproteobacteria bacterium, assembly GCA_943789475.1. GTDB lineage: Bacteria > Pseudomonadota > Alphaproteobacteria > Micavibrionales > UBA1664 > UBA1664. Next base: position 229,893 of record CALSUG010000005.1, read on the forward strand.
GTAACGTGAATTTGTAATTGTTCTTTTTCGTCGTTTAACACAACGAGTTTTTGTTCCAATTCAATTTGTTGTGCGGATAGTGTCATTAGGTTAGGAATTGATCGCTCGCTAGCGAATAGGTGAAATAATAAATAAACTAACGTAAGTGACAGAAATGCAATCGCAAATCGTTTATTTGTGTTGTTTTGTGTTTTATATCCCTTACCCATGCCTCTATAGAATCACGAAACGAATCGGTCACAAAGCAAAAAACGAATCATTTTTAGGCGAAATAACCTAATAGATTCATTTGATTCATTTTTTAGTCTCTATTGCGATAAAACAATACGAGCAAATGTTCTCTTTTTGGACTCGTTTAAAGTCAGGTGGAATTAACTTTGCTTTCATATTGCTTCAGTATGATGGTTTTAAAATTAAAAGGAAAATATTTCTATGAGTGGTATATTTAGCGAAAATGTGATCGATGACACGCCGTTGGATATTATTGAATCTCTTCGTATTGGGTTGGAGAGAACAATTGCACAAACTGATCTTAATGTTGATAAAGATCAGTTTTATAATGGCCGCCTTGTTTTTGAAACAGGTGATTTTGATGGAGTAATCAGTGTTGAGCAAATAAAGGCAAGTCCGAATACAGGCAAAACACGTTATAAAATCAATGTTAAGATAAGTAACGACGATTTAACTAATAGAAAAGATACCGTAAACATTATTAAGAGTATGTTTAAAAGGATGCTTGGCGCTGAATATTTTGAGGATGTAAAGATTCAAATCGCAGATAAATTAAATAATTCTGTTTTTAATGAAGGCGCAGGTTTTGTGGAGATTGGTGCAGATAAAAAAATAATTTTAAAAGCTGTCCTCGCAAATCATAATCAGCGAGGACGAAAAGCTATTAACTCTTTAGATATTTAAGAAAACTAGAGCATACGATTTAAAACATCGTTTTCTGGTTTTTCAAAAAACTTATGCTTTTGCTTTAAGGCTCCAATGATATGAAGAGCCACAAGTCCCAAAACTGTATAGGCTGCTATTTCGTGTAGTTCACCAGCTATTTCAAAAATCTCTTTATTTTTACTAAATATTGCAGGAACGGTAAGGTTAAACAAGGGAACATCGTGTCCACCGGTTGTTGAATATACGTATCCAATCACAGGAACAAAAAGCATCCCGATATATAATAATATATGCGTGAGGTGCGATAATTTCTTTTCGATTGGTTTTATTCCAGAGGGTAAAGGAGGAACTGTTGTTATTTTTCTTAAAATAAAACGTAAAGGAAATAGCATTAAAACAACCATTCCAAAACTTTTGTGCCAATCATAAAGGTCGTAACGTCCCTCTTCTGGAGTTAATGTGTTCATATACCACCCCATGGCAATAAGTCCAAGAATCCCAAAGGCCATAGCCCAGTGTGTGATGCGTAATAAGGGGTGGTATTTCATGCGTTTAATCTCCAAATAAGAATTTATACCGTATATGTATGATTGAAATGTGACTTTTTTATGATCTTGAAAAATGGCGGGCACGGAGGGATTCGAACCCTCGATGAGGCTATAAACCCCATACTCCCTTAGCAGGGGAGCGCCTTCAGCCGCTCGGCCACGTGCCCATTCATCAAACTGTGATTTGATTTAAAAGACACTATATTTTCATGTGTTTAAAATCAACTCTTAAATAATCAATATTGAACGAAAATTTTAGGTAGGGTAAAACATATCAAAAGAATAATAAGGAAATAATACTATGTTTGATTTAAAAGATATTCGTAATAGAGCTGCAGAATACGATGCCAATTGGGCACGTCGTGGGTTGGGTGCTCAAACACCAACAATTTTAAATTTGGATGAAAAACGCCGTGCAATCCAAACTGAGCTGCAAGATGTGCAGAATGAGCGTAACGTAAAATCAAAAGAAATTGGTCAAATTAAATCACAAGGTGGTGATGCGGGCGCTATTATGGCGGAAGTGGCCGCGTTAAAAGACCGTATGGCAATTTTAGAAACACAAGAACGCGATGTGTCAGAACAATTAAATGGGATATTATCTGCTATCCCTAATCAGTTAGCTGATGATGTTCCTAATGGCGCCGACGAAGATGAAAATGTAGAAATCCGTAGATTTATGGATCAGCCAGATTTGATTGAAAACCATCCTGATCATGTGGAGATTGGTGAAAGATTGAGCATGATGGATTTTGAAACTGCTGCAAAAGTTTCAGGATCACGCTTTGTTATTTTAAAAGGAGCGCTAGCTAAATTGGATCGTGCGCTGGCTCAATTTATGCTGGATACACATACGGTGGAGCATGGTTATACTGAAATCCAACCGCCATTGCTTGTGACAAGTGATGTTATGTATGGAACAACACAATTGCCTAAATTCGAAGATGATCAATTCGAAACAACGGATGGTCGTTGGTTGTTGCCAACATCTGAGGTTGTTTTAACAAACTTAGTTCGTGAAGATATTATTGATTTAGACGACCCTATGCGTTTTACGGCGTATACTCCCTGTTTCCGTAAGGAGGCTGGATCCGCAGGACGTGATACACGTGGTATGATCCGTCAGCACCAGTTTTATAAGGTTGAGATGGTGAGCATTACACGTCCAGAAGATTCTAAGGCAGAACATGAAAGAATGGTTGGATGTGCAGAAACTATATTGAAGAAATTGGAATTGCCATTCCGTACAATTGTTCTATGTGCCGGTGATACAGGGTTTGCAGCACAAAAAACATATGATCTTGAAGTGTGGGTTCCTGCACAAGGCAAATATCGTGAAATTTCATCATGTTCTAACTGTGGTGACATACAATCACGTCGTATGAATGCGCGTTATCGCCCAGAAGGTGGTAGTAAAGGAACAGAGTTTGTTCATACATTAAATGGTTCAGGATTGGCCGTTGGGCGATGCCTTGTTGCCGTGATTGAAAATTATTGGGATGACGCAACTCAATCAGTTGTTGTACCAGAAGTGTTAAAGCCATATATGGGTGGAATTGAACGTATTAGTGTTGATACAAATTCAAAACAAGAAAGAGCAGCTTAATTTTTAGCAAAGATAAAGATATCTAACTTTGCTAAAAAAATGAACGAAATGTAATTGACAGGTGTTTTTAAATTCATTACAAAAGCACTTACTTTACAAGGCTTAATCCTCGATAGCTCAGCGGTAGAGCAGTTGACTGTTAATCAATTGGTCGCAGGTTCGAATCCTGCTCGAGGAGCCATTTTACTTTCCCAACACAATCCTATATAGTCCAGAAACAACAGTAAACACGGTGTTTTTGGCATTCCATCTGTCCAGCATCGTCCGATTTAATTTTATTAAATCCAGAATGTTTTCGGGTATGCAAATAATTTTTAATTATTATTTTTAACTATATCAAAGGCTTGCGCTCTTGATATGAGTCCTGCTCGAGAGCCATTGCCTTTCCCAAAATCATCTTATATAATCCCAAAAATATAGGAAAACAGTACGATTTAGGCGTCTTAATAGTCTAAAAACGCCCTAAGAGATTTAATGAAATTCAATGTATTTTCGGATCTTAATTCGGGTATTTGAGAATCATGGGAAAGGTTTGTACCTATTCATCACCAAAACAGGTGGTAAAAGTTGGCGTTATGATTACAAAAGGTCAAACGTTCTAATGACACCTTTAAGAGTGGAACAAATAGTATTGGAAACATACATGTATTTGTACGACCTACTGAGTTAGCATCGGCAGAATAGAAAGATTTCGATTTCCAAGATAGCCAATGGATTATCCCTGCTCTTAAAAAATAAAGATGGGTAACGAGCACATTACTCCCCCCTTATCCTCTCAGACATTATCAATCATTTATAAAATCAAATTACAATCAGGGAATAAAAATTAGAATAGATTCCTCAGAACATCTGCAGCGCCATCTATTATTTTTTCTGCTTCATTTATTCCAGGGATAGATACATCAGATAATATACCTTTTTTTGTTACCTGTTTTTCAATTTTTGTTAGGTACTGTGTGATGATTTCTGTAATAACATCGCCAGCAGATGTGTTCCCGTTATTTCCAACATTTGCAAAGGATACAGGGGGTAATTTGAATGTTGCAATATCCTTGTCAAGAAAGGTTATACGAGAGTTAACTTCTGAGGGTTCAATAAGCATCTTTTTAATGATAACATTTACAGCGGTACTATCCTTCTTTTCTGCCTTACTGTTTTTTGAGGTTAGTTTTTTTAAATCTAGGATATTCATTCCTTTTTCATTGATTTCAACATTAACGATACTTCCACTAGCCTGAATACTATTAAAGTTGATAAGTTCACGACTGGCTGTGTTTAAAGTGATGGAAACTTGATTTGTTTCTAAAATGTGTTTTCCTCTATATCCTTGTGGATTGTCGATAAGGATATTGGAAACAGTTACCTTTTTGTTTGACAAAGACAGATCAATATCACCGATGTGGACATCAACACCAAGGGCCTCACTAGCTATATTTTCTGTTGTTCGTATGATCATAGCATTAAGATTAAAGAACAAGTATGCAGCGCAGGTAAAAACAGATATACCGATTGCGCTCCAAATAAGAGATTTTTTCTTCATGATTTTAAGGCTCCTTTTAATGTAGGCGTAATGCTTTTGCAGAAACGGGCTTTAATCGAACGATTTCGGATTGTTTCCCTAATACACCTAGTGATTGATTATCTAAATATGTTTCGATAGCAGCACCATTTCCTGTTGTGGTTAATACATCCATATCCTTTGGAATAAAAATTACATCACCTTTTTCAAATGTTTGTGATAATAAAATTTTACCACCTTTGAGTTCACGAAATTCAGCCCACACTTTTTCAACAAACTTAAAAGCTAGTTCGGATTCTAGGGGTGATACGCCGTATGCTTTGGCCCCTTCATCAGGTTTTAAAATAATGTCCATAGGTTCTATTGTTTTTGGATTTTCTTCCTTATGGCTCTCTGGCTTAATGAAATCTTCAGCAGTTACTTGTTGATGTGTGTCAGGTGTTTTTTGTGGATCAGCTGCAGATAACATTGATGCAGGCACCTCAGGAATAGATGTTCTCTCGTTCTCTCCTGGTCCGATAACCCAGATCACAAACACAACTAAAACGCTTAACATTAGTACGATCCCAATGACAGAAAATAAGAGCATTGGAATCATGTCTATTTTCTGTTTGAAAATTTCAAAAATTTCAATTTTCTTACCTTCTGAGCGAATGATTTTTTTCTGAGCATCTGTTTGTTTTTTTCCGTAAAATTGAACTTTGAATAAATAGGCCATTTTTTCAGAATCAAGTTGTAAGAGGTCGGCATAAGCGCGTACAAAACCAACAGCATAAACCTTTGGCGGAAGGTTGTTAACATCATCCTCTTCTATGGCTTTTAAATGTGTTGAGCTGATATTGAGGTGTGCTGCAATTTGTTCAACCGTTACATTCTGGCTTTCACGTGCGCGGATGAATATTTTCCCAACTGTCATGCCACGGAAGTTATTTAGCGTTTCTTTATCTTGAGGGCTTAATTTATTCATACCCGAAAGAGACTAAACGATTTTTTACTTACGATCTAGACCGAACGCAGAATGTAATTTTGTTAAGGCTGTTTCTGCATGATCTGCACGCACAATAACGGAAATCTTAATTTCAGATGTGGCGATGGCGCGTGTATTGATTTCATTGTTAGCCAATACCTGAAGAAATGTTGCCGAAACAGTGTGATCTGTCTTCATGCCACTACCGATTGCAGAAATTTTTACAATATCTGTATCGACTTCGACATGATCATACCCTAATGTACTTAGTGCTTTTTGCGCACGGTCTGCATCTTGTTTTGGAACAGATATTGTCATGCGTGTTATACCGTCATCATTACTTACAGGTTGGATAATCATATCCTTGTTGATCTGCGTTTTAGATAATGCCGACAGGATATTTGCAGCCTGTCCAAATTGATCTTTGATATTATAAACGGTCAACTGTGCATCGTTGAAATCATGTGAAATTCCTGTGACTGCACCACCTTCCATTGCTTCTATCTCACCCATAATCATTGTTCCTTTTAAATCTGATCCAATTCCATCATTTAATGATGATAAAACTTGAATTGGTATATTGTATTTCATGCCTAACTGCACACACCTTGGGTGTAACACCTTTGATCCCATATGAGCCATTTCTAAAATCTCTTCAAATTCGGCTCGATCAATTTTTTGCGCCTTTTCAACCTGACGAGGGTCCGCGGTATACACACCATCCACATCGGTATAGATATCACAGCGTTCTGCCCCCAAAGCACACGCCAATGCAACAGCCGTTGTGTCTGAACCACCTCGCCCTAATGTTGTTATACGTCCTTCTACGCTTACACCTTGAAAACCTGCAACAACCGCGACTTGATTTATTTTAAAACCATTCGCGATATTATTTGATGGGATTTGTAAAATATTGGACTGCCCATAGTTATTGTCGCACTTAATAGGCACTTGGGGGCCTGACCATGCTTGCGCACCATGTCCCATTTCATTAATAGATTGTGCCATTAAACGTGAGGTTTCTAACTCACCTTCAGATACAATAGCACTATATTCAGGATCACGCTCTGTGAAACCTTGTGAGATAGCTTCATCAACTAAACGATTTGTAACACCCGCCATGGCCGACACAACAACAGTCACATGATAACCATTTTCCACTTCACGGATCATTTTTTTTGCCGCGCGCTTGATGTGACCTAAATCACGAACAGAGGTTCCGCCAAATTTCATGACAAGACGTGGTTTTTGTTCTATAACATCATTCATGACAACAGTTAATCCTAAAGAAATACATAATTTTGAAAATATGGCAAATGAATGGTGGGATGTCAATGGAAAGTTAAAGCCATTGCATAAACTGAATCCAACACGCATTGATTATCTCAAGTGTCAAATATGTACTCATTTTGATCGTAAAAATATAAAGGATCTATCTGTGTTGGATGTTGGATGTGGTGGTGGATTGGTTTGCGAACCATTGGCACAAATGGGTGCACAAGTTACAGGCATAGACGCAGGAAAAACAGCTGTTAAAATTGCAATAGAACATGCTGCTGATAGCGGACTGGATATTACGTATAAATGCGAAACCTCAACTGATCATAAAGGGCAATATGATGTTGTTCTTGCGCTGGAAATTATTGAGCATGTCGATAATGTTGATGATTTTGTGGAAAGTGTTTGCAAGCTTGTTAAACCAAATGGGTTGATTATTTTTTCTACGCTTAATCGTACTGGAAAATCGTTTGCGCTAGGAATTGTGGCTGCGGAATATATCCTACGTTGGCTCCCACAAGAAACGCACAATTGGAAAAAATTCGTAAAACCGTCTGAACTGGCAAAACATGCGCATATCAACAACATGCAAGTGAATGACATTACAGGACTTGTTTATAATCCCCTGCTCGATCAATTCAGCCTGTCTAACACCGACATATCCGTTAATTATTTTATGAGCGCGGCACATAAAAAATAGCACTATAAAAAATTCACGATTCACCTATCATAGTGAGCATGAATAATATTATTTTTTTCCTACTAATGTTTGGAACAATGGTGTTGACGCTCATCTCTCTTGCCGCTGGAATTATCGTTATGGGTAAAGGCGGTGAGGCGAATGCACGGTACGGTAACATATTGATGCGCGCGCGTATTATATTACAAGGATTGGCGATTGTGTTTTTTTGCACTTGCGCTTTTAACTTCTACTTAACTGTTTGATAATAAAATGGAATAATGACAATGAAAATACTCGTCCCCGTAAAACGCGTTATTGATTACAATGTAAAAGTCCGCGTAAAATCTGATAACACTGGCGTTGAAACACAAAATGTTAAAATGTCGATGAACCCTTTCGATGAAATCGCGATTGAGGAAGCCGTCCGCTTGAAAGAAGCAGGCAAAGCAACCGAAATCATCGCAGTATCCGTTGGGCCGTCACAATGCCAAGAAACATTACGTACCGCCATGGCTATTGGTGCCGACAGCGGTATTTTAATCGAAACGGATGAAACGGTTGAACCATTAAACGTGGCAAAATTATTAAAGGCGGTTGTTGATGAACAATCCCCCGATATCGTTATCATGGGGAAACAAGCCATCGATGATGATTCAAATCAAACGGGGCAAATGCTATCGACCCTTCTTGGTTGGGGACAAGCAACATTTGCATCGAAAGTTGAATTAGAAGATGGTTCAGCGAAGGTGACACGCGAATTGGATGGTGGGTTAGAAACACTATCCATTAAAACACCGTGTATCATTACGACTGACCTTCGTTTAAACGAACCACGTTATGCATCACTTCCCAATATTATGAAGGCAAAAAAGAAACCGATGGAAACAAAATCACCGTCTGATTACGGTGTGGAAATTTCCAACCGTTTAGAAATCTTAAAAGTCGAAGAACCTGCGGCGCGCGCTGGTGGTATTACCGTTCCTGACGTTGATACATTAATCGACAAATTAAAAAATGAAGCAAAGGTGATATAGATATGAGTATTCTTGTTATTGCAGAACATGACAATCAGTCCATTAAGGATGCGACGCTATCCACAATTGCCGCGGCGAAAGAAATAGGCGGTGATATCACCGTCCTTGTTGCTGGTCAGGGATGTGATGGTGCAGCACAGGCCGCCTCACAAATCGAAGGTGTAAGTACAGTCTTAAAAGCCGATGATGCATCATTATCGCATAATTTGGCCGAAAATTTAGCTCCATTGGTGGCCGACACCGTTAAATCAAAGGGATGCGAGCATGTTCTTGCCCCTGGATCAACATTCGGGAAAGGGTTTTTGCCATGCGTGTCCGCCCTCCTCGACGTTCAACAACTAACCGATATTATTGGTGTTGAAGGGGCCGATACGTTTAAACGACCAATTTATGGAGGACAAGCCATTGCCACGGTTAAAACATCGGATGCGATTAAGGTTATGACCGTTCGTGCAACAGCCTTTGACAAGGTTGCAGCATCTGGCGGATCTGCATCTGTTGAAGATTTAGGTGGAGCGTCCAATTCAGGCCTATCATCATTCGTTGGACAAGAATTATCCGTATCTGAACGTCCTGAACTCACTTCGGCAGGTGTTGTTGTATCAGGAGGTCGTGGTGTTGGATCATCCGATGATTTCAAAATTATCGAGGCCTTGGCCGATAAATTAGGTGCCGCCGTCGGTGCATCACGTGCCGCGGTCGATAGTGGATATATTTCTAACGATCATCAGGTTGGGCAAACGGGTAAAGTTGTTGCACCTGAACTGTATATTGCAGTTGGAATTTCCGGTGCTATTCAGCATTTGGCAGGAATGAAAGATTCAAAAATCATTGTTGCGATTAATAAGGATGAAGAAGCCCCTATTTTCCAAGTTGCGGATTATGGACTTGTCGCCGATTTGTTCGACGCCGCACCTGCGCTCACTGAAAAACTGTAGATTATTTAATCAAACTTTGAATAAACGCCGTAGCGTCTTCACCCGTCCAATCAATGTCCCCTGCGATTGATCCAATCGCACGTCCGCCGGGTTCAAGAATGTATGTTGTTGGCAACCCACGCATGGCGAATAAATCCATCGCGCGTTTTCCATCACCATAATAGGCGGCAATAGGACCAAAATTCTTACGTGACAAAAACGTACGTAGTTTTTTACCATACATTTTGCGATCTAATGAAATGGCGACAACTTTCACGCCTTGCCCGCCATATTTATTTTGCAATTCTTGTAATGATGGCATTTCAACCAGGCATGGCGGACACCATGTTGCCCATAAATTTAAAATGACCCATTGTCCTTTTAGATCATCAAATGTCATGTCCTTATCAAAGGCCGTTTTAAAAGGGAAATCTGGCATAATTTCAGGTGTTTTATAGTGCGTGAAACGTTCCTTCACTATCCCTTGTGTGATCGGTTTTTTAATATTTTGATCCGTTTCTTGTACTTGCGATGTGGCCGCAACAAGAACTGGTTCGTTATCTTCATGTTTCACGACAGAATATTGAAGGAAAGCAAACGCAACAACCAACAATAATGCGTTGAAAATAAAAAGTCTCTTTAGGTTTTGACGTTTATTCATTATGATTACCTGATGAAATACTTACTTTTACTATGTTTATTATGTGTCGTATCTTGTGGTGTTAAACCAGGTCAACTTGATGCACCAGAAGGATTGTCATCAAATGATTTTCCAAAAACATATCCACGTCAATGATGCTCAATCGTCTCTTTTAATTTTTGATGAGATGCTTCATTATTTGGATTGGCACTATTTTCAAAACTGATTTTTAAATTACGAACTTCATGACCAATCGTTGATAACTTTAATTCTATTTTTAACGTTTCATCCGCATCAAGAATTTCTTTTTCAGGTTTTACCAAAATAACATTCCCCAATAAGTCATCACGTAATAATTCTGTTATTTGTAAGGTTGGAACACCACGTTTTTCGTTCATAGTGTTCACAATTTCACCAATTAAAGTGGTTTCATCGCGATCTCGATTAATTTCAACATTATGAAATGCTAATCCTTGTCCCATGATTAATGGTGCAGATGACATAAGATGAATAATAAAAAAGGTAATTATGGCACACGAAAAGCCAGCAAATATAAATATTTTACCTGTTATAATTTCTTCTTTTATTTCTTTTAGTAGGTTGCCGTTTTTTTGTTTTTTATTCTTTTGTGTTCCTTTATCTAAATCACGTACAAAGTTTTTAACTGCGTCTGATCTCTCCATGGGTTCATCTTGGAACCATACGTGTGCACATGAGGCGCATTTCATTTTTCGTCCACCACGCATAAAAACGGTGGATGGGACAACAAATCGAGCATCGCATTCTGGACAGGTAATAATCATTGTTTAATATAATGACATTCAATCTTGAAATTAGAAAGAGCGCAGATGCACCCATCCACTTTTTTTTACATTATAATCATGGTTTTTATAGCCTTGCCCGTTTATTCAGATGATATGGAATGCCAACCCGCAAATGTGAAATGTATTCAATCACTTATTGTCACAGAAACACAAAACATTGATGAATCACGTTGGAAAAACCAATCATATCGTGATCTTGCTGTGAGCATCGCCTTTGGCGGAGATGTTGATGGTGCCATCGGTTATATAAAAAAAATAAATAATAGTGATACACAGGCTATGACAGTTCGGGCCATAGGTATGGCACTAGCGATTCACAAAGAACTATCTGTCGATGAATATCGTACAATGTTTAAAAAATTAAATGATTTTACACCAAGTATTCTTGACGAAGGTGCACGTGATATAGCTTATACCTATATTGCGATGGCACAGGCTTTTGCTGGTTTAGATGATGATGCGCATACAACAACGTTGGTGATGAAAAAGGATGCATTAAAGCACAAGGCTTATGGGGAAACTGCTGAAATTCAAGCTGAGAGAGGTGATTTTGCACGTGCAATGCGCAGCATTAATGCCATTGATTCTGTTTCTTTTAAAAATAAAGCGTTAGGAATTGTATCTTCGATATTTTTAAAGGCTGGAGATGTCGAACATGCTTATCAGATGGCAGTTAAAATCACAAATTCAACAAAGAAATCAAGTGCGCTTCAAAAAATTGTTAATAGACAAATAGGATTAGACGTTCCAAAATGATTGAATTGTCGCATGTTGGATTACGTTATGATGGTGGACCAGAGGTTTTAAGTGATATTTCTTTGACAATTGAACAGGGATCATTCCATTATTTGATGGGAAGCAGTGGATCAGGGAAAACATCGTTGATGCGATTACTTCATATGGGAAAATTGCCCAGCCGTGGTCACATCACGATGTTTGATGAAGATGTCGCAAAATCATCACGGCCAAAGCGCGCAGCATTACGTAACAATATTGGTGTTATTTTTCAAGATTTTCGTCTTCTTCATCATCTATCTATTTATGATAACGTCGCTTTACCCCTTCGGTTATTAGATCAGCCTGAAAAAAAGATAAAAAGCGCGGTCACGGAAATGATTAAATGGATTGGTCTTGGTGAATATGGTCATGTACGCCCTCCATTTCTCTCTGGTGGTCAACAACAACGTGTTGCCATCGCGCGTGCTATTATTACAAAACCTAAAATTTTATTAGCTGATGAACCTACAGGATCATTGGATGATCCTATGGGGGATAGTATTATGAAGCTATTCGAGGAATTAAACAAAAGAGGTATGGCTTTGATCGTTGCAACTCATAACAAAGGCACTGTTGAACGTTTTCCACACCCCTTGCTTAAATTAAAAGCGGGGCATTTGGTTTAATGGCGCTTCCTTCATCACATATTTTGCCCTCGTCGGCATTCCGCCATATTGGATTTATGGTATTATTTATGGCCGTTATAGCTGGATTTTCTGCACTCGGCCTATTAACCACACAAACAGTTACAAAGTCATGGATACAAGATACACAAAATAAAATGACGTTAGAAATTTTAGCGTTTGATGAAGAAGAAAAAGTAGTTTTCGATCAGCAGCGCATTGAACAAAATTTGGCTAAAATTCAAAAAATAATTGATGGCGATCCTATTATTGTGAGTGTGGATGTTACTCGATTTGATAATGCAGATGATATTGATAAAGAATATCAAATTCCTAGTCCTATTTTCATGACGTTCTCTTTACATCCTGATCGTGCTAAAAACGCAGAGCAACGCATTATGAATGAGATTAAAGAAAATGTTGTTCAAACCATATTTAAGAAACCTGAAATATGGCAGGCCGATATTAATCGCACGGCCCTTACCTTCCGTTTTGCATTTATCAGCCTAGCCATTGGTGTTTTTTTTGTGACATCTCTTGTCTTGTCCGCCACAATTCGTACTCAATTACAAGCGAGCGATAAAACACTTAAACTCATTTACCTTATGGGGGCTGATGTATCTATCATCGTAAGTTTATTTCAACGCGCATTGATTAAACCAATCATATGGGGAGGCATAATAGGGCTTATATGTACCGGATTTCTCTTTTCACCAGCGGTTGTATTTCTCAATATTGAAATACAACCCTTATTGTTTTATGGGTATCTTTGTATGATTTTTTTAACTTTTGTTGTTGTCAGTTATATTATTACATCATTCACTGTACGAAATGCGCTAAAGACAATGCCATGATAACATTATTTAGAAAAATATTTAAAATTTCATTTTTTCTGTTCGCTTGCATAATGATCGGAAGTATTGCTTATGTCATTAGTATTCTTGTATGGCCAACACCAAATTTAGATAATGCTCAAAAGAAACACGCTATTATAGCGTTGACGGGTGAACAAGGTCGAATAGAGCGTGCATTTACACTATTACTTGATAAAAAAGCAGAGAAATTATTGATTTCTGGTGTTTTGCATAATGTTGAATTGAGGGAAATTATTACAAATAATTCAGAGTTACTATCTCGTAGACAAAAACAAAAATTACAAAATCATTGCTGCATTACGTTGGATTATATCGCGGATACAACGGAAGCAAATGCTATTGAATCTGAGAAATGGATCAATAAAAATGACGTTAATTCTATTATTCTTGTAACTTCTGCACCACATATGCCTCGATCTTACCTGCAATTCTCAAAAATTTTAGACAATACGATTTCTATAACTCCCTACCCTGTGCGTACAAAACGTCGTTTAGACCTTGTGATGGAAGCAAAATTCTGGTCTTATGCCGCTCGTGAATACATTAAATTTTTGGGCAGTTGGATTAGATTAGAAAAACAGTAAACGATACATATGAATATTATACGCTCTATCCTTTTTAACATTCTGTTTTTTTCTGCCAATATCATTTGTTGTGTTGGTTTGCTTTGGATTATGGTTTTACCTCGTGATTGGGCTTTTAAAATTCTTTATCACGGATATTTCGGTGTAATATATCAACTTGAAAAGTTTATATTAGGGTTAGATTTTGAAGTTATTGGCCGTGAACATATTCCAACCGATGGATCTTATGTTATTGCGATGAAACATCAATCGGCCTATGAAACTTTAAAAATGTTCCATATCTTTGGTGATTGTCGCATTATCCTAAAACGTGAACTGACGTATCTTCCATTATGGGGATGGTATGCAGCCAAGGTGGGAATGATACCCGTTGATCGTGGCGCACGTGGTAAAGCCGTTCAATCGATAATTACAAATGCAAAACCTGTCATTGATGCGGGCGTCCCCATTATGATTTATCCGCAAGGCACACGTGTCAGTGTAACAGATACGATTGAAGATAAGCCTTATAAGCAAGGGGCGATCCGCTTGTATGAAAATTTTTATATTCCAATTTTACCTGTTGCGATGAACAGCGGTAAATTTTGGCCACGCAATGCCTTTTTCAAGAAATCAGGAACGATCACATTTAAGATATTACCCATCATACCGGCGGGATTAAAACCACAAGATGTATTCAAAAAAATGCGTGATGTCATAGAGGTTGAAAGCCATAAATTACTTTAAAAAATTCGTTACTTTAGGGCTGATGACAGGCTTTGGGAAAAGAACTTGTTTCGCCTTTTCCGCAGCGTTAATTTTTAAACCATTTGATGGTGCATAGATATGCTTGCTCGCCTTAACAATGAGGATACCAGGCTGAAACAGCATTACTGATCCTATTTTATCAAGACAATAACGGTAAAATTTTCCTATTTTTGTTTTTGGTTGATACGCTGGAAAAAACAAAAGTCCTTCATACATATCAACAGTAAAATGAGCTTTTGAAAGTAATTTGTTTAATTGATCCAATGTGTAAGGGTATCCATGCCCGAATGGGGTATTATCATATTTTGCCCATGCACCTGATCTATTGGGAAATACAATAATTAATTGCCCCTCACCTTTCAAAACACGCCATGCCTCACGTAAATAGTTTTCAGGCGTCTCCGCAAATTCTAAATCATGGAGCATAACGACAAAATCGGCGTCCTCGGCACGATAGGGCCAATAAAGTCTATCAGTGACGATATGATTACCATCACTTTCAATAGAATGTTGTTCCTGTATTTCATACGATTGAAATGCCAACCGTTTGGCATTATCTCTGAATGGTGACGCGTAATGAGAAGTACCGCTAGAACATACACATGTCGTTTTTTTTAATTTTTGTACTGACACAATTTTTAACAATGATCGCATGATCACATCTCTTGCATATTGCCCAAGATCCGTATCATAAAAACTATTAATTTTGTGAAGGTCAATCTTCATAAGGGGTAGATTATACCAATTGGTGGATCAAGGGAATAAGCGGTATATCTGCAGGGAGCATTGGATAATCGAACAGTTCTTGTTTTGTTACCCACTTTAATTTTTGTCTCTCTTGTGGCATTGGTATTCCCTTCCAAGTTCGACATGCGAACAAAGGCATCAAAAGGTGAAAATCATCATAAGAATGTGAAGCAAACGTCAATGGTTGCAAGCAATCAACACCAGTCATAATACCTAATTCTTCATTTAATTCCCGGATCAATGCATATTCTGGTGTTTCATTTGTATCAACTTTTCCACCTGGGAATTCCCACAATCCTGCCATTGGCTTTCCCTCGGGCCGTTGTGCCAGTAATATGCGTTCATCCGCATCAATAAGAACGGCCGCAGACACTAAAATTGTTTTTAAATAAGGTACAGGCGGGAGATCGTCACCAATCTTACCGCCTGTACATGACTTTACAATGGAAAAATCGATCATTATTTTTCAGTTTTTTCCTCTACAGGTTTTCCTTCTGCTTTAGTGGTTTCTTTTTTCAATGGTTGGCCCTGCACGTCAAATAATTCAATATTTGCGTTTTTACGCAGTTCTTGCATTTTTTCTGATACAACGCCTTGGGATAATTGTTGTTTAATTTGATCTGCGATTTCTGCCAATTTTGGTTTTGTACGGACACGTTCTTCCATTATTTTAATGATGTGATATCCGAATTGTGTTTTAACAATTTTGTCACTCACCGCACCCACTTCCATTTCGAAAGCAGCTTTTGAAAATTCTGGAACCATTTCACCGGCGACAAAATAACCAAGGTCACCACCGTTTTCTGCGGAGGGGCCTTCGGAGTTTTCTTTTGCTAATTTTGCAAAATCAGATGTCTTCTTTGCTTTGATTAAAATAGCATTAGCTTTCTTTTCGTCTTTAATCAGAATGTGACTTGCGCGACGTTCTTTCATATCTGGTGCATTAACAACTAAGTTATTATAGGCACGCTCAACATCTTTATCAGAAACGCCTTTATTACCTAATTCCTCTAAATAGACGGCACGGATGGCCTGCTCTAACGCTGGTTTTGCTTTTTCAATAACGTCTGAATTAGTAACACTAACACCAGCCTTTGAGGCTGCCTGTGTTAATAATGTACCAGCTAAGTATTGTTCTTGCATCATAGGAAACAATTTTTCCATTGGTGCTCCCTCTGGTACACGAGAACCAGAACGGTTGAAGTTATCTAATATTTCTGCACGTGTTATGCTTTTACCATTAATAGTCATGACAATTGGGTTGTTTTCACCAACAGTAAATGTTTGAGCAGACTCATTTGGTAGGGTTGGTTTGTTCATGTGCAACATTAGTGAATACACAACGGCGATCAACGCAATAATAATAGAAATTGCTGTTGTTAAGTTTTGTTTTGAATTTTCTGCCATGTTTTAACCTCTTTATTGGTGTTTGTGATGAGAGGCATTATGCCATGGATAAGAGATGAATCAAGATTGACGTCATCTGCTTGGACATTTATACACAACATAGAATTTGTAAAAGAAAAAGATATTAAAATGGTTTTATCACTCATCAATAAAATGTTTGGATCGTCTAATGATCGCGCGTTAAAAAAATTATCTGCCCCTGTCGATACAATTAATGGATTAGAGAACGATTTTAAATCGTTAAACGATACACAGCTCCAAAATAAAACAGGTGAATTCCGTGATCGCCTAACAGCAGGTGAAACGTTGAATGATATTTTACCAGAAGCATTTGCAACGGTTCGTGAGGCAGCCAAAAGAACGTTGGGTCAGCGTCATTACGATGTTCAACTGATTGGTGGTATTACCTTACACGAAGGTATGATTGCCGAAATGCGTACAGGTGAAGGTAAAACGCTTGTGGCGACACTCGCTGTTTATTTAAATGCAATTGAACGCAAAGGTGTTCATGTTGTAACTGTGAACGATTATTTAGCTGAACGTGATTCACAATGGATGGGACAGGTTTATCGTTTTCTTGGTTTAAGCGTTGGTTGTATCAAAGGTGGATTGGATGATGCAGAACGCAAAATCGCCTATGCATGTGATGTAACATATGGAACGAATAACGAATTTGGTTTTGATTACCTGCGCGATAATATGAAATTCCGTTTAGAAGAGATGGTTCAACGTGAATTTAACTTTGCAATTGTTGATGAGGTTGACTCAATTTTAATTGATGAAGCACGTACACCATTGATTATTTCAGGACCTGCCGAAACATCATCTGAATTATATGTTGAAATTGATAAAATTATTCCATCACTTGTTGGTGCAGATTACGAATTGGATGAAAAGGCTCGTTCAATCACATTGACAGATGCAGGTGTTGAGCATTCTGAGGAATTGTTGAACAAATCGGGTGTTTTGACCGAAGGAACATTATTTGATGCACAGAACATCACCCTTATTCACCATGTAAACCAAGCGTTGCGCGCGCATAAATTATTTTCACGTGATTCCGATTATATCGTACAAGATAATCAAGTTATCATTATTGATGAATTTACAGGCCGCATGATGGAAGGTCGTCGCTTTTCTGAAGGGTTACACCAAGCTTTAGAGGCAAAAGAAAAAGTTGAAATTCAAAATGAAAATCAAACTTTGGCTTCCATTACATTCCAAAATTATTTCCGCCTTTACCCAAAATTGGCGGGTATGACAGGAACGGCGATGACAGAAGCCACAGAATTTGAAGAAATTTATAATCTGCGCGTTATAGATATACCAACAAATATTCCTGTGTCACGTATCGATCATGAAGATCAAATTTATAAAAATTTCGATGATAAAATTGAGGCTATTCTTATTACAATAGAGCATGCAGTTTCAAAAAAACAACCTGTTTTGGTGGGAACAACTTCAATTGAAAAATCAGAACTTCTTTCGAAGCATTTGAAAAAACGTAAAATTAAACACAATGTTTTAAATGCACGACAGCACGAAAAAGAAGCTGAAATTATCGCCATGGCAGGTATTCCGGGTAACGTAACCATTGCCACTAATATGGCTGGTCGTGGTACAGATATTCAATTGGGTGGTAATTTTGAAATGCGGATCGAAAACGAAGTTGATCTAAAATGGACACCTGAAAAACAAGAAAAAACAACAGTAAAAATAAAAACTGAAATTGAGGAAGCTCGCGAGGCCGTACGTCAATCGGGTGGTCTATGTG
Source organism: uncultured Alphaproteobacteria bacterium (assembly GCA_943789475.1). Lineage (GTDB taxonomy): Bacteria > Pseudomonadota > Alphaproteobacteria > Micavibrionales > UBA1664 > UBA1664. The sequence goes on from CALSUG010000005.1 coordinate 248,339, forward strand.
TTATTGGAACGGAACGTCATGAATCGCGCCGTATCGATAATCAATTGCGTGGTCGTTCTGGTCGTCAGGGTGATAATGGCGAAACAATATTTTTCCTATCGTTAGATGATGATTTGATGCGTATTTTTGGTGCAGAAAAACTGGCTCCTCTCCTCGCCCATCGTAAAATTGGATTAAAAGATGGCGAAGCGTTAACGCACCCGTTGATTTCTAAAACATTGGAGCGCGCACAGGTGAAAGTTGAACAACAAAATTACGAAATCCGTAAAAATCTTTTGAAGTTTGATGATGTTATGAATGACCAACGTAAGGTCATTTACGAACAACGTCGCGATATTATGGATTCAGAAGATCTATCTGATTTGATCATCGAAATGCGCACAGATGTTATTGCGGATTTGGTTGAACGCAATATGCCTGCAGGATCCCTGCCCGACCAATGGAATATTGATACGATGATGAGTGAAACACAACGTATTCTAAATGTATCTGCCCCTATCGATGAGTGGGCAAAAGAAGAAGGTATTGGCGAAGAAGAAATTGAAAACCGTATTCGTGATATGGCAGATAAATATATGGCATTAAAGGCAACTAATATGGATGCTAACGTCATGCGCCGTGTTGAAAAGGCGATTATCCTTCAACAATTGGATACACAATGGAAAGATCACTTGTTAAATCTTGATCACTTGCGCCAAGGAATATCTTTGCGTGCATTTGCACAACGTGATCCGTTGAATGAATATAAGGCCGAAGCGTTCGGATATTTTCAAACGATGCTTGATAACCTGCGCGAACATGTGACGATGATGTTGGCAATTGTTGAAATTGATTCTGATCGTGGTGCAGTCAATATGATGCCCAAGGCCAATTTTGATGATGTTGAGGCACAACATGACACGTACGAAGCAACGGAATCTGAAACGAAAGTGATGCCGTTTAAACGTGATGAATTTAATAAAGACGATCCCGCAACGTGGGATAACGTATCACGTAATTCGCCGTGCCCGTGTGGTTCAGGTAAAAAATACAAACATTGTCATGGTGCGGTTGCGGCAAACAGTTAATTTACGATATACTGTTACTATGAAGCATCAGTATAATTGTCGTGGGAACGTTTTGTTTATAATTTTAATCGCCGTAGCATTATTTGCGGCCCTGTCTTATGCCGTGTCTAATTCTTTCCGTGGTGGTTCTGAAACGATAATTGATGAACAGGCACGCGTTGCCGCTGGTGATGTATTGCGTCATATGGAATCTATCAAAAGTGGATATAAATATTTGGTTGATATACAGGGGTGTTCCATTGATGAGGTCAGTGACGCATACCCTGCAACGGCGCCCTATGACTGTGATCTTTTTCATCCACAAGGTGCAGGCATAAGATATCCAGAAAGATTGGCACAATACCAGATGGAAGCGGAGGTTCTTGCCATTTCACCAACTCAATTAGGTAAATTTTCATTTAATTTTCCTAATGCTTGGACAAGTGGAACTTATGCAGGTGATTATCGTTGGGTTGGCGCGGGAAGTGGTGATCAAGACATTATGGTGGGGCTTAATTTTGTGACTGAAAAAATTTGCACCGCGGTTAATGAAAAAATCGGCTTGCGATTTGCGGCGTTACCTGTTGAAGATGATGCTGACTTTGGTGATGATGTTTCAGAATTTGTTGGAAAAAATGTTGGGTGCGCGAAAAAATCAAATATAGCGGCACCAAATGTTAATTATCAAGTTAAAATGGTCCTTATGGCATTTTAAATATTCAATTGTATTGAACGATTGAAACTTCATACCGTTCCTATACACTTATTCTTATGATTATACAAAATAACAAAGGTAATGTGCTTTTTATTATCCTTATTGCCGTGGCATTGTTTGCGGCGTTGTCCTATGTCGTGTCTAGTTCATTCCGCGGCGGAACGAGTGGTATAACTGATGAAAAGGCACGTGTTGCCGCGGGTGAACTTCTTCGTAAAATGGATGAAATTTCACAAGGATTTCATTTTTTATGGACACAACGGGAATGTTCAATGGATGATATTAGTTTTCAACATCCTGCAACGGCCCCCCATGATTGTGATATTTTTCACCCTGATGGTGCATCGATTAGTTATCCTGATAATTTACTAGATTACCAAGATAATCCACAATCTTTGGCAGGTGTTTTTAGATTTGTTAATCCTGCCTATTGGGTGTCTGGTGCTCAAGCTCCAAATTACTATGTTGTTGGTTTAGGGACAACAGCACAAGAATTAATGATGCGTTTACTTTATGTGAAAAAAGAGATTTGTGAAAATATAAACAAACTTGTTAATCCTGAAATCACAGTGATGCCATCTGTTCCTGAAACTGCAACAAGCCCCGCGACGACAGGAAATGACCCTCTCGAGGCAGAGTTAGCAGGAAAAAGAAAGGGGTGTCGAAAAATGTTCCATGCAACCCTTGGTGAGGCACATCAAGCTTTTTTTGTTATTCAGGAGTTTTAAATCATGTCCAATTTTTCATTCAAATCACGCGGTAACGCTCTATTCATTATCTTGATAACCGTGGCGTTATTTGCCGCATTATCATATGTTGTGGCACAATCATTCCGTGGTGGAACAACAACAATATCGGATGAGCAGGCGCGTGTTATGGCCGCGGAAATTTTACGTTATCACGACAGTGTGAAAAATGCCGTTTCAAAGTTAACTTTTGATGGGTGTTCAGAATCTGAACTTGATTTTACGGTTCCAGAATGGACGAGGGTTAATGGAACGTTGAACATTATAGCAAACACGAATGCGCCGGGGGACAATTCATGTTCTATTTTCCATGTTCTCGGTGGTGGTGTGCCAATTGTTACGTTTGATAAAGCGGCAGTGAATGAAAGAGAGCTATTGGTGCCTGGCGCTTTTAAACCAGGGACAAGTGCCGTCTTTTTTAATCGTTCAAAGGATGTTGGTACAGATGCGTTGAGCGATTTGTCTATTTATACACTTAATCTTACGGATAGTGTTTGTGAAAATATTAATAAACAATTGAAATTTAATAATGGTCAAATCCCAAGCTATACTCATGCTCATTTTAATACTTATGCTAATGGAACATTTCCAACGTACCCTGCGGTTAGCATTGATGAACCTGAGGTTTCTAATGTAAAATCATTTTGTTATGACGAAGGTGTTTTGGCCGCGCATAATACTGCGGGTGTAAATACATTCATGACAGTTATTTTGGAACGATAGAAACAGAGTTGTCACAATAGTTCTGTGTAAAAAATCAATATTCTTGCTTTTTTATTTTTAACTCGCCTATAGTTAAGCCCTAGGGAGAGAATATAATTGTCATCAAATGATAATAAAATAATAAAAATTGCTGTTGGTTTGCAAGGTGGTGGATCATTGGGGGCGTATACGGCTGGCGTTCTTACACAAATTATTGCCAATCCAACAATTGAAATTACGGATATTACGGGTACGTCGGCTGGTGCAATGAATGGCATGGTTGTTACCCAGACAATTAATAAATTTGGTTATGGTATAGAAGGGCGTAATAAAACCATAGAACGCCTTGGCCGATTTTGGAGTGACGTATCGCACCCTCCTCTCCCATTTGGTTTAAAAGAAACACTGAATATAATGGCGGCGTTCAACCCCCATGGTGCGAAGCAGATCGTTACAAATAGCCTTATTCGACAAATTGAAGATTATGTTATTAACCCACGTGCATTGGCGTCAGGACGTTTGATTAATTTAACAATTCCTGCCGTTGATGAAAATGGAAATGAACGGTTATTTATCAATGATCAGATAACACATGATGCCATTCATGCATCGGCTGCCATCCAACCACATATTCATCCCGTAAAAATTGACGGGTTATACTACATTGATGGTGCGTATGTTGGTGGATCAAACCCTCCTGTTGAACCATTAACGAAAACATTCAATGATGTTGATGCGGTTGTTTTTATCATGACAAATCCACCAGAGGCCCCTATCCAATGTCGAAAACAAAGTGAATTGTCACATCAAGATGTACTGCATACGAATGACCTTATTTTGCATCAGGCCTATGATCATATTGCTTTGTTATTAGATCAGCGCGCAAAAGGTGCAAATATTCCGCCCATACATATTATTTGGCCTGATGTTGCACACCCTTATAGTCAAAAACAAAAGCAACAAGTCGATTCTCGTTTTATTAGTGAGCTATATAATCATGGTATTGAGGATGGAGGACACTTCCTCCATAAGCATAGAAAAACAATCGATTTAAGGTCATCTATGAGCCTAAAAGGGTTGAAAAATAAAGCTATCCACCATCATACACTATGTGTCGCTTAATCTTCGATTGGTTCTGGCGCCGTAATCTTTAATGATGTGATCTGGTTACGTTCACGGTTCATAATTTGGAACCTGTATCCATAAAATAAGAAGCTTTGCCCAACTTCGGGAACCATTTTTGATTCATAAATAATCAAACCAGCAATCGTTGTGTAATCTTCATCAGGTAAATCCCAATCGAGTTCACGGTTTAAATCTCGTACGGTTAATGTGCCTTCAACAAGGTAGCTGCCATCTTCTTGTATATGAATGCCTGTTGTTTCCAAATCTTGTTCATCATCAATTTCACCAACAATTTCTTCTAAAACGTCCTCTAGTGTTACAATGCCTTGAAACACACCGTATTCATCTACAACAATCGCGAAATGTTCCTTGCGTTCACGGAATGCTTGTAATTGATCAAATAACGTTGTTGTTTCGGGTACAAACCATGGCTCTAGTAAAATAGAATCGATTGATAGTTTTTCAACAGTTCCGCCGACATGCCGTAATTCTCGTAGTAGGATTTTGGCGTGAATGATCCCAATAATATTGTCTTTATCATCTTTCCATACAGGAATGCGCGTATATGGGCTATCCAATACATCATCAACAATTTTTTCTATTGGAGAATTTACATCTAACGCCACGACATTACTGCGATGTGTCATAACATCTTCGACATCAACATCGACGAGATCTAGGATGGAGCGTAACATAGCACGTTTTTCAGAAGATTCTTTATCAGTGATGTCATCATTGTCATGGGCCAAATCAATGGCACCACGTAATTCTTGTACCGCCATATCGGACATATTTACATCGTCTTGCTGACCACCAACAATTTTCAACGCAATATTCACGATTTTGGAAATTAAAAATGTAACTGGTGCAAAGACGCTTACGACACATTTAATGATTGGCGCGATAGCCAAGGCCACCTTGTCACTATGTGTTAATGCATATGTTTTTGGTAGAACCTCTGCAAAAATTAAGACAATGATCGTCATAACTAATGTCGCATAAACAACACCTGCTTCCCCGACAAGGTTAATAAAAAATACTGTGGCGATAGAAGAGGCTAAAATATTGACTAGGTTGTTTCCTAATAATAGTGCTCCAATTAATTTATCCTTACGATCCATCAGAACGTTAACAATTTTTGCTCTCTTATTACCCTCTTTTTCAAGGACTAGCATTCTGGCCTTGGATACAGCTGTTAACGCGGTTTCTGATCCTGAGAAGAAACCTGATAGACATATCAAGATAAAGATTGAAACGAGTGGGGCCCAAAAAGACCAATCAATTGTATTTAAGAATTCCATGGATTGCTTTCTATCACAAACATCATTAATTTGAAGCCATTATATGAAACATCAAAGGATAAGAATAGATGAAATCTCTCGTTATAATTTTACTTTTAATCATTAGCGTATTTGTTGGTGGAGCAATGTTTTTATCATTTTCACCAGTTGAAACAAATCAAACGGAAATCACGAAAGAGGTATCTCTTGAAAATATTCAATAAAATATGGGTTGTTGCCCTTATTATTGTGTTTTATTTGCCATATTCATTGAATGCGAATGATGATAAGGCATGGAATGAAATTGATCGTATTGGCCTCTATAACTCTATAGAAGAAGGGCAAATTGTCCGTAATATTTGGGAAGATTATACTCAAGAAGAGGCTGTCGAACTTCTTGATAATTTGCCCAATACATTGCGTTCACCTGTTTATCGTGATGTTGTGAGGCGTATCCTTTTGTCTAGTGCAAAAACTTCAAAAGAAGAGGTCGACTCCCCTGCTCTATTGGCAAAACGGTTATCACTACTTATTCGTTATGGATTATTCGAAGATGCCAAATCACTTTACAGTTTAGCAGTAGAGAAGAATACTCTTTCTCAAGATTACGAACTTGCTCTTATCGGATTGCAGCTCACGATGCTTAATGGTGATGTCGCACCGATTTGTTTGGATGTTGAAGCCTTTTCGGAACAATTTCGCGATATGCCTGCGTGGAGAGAATTATCCACGTTTTGTCAATTGCGATTTGGATCGAATAATAAAGTGAGTGTAAAAGAAACATCATTTAAATATTTTCCTATACTAAAAAAGATACTGACATCAAAATCTACTACGTTACAAAAAGATCAGAGTGTTTTTGATACATTACTTACTCATTCTAATAATATTGGGATGGAACAAAAATATGACACTAATGCACGTGATGTAAAATCGTTAAGTGATCTTGCATTGGCATTGGCCATACAATCACGACATCAATCACAAGAAACATACCAATGTTATGCTGTGGAGGCCACAAAGAGAGGGATAAAAGGCGCAAGTTTTTTAAAAGAATCGTATGATAATCATGAATTTTCAAAAGAAATTTTTGATAAGGATAGTGGAAATGTAACATTACATCCATGTGATATTCCTGCATTTTTCTACCAAAAATTACAAAAAGATATGACTGAAGAAGATAAGATTATATTAATCTCGGCAATGATGGAGGTAACGAAACACATTCCGGATGTAGCGCTTGTCCCTATGTTAGATCAGTTGTCATTTCTTTCTTCGCCCAGTCATCAATGGCGATCAGTATTTGTGCAACCATTAGTTAAAAAAGATATGAAGGCGACATACGAATCAATTGTTTACCCATTGGAGTATTTACAGAAAGCGAATCGTTTGAATCAAGATGATTACAAAAATTGGTACGACGACAAAAATCATCAAAATATTTTAAAGTTATACAATATAGATCCAGCAAGTGTTCTTTATATTTCACGCATACTTAATGGGGATATTGACAAGTTGAAAGGAAAGAGAAGTGATCAAGATTATGAAAACTTCTTTTCCTTGACATATGAAAAAAAATCGTTAAGTTTAGGGCTAGGTTTTAATGACTATATTGCTCAAAACCATTCAAATGATAATCATGCGGCAACATTGGTTGAAATGATTGCTCTTGTCGGAAATATTCAACCACAGGAAATGCATTTGAATGATATAGCTGTGATTTTATCGGCTTTGAAAGCATATAAGTTGGAAAAAAATGCAATTACACTCTCTTTTGAGTATTTGCAATAATAAATAAAATGGTATATGAATAAAAAGTTATAGATAAAAAATATAGAAAGTCAGTGAAGGAGAATTTAAAATGGCAAGACCAGGACGCCCAGCAAAACCAAGACCTAATGTGTCTAAATGGATTACAAGTTACCTCGAAATGTTGGTATCAGAAAAAGGTGCTGCGCAAAATACTGTTGCGGCGTATGATCGTGACCTGATTGATATTGACTTATATATGCAGTCACGCAATACAAATGTTGAATCTGCGAAAACAGTGGACATCAAAGCGTACGTTGATGAGTTGACAAATAAAACACAAATTAAAGGTGATCGTGAAAACAAGACAACTCCACGCACTGTTGCACGTCGTATTTCCGCCTTACGTCAGTTTTATAAATTCATTATTTCTGAAGGTGTACGTGAAGATGAGCCTACATCAACAATTGAAGCACCAAAACAAAAGCGTACATTGCCAAAAATTTTGAGTGAAGCAGAAATTAATCACGCAATCACAACTGCCGGTGCAAAGGGTACGCCTGCATCAAAACGTTTGGTTTGTTTGTTGGAAATGATTTACTCAACAGGTTTGCGCGTATCAGAACTTGTTGGCCTTCCACTAACAACATACCAACAAGATAGCCAGTTTATGATTGTTGAAGGTAAAGGTGGACGTGAACGTATGGTTCCACTAACGCCATCGGCACAAAAGGCATTGTCTGATTATGTGGCGACACGTGAACGTTTTATTGGTGAAGCTGACGATGGTACACAGGCTGCATGGTTGTTTCCATCAAAAACATCAATTTTAGGGCATCTAACACGTCAGCGTTTTGCACAAATGTTGAAGGACTTGTCAAAAGCGGCTGATTTTCCAATGGGTAAATTGTCGCCACATGCAATCCGTCACTCATTTGCAACCCACTTGTTGAAAAATGGTGCTGATCTTCGTGCTGTTCAAAAAATGCTTGGGCATGCTGACATTGCAACAACGCAGATTTACACTCAGATGCTGGATGAAGAAGTGAACGAAAAAGTTCAGGAAAATCATCCAATGTCAAAGACGGGTACTAAGTAAATTATTTTTCGCTTGGGGAAGTGAGAATATAATATCTACAAATCCTCACCAATAATGGTGAGGATTTTGTTTTGCATCATTGTGCAATTTTCGGTATATCTATCACATATAAAAATAAGAAGAGAATGAATATCATGATGGCTTTAGAATTTGAAAAACCTGTATTGGAATTAGAAGCAAAAATTAACGAACTGCAAAATATGTCTGGTGATGCTGGATTTAATATTGCGGATGAGGTTTCACGCTTATCTACAAAATCTAAAAAATTGTTGACGCAAACATATTCTAAATTAACAGCGGCGCAAAAGGTTCAAGTTGCACGTCATCCAGAACGACCACATTTGAGTGATTATATAAAGAACATGATCACTGATTTTACACCACTGGCGGGGTGATCGGAATTTTGGTGAAGATGCAGCTTTAGTTGGTGGTTTAGGGCGTCTTAATGGTCGATCTGTTATTGTTATGGGGCAGGAAAAAGGCGCTGATACAACGTCACGTATTCATCATAACTTTGGTATGGCTCGTCCAGAGGGATATCGTAAGGCACAACGTTTAATGCACATGGCTAATCAGTTCAAAATTCCAGTAGTGACACTTGTTGATACTGCAGGTGCGTACCCAGGTGTCGGTGCAGAAGAGCGAGGACAATCAGAAGCAATTGCGAAATCTGTAGAAACATGCCTTCGTATGGGAGTTCCTATCATTTCAACAATTATTGGTGAAGGTGGATCTGGTGGTGCGATAGCTATTGCAACTGGTAACAAAGTTTATATGTTAGAACATTCAATCTATTCTGTGATTTCACCAGAAGGTTGTGCATCTATTTTATGGCGTAGTGCAGATTACGCAAAAGATGCAGCTGAAGCTTTAAAGCTAACGGCTCAGGACATGAAGAAAAACAAACTTATTGATAATATTATTGCGGAACCAACGGGGGGCGCACATCGTGATCATGATACAACAATTGTATCTGTAACAAATCAAATTGAAAAAGGGTTGTCTGAATTTGATGGAATGAATGCAGAGCAGTTAATTCAGCATCGCCGTGAAAAATTCTTGGCCATGGGGCGCGTTTAATCACACGTTGCAAAAATTATATTTAATAGTATCATCGATATCATGTTAGAAACTGATTTTGATATTAAACGTATCCGTAAATGCCAACTATTAACATCTGATGATGGTATTCAAATGATTCAATTTATTGCCACAGGTGATAAGCATCAGATGATGAAGCAGGATGATGGATCAATTCAAATGGTTAAACTAGCTGAACAAGGTAAAGATTATAAATATCATGACCCAAAACCATTGAATGAAGCGTTATCTATTCTTGATAAAGGTGCCTTCCCTACTCATGAAGGTATTGCAAACCAAATTCGTAGTGATTTAGGTCTTATCTAAATTAAGAATAGGAAGTTTTTTCTTCTAATTCTAACAATTCAAACTCTTTATCTTCTTTTTCTCGTTTTTTACGATCTAATTTTTCAGCGGCTTTATTAAAGGCCTTGGGATCACGTGTGTAGAAATCAGGATCTGCGAGTTGTTTGGAAAGAGCCTCAATTTCAGGAGTTAATGCACTTATTTCTTTTGGTAAATTTTCTAATGCATATTTATCTTTGAAGGTTAACTTCCCCTTTTCTTTTTTATTTTCAACAGGTTGAGTTTTCACCTTTTCTGCATTTTTTAACGGCTTTACGATTTCTTTTTTATTTTTATTTTTGAATTCAAGATAATCACTATACCCGCCGATAATGTGTTCAACTTTCCCTTGTCCTTCAAACGCCAAAATTTGAGTTACCGTTTGATCAAGAAAATCACGGTCATGCGATACGATGAACAATGTTCCATCATAATTAGCGATGATTTCTTCCAGCATTTCCATTGTTTCCATGTCGAGGTCGTTTGTTGGTTCGTCCAATACAAGAATGTGCCCTGGATCAGCCAAAATTTTGGCCAGCATTAGTCGATTTTTTTGCCCTCCGGACAATGTTGCGACCTTGTCATCCGCACGCGATGGATCAAACAAAAATTGTTTTAAATACCCGCGCACATGACGCATATTCCCCATTACCTCAATATGATCACCACCATCAGGTAACAAATTACGAATCAAACTTTTTTCAGGATCTAAATCACCACGTTTTTGGTCGAAATAGCTTATATTCAAATTTTTAGCGAGCTTGATTGTTCCTTTGTCAGGTGCATCCGTACCTAACATCATTTTCAAAAATGATGTTTTACCCGCGCCATTTTTGCCCAATACACCAATACGATCTTTACGCATTACGCGAAAATTAAAATGATCTAGAATGATTTTTTTACCATCATCATATGATTTACAAACTTGCTTAAACTCACAAATGACCTTCGACGATACCGCTGTCGATATCTGTGGCAATTCTATTTTGTTTGTTACACGGCGAAATGACGATTGATCCTTCTTTAATTGCTCACGCATCTCGCGTACACGTGCGACACGTGCTACATTGCGTTTTACACGAGCCTTCACGCCTCTATTCGCCCATTCGCTCTCCTGCTCTACATATTTTGCACGATTATGTAGTTCACGGCGTTCCTGCTCTAACAACTCTTCCGACCATTGTTCAAAATGCGAAAACCCTTTTGGACAAATGCGAATACGGCCGCGATCTAGCCAAAAAACACGGTTGGATACATTCTCAAGGAACTTTTTATCATGAGAGACAATAAGCAAGGCTCCTTGCCACCCTTTAAGAAAATCCTCTAACCATTCAATGACTTCTAGATCTAAATGGTTTGTTGGTTCATCGAGTAATAGAATTTCAGGTTCATGCACCAGTGCACGTGCCAATGCTGCACGACGTAATTGTCCACCCGATAACACTGTCATTTGTGCCTGTTTGTCCAACCCTAATGGTTCACAAACCATATCAACACGGTATTCATACAGGGATTTTTCATCTTCTGTTTCAGCGGCAATACCATCAAAAACATAATCAAAAACTGTTTGATCAACTTGTGGGACAACATCTTGTTCAAGATATCCGATGTTCACGCCTGCAAACTGCCAACGCTCACCACCATCTAACTGTAGTTTGTCAGTAATAATGTTCATTAATGTTGATTTGCCAGCACCATTACGACCCACAAGGGATATACGTTCACCGTCTTTAATATGAAACGTTAGACCATCAAAAATAACCTTGCCGTTAAAGGCAATCATCGCATCGGAAACGGATAATAATAAATCAGACATGTAAGGGCTTATAAACAAAAAAACCCCTCTTTACCAGAGGGGCTTTCTAATTCTTAATTAAAGAACAATATTACTTGCGGTAGCAAGCTTTATTCATTGATTCTAAACGTGCTACACGCTCGTGGCATGCTGCGATTTGTGCAGAAACATCACTGCCTGCTGTGCGGCTTGATGAACCTTGGTAGTCATTTGTTGCTGCACATGCTGAAAGACCAGCAAGGCCTGCGATTAATACTGCTGTTTGTGCGAATTTTTTCATGTTTAATACTCCTTAGTTAAATTTGAATTACTTGCGGTAACAAGATTTGTTCATTGCAAGAAGGCGATTTTCACGTTCTTGACACATTTTTAATGCATCCATGTCTGCGCGGCTTACTGTGTTTCTTACTGGTGCAGAAACTGGTGCTACATCATTGTCACCTGCTGTACGTGAACCGTATGGTGTCCATACGTCGTTGTTAGCACATGCTGAAAGACCTACTAAACCAGCAACTAGTACTGCTATTTGTGCGAATTTTTTCATCGGGTTACTCCTTTTTTGATTCAATTGCATACTTACAATGCCAAAATTCACCAACAATGCAATGGATTTTTTGATTTTTCGCCTTATTTTTCATACCTTTTATGATATTTATGCAACATGATTACAATTTATGATGATGGTATTTTCAATAATTCACACCTCGTGAAAACATTACAATCACTATATGATGCTCCTGTTACATTGTGTACGTCATCTATGATTATTGATGGTTATCTTGATGATCAAAAATTACTTATTATGCCTGGTGGTGCTGATCTTTATTTTTGTGAAAAATTAAATGGTTTGGGTAATCAGTGCATAAAAGATTTTGTCGCGAGTGGAGGTTCTTATCTTGGCATTTGCGCCGGTGCATATTATGCCTGCTCCAATCTTGATTGGGGATGTGGAGAGATCGCGGGCACGCGCGAATTATCATTTTATAATGAAAAAGCAACAGGTCCAGTTTATGAGTGGATCGAAAACGGAGAAAATCTTTATGAGGGTTCATGGATAAAAGCGGTTGAAATTGAAACATCTGAAGAACAAATTTTCTTAACTCAATATAATGGTGGTCCTGTTTTTGAAATGTGCGACGATACAAAGATTATCGCTGAATACACTGATTTAAAGGGTAAACCACCGGCAATAGTTGCGGGGAAATATGGTCAAGGACAATATATATTATCCTCCCCCCATATAGAAAAATTTGGATATTCCTTGTCTGATGGATTATATAAACACCTCAATAATTCATATGAATGGGAGAAAAAAGAAATCGATAAGCTCTTAAATCACACAGAGCAACAAAAAGAGTTTTTTAAAACTATCATCGATCGACTTTTATAAATAAAGACTAATGAATAAAACGAAAGCAATCCTCATATATAATGATGCGGACAGTAAAACTTGTTCTGCAGAATTGTCACTAGCATTACGAAACACGTTCAAACATTGTGATAATGTCGCGATTATGCATAGTGACCGTCATCACCTTGTGCGTAATATAAACGAATTAAACCCCGATATTATTGTGTTGCCCGAGATAAAGGGTGAGGAAAGTTTCTATAGTCGCCATATACCTATTGAGACACGTAACCGTATAAAATCACATGTTGAAAATGGTTCAATGCTTGTTTCTTTTTGTGCTGGTGCCTACTGGATGGCGGAGCAAATAACCTATCATCCTCCAAAAGGTATTACAAAAATGAGAGATGGAGTCCATGTGTTTAACGCAGCAGCAATTAAGGCATTTGGGCCCGTGTCAGGATATTGGAGGTCGTCGAACGGAAAAGAAGATTTGGGTGGGTGTATACCAGTTCCGTTACGAGTGAATACAGTTAACGGAACACAAAATGAAACTGTGTGGTACGGTAATGGACCTGCATTTTACCCCCTAAAAAATAAGCTTCCTGAAAATATTGAAATATTAGCAGAATATCGTGATGTTGAAGAATACCCTATTGCTGCCTTTGCCTTACGACATGGCCAAGGGCAATATTTAGCCTCAGGCCCTCTTGCTCACTATCATCGTGCACCAGTCCGATCAAACAATTACCTGTGGAGTGTTATTACACATCGCATGCACCAACATTTATTTGCCAAACCCAAGGTCGATATGGTATGTGTCCCCGCATGACACAAGATATAAAAGCAGATTTAAAACCTATTCATATTATTGGCGGCGGCATGGCCGGATCGGAAGCCGCATGGCAGGCCGCAAATATGGGGTGTACCCGTTATATTGCATGAAATGCGCCCCGTTCGTAAAACGGATGCCCATCAAACGGATAGCTTGGCTGAACTTGTTTGTTCAAACAGTTTCCGCAGTGACGATCACACCGCCAACGCGGTAGGTGTTTTGCACGAGGAAATGCGTATGTGCGATTCCTTGATTATTTCAACAGCGGACAAACATGCTGTACCCGCTGGTGGTGCGTTGGCCGTTGATCGAGTAAATTTTTCAAAAGAAATAACCGAAACGCTGGATAATCACCCACTCATCACGATCGACCGCACGGAAGTAACCGAAATACCAGAGGAATGGGATAGTGTTATTATCGCCACAGGTCCCCTCACCTCCGATCCACTGGCCGACTGGATTAAATCACAAACTGGGGAGGAAGAATTAGCGTTCTTTGATGCGCTTGCCCCGATCGTGCATAAAGAGTCTATCGACATGTCCAAGGCGTGGATGCAATCACGCTATGATAAGGTAACAGCCCACGGCAATGGTAAAGATTATATCAATTGCCCAATGACAAAGGATCAATATTATACATTTATTGAAGCGTTAATTGCCGCGGACAAAATGGAATTTAAAGAATGGGAAAAAAACACTCCCTATTTCGAAGGATGCATGCCAATTGAAGTAATGGCAGAACGCGGCCCACAAACATTGTCATTTGGCCCGATGAAACCTGTCGGTTTAACCAATCCTCATAGTGAAGAACAACCATACGCCGTCGTACAATTACGCCAAGACAACGCACTAGGCACTTTGTTTAACATTGTTGGTTTCCAGACAAAGATGAAATACGGCGCGCAGGTCGAAGTCTTTCGCACTATCCCTGGATTAGAAAATGCTGAGTTTGCCCGCCTTGGCGGTATTCACCGTAATACATTTATTAATTCACCTAAATTGTTGGATGGTACATTACGCCTAAACAACAATACCAACATTCGTTTTGCCGGCCAAATAACAGGTTGTGAAGGATATGTTGAAAGTGCATCCGTTGGATTAATGGTTGGACGCTTCGCGGCAAGCGAACGTTTGGGGCAAGATATTACAATTCCACCGGAAACAACCGCGATGGGATCACTCATCAATCACATTACAGGCGGTGCAAATGCGGATACGTTCCAACCTATGAATATTAATTTTGGTTTGATGCCATTAATGGATGTTCGTAATGAACGCGGTAAACGTGTCAAAGGGATAGAGCGTAAAAAGGCTATGGCGAAACGCGCATTAGATGATATGCGTGAGTGGTTGAACGTTCAGGATATGTCTGACGCCGCGTAAAACATCTTGATTTTGCCATGAAAAAAAGGGCATATACCTTCATGGTAAAGAAAAAAACACCCGTAAAAAAGAAACCCTCATCAAAAAAGAAGGTTCAAAATAAAACCAAGTTTTCGCGTACACTGTTACGTTGGGGATTTGTTGCATGTATCTGGGGTGGATTACTACTTGTCGCAATTTTAGCATGGTATGGAAAAGATCTAGGAAAAATTGCTAAATCCGTTGGATCAGATAATAAACGCATTGTTAAAATTTACGCCAAGGATGGAAAAACAGAATTAGCAGCATATGGACATTTACGTGGTCCAAATGTTCGTATTGAAGATTTGCCACAACATATTCCTAATGCCTTTATTGCTATTGAAGATCGTCGTTTTTATTCTCATTTTGGAATTGATTTAATTGGTTTGACTCGTGCTATGGTTACGAATGTTCGTGCCGGTGGTATTGTTCAAGGTGGATCAACGTTAACACAGCAGCTAGCCAAAAATTTATTCTTTAACCCTGAACGAACAATGAAACGTAAGATTCAAGAAGCGATGCTGTCTCTTTGGATTGAGTGGAAATATTCAAAAGAAGAAATTCTAAGTTCATATTTGAATCATGTTTATTTTGGATCGGGCGCATATGGGCTTGATTCCGCAACACATATTTATTTCAATAAAGACCCTGAGGATATAGGGATTAAAGAGGCTGCATTGCTTGCGGGCCTTATGCAAGCGCCATCACGTCTATCCCCTTCTCATAATCCTGAAGGTGCGATTAAGCGGATGAAAATTGTTCTACGTGCGATGGAAAGTGAAGGATATGCAACTGATGAAATGATTGCGGATGCTAATAACATCAAAATTGAAGATGGTAAAATTCAAGGTATGGGGTTTGCCTCACGTACAAAGGATGCTCATTATTTTACCGATTGGATTTATCGGCAGGTTAATATTTTTGCATCCGATGTTGAGGGTGATTTGAAGGTGACAACAACATTGTTACCAAACCTTCAAAAGACAGTGGCGAAAATTGCAAAAGAAGAGTTAGATCGTACATATCCCGAAGATGGAGATAAAAAACGACCTGAGGTGTCAGCAGTAATGTTGAATGAAAATGGTGCTATTCGGGCTATGGTTGGTGGGTATGATTACAAAAAAAGCCAATTTAACCGTGCTACAGATGGTGTGCGACAGGCTGGATCATCTTTTAAACCATTTGTTTATTTGTCAGCGATTGAGCAAGGGTGGCGTCCAGAGGACATCATATCAAACGAGCGCATAACAAAGGGACGTTATCGCCCTTCTAATTATGATCGTTTTTACAGTGAAGAAACAACATTACGTGAGGCATTGGTTAACTCGTATAATGTAGCTGCCGTAAACATGATTAAAGAAACTGGGGTGCCTCATGTGATTGATGTTGCGGATCGTGTTGGTATTGATGCAGAGGTTCGTGAAGAGCTTAGTACGGCATTGGGGACTGTTGATATATCCCTTCTTGATCTTGTCGGTGGATACGCGACAATTGGACAGAAAGGTCGTTTAACGACACCGTATGGAATTGAAAAAATTGAAATGGTTGATAGCGGTGAATTGCTGTACCAATATAAGAAAACATCTTCGCCACGAGTTATTGCCAATAATCATGTCAGTGCGTTAATTTCAATGATGCAAGATGTTGTTGAGTTTGGAACCGCTAAACGTGCACAAACGGGGTTCCCCGTTGCAGGTAAAACAGGAACGACACAAGATTACCGTGATGCATTATTTGTCGGATTTTCATCTGTTTATACAATGGGAGTTTGGATCGGACATGACGATAATTCATCCATGGGGCGTGGTACATATGGAGGAACAACGCCGGCAAGTATATTTAAACGTTCAATGCAATCGGCTCATAAAGATGTTAATGCAGGAAATGTTACTGAATATACACCAGGTGTAACGCAAAAATTTAAATCACTTTTGGATGGAATTTTTTCTAGTGGTGGCTCTAGAAGTACATTTTCAGGATCTGGAAGACCCTCACATAGTCTTAATGATTAGGTTCGTTCTATTTTCTTTTTAAAACGTTCGTTATACCGTTTAACTACGTATTGTAGTTCATGTGCGATTTTTTGACCACCGGTTGATGTTGTGTCAAATAGTTCTAATTCGTATGTTAGGTGAATGGCCTTACAATAATGCCCAAGAATATCCAAAGCATCGTTATCAAGTCTTTTATATTTTTCTAAAAATTTTAAAATTATTTCACTGAGGTGAGATGCTAGCCAATTGCCAAACATACCTGCCTGCCCTTTAATATTACTCAATGGTACGATAATAAGTTCATAATCTGATTCTCTATCGTAAGTGTTTTCATACGTGGCATGGATAGCACCTTCAATTCGAGATAATTGTTGTAATGCATATCCCGAAAAATCTTTTTTTGGATGAGTGATGATTTTTTGAGCTTTCTCAATTTGTTCAGGAGTTATTTTGGTCGATGCACCGATCTTTGCTCGTAACGTTTTCTCGGCCTTTATCTTTCTTGGGGTTGATATGCCGTACAATTGATAGATATAGAGTTGGTCATCTTCATCGCGCATTATGATTTTTCCTCTGGCTCCATTAAGCGTCTATCATCGGCTACAGGCGAATCTATTTTTCTACGGCGACGATCTGGTCCAAAAAATCCGAGTGATTCAATGAAATCACGTGGGACATCAATAACGTGCATTATTCTTTTTGCTAAATCTTCAGCTGAGAATGGTTTTATAATGATTTCTGTAATGCCCTTGTCGCGCGCGCTTGTAATGCGTGCGTAATCAGAAAATCCAGTCATTAAAATAATGGGAATCGATCGGTTAACAGAATGTTTGTTACGACGTATCCATCGACATAACTCAAGTCCATCAATATTATCCATGTGCCAGTCGGTAATGATTAGATCAGGTTTGTAACGTTGAAATACTGAAAATGCTTGTTCACCATCTGTCGCCGTTAAAATTCGACCAAAACCAAAACGGTTAAGAATCGCGACCATGACCTCTAACATAGGTTCAGAATCATCAGCAACAAGGACAGTTAGTTCTTTCATGTTGAAGCAGTGTACAAGAAAGAGAGGTACTTGAAAACAAGTACCTCTTAAGTTTTTTGGAGTGAATAACAAGAAAAATACTTTCGTACCTTTTTATGTCGTACCCCAAGAATGCACCATCAATAGTTAATAGAATCTGAATCATCTTTATTGGAGATAAAGTGGTTGTGGACAGAATTCGTAAGTTATTGATTATCTTTGTATTCCTGCGCGAGCAAGTTCATCGGCACGTTCGTTTTCTGGATGTCCTGCATGCCCTTTTACCCAGTGCCATTGTACATTATGGCGTGCGATTTCAGAATCGATTCTCTCCCACAGATCTTGATTCTTCACTGGTTTCTTGGATGCTGTGCGCCAATTCTTGGCTTTCCACCCTTCTAACCACTTGGTTACACCATCTTTCACGTAGATAGAATCGGTATAAAGATCGATCTCGCATGGTTTTGTTAATGTGGCTAATGATTCAATAACGGCCATCATTTCCATACGATTATTCGTTGTTGGGTTTTCACCACCATTCATTTCCTTTTCGCGATCACCATAACGTAATATTGCACCCCATCCGCCTGGTCCTGGGTTGCCGCTACATGCGCCATCTGTATATATTTTAACTTTCATGGGATGCATATTAATATAACTATACAGATAAACATTCCTTTTTTCGTGTTTTTCAACACTATTTTTCTTGACATCTGACGCTCAAAACGTATTATGCGCCCATATTTATATAAGGATACAAGAAATGTACGCAGTAATTAAAACAGGCGGTCAACAATTCCGCGTTGAAAAAGGTGATAAGCTTTCTATTCAAAAATTAGAAGCAGAGGCAGGTAAATCGATCACTTTGGACGAAATCATGATGATTAACGATGGTAAAACAGCGAAAGTTGGAACACCATTGGTATCAGGTGCAAAGGTAACAGCGAAAGTTGTTGAACAGTACCGTGATGAAAAGGTTGTAATCTTTAAAAAGAAACGTCGTCAAAACTATCGTCGTACAAAAGGTCACCGTCAACATTTGACATTGATCGAGATTACAGACATTAAAGCAGCATAATAGTAAAAGATAAGAGGTATTTGAAATGGCACATAAAAAAGCAGGTGGATCATCCAGAAACGGCCGTGACTCGGCCGGTCGTAGACTTGGTGTAAAACGTTACGGTGGCGAGCAAGTTCTTGCTGGTAACATTATCGTTCGTCAACGCGGTACAAAGGTATGGCCTGGTTCAAACATTGGTATGGGTAAAGACCACACATTATTCGCAACAATCGATGGTATTGTGAAATTTACAAAAGGTCGTTTAAATCGTTCTTTCGTATCTGTTCTACCTGCGAATGACGCAAAGTAATTAAAAGCGTAAGCTTAAAATGCTAAATTAAGGCGCTGTTTTAGCGCCTTTTTTGTTAGGAAAGCAACATGAAGTTTTTAGACGAGGCAAAAATATATTGTGAAAGCGGTAAAGGCGGGCCAGGATCCGTTTCCTTTCGTCGTGAAAAATGCGCTCAATTTGGTGGCCCTAACGGTGGTGACGGTGGTAATGGCGGTGACGTTATTATTGAAGTTGTTGATGACGCGAATACATTAATCGATTTTCGTTATGCGCAACATTTTAAAGCTGATCCCGGTATGCACGGTATGGGAACGAATCGATCAGGTAGAGGTGGTGATGATTGTGTTATCAAAATACCTGTTGGAACCGTTATTTTGGCAGAAGATAAAGAAACCGAACTCTACGACTGTATTAATGTCGGTGACCGTTTTACCATTTTAAAAGGTGGTGATGGCGGTAAAGGTAATGCCCATTATAAGACATCAACGAATCAAGCCCCACGTAAATCAACACCGGGCTTCCCTGGTGATGAAATCGCAATATGGCTCCGTCTTAAATTAATCGCCGATATTGGATTGCTCGGCCTTCCAAATGCGGGTAAATCGACATTTTTAAGCGTTGTGAGTAATGCAAAACCAAAAATTGCTGATTACCCCTTTACGACACTTCATCCTAATCTTGGGGTTGTTCGTATTGGTAATACACAAGAATTTGTTATTGCGGACATTCCTGGCCTTATTGAAGGTGCTAGTGATGGCCAGGGGCTTGGAACACGGTTCTTGGGTCATGTGGAGCGTACGGCCGCCCTACTCCACCTTGTTGATTGCACACAAGATAATCCGCACCAAGCATATCAAACAATTCGCAATGAATTGGCAAAATATGATTCTGATTTGAATGATAAAGAAGAGATCATTGCGCTAACAAAATCTGACGCACTGGGCGATGAATTGGCCGAACATGTCCGTCAAGAATTTGAACAAAACACAGGAAAGAAAACATTCTTGATCTCGTCTGTCGCACGTCAAGGTACCGATGATGTCCTCAATCATATTTCACGCCTTCTTAACGGGCATGAATATGACGATGATGAATATTAATTAGGATTTCTCAAGAGCGACCCTATATAAATTTTTGCATTACTTGTCATTTTTAAACTGCCTTTTATATTGTTCTATGTGAATGTCCATCAGTTCATCATAGGTTACATCTGCTTCATAAAGTGGCATTAAGTATGGATAATTAATTTGAACAAGATTTTCGTCCTGATCGTATACAACTCGAAATGAAGGAGCGCCTTTCCAAAAATATTTCTTAGGAAAAGAATATATTAGTAAATAATAGCCATTCACCTCATACCTTCTGCGTTGTCTAAAATCGGCACCTTGTATCAGAATCCTATCAACATACTCTTTGGATGTTCCTTGTGGAAACATCACACGGAAAGCCTCACGCAATTTCATTGGTTCGTTACGGTAATCCCTATAACTAAATTTTTCTGGATTAAAATCAGGGTGATGAGCATCTGTAACTTTATACCATTCCGATGGCACACAAATCACGGCGATATATCCACCAACGAATAAAAATATCCCTAAAATAATAAATAAAATTCCCTGTTTAACTCTCTTCATCTTACTTTCCTTGAAATTAGTACATTTATTCATGGTGTTTAAATTGTTAATGAGAGAGTGGCGATCCCGTCAGGACTTGAACCTGAAACCTACTGCTTAGAAGTTAATTGGCAGGCATTTTTATTGATATATGACAATAGCATATATTGAAAAAATTAAGGTTTTATAAGAGTTTTATATTAATGTAAAATTAACATAATTTTACTGATTTTTACTGTGGATAACTATCAACTGTCCCACCAGTGTCCCATAGATTTTTTATTGTTCGGTTCTAATTTTCAGGAAAATTCGCTTTTTCAACGGTATTGAAACCTTTCGTTTTTTGAAATTTCATGTTGTGAATAAAATTTTCGAATGAATTTGATGGATCAACATTATTTAAATTCAAAGTTTCCAAAGTTGCCTTAGGAATGATCGCAGATAGAATTATCTGATCTTCTAAATGCCCTGTCTTAGTATTTACAGCGTTCATAACAGCATTAGCCCTTACTACATTCATTGGAATTACGCCTAATACTTCTCTAGCAATTCGAAGAAGAGCGCTGCAAACATGATCTTGGTATAAATCTAGAGCTTTTCCCTTTGCCATTCTTTTTGTTGAAAGCATTCCAGATTGTCTTAATGAATATTCCTCATCTGGAATAATTTCTTCGATTGGAGATACTTTGAGATAAACATCAACCTCCATCTCATCAGAGATTGTAAGCTTAACATCTTCACCAATTGGCAAATCTTTAACATTCAGATATTCTTGAAAAACCTCTAACAGGGTATCTTTATCAGTCTTAATTGTACTGGATAATCTTTGTGTTTTATCCCATTCCAGTTTTTCTCTTTCATATATAGCAATGTTCTGTGTATGATTTATTTCATCTTGTTGCTTCTCTTTTTCAAGCTTTTTTTCTAACATTTTTTTACGCCAAGCTTTAACTTTTGGAATTTTATCTATCAAGTTAGGTGTGAAATTTTCCAACTTATTCTGAGCAAACATCGTTAACGGCTTATTGTTTCCAGGTGACTGTGGTTCTGGTTCATTTGCAATATCATCCCAGTCCATATCAGTCCTGCACTCGTTATGAAGTGAGACTATTTCTTCTAAATAATCTGCTTGGTTTTGAACAGTTGCGCTAGCCTCGTCTCGTTCAGCTTGTTTCAAGTGTTCTCTATGACGCTTATCAGCTGCACGTGACTGTCTGTTCATTTCTGCATTTATACTCCTTAATGTGCCTTTCCATCCCATCTTATATCTCCTGTGTATCTATACAATTACAGTTCCATTTGTAATCAATGTCGCCATATCTGCATTATCCCAGAAGACACCATCCATACGGATTGAATATTCCATTGATGCATTTGTACCTGCTCCATCATTATCGATATAGATGTATGAACGAGCTGTGTTATGAGACACAGACACGTAATCTGTTATATTTTCTGTTAATGGGTCATAAGAAGAGATCAGATCAGAAATATCCAATATGTCACCATCCGCGACGTTAAAATCATGGACACGATCATAGATGCTTGTGTATTGAGAATAATCAGTAAACACGAATGTATCTGCACCTGCGTTACCGTATAAACGATCGTAACCTAATCCACCATTCAGGGTATCGTCACCATCATATCCCCACATAAGATCATGACCATCTCCACCATAAAGAATATCATTTCCTTCGTGAGCATATATAACGTCATCACCTGATCCACCATTCAGGGTATCGTTTCCTAAACGACCATAGATAGTATCGTTGCCACCATCACCATAGATAGTATCGTTGCCATCTCCACCTTCAAGCTTGATATCACCACCGTCACCACCGTGAATTACATCATCACCGTCATCACCATAGATAACATCAATATCGTTACCACCATAGATTTCATCATTACCAGTACCACCGTAGATTTCATCATTACCAGCATCACCATGAATTAGATCATCACCTTCAACGGCATAAATTCTATCGTGGCCATCGCCACCGTGTATCTCATCTTGTTGAGAGCCCGCGATTATAAAATCTGCACCTTCATCGCCATAGATCGTATTTTGTCCTTCACCAGAATAGATTGTATCGTCACCTGTTCCACCATAAAGAGTATCATTACCTTCACGGCCATAGATGGTATCGTTACCAGCGTCACCATAGATGGTATCGTTACCTAAACCACCATCAAGTTTCACATCATCACCATCTCCTCCATAAAGGAAATCATCACCTGCTTCTCCCCAGAACACATCAACACCTGCGCCACCGTATATACGGTCATTACCATTACGGCCGTAAAGTGTGTCGTTTCCTAGATCTCCATGTATTTCATCATTGCCATCACCACCATTAATGTAATCATTATCATCACCACCGTGGAGAATATCATTACCATTTTCACCATAAAGTTCATCACCACCAAGGCCTCCATAAACTACATCATCACCGCCTCGTGCATAAATAATGTCATTACCCTCATAAGCATAAATAGCATCATCACCAATTTCAGTATTTAAAAATCCATACAACACTTCATCTGAATTGCTTCCATGAATGTCAGGGAATTCAGAAACAACGATGCTGACTATTCCAACACTTTGTGCACCACGACTATCAATCAAATTATATTCAAAGCTGTCAGTTCCTATGAAATTCATAGGTGGTGTATAGGAAAAACTACCATCACTCATCACATCAACAGCTACACCTTGAGACGTTAAAGCTGTCATAGAAACTACAGATATAACATCTCCATCTTCATCATGATCAGTCCCTGAACCATTATCATTTAAAACATTTCCGTTAAATACAGTGTTTTCAGTTGCAGTAAAACTATCAGCATTAGCAATAGGCTTCGTATTTAAACCTAAAAAATGCCCTTCAGATAATAAAGTATAATCTTCCGTGCTATAAACTTTTATCTTTTGATTATTTGGTAAGTTAATATGTAACCAATTGCTATCATAGGTAAAGTTA
The DNA here is from genome assembly GCA_943789475.1 of uncultured Alphaproteobacteria bacterium. Classification (GTDB taxonomy): domain Bacteria; phylum Pseudomonadota; class Alphaproteobacteria; order Micavibrionales; family UBA1664; genus UBA1664. Next base: position 272,584 of record CALSUG010000005.1, read on the forward strand.
GATACAATGTCTTCAAAAGTAAGATTGTGGGTAAAGAAACTAGATAGATCAATATTGTCGTTATTTCCAGAAATATCCATGAGGTATATAGTGTCTTCAGCTCCAGACTCTTGGGTAATGTAATAGAGGTCGCTTCCATTTCCTCCCATAAGATAATCATTACCTAATCCATCGATAAGAGTATCATTACCACCATTACCATAAATTTCATCATCACCCGATCCACCGTTTAGTACGTCTACTCCATCTCCAACTGATTCTGATGTTCCTCTATCACCATAAAGTTTATCGTTTCCATCCCCACCAAATATTTTGTCGTTAGAATCCCATCCATACAAGTGGTCATTGCCAGCATTACCATGAAGATAGTCATTATCCGCTCCCCCTGAAAGGGTGTTATCATTATCACCACCTGTGACATAATTTTTTCCAGCACTACCATAAAAATTATTGGGTGTGTTTAAAGACCAGGTATCATAATTAATTCCTGAAAATTCATTACCATGGATATCTGTTAACTTTTCCACAAAATCAATATTTGAGCTTATTTCATTGATAACTATATAATTATCTGTTCCGAAATTTATTTTTACAGAACCTTCTAATGTTTTTTGTACAGAAATAATATCTTCAATATTATAACCATCTAGCTCAATTGTCTCTTTGTCCATTCCCTCAGTAGGTTCAAAGAAAGAAATTCCTCCAGAGTAGGTAAAGTTGTTCACATGTAAGTTAGGTAAATTATACATCGTACCATCTGGCATTTCCAATCTTTCAATGCGATTGTTAACAGTGGTATCGAAATAATTTTTAACCGTTACAGAAGGTGCATTATCTGCATCAGGGTAACCAATTATTAGATCCATTCCACTTTTTTGATAGTCGATCCAATCATGTCCCCACTTAATCGTATCTATTGAATTATCATCACTTTCAAAAATGACATCATGTCCATCATACCGATCATTAATTATGTAAGTATCAGACCCTAATCCTCCGTGAAGAACATCATCACCTGTACCACCAACTAGGGTATCATTACCCCCTTTGGCTATGATCGTATCATTTCCTTCATAACCATAGATTGTATCATCACCTATATCATCATGATTATATCCCAAAAGCGTATCATCGGATGACGTACCATGAATATCATCAATTAACGGTTCGACGGCGATACGAACGACCCCTGTAGACATAGCACCACTATCATCCATCACATCATAATTAAAGGTATCAACCCCTATAAAATTCGGCATTGATGTGTAGGTAAAGTCACCATTAGAAAGTAAGGTAACAACTCCGCCGAAACTTGTTGTAAAGTCAGATGCTATAACAGAAAGAGGATCATTTTCAGCGTCCGTATCAGCGCCCAATGTATTATCTACCAACACATTACCATTCAACATTCCATTTTCTAAAATTGTAAATGCATCATTATAAGCTACAGGTGCATCATTTACTGGTGTTATATTAACAAATACTGTTGCGCGATGTACTTCTCCTTGATCATCAAAAACACTATATACAAATGAATCTTGGCCATTTACATCTGTATTAGGTGTGTAATTAAATGTATTATCCTCATTTAATGAAACAATTGCGTTTTGAGGCTGTTCAAAAGACACATTGGAGACATTAGTAATCAAATCATTTGCAAGGACATTCACTATTAATGATGTGTCTTCAGATGTGACAACATAATCATCTTCAGCTAAAGAAAATTCTTCTACATTGAAGGTTACAAATCCCGTTGATGTCTTCCCACCATTATCTTGCAATGTATAACTAAACGTATCTTCACCATAAAAATCTGTATTGGGTGTGTATACGAAATCACCATTGTCTTGGACAATAATTGATCCGTTAGTTGTTTCGTAGTTTCCAGAAACAACGGAAAGAATATCCTCCACATCATTATCAAAATCCGCACCATTCCCATTATCAATCAAAAAATTTCCGAAGATATCTTGATTTTCATCTCCAGAAAAAACATCATTTTGAGCTTCTGGGGCATGATTTACTTTCAAGCCGACAAAGTTGTTTTCCGTTATTAGGCTATAACTATCCGTACTATATATTCTAATTTTTTGATTATCTGGTAGGGCAATGTCAAGATACGTTCCTTCATAAGAGAACCCTGCTTTTAACTGATCAAATGTGATGTTTAAGTCAGAAAAGTCCGATAAATCTATAGTTTCACCACCATTCTTTCCATAGTAATCGATAATTGTGTCTACAGCATTCGCTTCACGTGTAATAACAAATGTATCTTTACCTAACCCACCTTTATAAAAATCATTACCAAGGCCACCATCTAAGATATCATTCCCTATAGGGTTATAACTATTAATATCAGATCCTCCATATAAAGAATCGTCTCCATCTCCTCCTTTTAATATATCTGCGCCTTGTCCGCCGACAAGTTTATCCATGCCGGCCCCACCATGTAAGACATCTGAACCATCACCACCATAAAGATTGTCATCTCCTCCTTGTCCATCAAGATAATCATCTCCTCCTTGTCCTAATAAGGTACTAGGAACATCAGATCCCCTTATATAATCATTTAAAACAACCCCATAATTAGGTGTGGCATCATGGAAAAACCACCTATCATACCCAAACTTATCAAACACATTCCCTTCTTGGTCAGCAATTCCTGATATGAATTGGTTTGAATTTTGTCCTATTAATATAAGGCTATCCTCATTGTTAAACTTCACATGAAGATCATCGCTATACCTAGAGATAGATTCAATATCATTAATGCTGTGATTTTGGAGTGTAATTACTTCTAACGATAGGTTGCTAGGGTCAACTTCATAAAATTGTGTACCTCCATCGTAGCTATAGTCATTCACTATAGCGTTTGGTAACGTTACCAAGGTGCCATCGGACAAACGAATTTCTTCTATTTTACTACCCGTAGTGGTATTATACTGATCTTTTATGATCGCAGAAGGTTGACTAGGATTATTATAATCCCCCAAAACCAAATCATCTCCTTCTCTAGAAAAAATTACATTACCCCCAATTCCAGATGATGACATCTGTGGAGCTAGAATCATCAACTTCTGAGATAATATTAAATCCACTATTTCCATCTAAAATATACGTATCTGATCCCTCTCCACCTTTAAGGACATCATTCCCTGCTCCAATTTGAAAGGTATCACTCCCTTTACCACCTTCAGAAATATCATTTCCTGAGCCATCTATAAGTGTATCGTCACCCAGATTCCCTTGCAGAATATCATCTCCTACACTGCCGTTAAGGATGTCATCACCACCCTCACCATTCAGAACATCATTCCCCTGTCCTCCATAAAGAGTATCATTCCCTATTCCACCATAAGCCCAGTCATTATCACTTCCACCTGAAATGATATCATTTCCTGCTCCACCGTGAAGAACATCAGCTCCAGAGTTACCAAAAATTTCTTCATCTACGGCTGCCCCAACAATTAGGTCAGACCCCGTTGTTAGTATTTTTTCACCAATAGACAGGTCTTCAGATGAGTACTCATAGTTTTTACGAATAAAAGCACTCATCCCCAATGGATGAGGTAACTGAGTAGGATCGAATACCGTTTCCAAAGATTCTGGATCTATTTGCTCGCTTCTAATAAGTAACGGTTCATCGTGCCCATAGTTCTGCCTTTGATAAACTTCTATATAGGAATAAACCACCTCATCCCCAACCCAGAGATCTTTAAATATAGTTGTTGTAAAACCTGTCGGGCCATCATCAATGGGTTCACCAAAACGAGTTTCAATCATTTTTGCATTATCGTAGATATAATCAAATTCACTTACATCCGTATCTGTTTCAATAGAAGCCAAAACAGACCCTGTATTATCTCCTTGAATATCGTCATCCCATCTCAAAACAAATACTTTATATTTACTGCTTCCAAAAAGTCCTTTGGCCTTTCGGGTAAACGAATATACATCTGGAGTTGAGTAGTGTTTATTATCAGCCTCAACTCTAATTTGTTCTGCGTAGGAAAAATTAGAAATATTATCAATCAGTTGATGTCTTTCTTCCCAATTATTTTCTGTTTCTACATTCAATAGCAAAGCATCTGCTTTATTATTGATAACAGGAGAAAGCTTTATAGTGTTTTCATTTAAATCATAATTGGCATAACCATTTTCATTAAATGTTAATGACGTTAAGTCAATAACACCGTCTGACAATTCTATCTTTTCAATGTCACCATTTGTTATACGAATTGTCTCATCACCATGATGTATTAAAATATCATCCGCATCCTGCGTAAATATCAGGTTAGATGATTGAACATTTTCCAAAATAAAATAATCATCACCCTCACCACCACTTAATGTTTTAGATGTCGCAGTAGTCAAAATGACATCATCACCCTCACCTAATGTAATATCGTCATTTCCACCTTTTGAAACAACAATGTCATCACCGTCACCAGCCTCGACTTTGTCATTTCCCGTACCTGTTATAATAAAGTCATGACCAAATCCACCTAAGATATGGTTATTACCATTACCACCATAGATACGATCATCCCCTAATCCGCCATCTAAAAAATCATCAGAATTAGCCGCAAAAACAAGATCATTTCCTGTCCCTGCCTCTATAATATTTGTACCTTCGCCACCGCTTAGAACATCATCACCCGCGCCACCGAATATTTGATCATTACCATCGCCGCCAAAAATTTCATCATGCCCTTCTTCACCATGTAAAACATCATTACCTAGTCCACCAAAAACAAGATCATTTCCTGCACCTGCTTCGACAGAGTCATCACCATCACCAGCAGAAACCATGTCATCACCATCACCTAATGACAAAACATCATTACCTAGTCCACCAAAGAGTTGGTCATCTCCTCCTTGTGATACAATCAGGTCATTACCATCATCACCAAAGAGTTGGTCATCACCATTCTCACCAATAATAGTATCTTCACCGCCACCACCGAATGCGATGTTATCGCCGCTACCAGTATTTAGAACATCATCGCCGCCGTTTGAAACAAGATGATCGTTTCCTTCACCACCGAAAAGCGCATCAAAACCATCTCTCCCTTCAAGATAGTCATCTCCACCACGCCCTTCTATAACATTATCCAACTCATTACCAACCGCAGCATCTGCACCAACATTACCAATGATATGAGCAATACCAGTTGCAATTAATGTTGACCCTGCACTACTTGTCGCAAACAGAGCTGGAACAGTCTCTCCATTATCGTCTATTGTTGTTCCCACAACATATTGAGAAGCAATCGCTGCCTCATATGATGGGTACTCTCCAGGACCAAAATGCTTTTTACCACCGAATAAACCACCGAAAATGCTACCTAGAATGCTACCGCCCAATAAACCGATGACAGTACCAACCCCCGGAAGAACACTAGACCCCAATGCAGCTAAACTTCCTGCAACACTACTTACACCACCTGTTACATATGCCAAGGCAACCTGCAAACCTAACTGAACCCAATCACCTGTATCATAATCGCCGGAATCAAGAAGACCTGTTACAAGAGTCGTCACAGCAGTAACAGAGCCAGCTGCATTTGCACTTGTACCAAAAATTTGATTAGCATAATGGGTTGTAACAGTTGATGTAATTGAGCTAACTGCAATATCACGAGCAAGATCACCATCCAAATCAAAACCATTACCAATATAGGCTATAGCCAAACGTTGAAAACTGTTTGAAATACTCGTACTAATTACAGTTGCTTCACTTGCATTTAGTCCCATATCAACAAGAACTTCACCTAAGGCATTCGCTGCATCGTTAACACCCAATATCTCGGCCGTATACGTTCCAAAACGGTTGCTGAAGGCATATTTTGCAAATTCAACAAATGCCTCATCAGGATCCAAATTGCCGTTTAGAAGGTTTTCACCATAAATCGCAAACCAGTTCGTAAAATCACTCTGTAATCCATCTGCATCCGTAAACCAATCAATAGCCTTTCCAACTTGATCTGATGCGAAATTATATAATTGTTCCGCTGCAGAAATTTGATCTTCTACAACAAATTTTAGTGGATATGTCTCACCAGAAGTCGTTTCAAATTCACTAACTGTTTTTGTAAGAATACCATAGGTGCCATCGCCGTTATCAACAATTTTGATATCGTCCTCTGCTCCCAACTCATCTATCATCCCCTGTATGTCTTCCAAACCAAGGAAAACCTTACCTGTAGCATCAACTTCAGAGTACAGGTCCACATCATAAACGCCTTCACCATCGTAGTGAATACGTAGTGTTTTACTTTCACCTAACGTATCTGGTCCAGCGAAAGTAAAAACTATTGGATTCAACGTATTTATGACCACATTATTAGACACAAAGTCGAAATTGTCATTCAAAGCTCCAATTTCGGCATTCACAAAAAATTTACCATCTTGGACAATAAATGTGGAATTTTCCTTGAGAGCAAAACCAACGGTTCCGTGAACATAGGCAGCTTCAAGAGTATCAATTTGACCGGAATCGTATAGCGGTATTCCACCACTTTCAGAAAACGGTATGCCGTACAAATTAGCCCTAATTGTTCGATCAGAACTTGTAAAAAGCCCTAAGTTTTCCAAATCTTCAAAAGAATAGGTGTTATCTGGTAAGTCAAACTCTCCTGATTTAAACCTCTTCACTATTTCAAAATCATTCTTAGTAATACTACTACCATAACCATCAATCATGATGTCTTGTTGTGGAAATCGTACGACCGGAGAAAGTGTATGGTAGTTAGCCTCATAGTCATAATCATAATCAGGATCATATGGAGAATGTGGCTGCCCATATTGCAAAAAATTGTTAGTGACTGTTGAGGTTAAATCTTCAACATTATCAGAAACCCAAACACGCTCTTGTGCATTAAATATAAACCCCATATTTTTTCTCCTTATTAATCCCAACTAGAAACAAACAATAAATTTTTTCTATAATTATAAATCAACACAACACCTGAATTTGTTGTGAAAAAAGAATGATGCCCCTTCAAAGAGTCATCATAAATATTGCTATATTTATTTTTTTCAAAACATTCTGACGTTGCAGAAATAGTCCCCCATGCCTTATCTACATCATGAAGTTTTTCTGTATTAACTGGTGTTTTTTGCCATGGTTTCAATTCTTCAAATATCTTTCCTTGGCGCATATGAGCTATCAGATTCGGTTTATATACATCCTTTTCGAATTTTTCTGAAAATACCTTATCAATTTGAAAAACATTAATTCCTGAAAATAAACAACTATTGGAATAAACCATTCTTTCAATTGGAAATTCGTTTGGAACATATCCACTTAAATCTACATCCCCATCACAAGCAGTAACAAAAACCAGTAAAAATATAAATGACAATAACTTTTTCATGATTACGAACGTAACCAAACACAGGAAACAATCAATTATATAAGGATGAATAAAATCTCAATAAACCCACAAAACTTTAGTCCATATTGAGGTTATATGAATTCGTTTCTGTGGATAGTTTTCATGCACATACCGTTGCATGTAAAATCATTCATATTCACCGTGTCATTCCCTTGCCTTTATCTACAGAAAGATCTTTTTCTTTCTTCTTTGCTTTCGCCTGACAAAATTCAATAAGGTGATCAATCATATCCGATGTACCTTGCTGTCTTTCAGATAAAGAATATGGATGTATTTCAATATCTTCTTTTGTTTTGCTTAAATTTTTCAAAAGGCGTTTACGGTTATCTTTGATCTGTTCATTATTATGTGATTGTGGCTTATATTTCAAATGTATCATGAATGTTTTATAGAGATCTTCATCGATGTTTTTTGCACTCTCCAATGACGTTTTTACAAGACTTGGAATATCTTTCTTTTTTGCATGATCAATGGAATAACGTAAAGCTGTATCGAAATCATTTAAATGGTCAATAATGTCGAGTTTATGCTCAAGGGCATAAGGATAATATTCATCCATCAGGGTAGTAATTAAATTATAGACTTCCTTCTTTTTAAAACTATTCTTAGAGGGATAATCATTTATTTTATCCTCTAACGATTTTTGGTTTTCGGTTGCAAAAATACGATCAGAAAATTTTGTAACTGATCTCTCTATTCCATAAGCAAACAGATGCTCATTCAGTTCACGCCGAATAGTGAGACTATCCCCCTTCCCTCGTGGAAATTTTTTATCAGGATATAAAGATGATTTGTCTTTGCAAATAACGTGATAATGCGGATTATCGATATCGTTGTGAAAGCTGTAAATAAAATCGAAACCACGATTTTTAAAGCTTTCATCCAAAAAATCACGAAATGCTTGATGTCCATCTTCTAAATTATACTCATTACCACCAACAGAAAACATCAGATGATGAAAATCATAAGGGCGGTGACGTTCAAAAGAATGAATAGCCTTTTTATGAATGCTGTAATGATGATCATCAGATGCAATCAACATAGCATCGGGTGTTTTAGCCTTCGAATGATTAAAAACTTTAAGCCCTTCTGGTGTTGTAATTGGCACAATATCTTTACGGTTTATATAATCCGAACATTGACCTTCTGGCGTTTGATATTCAACACGGCACATATTATCGCCATGAATTTCGCTAATTATACATTCTTGCGCCCAATCATTACGACGCTTCACAACTGTACCAACGCGCCATATATCAAAATCCATATCATCTACAGATTGATTTTCTTTATTCTTCTTATTAATACGATTAATCAAATAAGAATTTTCATTTTCAAAATCCATAGCGGTAAAACCATTCGAAAATTGTTTTGAGATATTTTGAATATCATCCGTATCAATAACGGTGTGGTCAGAACCATATAATAACGCAGGTGCATTTGCATCTTGGTAAGAAAGATCACGCGCTAAATATTGCATGAGATGGCGTAATGACTTTTGACCTGATTGTCTTGAGATGTTTTTATAAATGACCTGCTGTGATTTCTGGGTTAAATATGATTTTGTATGCGCATTTTGTTTTTCTTTAGAATAAAGCGGTGTAGATAAATCACGAATGTACGAGTGAGACAAAAATCTCATACTGTGTGCATTATATTTATACGAGGTTGTGTCGTAATAAAAACGGCGACGTTTAAATGGAAATTCTTCTTCATCATCTAACATTGATGTTTCACTAAAAAACACCATGTCAGGATATTTGTTCTTCGATATTTTTTATTTGATTATTGATCTCCTCAATTACAAGCTTGAGGCCTTCATATTGTTTTTGAAGTTCATCGTAATTATAAATTAGTGCCTCCTCTTCTGGTAACCCCTTTTGTTTAAGTGTTGATGTATCTATATGGATTTTGCGAATAACTTGATTAAAATTACGTCCTATTTTAGCAAGGTGATATGATGTTTCATGCAACACATCTATGCCCTCGACCTTCACAATATTTATATTTTTTTCAAAAATTAAATCGTGACAAAGTTTTGATATATTGATCGCACCACTAGGTTTAAAATAACCACCCAGCATAACTGCTTGATGTTGTAAATTTCGATAATCCACCTCACATATTCTAAATGATATTTTTCGTTCCTTCATACGCACAGTGTATGAATAGGAAATAAAATGATTGGTTAATTTCTTTATAGAACAAGAAAAAACATGTCTAAACAAATTATTAAATTTGGTTCATTTGTCGGACAAATGCTTATCCTGCCAACCAACCAATAAAGACAACTATAATTCAAATATATCTATATTAGAAAAAACAGATAATACCCCCACATAATAAAACGACCAAACGTCCAATACAAGAAAACAAAAATTATAATAACCATTGCACCAACCGCAAAAAATTTCCCAACCTTATGTATTCGTTTTGCTGATTTTTCACGCGCTAAATATCGTCTCACAGTTTCTTCATCTGACATCGGTTTTCCATGAAGCCATTCATATTTAATAGCAAAAACACCTAAAACAGCGAGACAAAATAGAAAACTCAAAAACAAAACTGGAAACATGAAATTTAACCTTTATTTTGTTTCTTGGGATCAATTAATTCAGGCCATTCAATGTCATCTAATTCCGTAACATGCTGTTTAATGAGATATGCAATCCACATTGAACGATTAAATTCTGATCCCATCATCGCGCTGTAATAATGAAGTTGTGCCTTTAATAATGGGTCAGTTATTTTAATACTCAGCCTCATGTCTTTTTGAGATTTTTCGATAATGAACTCAGGAATATCTAAATCATCATTATCGAAATTTGTATTATTAAGCATCGTCTTTTCCTCTCTGATTAGTATTACTAAAAAACCACCAGATTTCTCTGGTGGCTGGGAGTTAGTAACCGTAATACACGAAAACGGCCGACGGCTTTTAAGCCGAGGCTCTGGACATGACCATCGCCCCCAGCCCGAAGGCTAGAAACGACATTGATGGACACCAAAAAGCGTATCCAATAACGGTTAATGTCAACCGCGTGTATTAAAAGAGGTTACTAAGCCCCAACCACCTTTGTTAAAAAGCGGTCACCTTGAATTTATAGATTTACATCCATCCAAACAAGGATTTAATCAAACACATCATAAATAGCACTCATACAGCTAAATTTATGATGTGTTTGGATTGCTTATTTTTTATTACCCTCGATCCACTTAAGAAACTCATCTTCATCGATCAGAACCTTACGCCCGATACGTGAAACACATTTATCAAAACCATTGGTTTTTGAGTTAAATATTAAATAGCGCAAATAGTTTTCTGAAAATCCTGGATGTTTCTCCGCAAGTAGTTTTACTGAATAAAATGAATTAAACATGTTATTACCTTTCTGTTTATTAACATTAGTTCCTCATTAAAGGTAATAACTATTATTCACACATAATCACAATTCAGAACATTTTTTTCTAAACATATTTTGTTCTGCAATATGTATTTCTTTAAAAAAATCTTCAAACAAGACATTTGTGCAAGCGTATCCCGACTGGAAATTTTCAGGGTCATTGTAACTCACAATTTCTAACAGTGATTTTACATGAATTTGAATTTGCGTTTTACTCGACATAGAGGGAACATAATAGTTCTTTTCAAACCACTGATATGAAGCATTCAAATAGGTGTTTGATAAATACTCACCTTTTTCATTTTTATACCAATCAGGGAAGCTTGTATTAACAAACTCTCGCATTATTTTTTGTGAGGAAACATCACCTGAATTATTTTTAGCAACATACAATTCAAATATTTTTATAAAACGACCAATATCTGTCTTTTTTTGTAAGGTTTCTAACCTGTTTCCAAATTTTTTTCTAATTTCCTGCGCCACCCATAATTCTGTGTCTTCATCATGAAGGCCAAGATATAGATGCGATGATGGAGAGCGACTAATTTCTGCTATAAATTCCTCCATAATACAAACCATGTCATAAATATGCTTAATTGTGATTTTAGAGCCTGCTTCTTTAAAGTTATAAAATGATGATTTGTACAAATCTAAAAACTCTTCCTCTATTTGAATAATCGTTTTACCTTCATAACCTAAACATCTTTCTCTAAAATATTTCGGATTAAATTCCTCTTCTCTCATCTCATTACGAGACACCCCTCTCCTAGTGCTTAACAGTTGAGTTAGATATTCCATCCATATTGAAGGTTTCATTAAATATATTCCTATTTTTAAAAATCACTAGAATCACTTTCAAAAATCTTGTTATTCATATCACTTACAACTTTTTTTGTATGTGCCTCTGATAAATGAGCATAACGTTTTACCATGTGCAATGTTTTATGACCTAATATTTCGGCTATATCAGTTAAACTTGCACCATTCATTGCTAAATATGAGGCGGTTGTATGCCTTAAATCATGGAAACGAAAATCTAAAATATTCGCATTTTTTAATGTCGTCTCCCATGCTGATCGAATATCTATTGGATGTTCACTAGATGGACTTTTGAAAATATAGTCATTTGGATTTTGATTTGATTTATCAGCAATCTGTTTTAATAATTCTAACCCATGTCCTTGTAACGGAATAGAGCGTATTTCACCATTTTTTGTTTCTTGTAGAATAATAACTTCACGATCAAGATGAACATTTTTCCATTTCAAACTCATAATTTCATTTTTGCGCGCACCTGTGCTCAAAGCTAAAACAACAATGATATACAAATATTGATTTTTACTCTTTTTACATGCCTCTAATAGAGCTGTACGTTCATCATTTGATAAATAACGTGTTCTCCCTCTGGTTTCTTTCAATTTTGAAACATTGGACACTGGGTTTTCTTTACAAATTTGCCATTCCTTAATCGCAACCGTGAACATATGCCTCAATATTCCTAAATAACGGTTCACTGTTGCAGGTGTTCTAATTCCACGAGGTGTTTTGCCAACTGCAAGCCTATCTCTTTCCTCTGCGATTAAAGCGGATGTGATTTTTGAGACATTTAAATTTCCATACTTTGCGTGCCAATGCATTAACTGCTGTTTTTGTAATTTAAATATTTTAGGTGTCTTCCTTGGAAGTATTGTTTCGATGTACTTATCAATCAACTCTGATAATAAAATTGATTTTTCTTTTGGGAAAAAACGATTCTCTCTAATTTCAGATTCTGTTTTTTGTTCCCATCGTTTAGCATCCGTTTTACGATCAAATGTTGCTGTTTGCACTGGTGTGCCCTTAATACGAATTTTGACTTGATAAGTTGTATTTCCATTCTTGTCTTTGCGTTCTGTAATCGTGCCCATAAATTTTCTCCTGTTACAAATATTGAGAAAATATAATGGTTTGTGAATCCCTTAATTGTGAACACAACACACGATTTAAACATAATGACTGTTAATGAGTATTATTGCTTATGGCGGATTATTATGAATGAAAGTTATTATTCTTGTGGAAAACCAATTGTCCCGTGAGTGTCCCATAGAAACATTGTATATTTGTAGTATTTTCTAAAATCGTTTGTGAGAGTGGCGATCCCGATAGGACTTGAACCTATAACCTACTGCTTAGAAGGAAGTTGCTCGTATTTTTATGATTTTCGTTGTTTGTAATTAATTAATTGTTTTTATTGATTTAAATTTATATTTAAAAATAAATAACACTCTATTTTACTCCATGTTTTTATATTTTATGGTGACTTATAGGTGACTTTTTGATATTCCTTTTCACATGAAATTAAAAATTACAAAGAGCTTTATTGATAAAACATCATACGATAATGATCTAGATGGCAAAAAACAGATCATCTGGGATACAGATATGACAGGTTTTGGATTGCGATTATATCCAAGCAACAAGAAGTCTTTTATTTTATCCTATCGCCATAATGGAATTAAACGTGAATATACCATCGGACAATACGGCAAAATCACATTAGATCAAGCTCGTAAATTAGCACAAAAACGCATGGGTGATATTGCAGACGGTCAAGACCCCGTTATTAAAAGGCGTGCAGATAAAAATCGCAACGTTTTATTAGTATCGAAAGTTCATTTAGAATTTATGAAACGCCACGCAAACGTTCATACAAAAAATTCGTATGAGACCCAACGTATTTTTGGAAAGGATATTTTACCTGCAATTGGAAATCGTTCTATAGAGGATGTAAGTAAAGACGATGTCTTTAAAATACTGGATACTGTTATGGCGCGAAAATCTGGAATCATGGCAAACAGAACACTTATAACTCTACGTAAATTTTTTAATTGGTGCATAGAAAGAGGTTACTTAGAGAACTCCCCTACTCGTATGATTCCATTTCCAGCCCCAAAGAAAACACGCGATCGCGTTTTAAATGAAGATGAATTATCATATATTTGGAATGCCTCCGATGAAATCCCCTACCCCTTTGGCCAAATCATTCGAATGCTAACGTTGACAGGACAAAGGCGTGGTGAAGTTATCAATATTCAGTGGAGTGATATCAACCTAATGGAAAATGAATGGATACAGCCCGCTGATAAAACAAAAAATAACAAGGAGCATCGAGTATTTTTTGTCTGATGAATGTGTTAAAATTATCAGTAACGCGCCCAAAATGGGGGAACTATATATTCTCAAGCATTGGTAAAAATCCATTCGATAATTTTTTCGCGCGACAAAAAGAAAATAGATAACATCATCAATAAACAGCGTGAATTAAGAGATGTTGCCCCCATACAACCATGGACAATTCACGATATTCGTCGCAGTGTAGCAAGCGGTATGGCAAAACAAGGTATTGCACCACACGTTATTGAAAAGATACTCAATCATTCATCGGGTACAATTAGCGGAGTTGCCAAAATTTATAACCGCTATGAATATGCCCAAGAAACAAAAGAGGCACTTATTCAATGGCATGATTATCTAATGAGTGTGGTTGAGGAGAGTTAATATTTCCTCTCCTCAAAACTGTTTAAAAACATTCTTTTTGAATGGCGGTTTGTTCAAGAACTTCATATTGATTATATAATCGTTTGTAAGCCGTATTTTCATCTTGCCCTGATTGAAAGCTGTACCCTCTTGAAACTGCAAATGCGGCTAATGCTGTGCTTAATACCTGTCCAGTCGTATCACTTCCTTCATTTAATTTTGCCATTTGTTCTAATTTAGAATTAACGCGTTTTTTCTCAGCTGATAATTGTTTGCAATTATAATTTTGATAGTGGTTTGGAGAGATATAAGTGGGATCACTTTCTGGTGATTTAGATGCACAGGCACTTAAGCCCAGTACAGTGATGATTGTTAGTGTAAAATTCATTTTTTGTTTCATATTTTAGAACTCCTTAATTGTTTAAATTAAAACAGCTACCAAGAACACTCTTGGTAGCTGGGAGTTAGTAACCGCTAATACTGTGAGAAACGGCGCGATGCTTTTAGGCATACACCTTGGACAGAACACCGCCTCCCAGCCCTAAGACTAAAAAGACGGCATCTTTGACGCATAATCTAATAAAAGAGAATGCACCAATACGATTGATGCCAACCGCACAATATTAAGAGGTTACTAAGCCCCAAGATCGCAAAACTATTGCGAACTCAAGTTAAGCTTATACAGGTATAAAAATAAGATCAATAAGTATGACACATAGTTTTAATTCTAAAACTTACAAACAATGATTTCGATAAAAATACATTACATCTTCTGGTGGTGAACTATACTCATCCGATTGTTCTCGTTCAATATAGCCCTCTGCCAAATCACATCCAACTTGTTTGACGTTTTCGATATGTTGAGGTAACACACCATCAACGGCGATATCATTAAAATATGTTGTGGCAATTCCACCACCACTAGCATTTGTCGTGTGATAAATTATACCTAGATCAAAATCATACACATTCATGTCATAATCTGTATTATATCCATCAAATCCAGTATTATTATTTAGCTCTTCTATAATCGTTCCTTCCCAAATAACATACCCGCGCCCATAGCGTTTCTCTTGCCAGCCTGCTGTTTTTTGTTCTTGCACTATTACTTCTGTTGCCTGCCCATCTGGTGCTGTAATCGTAATTGTGTCATTTGGTACGTTGATCCATTTGTGGGCACCATACCCAATAGCAGATACAGCAATAAATGCTGCAGCTAGTTTTTTTGCAAGTGGAGATATTTCTCTTTTCATGTCAATTTGGTCCTTTTGCTAAACAATTACTATCAAAAAAACCTTGTGCAAGAGGCTTAAGATTTTCTTCAGCATCATATGCTCTACCAATATTTTGATTAAATTCTACCAAGGCAGTTAAAGTGTTTTCAGATAGCTCACATCCAATTTTTCTAACATTATCTATAATCGTCTGGTCATCATATTCCGTGAATAATATCACGCGATCTGCACTATCTGGACCATCAATGACAACAACAGCATTTTGAAAATCATATTTATAGGTAGTATGACTACCATTTTGAACCTCTATAACCGAGGGGTTAACCATAGTATACTGAATACCCAAAAATTTTATTTCTGTTCCACCTCGAAAAGTCGCGTTTTCATCAAGCAAAATTTGCTCTTCTTCGTTTCTTTCGGCTAAAACAGCACTAAAGTCCGTTAACCAACCCAGTGCAGCACTTCCTGCCCAATAAAGCCCTGCAATTCCCCCTAAAACAGCACCTGTTTTGAGTATATTTCCCCCATTTATTTGATAACGTTTTGACATGTAGATAGACCTTATGGGCAGTATGTTTGTGTAAATGGAATTGAGCTTACTGTTAAATCTTCGAAATCTGGGTGTTGAAAACCATTTACGGTTTGAAATTGTTCTAATGCTGAAAATAGAGAACTGTATGTCTCACAGGTTTCAACTCTCACATTATCGATTGTTTCGGAAGGATATTCAGAAAATAATAGAATACGATCTGCACCATCAGGACCATCGATTGCGACATAGTTTTCACGAAAATTATATGATGTTTGCATCGACGTATTCGTAACGCTGATAACGGCATCATCTATAATCTCATAGGTATCAAGTTCAGGCAATGCACTAGCTGCACTAAACGACTCAACAGCTTCGCGCGTGATGCGTTCATGGTCTGTTTCCAGAGAGTTAACTAAAAAAAATCCACCTGTACCAATTGCGGCCATAACCAGAGCTATACTTTCTATCCACCAAGTATGATGTGCATGGTAATGTAAAGTATTCTTTATTCCACCAAGATTGAATTTATAACGTCTCGCCATTCTAATTTATCCCTGCGTTAAACAATATTGTTGACGAAATGATGCGGAGTAAGACAGCAGTGTTTCTGCCTTAGGATGCACGCCATCATGTTCTTGTTGAAAGGTTGATAATAAGTCAGGTGCATTGGTGCTTATACGACATCCTATCTCAAGAGCGCGATCGATTGCCGCTTTATTGTCAAATTCACTGAACTGAATAATTCGGTCAGCCTCATCGGGACCATCAATAACAACCACCTGATCACGAAAATTATACGCCGTTGTGATTTGTCGATCATCAATTGTTTCATTAACTCTTACTATAGAATGAGAGGAAAGTTCATATAGCCGATCTTCTGAATTATCGCCAGTCATATTATCAATAAATTCAGCGTTTGCAGCGTCACGTCTATCATCCTCAATTTCGCTAGATATGAATGCAAAACCAAGCCCCCCAATCACTGTAATAACAAAGGTTATTTGATTGAAAAATATCCCTAAAACACCACCCCAATTAATTCGACGATTAGCCATTTGTTAACCCCTTTCTCCCTTTTGCCGCAGGTTTTTTTATTCGTTCTTCTTGTTCGCGAATGGCGCCCTTAAATTGATTTGTGATATCATCAAGGCTCTGAATAAAGGTTAAAATTTCTTCTGGAACAAAATACGCAGTAGTTCTATAACCACTTACAAACTCACTAAACCCTTCTTTATCTTCATAACGCTCTGCACGCTTACCATCAATAATAACGGCATTCATTTTCTTCACATCACGATCTGACGCACCCATTTTCTTCATGAGTTTTTCAGCTTTTTCACGCTGTGCCTTTATTGATTCTATAGCATCGTTTTTATTAGACCCATCATATTGGGAATATAAATGCTTGGCATAGGATACTTCTAAGCTAAGCTGTACAAGGTCAAAGAAACGGTCATACTGTTCACGATCTTCTGCGGTAATAATTGATGACTTTGCAATAGCTTGCTTGGCATTACGAATTTTTTGTTCATATTGCGGTTGATTTTCCCACACCTCTTCCACAGCCATCCCCAAAAAAGCAGATTTTTTTTCTAAATTAAATCTCTCACTATGGATATCAAACATTGCATGTATAACTGCCTTGATCGCTTCAGGAATTTTTTTCCATTGCTCAGATTGTTGCTTTAAATCCAAAATATGATCAAAACTGTCAACCTCTACTGCTGTTCTAAACAAATGTGATAAATTTGTATCAGCTACGAATGGTTTGTTTTTTGGTTTGCGCCCAAGG
The DNA here is from genome assembly GCA_943789475.1 of uncultured Alphaproteobacteria bacterium. Lineage (GTDB taxonomy): Bacteria > Pseudomonadota > Alphaproteobacteria > Micavibrionales > UBA1664 > UBA1664. The sequence continues at coordinate 290,463 of CALSUG010000005.1, forward strand.
TTTTCTTGCGCTGTTTTCAGGGCTTGTGGCGTGAATATTCCCTGACTAACGGGTCGCCCATTATGAAGAACATGAACATTATTATTAATGTCCAATACAAATCCATTTAACCCAGCGAATATTTTAACATGTTCATCACCTAAAACATCAGGCGATTCATGCAACGGCATTTCCATTTTTGTAGTCGCATATTCAAACGTTGCCAATTCACGAATTGCCGCACCGAGTGTCATAGCCTGCATATTTTCAACTGGTTTTGTTTCAACAACAGTATCAGAATCATTGTTAAAAACGTTGGGACGTATCCAACATTCTTGAACCTGCCATTTATTGCTTAATGGATGTTCAATCGCCTCGCGCCAGACGATGATATCCTCTGCCATTGGATTGACAAACGACGCTGTACGAAAATAAGTACCTGCACTAGATATATTAGGTTCGGCAAAGGGAAATGCTTGTTCTGTCATGTCAATTACCCTTGTTTTGGTGCAGGAAGTGACTTTTCTGCTCCATTCGCATTAGATGAAGTCAATTTGAGGCGATCTGCCCCTTTTTCTTGGAAGCGCGCCACTTTTTCAGCGAACTTGCCTTCTGCGCCAGCAAGAAGAAGTTGTGCTTTTTCTAGACTGTCACGCTTTCCTGCAAATTCTATTGCATCGCGTTTAACGTTTTCTGCGACCTCGTCCATTACGGCAATCACTTTTGTAGGATCGTATGTTCCTACCCTTGCGCTTTCTCGCATCATTTCACTAACTCGAGTTCCTAATCGAGCTGAATTTTCCAACATTGCATTTCCATGTTTATCTGCATCCGCAACAATTCGCGCACCTTTTTCAGCGGCAAGCATAACTCCTGCTTCTGCTGCTTGGGCGTCCCATTGAGGTTTAGAAACAGTTAGATGCGTATCAATTTTATTGACCGCTTGTTGAAACGCTTTCTTCGCGCTTGATAAAACGACAACTGTTGCTTGACTGACTGATCGACCTGCAATCATGTTCACGATGTGACCATGTAACGCGTCACGTCCAAGCATTATATTTTCTAATTTTAATGCCGTCATGCCATCACTTGATTGCTCTTGTAATGCAGGAATCTCTTCTTCATCGGCACGGCGTAACTTTTCCAATCCTGCCCCAATAAGAACAGAAACAGTTTGATATGATTCTAATCTTGAAACACCCAATTTATTTAGATCGCCAACCGCTGATGCAATTTCTTGGCGTGCGCTAAGTAGATTGTTAAAGACAGTGTCTGTTTTTTGAATATCTTTTCTTAATTTGTCTGCAATATCACTCCCATCACGTTTTGCCTTCAAGCGGTCCATTTGGCGTTTTGCCATGGGGACACCAACAAGAGCCAACGGACCTAAAACGGCACCAGCACCAACAGAAGCAATCGCAGTTCCTGGATTTTTTACAACCCACTTTGCACCACTCATACCCATATTGGCAGCCTTTGAGGTTAAACCAGAAACATCAATTGACTCCATCGCTTCTTGTGCTTCTTCATAGATATCTAATACGCTTGCGTCCGATTTTTCACGAATACCATTTGCAACTGCGGATAATCTTTCTAATTCTTCTGACCCAAATTTTGAAATATTTTGAAAATCTTCTAAATCGATTGTTTCAATGTATGTATCCATCAATGCGCGTGTTGCGTCATCTGTGGTAGCATAGTCAGGAACGTCAACAAGGTGCGTGTTGGTGTCTCCACTTATATTATCATCACCAATTTCATCATAAGTTTCTTGTTCAGCTTGAAATGTCATTTTTTAAACTTTCCATTAATATTTTGTTAACTTTCGAAAATGGTTATGACATAAAATTAATAAATATGCAAATAAAATTTGACAACTATGGAAATTTTTTATAAAACTCTTTTACGAACTATTCATAAAGAGAAAGTAACTCATGCAATTAACACAAGAACAGTTATGTGATATTTTAATGCAAAACACAGATCGTATTACGAATGGCATTTTAGCACAAAGATCATTATGGGTAACAGCACGCGATAGGGTTATGCAATTAAATGATAGAAGCTTTACGACTACAAACAGCCCGCTTGAAAAATTGAAAAACTCTATTTGTTTGGTTTTTGATAGTGTCGTTAGGATTGAAGAAGAACACCCTCGATCATTAAAAAAGTCAAAACTAGAACTGAAGGCATTAGGTTTTTCAAACAAACAAGTTAATAGGCTGGGTGAAATGGCATATCAAACGACTATAAACGATTATTATCGCGATATGTTTTCTAAAAATAAAAAAATTGAAACAATTGCAGATCAAGTGCGTGAAAATTATCCCGGCTACCACTATTTTTGGAATGATAACGCGTTTTTAGGAACAGGAATAGTTGTGCTTGAGCATACAGAGGGTGGGGTTCTGACTGGCCCTATTACAGACGAAGAGCTCAAGATGAAAGGTTGGCCAACTTACAACTCAGCTTTCAAAAATGAAGAGCAAGAAAAAGTAATGCGCAGCTCATTATTGAGTACAATACGCGATCTTTTAGGTGAAAAAGACTTAACCCCAAATTCAAAAACTCAATTTACAAAACGATTAGAAGTATAAGAAAGCATCCATAATGTATTACACACACGCACTGACCATTAATATAGAAGGAATCCCAGATGGATATTTTCCAATTGGTGATGAAGCGACATTAAGACAAATTGCATTAGATAATCAAAATGGTCAGAACACACCTATAGAAATATACGAGCTCAACACACAACCTGATTTTGTCGCAGAAGGCATCTCACAAGAGATGATCTCACTCGGGCTTAATGCTCTTATCCACGGTGATAAAGAACTAGAAATTTCAACAGCCGTCATGACAAAGACGGTAAAAGATATTTTAGAATCCGGTCAAGAAACATCACAGACATTCAAACGTTTGGCTAAGCAAACACTTGCAGATAGAAAGTTACCTTCTGTTATTGATGCTATGCCTTTAATAGTTTCTGGATCACAAGTTATCAATAGAACACTGCAAGCCTATGACGTAACTTCCAAAAAAACAACAGAATTATTTTTTTACCGACAAACTGATGACTTCATTTGTAATGATAATGGGTACTTTGTTTCACAACAATGGTTAAGAAAACCTGATAACGCCAAACGCATAGGTCGTGTAAAATCTCAACCATCAACTTCTAAATGGAGCAAACCAACAAATGGCTAAGTTATCACCCATAGGAATTGCTGTTACCGCATTTACAGCTGTTGGGTTAGGTATTTTGGGATACAATTATTCACAACCTGAATTGACACCTGAAGAACTAGAAAATCAAGAACCCTTTTTTGGGGCCTCTACCCAAGAAACAAATGATATCAAAATTGAACGACACGGAAGAAAATATTCTATTTGGGAAGGCTTTGTTGTAGAAGAGTTAGATAATAGCGAGATAAACTCTATTAATGAATTTTCGCTTTTAAAATATGACTTTGACTTAGGTTTAGTCGTCGGGCTATCAGAAAAAGATTCTTACAACAGGCTATTCAGTGAATTGATTAATTTAGAACATATTGAGCGCGTAAGGCTGATAGGTTGTGAAATTGCACAGCAATATTTTGATCGAGCGACTACACCTGATTACAACGAAGCTCCAGATGATGTTACAGCATTTCACCAAAGGCATTGCTTATAGCGATTTATTCTGATGTGTTTCGTTTTTTCTTATTTTCTAAAAATAATTTTAAATCGTTAATTTTATAACGAACGGCTTTATTCCCAATTTTGTGATATTCAGGGCCGCCGCCTTTATGTCTCCACCCTTGTAGGGTTTTAATTTTAAAACCTAAAAATAAAGCGGCTTCTTTTTCATCAATTAAAAAATCAGGGTCATAATCTTCAAAATTTTTATTTTTAATTTCTTTTTCCGTTTTTAATTCGATTTTTGAATTTTCTGTTTTATTTTTTAAAATACGAACGCCAACAAATTCAATGGATTGATGGATAATAGATGAATTATCCCAATTTATTGTTTTTGATAAAAAGAAATCTTTTGGGATTTCTATAGGATTATCATTAATATTACGCGGTGATTGATAGCCATAGGCAATAATTTCACTATTTATAATTTTTTGAATAAAATTATTTCTTATTTTTTCTAATTTAATTTTATTTTTTGAATTTATATTTTGCAGTTTTTGTAATTCATTTAAAGAATGATTGAAAAAATTAATCCATCCCCCCTCAGTCGCCGGCCCTTTATTCATTAAAGAAGAATCGTAATTCATATCTTGATATTCATCAATTAATGCACGATCGACATATTTTAATAATGCGTCTGATAGCGATAGCCCTTGTATGTATTGATTATTGTTCATGAATAATAAAATAGCACAAATAATTTAAAATTTGTTTTGATAAATACAGGCTGTAAAAAACAATATCGCTAGTGGTGACTTATTGGTGACTTTTAAAATCAAGAAACAGTGACATGCAAGGCGATAATGTTGATTTAAATGGCGATCCCGGCAGGACTCGAACCTGCAACCTACTGCTTAGAAGGCAGTTGCTCTATCCAGTTGAGCTACGGGACCTTTTGAAAATTTAATCTTCGGTCATTTCACAAACAAAATTGTCGCCATAATTGCGCGGTTTAACACGACGTGCATTTTGCTTTGTCACTGTATAACGCCAACCTTGTGATTTTGCAAATGCTTCTGCCTTTTCACATGTCGAAAATACCATTTTTATTTGATTTAATGTATCGGATGTTTGCGTCCACCCCATAATTGGTTCTGGATTTTGCGATGATGAACGATCCATTTGTACAATCCATTTGCCAACACCGGCACGAGCCGATTGTGAAGACGGTTTTGATTGGCAATAAATACGTGCATTATTCATGACTGTGATCTCTTACATAAATTATCGATATCATAAGCTTAACAGTATCGATGATTGATTAAAATACAATGAATAGATTTTAAAACTATTTTTTAGGGGTGAATAAGATCCATTCTTGGTGAATGTCGCGCAAATCACCAGAAAAATAGATGTAATCGTTACGGGTCAAATTTTTGACTTTATCAAATTCATTAAAATCAATTTTAACGACTTCCTTTGACACGATGTGGTCATGTGTGTGTTCTAAATTTTTGATGAGAAGGCTTTTAACACCTTCAATATCGAGATCAGAAGTATCATGTAGTTCGAATAATATTTTCACACCGGATAATGTTGAAATATCAATATTACGGATAAAATCAACTTCACTACCTTCAATATCAATGAGGCAAAAATCGTCATCTTGAAAAACATCGTTGTATGAATGATTAAAATCGACAGGTATATGATCAACTAGGTGAGATAGATTGTTAATATCGGCCAACCGATCGGCATATTCAATTTGTTCACGGTCAATATCAAAGCCAATGGAGGGAATCTTGTATTTATAGGGAATGCCTACAGAAAAATAACCGCTGGCGCATCCTATATCAATAAAACGTTTCGCACCTTTAATATGCTTGCTTATCAGGTCTTGAACATGCGGTTCATAAGTGCCCAACAAATGTAAAAAAGTGAAATGACATGGTGATGATGAATCTAAAACTTTTAATCCTTTAAATGCACCACTTGTTATTTCTGTGTGCTCTTTTAAATAGATGTGAAACACTCGTTCTCTCATAATGCGTTGCAAGACATGGAACAAGAATACCAATATCTTACTTGGCAAAAGATTTAAACATTTTGTGATGATATTGCGGATCATTTAAGCCCCAAAAACAGCTGTATCGTCCAACTCTTGTTCAATACGGATCAATTGATTGTATTTCGCAATACGGTCGGAACGTGACAGGGAACCTGTTTTTATTTGTCCACAGTTGGTTGCAACGGCCAAATCGGCAATTGTTGAATCTTCTGTTTCTCCGGATCTATGTGACATAACGATTCCATATCCCGCACGTTTTGCCATTTCGATGGCGTTCAATGTTTCGGTTAATGTTCCGATTTGATTTGGTTTAATCAAAATTGCATTTGCGGAATCTTGTTCAATCCCTTGTGACAGGCGATCAACATTTGTCACGAACAAATCATCACCAACCAACTGGATTGTTTCACCCATTGCGCGGTTCATGTTTGTCCATCCATCCCAATCATTTTCATCTAAGCCATCTTCGATAGACAAAATTGGGTAGCGGGCACATAAATCTTCGTAGTACTTAATCATTTCATCGGATGAGAGTGATTTCCCCTCACCTTTTAAGTGATATTTCCCATCCTTGAATATTTCTGTCGCGGCAACATCTAACGCAAGAACAACATCTTCACCTGCGTTGAAGCCAGCACGTTCGATTGCTTTCATAACGTATCCTAATGCTTCGTCAGTTGATGCAAGGTTTGGTGCAAAACCGCCCTCGTCCCCAACATTTGTGTTGTGACCATTGGTGCTTAATTCACCTTTGAGCGCGTGGAATATCTCTGCACCCCAGCGAATAGATTCGGCACAAGTCGGTGCGCCAACGGGCATAACCATGAATTCTTGCACGTCCACCGCATTATCTGCATGGGCACCACCATTAATGATATTCATCATCGGGACAGGCAACGCATGTGCATGCACGCCACCAATATATTTGTATAATGGCATATCAAGCGCCATTGCCGATGCCTTTGCACATGCCAATGACACACCAAGCATAGCATTTGCGCCCAATTTGGATTTGTTATCTGTGCCATCCAACGCGATTAATGTTTGGTCAATCATGCCTTGTGCTGTGGCATCCATGCCCAGCAAGTTTTCAGAGATATCGTCAAAGATGTTATTGACGGCGTTTAATACGCCCTTGCCGCCATAACGCTTCTTATCGCCATCGCGGAGTTCTACTGCCTCGTACGCGCCCGTAGATGCACCTGATGGCACTGCCGCACGCCCATATGAACCGTTCTCAAGTGTGACATCTACTTCAACAGTTGGGTTTCCACGTGAATCTAAAATTTCTCTTGCATGTATATCTATAATAGCTGGCATTTTGGGTCTATCCTCATTGTTTGTTCGTTGTAGTGGAGTTTATCACTTTCTAGGAAGTTTTCTAGGCTTAAGAAATCAGAAAAAGACATGCCGTCATATCCATCAACAAGCATGATACTTTCAACAATTTCTCTATCATCTTCAATCATGATCCATTTTTTTATATCTGGATGTCGTTGCAAATATTCGTGTATTTGAGATGCCTTCTTACCACCACGATACGTTGCACTCCAGTCATCATGTATATGACGAGTGTTAAAACCAGCATCAGAAAATAAATTGAATAAGTGTTCTTTGTTTTTATTTGAGTGATCCATTGAGCGTGTTGATGTGATCACAACAACTGCGTTGAACTTTTCGCAAATATTGTTAAGAGCTTGTGCCGCAACAGGGTCAAATTTTTCGTGCAATCCTTCATTAGGAAAAGAGCACGCGCGATGATTGCTCATTGGCCCATCAAGATCCAAGAATATAACTGTTTTTTCTTTATTCATGGTGTAAGTGATTTTCGTTTGTCATGATTAAATTGTCGAATATCTCTAACGGTAATTCCAACAGTTTCACAAATTTGATACATATGATCCGATAAAATGCCTTCATTTTCACATACATGCACAAGGTGTGGTAAATCAACATGTTCGTCATCTATAATCACATATCGTTCTATCTCTGGATATTTTTCTAAAAAATCTAAGATATTTTGTTTTCTGTTGTGACAGCCAGTTACATTCACAGACCATTCGTGATGTAGATGATCTAAATTCAAACCGGCATCATGAAAAAGCTGCTTTGCTTCATCGTGTAATTCTTGTGAATGCAATGCGCTACGTGTACTCGTGCAAACAATTTTTGCTCCCGTAAGATTACAGACCGTATTTAAAAAACGAATGGCTATTGGATCAAAACTTAAAAAATTGTCAGATGCGATCGTGTTCCGAAAACTACTTAACGGACCATCGAAATCTAAAAATATGATTGTTTTAGGATTTAACAACTTCATCCAATGCTTTTAATTGAATTAATACGTCTTCCATATCGTCAAAAATCATCATGTTGGCTTTGTCCGATTGTGTTGAATTTTCGGGATCTTCGTGTGTTTCCATGAACACGCCCCCTACCCCAACGGCAATGGATGCCTTTGCAATGACGGGAACCATGGCACGGTCACCACCGCTTGATCCGCCAAGTCCACCTGGTTGTTGAACACTGTGCGTGGCGTCAATAATTACGGGGTATCCTGTTTCGGCCATAATAGGTAGGCCACGCATATCATTGACAAGTGTGTTGTACCCAAATGATGTTCCGCGATCGGTCAGCAAGATATTGTCGTTACCACTTTCCGATACTTTGGCGGCAACATTCTTCATGTCCCAAGGGGCAAGGAATTGTCCTTTTTTAACATTAATTACCGCTCCCGTTTTTGCCGCGGCCACCAATAAGTCAGTTTGACGACACATAAATGCAGGAATTTGTAATACATCAACATGGTTTGCCACGATGGCGCATTGTTCCGACGTATGGATGTCCGTCAATGTCGGCACGTTGAATTGAGATTTAAGCTCATCAAACACAGACATCGCGCTTTCCAACCCTATTCCACGTGTAGCATTCAACGAGGTGCGGTTCGCCTTGTCATACGATGTTTTATAAATGAACGGGATGTTAAGGCGTGAAGTAAGTTCAATCAATTTTTCACACATGAACATTGCGTGATCACGGCTTTCCATTTGGCATGGTCCTGCGATCAATGTGAAGGGTTTGTTATTTGATATTTCTATGTTTTGGATTCTTATTGTTTTCATAATGTTTGACTTTTGTTTTCTGATTTTGTAATACTAGCGACTATTAATATTTATGAAAGTAATTTTAGTATGATGTCTCATGAAATTTCGATTGGAACAATTTTTTCTGTTGCTGGTGTAAGTGTAAGAGACCGAGCGAAAGAGATTGTTTCTTTAGTAATAGAAAATGAAAGTATTCCAAGTGCATGTATTGCCGCGAACCATATTGATCGTCCTGTGAAGGAAATTTTTATAATGCAAAAGGATAGCTCATTTTATATTCAGTGCGCAAAGGTGTTGTTAATGGGTAAAAAATCGTTATTTGAATCTAAAGATTTTTTTACACGCGTTGAGTTAGCCTCAACATTAGGCTTGAATGCGCTTAGTTACGGTGAAACCCCACAGCTAAGAGATGAAAAAATAGATTTATTTGGACCATTTGATTTTGACCAAGCCGTTGGTTTTGTTGAGACTGTTTTATTTTTGAATTTTGCTTATGAAACACGCCACGAGGCAGAAAAAACATTCAAGCAAACCGCTCCAGACGTTATGCGCCCTAAATAAACTTACAATTCAATCTCGTGTACGATTTCAAATTCTGTAAAACCACATGATGTATACACATGTCGTGCATGTGTATTATTGGCCGTTGCAACAACGTGTAAATGTGAGAAACCTAACTCTTTTGCAACTTGTTTTGAATGTTCGATCAAGTCTTTGCCGATACCTTGGTTACGGTATTTTGCATCAATCCCTAATGTTTGGAGTTGTAAAATGACGACATTCGTACGGTGGATGTATTCATTTTGATTTTGCACACGAAGGGATGCGTATCCTTTTATAACGTCATCTTCCTCATACACATAACCAAAATGGCCACCCTTTTCATTCACGATATCGAAATAAAATTGTTGTCCCACGTCGGATGAAGGAAAAGACGTATCTGTATGTGGATCGCTTGTATCTTTTTCAAAGTCAAACACCTCCTGATTAAGGCGTCGTATGTCGTCAAAATCAGAGGGGTTTGCTTTGCGGATCATGGTTAAACCAAGCGTGATTGTTTAATCGCGGCCTCGATGAAAGATACGAATAATGGATGAGGATCAAGCGGTTTTGATTTTAATTCTGGGTGATATTGCACACCAACAAACCAAGGATGATCAACATGTTCGCAAATTTCAGGTAACGATCCGTCGGGTGATACACCAGAAAATTTAAGACCGTGTTCTTCCAGTTGAGCGCGGAAATTCATGTTTACTTCATAACGGTGACGGTGGCGTTCTTCGACATCGATTGAACCGTATGCTGCGGCGGCTTTTGACCCTGCTTCTAATTTCGCAGGATAACTTCCCAAACGCATTGTGCCGCCAAGGTCACATGTCTCGCCACGGGCTTCTAATTCATTACCCTTCATCCATTCGGTCATTAGGCCAACAAGTGGTGTTCCCTGCACATCTTCACCATCTTCGGCAAATTCAGTCGATGTGGCATCCGTTATACCTGCCAAATTACGTGCGGCCTCTAACACCGCCATTTGCAACCCAAAACAAATACCAAAATATGGAACTTTGTTTTCACGCGCAAATTGCGCCGCCTTAATTTTACCCTCTGATCCACGTGCACCAAACCCACCAGGAACTAATATTCCATCAACACCTTGCAGGTGATCTTGTGGATTCTCTTCATCAAAAATGGAGGCCTCAACAAATTTAATGTTCACCTTCGCATTATTTGCGATACCACCATGGGTTAAGGCTTCGTTCAATGATTTATAGCTATCGGCAAGGTTTGTATATTTTCCAACAACGGCAATTGTGACTTCACCCTCAGGATCTTTTACGCGATCAACAATATATTCCCAATTGCTTAGGTCAGGCTCTTCCTTGCTTTCCAAACCAAAACAATCGAGAACTTGTGTGTCTAACCCTGCGGCATGGTATGATAAAGGCACTTCGTAGATGGTTTTAACATCTAACGCCGGAATAACCTTTTCTTCATCAATGTTACAAAATAGAGAAATTTTACGCAGTTCGTCTTCTGGAATTTCACGATCAGAACGACAAAGAAGAATGCGTGGACGAATACCAACGCTCATTAATTCTTTTACTGAATGTTGTGTTGGTTTTGTTTTTAACTCACCTGCCGCTGGAATATAGGGTAACAGCGTTGTATGGATGTATAGTGCACGCTCGCGTCCCAGTGTGTTTCCTGCCTGACGAATAGATTCAAGGAATGGTAATGATTCAATATCACCAACCGTTCCACCAATTTCACACAATATGAAATCGGCACTCCCGTCTTTATCAAGAATAAAATCTTTAATTTCGTTTGTGACATGAGGTATCACTTGAACAGTTGCACCTAAATAATCGCCACGGCGTTCTTTTTCTAAAACATTTGTGAAAATTCGACCTGATGAAACACTGTCATCTTTGTTGGCATGAACACCTGTAAAACGTTCATAATGACCAAGGTCTAAATCGGTTTCTGCACCATCATCGGTGACGAATACTTCACCATGTTGAAATGGGCTCATCGTACCGGGGTCAACATTCAAATAGGGGTCTAATTTGCATAGACGTACGGTGTAACCTCGCGCTTGTAATAACGCACCAAGTGCAGCAGAGCCTAAACCTTTTCCAAGTGAAGAAACCACGCCGCCAGTAATAAAAATAAATCTCGACATGGAAGTATTGAATAACAGAGTTATGTTATAGGTCGTAAAGTTATTTTTTATGATTTTAGGAATTATTTTCCTGTTGGTACTTCTGGTTCTTTTGGTGCTGTTTCAACGGGCACTTCGATGGCTGCTTGTTCTGCCTCTAATGTATCCAGAACACCACCGTCTTTGTGATGTCCCGCAAGATATGCCAGCGTCAGGCTTGTGCAAAAGAAAGCTAATGCACAATAAGTTGTCATTTTTGTTAGCGCGTTTGCGGTACCACGAGCCGTTGCAAAATCCCCCATACCACCGCCGCCGATGCCAAGGCCACCGCCGCTGGATCGTTGGATCAATACAAGCCCAATAATCGCAAGGGCCAAAAGGAGGTGAATAACAAGAATAACAGTTTCCATGGTTTTATATTTCTATCTTTATAATTTTGTTTAATCTTTAACCGCATTGCCAATGGCAACAAAATCGTCTGGTTTAAGGCTTGCGCCGCCGATTAAGGCACCATCCACATTATCCAAATTCAATAATTCTTCAGCATTAGATGGTTTCACAGAACCGCCGTAGAGAATACGCATTTCCGCGCCATCCGCAAGTATTGATTCTAATAAAGTGCGGATCATCCCGTGCATTTTAAGAACATCATCCGATGTGGCGGCCTTGCCCGTTCCAATCGCCCATACAGGTTCATAGGCAATAATAGTGTTTGACGAGTTCGCGCCATCAGGAAGAGATTCTTTTATTTGCTGTTCAACAATGCTGAATTCTTGACCTGATTCACGTTGTTCTAGTGTTTCGCCCACACATATGATCGCCGCGATATCATTGCTGATAACTTGTGAGGCTTTGTTTTGCACCTGTGCATTTGTTTCACCATGATTTGTACGACGTTCAGAATGTCCAACGATGCAAAAATCACATCCAATATCATTTAACATTGTGGCTGATATTTCGCCTGTATGGGCGCCCTGCTCTCTTTCTGAACAATCTTGCGCGCCACGCAAGGTATTGGCGATGTTGGCCATGTATGGAATTGGGTGGACAGATCAGCCAATCAACAACATCATTTGAGATGTTTTCCATGGCTTCATCAAAAGATTCCGTCATGTCGAAATCTCCGTGCATTTTCCAATTTCCTGCGATTAGTTTTTTTCATTGCTTGCGCCCTTTGAAGTTTTATTTATTATCACGATAACTATTATTTATTAAAGGACAAGTCAAAATGGCAATGGAAGCCCTACGCATCGCGGCAAAAGAAAGCAAAATCATGAAATTTGTTCTGGGAGGGTTTATCTTCCTGGCTGTTGGTGGATTGGTTTTTACCGATGTTGGTGGTTATTTTTCTGGTGGTGCCAATGGTACAACGGTGGCGCGTGTTGGGGATACAAAAATCCATATTCGCGAATTTGATTCTGAATTACGTGATTTTTTACAACAAACGGGCTTAACGGCGGAACAGGCGTATGATGCTGGGTTAGTAAATGCATTTCTTAATCAAAAAATTGCAAATGTTTTGAAATTGGAGGCAGCACAAGAATTAAACATTCGCCTTGATAATAAGGCCGTTGCACAAAAGGTGCGTGAAATGTTTGGGAGTGCCTCAAAGGATCAAATTGAAGCGACATTAAGAGCACAAGGTGTAAGTGAACAACAAATGGCTAATATGATAAGATTGCAGGCAGTTAGCGATGTGGCAACTCAAATGCCTGCTGTCGTGGCCAATTATGTTCCTTCCTATGTCGTGGATGCTAAAAAATCATTGAACGCGGAACGCCGTAGTGGTCAATTATATACGATCTCATTTGATTCGTTAGTTGATAATGTTGAAATCACAGATGCGGACATTATGGATTATTATCAATCTAATGCGGCACAATTTACTGTGCCAGAAGAGCGTGTATTTACGGTTGGTCGAATGACATCGGCAATGGCAAAGAAAAATTTACCTGTGGTAACAAATGAACAGGTGAAAACCATATTATGAAGATAATAAGGATGATTTTTTTGTTCCTGAAAAACGGTCAATTGCGCAAGCTATTGTAAAGGATGCAGATCAGGCACAAGCCGTTTATGAAGCAGCACTTAATGGTGCGTCTTTGACGGCAGCATTAAAAGATGTTGTTGGTGATACTGATGGTTTCCGCAATACGGCTGATTATGATGCAAAAGGACTGCCTGCCGAATTATCGGATGTTGCATTTGGTTCTAATGTTAAAAAAGGTGATGTTTTACCACCAGTAAAAACACTCATTGGTTATTCTGTTATGAAGGTTGTAAAGGTTACGGAAGGCGCATATAGAACGTTTAAAAGCGTTAAAACAAACCTGAAAAAAGAAATGCAGGATAATGCTGTTTATGATGCTCTGTATAACAAAATGGTAGATGCTGAAGATATGTTAGATAACGGTGATGGGTTTTCTAATATTTCTGAGAAATTAAAATTACAAACATCGGATAGTGTTTCTCTTTCAAGGAATGATTTGAAAGCGGTTAAATTGCTTGCTCTTCGGAAAGTTTTGGATTCGAAACCTTCTGTGGCGGATGAATTATTTTCTCTTTCTGAAAATGGTGCAACATATCCGTTGGAATTAGACGATGATGAATTTATTATTATTGGTGTAAAATCAATTATTCAACAAGATGTTGTTGCGTTGGATGATGTGAGAAAGGATATCGTTAAGACATTGAAGGCGGAACGTAAGGCCTCAATGGCCGAAGCAAAAGCATTGGAATTCACAAATGCTTTAAATGAAGGTGGTGATTTACCTCAATCATTAAAGGTCAAAGAATCCAAAATTAAAAATATGAAACGCAATGATGATAACAAAAATGCACCTTTGGTTTATTCTTTGAATAAGGATGAATATGGTTATCGTCTGGATGATAAATCTGTTGCCATCGTTCAATTAACAGATGTCTCCTTTTCAAATAAGGTTGATGACGTTGATGTAAAATCAATTCGTTCTGCTCAAAATGCGCTGGTGAATACATTGTCACAATCATATTGGCGTGATGATATGACGGTTACAATTAATGAAGCTCTATTGGAGCAAGCCTACTCGACAACTGTGCAGTAGAACTTGACACGTATCGTGAACACATGTAGAACATAAAGGGAATAGTTCTTTTACGAAGGAGTTTTTATGCTTACTAAAAAACAACGTGACTTGTTGGTGATGATCCATGAGCGTCTTGCAATTGGCGAGGTTGCCCCCTCTTTTGATGAAATGCGTGTTGCGCTGGGCCTGAAATCAAAATCAGGTATTCATCGTCTTATCGGGTGCCTTAGAAGAACGCGGTTTTTTAGAGCGATTGCCAAACAAGGCGCGTGCATTACATGTGCGTAAACTGCCCGATGGGTACGAGCCTGCTGATAACGATAATACAGAGGCGGCGCAAAAAATTAGATCAACACAAAACAGTAATGTTGTGTCCATTGCCACAGGCGAACACGTCACACGATATTGTTGAAATTCCCTTGTGTGGGAAAATTGCCGCGGGAACACCAATTGAGGCGATCGCCCATGAGGGGGATAATATTGCCTTGCCCGCCGACATGATTGGCCGTGGTGAACATTATGCGCTGGTCATTGATGGTGATTCGATGATTGAGGCCGGTATTAACGATCAAGACGTTGTTTTGATTCAAAAAACGGATACGGCGCGTGATGGTGATATTGTTGTGGCACTTGTGGATGGGCAAGAAGCCACATTAAAAGAATTACGCCGTCGTGGCGGGCATGTCGATTTGGTTCCTAAAAATCGTGATCACGGCATTCGTACATACGAGGCGGATCGTGTACAGGTTCAAGGAAAATTAGCAGGTCTTTACCGCCAATATCATTAGGATAAACTCATGACTCAAGAAACAATAGAAACACCTCAATTTAGCGACATTACAGACCTTATTCAGGGACTGCCTGATTATCCCGAGTATCAAGCATTGGAAAATAATGGTGATGTCATGGCTAATTTGTCACATTGGCTCATCCATCATTCACGTGTTTTTGGATACATCAAAAGGGTTTGATGTTAACCGGTGTGCCATGTATTGGGCGGGATACGATGTTGTGGATGGTTTCGATGGTAAAGCCTTTGTTAAGGCGTGCCAGGATTCATGCGGAAGTCTCAATAAACTTGCACAAATGTTGGATACGGATTTACAAATTTTTGAACTTGATCCATCAAATCACAATGCAAAAAACATCCGATGAAATCGCAATGGCGACAAGTTATGGCATGATGGCGGTTGAGGAATCGACACAGCTATTTTGCGCGGCATCCTTTGGACAAGGTGTTGAGGCCACGGCGCAAAAGGCATTGAATGCCATCAATGGTTTTGATGATTTGGAAATATTTATGACCACACATTGTGGTTTGGATCATGCGGCAATGTTGGGTGGTGCGATTGCATCCGTGATGAAGGGTATTCCTATGATTATGGAAGGCACATCGGGTAAGTTTACAAAAATGTTGTTAGAACGCGCCAGCGGTAAAACATTCCCAAATCTTGTTCTAACGTCTGATCTAAATATGAATGTTGTTCAATCACTTCCTGGACACCGTATGATATCCACGGCAATCATATTGAAAACATTATGGTCGGGCAGTGCCAAAACGGATTGTGGTAAGGTTAAACAAGCGGCTTAGTTTAATTTTCCTTTATCTAAATCCCCATAACGCGAATAACACAACACCAATTAAAAATACTGTAATACAATATTGGATAACACCGCGTAAAACATCGTTGTGATCCAGTTTGGCTGACGCATTCTCCGCGCCAAACCATGGTGTTGAAATTGGTTGTCCGTGACGATCTTGTCCTGCACCACCTAATGTAATGTGTTGTGTATGTGCGAACGCACTTTCCAGCATATTTAGTTTATCTTTAAACGCACTAAAAATTGATAGTGGTTTACCGCCTGCGGAAAAGCAGGCCCCTGCCCCAATAAACAGAACACCAATAAATGAAACCAATATGGTCATGATTTTATAAATTATGCCGTAGAGCGATAAAAAGACATTATGTCGTTGGTTCGTGACGCGTGTGAAAATGGATAATGTGACATAGAGATAGGTTAGTATTAAACCGCCGAGCAAGTAGAATAAGATTGGTGCGATCACCCATTGGGATAACCCAATAGTTAATGTTTTATATGATGCACGACGTAATCCATATTTGTCCGTTGTCACTAAATTTTGATTAAGGGCATGGGCTATTGTACGGTATTGCCCTGCTCGTGTTTTATCACTTGAAATGCCTAGTGCTGACAGAATGAATGATAGCGGTGATAAAGCAAGGAATAGTAGGGTAGATCCCATAAATGCGGCATTATTTGTGTAAATTAGAATTGTTTCGATGATTATCCCTGCACCAAATATCAAAACAAATAGAATTGTAAAAACGATAGATCCACGAATGATCAAGGCGAAATCGGATCGTCCATCACGATTTAATTTATCAATCAATGTGATTGCCGTTGGGCGAATGCAATGTTCGATAATTGGTAATGGTAATATCGTTCGTTTTGTGAGAAGAGACATAACAATAGTCATAATTTGAAATGCGATTGCTATTGCAAAAGCAATAAAAGCATCGTCCGCGCGTGATTGTATTGATGATAAGAATAAACCCATGGCACGATGGTGCGCTTGATCATCATCCTAATCAAGAAATATTGAGGATTTATTCACGTTATAGGTAAAAGATACTTGCATATAATTCCCATAAATGACTATGGTGAATGTATGGGAGATATAACACCGTATATTAATAAAAATTTTTATCGTCACGCAGAAGCTATTTTATTGAGCCTTGCACAAAAAGATCTTTTTTTAAAAGCAGAGTTGGCAACTACAGAAATGCTTTTAACAGGTAATTACGGAGATAATCATTCAGATTTCACCCCTGCAAATATTGATGCGGTTCCAACGGCACAAGTTGAATGGGTGTCGGCACATGAAAATTTAACGGACATATTAAGTAATCTTAAGTAATCGACTGCTAGGATTAGGCTATCTTTTTAAAAATTCAAACTTTATACCGAAATTAATAAAAAAATTTGGACCTGAATATAACTATTCTGTTTCCTTGCAAAATAATCGTGTTGAGTCATCATCTATTGATTTGGTTTATTTTTCAAATCCTGAGAATGTGCAAAAAGAAATATTTGAATCTATTGCATTCATTTTTCACTATTTGCACGGTGTGCGTGCACATTTTACACCAGAAACATATAATGAACTGGAAAATAATATAGATAGAGATCCTATTGCTACTCAATTCTTTCAAGGTAGATTGCCAGAACCAAATGATATGGCGTCATATGTTGAGGCGATGTTCTTTCTTAATTTCCAAGTTCCTTTAGGTTGCTTACAAGCACATGATCATGTTGAAAAATGGATTGATAGAAGCGTTAGAAAAACAGGCATGGGAAACAGTCTATTTCGTATGTTGTCAGCGCAGGGGATTATTGAAAAATTTCCTGGAATTACATGTTCTGAATTACAAAATAAATCTTCATTAACTTCAAAAACTCGTTATGATTTTTCAACTGCTTTGTGGGGCGCTACACCATCACAAGGAATAACTTTAGGTCATAATAATGAAAAACCACAACGATTTAAACCTTATCTCAAGCATCAATCCCCGCGCTAAACGGTTATCCTTGCGTGTTGATAACAAGGCGGGTGTTATACGCCTATCCATTCCCAAATGGACGATGAAGCGCACAATTGATCGTTTTTTAAAAAATAATGAACAGTGGATTGCGGAGCGTCAGGCCGCCCTGCTTCCTAAAATCAATATCGCACATGGATCGATTATTCCGTTTCAGGGACGTAATTTAACGATCGGAATTATTAATCATACAAAACGAACCACGTTAATTGATGTACGCGATGATCGATTGGTTATTCAAACATCTCGTATAGATCCAACAACAAATATGAAACGATGGATGATTGAAAAGGCACGTGAAGTGATTGAGCCGTTATCACAAGAGAAAGCATCCAGTATTGGAAAACAAATTTCCAAAATTGACTTGTGCGATCCCTCTTCACGATGGGGTAGTTGTTCAACCGACAAACGTTTAATGTTTTCATGGCGTATTATTATGGCGCCTCCTGAAGTATTGGATTACTTGGTTGCTCACGAGGTTGCCCATCTTAAACACATGGATCATTCAAAGCAGTTTTGGAATTTATGTTACTCATTGTGCGAAGGTTCAGAACATGGGCATGACTGGCTTAAACAAAATGGAAACAGCCTCATGCGCTATTTTTAAATTGTTTCTATAATTATTTTTTTTTATTGACAATTTCATATTAAATATGTAAATCAAACTCGATATGAAATATATATTTGATACTGATGGTGGTGGTGATGATATTTGGGCTTTAGCCTTGCTTCTTGCAAATGTTAGAAGAGTAGATGTCTTAGGTGTAACAACGGTGTTTGGAAATACTGATGTAAACCGAGCGACGGACAACATGTGTAAAGCATTAAGCTTTTTGGGGTATAATGAAATACCTGTTTTCAAAGGAGTGGACACCCCTCTTTCTCCTTTTAGACCATTTGGTGATGATGCTTATGGTGCTGAAGGAATTGGAAAGGCTCACTTACCACCTACAAATAAAACATATGAAGAAGAGCCCGCGGTTTCATGGTTAGAGAGGACTATTGAACACTGCAGTGAAGATCTAACTATTTTTTGTTTGGGGCCTGCCACAAATATTGCGACTGTATTAAAAAATAAACCAAATATATTTAATGCAAATGTACGAATTATAGCTATGTCAGGGGCTGTTCTACCACTTGGGAAAGACAACATGCCTGTTTATTCTGAATGCGGAAAAGTGAGACGAGGTAATATTACATTATCCGCTGAATTTAATGCATTTCAAGATCCCCGTTCGATGTCAATGTTGGTTCAACCAGATATAGATTTAACTATTGTACCAATGGATTCTGCACATCGATTGGTTATGGATCAAGAGACCATTAGTGAATTTATTGCCTCTTCACCAGGCATATCAAAAATACTGATTGATATGCTCGCTTACTCAAAAGAACTAGATATGAAAAAATTTGGTGTTGATGGTGGATTTCTTTATGATCCTCATGCTGTTTTGTGGGCTCTTAGGCCTGACTTATATGTTGATCGTCAATCAACATATCCATATTATTATTGTCACGGTAGTGAGCAAACATTAAATGAAAGCGAGCATGGATCTTTGTCTATGGGATTATTAAACACTCATGGCCAAGCATATATTTTACCGACAATCAAAAATTTAAAAGGTGTTGTTGAATTTGTTAAAGGTACATTGTCTTCTTATGAACCAATTATGAGAAGAAATGGTTTTGCACCCAACTAAGTGCATCTTCCAAAATAATTTGTGCAGCGAGTGCGTCTTTGAACTCTTTACGCTTCTCACGTGTTTTTGTCCTATCGTTATCCAGAAACTTATCCACATAGGTTGTGGATAAACGTTCATCCCAAAATACGAATGGGATGTTGCCCCATGTTTCTTCCATCAACATGACAAAATCTTTGACCGACTGACATCGCCCCCCTGCACTGCCGTCCATATTAAGGGGATATCCAACGACAATGGCATCAATATCATTTTGGGTAATGATGTTTTGTAATATTTCTTTGTCGTGTTTCCATTTTTTACGATGGATGGTTTCCATCGGCGTCACGATTGCTTGATTAGAGTCACAAATCGCCAATCCAAGGGTCTTTGTCCCATGGTCTATACACAAAATACGTGCGGGAGAAATCCATTTTTCGGGCTTGTGTTTTAAGTGATACGCCATTACAAATTATTACATATCTTAAATAAACAATAAAAACAACGAAAGACCGTATAATCATGTCTCTCACACGCGATGATGTTAAAAAAGTAGCGAGGCTTTCCCGCCTTCGCATGGATGACCAACAATTGGACGAATTGGCGCCTAAACTCAATGGAATATTAGGGTTTATTGAACAATTATCGGAAGTTGATACAGATAATGTTGAGCCATTGTCAAATGTTGCTCGTTCAACACTTCCGTTGCGTGATGATGTGATCAATGATGGTGAATGTCGTGATGCAGTTTTGGCCAATGCACCAGAATCCGAAGAAGGATTTTTCGCAGTGCCAAAAGTGGTTGAATAATAAGATTAAAAAGATAGAAAAAGAAATGACAGATTTAACAAACCTTACAATTGCATCCGCATTAAACGGATTGAAAAATAAAGAATTTAGCGCAACTGAGTTAACAAATGCTCACATCACGGCGATGGAAAATGCGCGTGATCTTAACGCGTTTATCGTTGAAACACCTGAAATTGCATTGAAACAGGCCGAGGTGGCGGACGTGCGTTATGCAAATGGTACTGCCCTGCCCCTTGATGGTGTACCAATTGGTATGAAAGATTTATTTTGTACAAAAGATACGCAAACAACGGCGGCATCACATATTTTGGAAGGTTTCGTACCACAATATGAATCAACTGTATCAGGTAAGTTATGGGATGCGGGTTGTACAATGTTGGGTAAATTGAACTTGGATGAATTTGCCATGGGGTCGGCAAACACAACATCACATTTCGGTAACGTGATTAACCCATGGAAAGATCAAACAAATCCTAATATTGATTTAGTTCCTGGTGGGTCATCGGGAGGATCATCTGCGGCGGTTGCTGCGCGCCTATGTCTTGGTGCTACAGGAACGGACACTGGTGGATCAATTCGTCAGCCAGCCGCCTTTACGGGTACATGTGGGATTAAGCCAACATATGGTCGTTGTTCACGTTGGGGAATTGTTGCATTTGCATCATCATTGGATCAGGCAGGTGCCTTTGCACGTACAGTTGAGGATTGTGCATTAATGCTCAACACGATGTGTGGTCATGACGCAAAAGATTCTACATCTTCAAAACAAGAAGTCCCTGATTTCACAAAAGCGCTTGAGGGTGACCTAAAAGGTAAAAAAATCGGTATTCCAAAGGAATATCGCGTTGATGGTATGCCCGAGGAAATCGAAAAAATGTGGCAACAAGGTATGGATTGGTTGAAAGATCAAGGCGCAGAAATCGTTGATGTGTCCCTGCCCCATACTAAATACGCATTGCCAACATATTATATTATTGCACCAGCGGAATGTTCATCCAACCTCGCGCGTTATGACGGTATTCGTTACGGACAACGTGTTGAAGGCGAAGATTTAACAGATCTGTATGAATTAACACGTGCGCAAGGTTTTGGTGAAGAAGTTCAACGCCGTATCATGATTGGAACATATGTGTTATCCGCAGGATATTATGATGCGTATTATATTAAGGCGCAAAAGGTTCGTCGTTTAATTACGCAAGATTTTGAAAATGCGTTCGAACAAGTTGATGCCCTGCTCACACCAACGGCACCAAGTTCAGCCTTTGCGATTGGTGAAAATGATGATGATCCAATCAAAATGTACCTCAACGATGTATTTACCGTTCCAACATCACTCGCAGGATTGCCAGGTATGTCTGTTCCTGCTGGATTAGACAGCAAAGGTTTGCCTCTGGGATTACAAGTTATTGGTAAGGCATGGGATGAAGAAACCGTATTGAACGTTGCGCGTAATATTGAACGCGCGGCCAATTTTACGGCAAAACCACAAATTTTAGGCGTTAGCAAAGCGGCGTAAGAGGATAATTGATAGATATGACACACGCATTAATAAAAGGTGAAACAGGCGAATGGGAAATGGTGATTGGACTTGAGGTTCATGCACAGGTTATCGCCAATTCTAAATTGTTTTCTGGTGCTTCCATCGAATTTGGTGCGGCGCCAAACACTCATGTATCATTGGTTGATGCCGCGATGCCGGGCATGTTACCCGTCCTTAACCAACATGTCGTTGAACAAGGTATTAAAACAGGTCTTGGGTTAAAGGCGCAGGTGAATAAGTATTCCGTATTCGCACGTAAAAACTATTTCTATCCTGATTTACCACAAGGATATCAAATTTCACAATCCGATCACCCAATCGTTGGTGAAGGAATAATCGAAGTTGATTTGCCCGATGGATCAACAAAAGAAATTGGCATTACACGTATGCATTTAGAACAAGATGCGGGTAAATCAGTACACGATATGCACCCATCAAAATCATATGTTGATTTGAACCGTTCTGGTTCTGCATTGATGGAAATTGTGTCCGAGCCTGATATCCGTAGTGCGGATGAGGCTGCGGCCTACGTGAACAAAATTCGTATGATTCTGCGTTATCTTGGAACATGTGATGGCAACATGGACGAAGGATCAATGCGTGCTGATGTGAATATATCTGTGCGTAAGCCTGGGGATGAATATGGAACACGTGCCGAAATTAAAAATGTAAATTCGATTAAGGCGATGACACAAGCCATTGGGTTTGAGGTGAACCGTCAAATCGACATTATTGAAGATGGTGGTGAGGTTGACCAGGAAACACGCCTTTGGGATCCTGTGAAACTGGAAACTCGTGCCCTGCGTTCAAAGGAAGACGCACATGATTATCGTTATTTCCCTGATCCTGATTTATTACCGTTGGAATTAACGGATGAATTGATTGAACGTATTAAGGCTACATTGCCTGAACTTCCAGATGAGAAAAAACATAGGTTTATGAATGAATTTTCGCTAAACGCTTATGATGCATCTGTTTTGATCGCAGAACAAAACCGTGCGGCGTTTTATGAAACTGTTGTGAAAACGGCGGGTGATGCAAAATTATCCGCAAACTGGGTTATTAATGAATTGTTGGGTGCATTGAATAAGGCTGGCAAAGATTTAGATGATTCGCCTGTAATCGCTGAACAATTAGGACAACTGGTTGCCCGTATCGTTGATAATACGATTAGTGGTAAAATCGCAAAGGATGTTTTTGCCGATATGATGGAAAGCGGTAAAGACGCCGATTTGATTATTGATGAAAAAGGGTTGAAACAAGTGACCGACACAGGCGCGATTGAGGCCATTATTGATGAAGTCATAGTCAATAACCCTGATAATGTTGCGGCCTATCGTGGTGGTAAGGATAAATTGTTTGGATTTTTTGTTGGTCAGGTGATGAAAGCGTCACAAGGTAAGGCTAACCCTACCATCGTAAATGAGTTGTTGAAAAATAAATTGTCGTAATTAATTTGCTTTTTTTCTTTTTGTTATGATAAAAATTAATACATAATAAGGAATACAGAACGGAGACTGAGAATGAAATTAGATAGAAGATCTTTAATAGCAGGGCTTGGTGCATCACTTTTTACAACACCTACATTTGCAGGTCGCGGTGGTGGTGATAATGATGGTGATTGTGGTTGTGATGGCAATTCATCTTCGGGCGGTGGTGATAATACACCTAATACACGGACATGTGGTTTTGTGACACAACCTAATGGACAAGGCGGATACCGCATATTTGCTGTGGCTCAAGGATATAACGGTGCTTTAGGGAGAAATATGTCTAGAATTGCAGAGTTAGAAATTCGTGGCACAGATACCGGACGAACATATAATTCTCGTGATGCATTTAACAATGTAACAAAAAATGGGCGCCCTATTGTTAATGCGAATGCTTTTTTAAATGACGGAACATTAAATGATTCATCTTTTTCCCGTTGGGCAGAGGGCAGATTAGGAGGTTCTCAAACATTAGCACAATGTGCACAAGAGGCACTACAACAATGGATACGTGAAAACGGTGATGAAAATTGTTTGGAGGCAGTCATTGTAAGCACAGGACGCAATGCAAATAGGAGATTAAATTACACTCCTATTCCACGATAGAAAATAAAAAAAACGAGCTGTTAAGGCTCGTTTTTTTATTTCGAATTCGAACAAAAATAAAGATTTTTGTAATTTAGTTAAATTATAATCGGGTTATATAAATAAAATTTGACAAAACTTATATTTTTGAGTTATGTTAATCATTTTTTGAAATAATATGTGCAGGAGATCACAATGAACATCAAACTAAAACCAAAGAGTATGGCAGCTACAGCTGTTTTAAGTGCAGCATTAATAGTAGGTGCCGGTGAACAGGTCATTAATACAGGCATTACTATTGTAAATGGTGACGTCAATGTCATGATGGAAAATTCAGACAATAATGTTCTTTTAGGAGCTGCTTACGCAGGTCGCGGAGGTGGATCACCCGATGGTGATTGTGGTTGTGATGGACCAGCTGCTGAAGGCGGTGGTAATGATAGAACTCGCCCAACATTATCTTGTACAAGATCAAGGCAGGATGATGGCACTGTACGTGTTCAAGGTATATTTAATGGGGGTGATCGATATTCATTTTCATTGACCTCACCAACTCACACTGTTCCTGCTGGAGTTCGCTTTACAACAACAATTTCTGGAAAAGCAAACCTTATAAATCGTATTGGAAATGCAGGAAGTAATGCTGGTCAAGCAATACTTAATGCAACGGTTTTGGAACATTGTCTTCCTGATGGAGTTGTAACCCAACAACCACCCGCACAATCAATAACTGTTCCTGCGCCAAGCAGATCAACACCAGCTCAACCACGTCGTACGACACCTGTACCACTTGCAAATAAAAATGTTGTTATGGTTGTTGCTGATATGGTTGCACGTAATGCAGAAATGCAGGTTAGTACATCATTTTGTGATGGAAATGATCCATATGAAGGTCAATCGGTTATCGGTACATATTCTGCCGATTCATTCGATAAATTCTATCAAGGACGCGAAGGTGTAAGAGAACGTCGTGGTAGTAGTCAACTTGATTTACTTACATATAATACGGATGGTAACACAGCACTCTTTAACGGTATTGAAGATCGAGCTATTAAAACACCTATAGAAACTCGCGCCGTATATGATAATGACACTTGGGATGTCGCAGATGTAAATGAAAATGTACCAATGGCAGGCGACCTTCCTCGCATGTCGGATTATGAACAGGAATTGGTTAGTCGTGGATTGATGGCGGCACTTGTTCATCTTGATCATTTGGATAATGAACAAACAAATGGGGTATACCGTGTGTATGCAACATTGGGACAAGATATCTTGGCAGATGATGCACAAACTGTATTATTCGCAGAAGGATCACCAGCCTACCTAGCAGAACAAGGTGGTGTCGATCTTGGTGAAGTGTCAGTTAATGCACCAATGTTTGTTAATCCAGAAGATGCAACAAATGCACGTTTTACAGATGAGCAAGAAGCAGATATGGCGGCAATTCAATTCGCACAAGGTAATATGGCACGTGCCATGGAAATTGATCCAAATGGATTTACAGCCCCAGAAGGCAATTGTAGTTGCGCACAAACTGCCGCGGCAGAGATGAGCACAACCGATGGTGCAGTCGTAACAAATTTGCCAGTACAGCAATCTAATCAGGCGGGACTTTTTGGTGGAGGTCTGCTAGGCCTTTTCGGATTGGCGGCCCTTGGCTATGTTAACCGTGAAAAATTTGGTTTTGGTAAAAAATCTTCAAAAGGTCCAAAAACTTATCAACCATAGGGTATAAGAATTAATTAAAAAATTAAACGGGCTTTACTGCCCGTTTTTTTATGCCTTCTTATGTTTCTCAGCAACTGTTTTATAATGTTTCCATGACCAGTCGATAAGTTTGTAATCATCTTCGTTCAAATCACGCATATATTTTGCGGGTCGTCCAGCCCATAATTGCCCTGTTGGAATTGTTTTTCCGGCGGTGACCAATGATCCTGCGGCGACCAATGCCCTGCTCTCGACCACTGCGCCATCCATGATGCATGATTGCATGCCGATATAGGCCTCGTCATGAATTGTACAATCGTGGAGCAATGCTTGGTGCCCTATCGTCACACGATCACCAATATGCGTTCCATTACCAAATGTGGCGACGTGTATGACCGTGCCGTCTTGCACGTTTGTGTCCTCACCAATACGAATAATGTTCACATCACCACGGATGGTCGTGCCATACCAAACGGATGTTCCCTGCCCGATGGCTACATCACCAATGATTGATGTGTTTTCGGCGATAAAACATGCGTTGTCAATTTGTGGTGAGGTGCCCTTGTACGGTTTTAAAATCGATGTCATGGTATTCATAGTAGAGCGCGCATAGAAAAAAGGCCATATGCTATAAAACATATGACCCTTTTATTTCTTTTTGGAAGAATTCGTATATCTATATTATGTTGATCGGCTTTGTAATACTTGTAGCAATACATCAGCAACAACATCATCACCTAAAACTTTTGCGCTCATTTTATTAAGACGTTTTTTCAAATATGTGATTGGTAGTACACCTCGATCAGGATTGTAATGACTAAATGCACCATAAAGATCGCTTAGGTACGCATCAGTTAGTCTTGGCGAGTATTTAGTGACTTTATCTGCTTTTTCCTGTGAATCGACTTCTACAGCGACAACAAGACTAACCATGTTCGTTACACCATGTTCATTAATGACAGGAATAATTAAGGGATTTAATTCTACAAACAAAATCTCAGGTGCCCCCTCTTCTTCTGATGTTTCTTCTGCCATTACGTGAGTTGAAAAACTCATGGTGATCATAACGGCCAAGGCCATCAGCGATAATTTTAAAAATTTCATGTATTGATTTCCCTAACGATACTATGTTTGCCCTACCAATATAGTATGTGGGATTCTTCTTAATAAATCTTTACCGATACTTCGAATTCGAAATGATAGTATTTAGGTAATAAAATTAAGCAGTTAGGCGCGTAAATTTTTGGCCTGACGATCAAGAACAGCGTTTACGAGATTGGCCTCTGATTGATCATAAAAACCATGTGCAACATTCACGTAATCATTGATAATGACACCAGTGTCAATTTCGTTGTGATGCATTAGTTCGTAAATGCCGCAAAACATGATTGATTGTAATAATGGTTCTGGTTTTTTACCGTTTAATGCGCTTAAAACCATATCACGAATGGCATCACGGTGTTTTGAAACACCTGTGATTATTTTTGAAAATAATTCAGTATCGGCAGGGATATAATCATCCCCTTCCACATCTTGACCCATACGACGTTGAACGTAATCATCATATGCCTCACGATCCGTCATGTCAGACATCGCCATTTGATAAACGGCTTGTGTTGCCGTTAATCGTGCCGATATTAATTTTGCTGTCTTTGATGGTTTGCGCATGAATGGTGTTGTATAGAAATTAAACGCAGATGTTAAGCATTTTTTATTTTTTCCAATGAACCAATCATTTGTAAACAGGCTGTTGCCGCTTCTTGACCTTTTTTAACCATGTGTTTTGCGTACATATCTTCATAAATATCTAAATGCTCACAATATGATTGTGGTGTTAATACAACGGATAAGAAAGGTTTATTTGTTTGCAATTGAACATCCAAGATTGATTGAACAACTGTATGGCCAACAAATTCATGGCGGTAAATACCACCATCAACAACAAACCCAATTCCAACGGCAATGTCATATCCATTTTCCAGAGCGTGTTTACCAGCCAATGGAATTTCTAAACTGCCCGGCACTTTGAAGACATCAATTTGTGCATCTGGTGCATTATCATTGATATGTTTGATAAAGTTATCCTCGGCGGCCTGAACGATTTTGGTATTCCATGATGCGGATAGTACTGCAATTTTTAGTGTCATTTCTTTGTATTCTTTCTTTGTTTTTATTTATAATCCATCAATCGTGCGGCGTAACGTGCCATTAGGTCGATCTCGATATTAAGCATGTCACCTTCATTTTTTTTGCCTAATGTCGTGATATTCCACGTATGTGGGATAATATTAATACCAAATTGGTTGTCGTTAACGGCGTTTACGGTCAATGAGATACCATCTAATGCCACAGACCCTTTTTGTGCAATAAATTTGGCTAGATCTTTGGGCGCTTCAATAGTTAAGCGGTGAGAGTCCCCTTCACGCGCAATTGAGATTATTTTTGCAATGCCATCAACATGACCAGAAACAATATGTCCGCCCAATTCATCACCCACCTTTAGTGAGGTTTCCAGATTGATTTTTGATCCCTGTTTCCATTGACCTAGTGTTGTTTTTGACAATGTTTCAGCAGAGACATCAACGGCAAATACATAGTCTTCTTTTTCTATAACGGTCAGGCAACATCCGGCGTGACAAACGGAGGCACCGATATCTATTTTTGACAGATCGATACTGGATTGAATGTAAAAACGTGGATCGCCACGATCATTATCAATACGCACGATTTCGCCCATTGTTTGAATTATACCGGTAAACATTGTTTCGCTCCTGTTGTTTGTATTTGTGATTGATGTTTCAATTTCACCAATTCGGATTTGATAAAATTTGCAGCAGTTTGTTTTTCATTGATGAGAACTGTACGTCCGATACCTAGTTGAAGTGCACAAGCGATATTGGATTGAGAGTCTTCTATTAATATGGCATCACGTCTATCAGCATTGTAACTGTCACACAGTCCCTTTAAAACACGTGTAGATGGATCATTCTTAAATCCACCAAGTTTCTCTAGCCCATAAGTATGATTAGCAATCAGATACGGACTGTAGCCTGTTCTTACCATCGCCATTTCAAGTTCAGTTTGCGTACAATGTGAGGCAATACAAACATGTGCATGTTGTGATAGATCAAGTAGTAATTCTGGCAATTGATCGTGATGTATTCCCGTTTTATCAAAAGTCACAAGTGCATTAAATTGGCGATGCATTGATAGATAAACCTCATCACCATAATATGCTCTAAAGACTTCAAAACCATCTCCCTTTGTTTCAAAGAATGACTGAACAGCCATTTCACCAGCTTTTTTATTCTCAATACCTGTATAAGCATTTACGACAGCGCCAGCGATTGTCGGAACACGATCCATACATGTATCGGTGTGACGGATCATAGTGTTATCCCAATCAAAGATATAAAGCTTTGACGGAGGTATACTATCTATTTGTGTAATCTGATTCATGGTTATGCTCCTTTCTCTTACCAACCAAGAATCAGGGCATAAAACAAAATTTCCACGAACCACATGCAGATGCGGTATGGAAGTTTCATTTATTCTCTATCATCCGGACTTTCACCGTCGGCTCTGGAGTTTCACCAAATCTGCTTGACCCTTTTGAAAAGTAACAAAAGGCGCTCGCGGGCTACGCAATTATAAAAACTACTTACCGCCGGTAGGGACTTTCACCCTGCCCTGAGAATATGTTTATAGTGAAATCATAATGACAAAGAGTCAATGAAGAATAATTAAGATGCTTTTTGAATTTTTTGTAGATCATCAACAAATTCGTTGAAATCTTCGACTTCTCGGAAATCTTTATATACGGATGCATAGCGAATATAGGCAACTTGGTCGGTTTCGGCAAAAGCATTCATGACTAATTCGCCAATTTTTCCTGTTGGAATTTCGGCTTCGCCAAAGGATTCTAACTGACGCACAATGCCACTGACCATTTGTTCTAATTTAGCATCATCAACAGGTCGTTTTCGTAATGGAGTTTTCATCGACATGAGCAATTTCTCACGATCGAATAGTTCTTTTTTACCATTATTTTTTACAACAATCAGTTCACGTAATTGAATACGTTCAAATGTTGTAAAACGTCCACCACATCCAGAACATGAACGACGTCGACGAATTGAAGTTCCCTCGTCTGTTTGACGGGAATCTTTTACTTGTGTGTCTTCGGCGCTACAAAATGGACAATGCATGGAACTGTTTTAGCAAGTTTTAGACATAGACGAAAGATTAAAATAATTAGGCCGGTACAAAGCGTTTATGAATTTCGCCTGATACATGTTCAGGCATTGGTTTTCCCCAATGTTTGCGTGCGATATCATACCCTTGGCGAATAAAATCCATCATTTCTTCACTGATTGTTTCTATACCACCATAATAGCGGTCATGCACACAAGATTCTACAGGTTCGTTTGGCCATGGATTTTGACCCTTATAAGGGTTACGAAGCTTGTTTGATATGAAGTCAGAAAACATTTCAGCGTTATACGGCATTATGCGTATATCCAGTTTTTCTGTATACGCAATTGATCGACCCTTACTCCCTACACCACGCCCAACAGGTAAACCAATTGACTGAGCTTTTATCTCTTTAAGAGAAAAGGCTCTTGCCCCTCCTGCAATAGAATATTCCACATTAATATTATCCATGGCAAAAACAGATGTCTTTGGGGCATGAATTGATCGTGCCTTAATTGATTTCGCTATAACCCTTGTCTCTAATGCGTTTTTTCGATTGTATGTACAGCCTTTAATTTGATCCTTTACCACTAATTTTCCATCAACAATAACCGTTGACCCCGCAGAGATACTTCCACATTGCATATCGCCACCACAATTAGTCGTTAAAATGCCTCCCATGCCTTCAATACGTACGAGAGATCCGTTCAAATTGTTTGATATATTCACATGACCATCACCTGTAATTCTTGAATATACGGGCATAACGAGCGTATGCACATTGATCGTTTTTCTACCTATTGTATCTATTGTTGCTTCTCCAGTAGAATTTTCTTTAAACAGTTCTAGTTGACCACTGATATTGACATTGGATAACACCTTTCCATCGTGGACTTCTAAATCGATATTAAAGCCATTGATGTCCTGTGTAAGGTCTCCGTGGATGATTAGTTTTAATCTTTCACCATTGGAATCCCATTGAGCATTGTGACCTGTTGAGAATAATGTGTGTAATAGTGCTCCAAATTTATCATTCGAGAATTCTGTTTTTGCGGATGGTTGGCTCATAATAAAAATCTCCCTCAAATATTTCTATAAGAGGAAGATTAAACATATTTTTAAAATACGTCAATTTATTTGTAAATCGGGAAGCGTGCACAGAGCTCTTTTACCTCAGCGCGTACTTTTGCTTCGACTTCTGTGTTTCCTTCGGCGCCATTTGCTGCAACACCGTCCAGAACTTCTAAAATCATGCGTCCGATTTGTTCCCATTCTGCCTGCATAAACCCACGTGTTGTCCCTGCAGGTGTTCCAAGGCGAATACCAGATGTTACAAATGGGCCTTCAGGATCATCAGGAACCGTATTTTTGTTACATGTGATGCCTGCGTGTTCTAATGCAAGGTCAGCCACCTTCCCTGTTAATCTCTTTGGACGAAGATCAACAAGCAACATATGTGAATCTGTTCCATTAGAAACAGTGTCCAACCCACCATCCATTAATGTTTTTGCCAATGTACGCGCATTCGCGATAACATTTTGTTGGTATGTTTTAAATTCAGGGCGTAACGCTTCCCCAAAAGCCACAGCCTTTGCCGCGATAACATGTTCCAAAGGACCACCTTGTAAACCTGGGAAAACGGCGGAATTTAACTTCTTACCCAGATCTTCGTCATTGGACAAAATCATTCCGCCACGTGGACCGCGTAATGTCTTGTGTGTTGTTGTTGTACAAACATGCGCATGTGGTAATGGGTTTGGATATTCGCCCGCGGCAATCAGGCCAGCATAGTGCGCCATATCAACAAATAGGTAAGCATTAATTTTATCGGCAATCGCACGGAAGCGTTCCCAATCGATTACACGTGGATAGGCAGATGCCCCCGCAATGATCAGTTTTGGCTTTGTTTCCATCGCTACGCGCTCGACTTCCTCATAATCGATCATACCGTTTTCATCTACGCCGTATGCTTCCGCACTAAACCATTTTCCTGATTGGTTAACAGGGCATCCGTGCGTAAGGTGTCCACCTGCATCCAAAGACATCCCCAAATATGTGTCACCTGGTTGGAGGAGCGCAAAGAACACGGCTTGGTTAGCGTTCGCACCCGAGTGTGGTTGAACATTCACGTATGTGCAATCAAATAGCTGTTTCGCGCGATCAATTGCCATTTGTTCTGTTTGGTCAACAAATTCACATCCCTGATAATAACGTTTCTTTGGATAACCTTCGGCGTATTTATTTGTCAAAACCGACCCTTGGATATCCAATACAGCCTGAGAAACAATATTTTCCGAGGCAATCAATTCAATTTGATTTTGTTGACGTTCATATTCGTTTTGAACGGCGTTAAATACATCTGCATCTGTTTGAGACGCTGGTGATGTCCAAAAATTTGTGTCTGTCATGTTTATTACTTTTTCTGCTGTCATTTTATTAATCCTTATAAATATAGTTTTGTTTTAAGCTGTTTGTTTGATTACAGCATTTTGGGAGGGTCATTAGGCATGGGATTGTCCTCCTAATTTATTGACGCGACGTTGGTGGCGACCACCTTCAAATTCAGTGCCTAAAAATGTTTGCACACATTCCAATGCGGTTTCTTTTGAAATAATACGTGCGCCAAGCGCTAAAACATTAGCGTTATTATGTTCACGGGTTAATTTTGCCATTTCGGCGTTGGTGCATAATGCCGCCCGGATATGAGAGTAACGATTTGCGGCGATTGAAATACCAATTCCTGTTCCACAAATAATGATTCCTTGTTCGGCATCGCCGTTTTTGATGGCCTCGGCCATTTTGAATCCGTATTCAGGATAATCAACACTTTCGTTTGAATGTGTCCCTAAATCAATCCAATTAATGTTGTGATTGTTAAATACGAAGTTCTTAATATCCTTTTTTAATTCAAATCCACCATGGTCGGCAGCAATTAGTATGTTTTTTAATGTCATACTGATATTATATAGGCTGATTCATGGTGTGTATGCAAATTAAGAGTGAGTTAATCCACGGAATTCTTTTGATGGACCTTTCTTCCGCGGTGGCGGTAATACACGTCCTTCTTTTTCAAAAACAGGGTATAATAGGCTATAATTTTCATCATCAGCAAAAAATTTAGATGCAAAATCTTCAACAGGTGATCCTGCTTCAATTTTTCCTTGCTTAACAGCGACCAGATATTGATATGATATAATATATTTTTGAATACGTATTAAATCTTTTTCACCAGGAATAAAGTTATTACGACTTTGGCTAAGATTGTGCCTTAAATCTGCAAGTTTTACATCGATAGCATAAGGGTCTTGTGAGCATCGTTCAACGAAAGAAAAATAATCTTCATTGTTTGCTGCATCACGTGTCATGGCCCTTACACCATTGATAACACGTTCATCAAAACCAAGAAGCTGAAGGTCTTCAATAGTCCAATCTGTATCTTCAACAACATCATGTAAAATCCCGATTTGTTTTTTTATATGCGAATTTGTGCCATCAAACGCAACCGTTGTCCAATGTAAGGAATAGTCTGTTCCCGTTTTATCAACTTCTTCCATTAAGGAATCGCTGGCAATACGCATGGCTTCGTTTACGCCAGGCTTTATACATCTCCTGTGGCAAGATTCTTGAATGCGGTTAAAAGTTTCTTGTTTTGTAGTCATGTGATCTCTCCCTTTTTATTATTCGTAAAATAAAAGGATTAAGAGATCAAACCCTTTTTACGCAAAACATATTCTAATCGTTTAACGGCATTTCGTTTTAGGGTGGCTTGCGGTGTTGTTTTAGGGCCTGAAATGACAATTTCTGTCAGGCTGGATGTATCCATGGCGGTTACACGAACAATATTGCCCACAGGCGTGAATTCAACGATCACTTCTCTATTTCTTAATCCGTTAGTCATGCATTATTATACTCAAAATATTTTATACAAAGAAAGCCCCTTCATGTTTCCTGATGCGATTATATATTTAGATTATTTTGGTACGGTTGTGTTTGCGATTACAGGATGTTTAGTGGCGGCAAAACGACAATCAGACATACTTGCGTTTATCCTATTGGGGTTGGTGACCGCGGTTGGTGGTGGAACCGTTCGTGATTTGCTTATTGGGCGAACACCTGTTTTTTGGGTTATGAGTGAAATCTATATTCTTATCTGTGTCATGACCGCTTTTATGATGTTTGTTGGGCTTCATCATATTAAACGAATAAAGCATTATAATTTTTATTTGGTTTGGGCAGATGCCATTGGGCTTGCGACATTTACGGTCATTGGAACACATATTGCGTTGAGCAATGAAATAGCGTTTGTGCCATCTGTTTTGTTAGGGGTTTCCACAGCATGTTTTGGCGGTGTTATACGCGACATTATTGCTGGCGAAGAAACTCTTATCTTTCGTAACGATATATATATGACCGCGTGTTTATTGGGAGCGTTTATATATGGTGTTATTTATATGTTAGGAATGCCGTTAATTGCAATTGTGGTGGGTTTTTCAGTCACCTTGATTACGCGTGGTATAGCGATCGTTTATCAATTGAAATTACCGTATCATAAGCATTAAATCAAAAAAAACGGCCTATTAAGGCCGCTTCTTAATTTTCTTAAATGAATAAGAATATTATTCAGATGCTTCTTCTGCATCTCCACCGTTTTCAGCAGGAACTTCAGATGCTTCTGGTGCGCCTGTATCTTCTTCTTCAACTGGTGCTGCTTTTGGTTCAACCAATGTTGCGATTGTGAAATCACGATCGTCAATAAACTGGTGTAACACCTTCTGGCATTTTTGCATCAGACACATTTACTGCATCACCGAATTCTTTACCTGCTAAATCAACATCGATTGATTCTGGGATTTCAGTTGCACGACAGTTTAATTCAACTTCATGACGAACAGTGTTCAAAATTGCGCCTGCGCTCATTGCTGATTCACTCTCGTTGATGAAGTTCACAGGAACCATAACGGCGATTTTTGTTTTTGCAGATACACGCAATAGGTCAACGTGTAAAACATTGTCTGTCACAACATGTGTTTGTACATCACGTGCCAAAACCAATTCTTTTTTACCGTCAACTTCGATATCCATCAAAGTTGTGAAAAGGTGAGCCTTGTGGTACTCCATTGTAATTTCTTTTTCATCCAGTGTGATTGTCACTGGTGCTTGGTTGTTACCGTAAATAACGGCTGGTATCTTTTTTTCGCGACGTAATGCTCGAGCGGTCCCCTTGCCTGTCCCCTCACGTGATTGCGCCTGCATAGAAATGCGATCTGTCATAGTTTTAGTCCTTATAAATAGTTATTAACGGCCTCCAGGGGTGCCGTATCGAGCGTAATTAAACAAATTTAGAAGATAAATGCAAGTTATTTGTTAGTCAAAAAGTACAGAAACGCTTCGACTGTCATGGATGCGTGCCATAGCTTCACCGAGAAACTTAGCAACAGTGACTTGTGTGATATTCTCAGATAACTTAACTGCTTCTGTTGCGGCAATTGTATCAGTCAAAACCATTTCTTGGATTGGTGATTTTGCAATACGTGCAACAGCACCACCGGATAAAACGCCGTGACATGCGTAGGCGTGAACGGCTTTTGCACCTTTTTCGATCAATGCTCCAGCCGCGTTACATAGTGTTCCACCACTATCAACCATGTCATCAACCATAATACAAATTTTACCTTCGACATCACCGATAATATTCATGACCTCTGATACACCTGCTTTTTCACGGCGTTTATCGATAATGGCAAGATCAGCGTCAATTTTCTTTGCGAAATGACGTGCACGGACAACTCCACCAACATCAGGTGACGTAATGACGCATTCGCCTTGTTTTGCAAGGGCTTGCAAATTAGGTAATAAAACAGGTGAACAAATCAAATTATCAACGGGAATGTTAAAGAACCCTTGAATTTGACTTGCATGTAATTCCATCGTTAAAACACGGTCTGCTCCCGCAGCTTCAATTAAATTGGCAACTAGTTTGGCTGAAATAGGTGTTCTTGGGCCTGTTTTGCGATCTTGGCGGGCGTAACCAAAATATGGAATAACCGCCGTGATACGTTTTGCTGATGCACGTTTTAATGCATCAATTGTTACCAACAGTTCCATCAAATGGTCATTTGCCGGATATGATGTAGATTGCACAACAAACACATCTTCACCACGGATGTTTTCATGAATTTCTGCAAATACTTCCATGTCCGAAAATCGACGAATAGAACATTTTGTAAGAGGAAGTTTTAAATACTCGGCAATTGAATTAGCCAAAGGCAAGTTAGAGTTACAGGCAATGATTTTCATGTGTATGCATTTCGCTTGGTTAACTTCTCCGCATTAATGGCAGAGCGGAAAGCAAAAATCAACCATTAATCATGATTGCGGACAAGTTACGCTCCGTTGATGTGGCTCCACCGCGGTGAGAGTGAAAGTTGGGGTGTGTGAGTGTATCCGTTCCATCAATATGAATCTGTTTTATACCGCAAAGCGCCAGTCGGAATGCGCAATATCCAGCCAAATCAAATTGTAATTTATCACCTGCGCGCCCTGCCCTAAAAAAATGTTCTGATTCTGGATTATGGTCGAGGAATGGTTCTTCAAAACCGACTGATACCTCATATGATTTTTGTGCAATACATGGGCCGATATATGCATGGATGTTTTTTTGATCACATTTCATGGTCTTGACTGTATTTTCCAATACACCATTGACTGCTCCTTGCCATCCAGCATGCGCCGCACCAATAACTTCGTCACTATGAAACAATACAGGCGCGCAGTCGGCGGTAATAATCCCAATGGGTAAGTTAGGTGTGCGTGTTACAATGGCGTCGGCTTCGATCCATTTTGATTGAGGTTGTGATATTTCAGTAACAATATTTGAATGTGTTTGTTTTACACGATGTACTGGTGCGATGTTAAAAATAACATTTTCAATTTTTGTGTTTTTATCAAAGAATGTATATTTAAATTGATTATCCATAATAGCATGTGGTATTTGTTGAAAAAATAAAGGTGAGCATAATGAAAAAATTAACGCGAAGACAAATGTTAACAGGTTTTGTAACAACATCTATATCTCCATCCGTTTCTTTTGCACAGGAAAATCAATTTCGACTAGTTATGCCAGATCGTGTTTGGAGTGCTATTAATGAAGAAGGTATTGATCCGAATTTATTGCAATTTGAACCAGTTGATAGGCAAATTTGTAATCGTGATACCCAACAATATCGCTTAATTATGTTACGTGATGATCACTCCCGTAAAATTGTTGAAGCTAATGTGAGCCGTTCTGAAGCAGCAGAATTTATGAAAGATTTGAATTATGGTGCAGGAACATTATACACTCGTGATGGACAAAATATCATAAGTATTTTTAGCGTACATAACGGACAAGTTTTTGCGGCAAAACCTGAAAGTCAAAATGGAAATATTGTTATCCCTGAATTAAGAAGAATTCTTAATCGCTGTATGGCTTAATAGCGCGCTTTACCTTGTGCATTGCCTGCTCCCATTGGGAAGTATACAAAGCCATCGGCCATAAAGTCACGATATTTGCCATGTTTATGGATTGCACCTTTGGCAGGAAAATCAAATGATGATGCCATATTCATGAATAATGGATGCCAACGTTTCCATGATTGCGTTAATGCCTCACATTGAAAAATGGTTTCCAATCCGTGTACATAACCACCAAATACGATGGATTGCATAGATAATTTTTTCCCATTCCAATCCTTTGCAAATTGACCAATTGCGATTGTCGCAGGGCCTTTACCAAGGCCAGCAATAGATTGATATCCAATTAGACGAACATTATCGTAACGCAAACGGTTGGCCAAAACACCCTGCATTGATTTTTGATCATGAACAAATTGACTTACCTCTATGGCACCTTGTGGTGGGACATATAAAAAACGATTATCGTTTGATGCCATGACACGGCATGCCGCGTGATCTTGTCCTTGTGGCGCCAAAATATGTAGACGCATATCATCGCCCTCTTGCGCCTGTCTCATCCAATCATCAGGAAAAGTTAGCGTGATATCATGTTTTGGATCTTTCCATGTATAAACAGATGCTTGAACAGGAAATGCAATAATCAAAAATGTGAGTGCGAATATATATTTCATAATTAGTGTTTTTAACATGTTTTACCCTTTCCAAAAACCCATAATATCCATTGTTTTTTAGTAAGAATGGTTGTGCGGGTAGCATTACATTTTTCACCACCTTTAATCAGTATTTTGTCGATTTCTTGTGGATCTTCCATCAATTGATTCATGCGTGTGGTAATCGGTTCTAAGTGAGAGACAGCGACATCTGCTAATGCAGGTTTGAATTCACCAAATGTTTTACCACCAAATTGAGAAAACAAAGCATTCATATCCTCACCAGACAGTGCAGAATAAATAGTCATCAGGTTTTTTGCCTCAGGACGATTTTCAAAATCACCTTCTGATGATGGTACTGGTTCAGCATCAGTTTTTGCCTTTTTAATTTTCTTGGCAATGGTGTCTGCATCATCGGTGAGGTTAATGCGGGTCATATCGGATTCCGCACTTTTACTCATCTTTTGTGTTCCATCGCGAAGTGACATTACGCGTGT
This sequence comes from uncultured Alphaproteobacteria bacterium, assembly GCA_943789475.1. GTDB lineage: Bacteria > Pseudomonadota > Alphaproteobacteria > Micavibrionales > UBA1664 > UBA1664. Next base: position 329,192 of record CALSUG010000005.1, read on the forward strand.
CCCCGCCCCCATGATATAGGGCTCAGGTTGAATGAAATGTTCAATATCATAACGTGTGTTAAAAGTTGCCGCCAAATCACGTGCCAATTCCAAATGTTGTTTTTGATCTTCCCCAACGGGCACATGCGTTGCGTTATAAAGTAAGATATCCGCAGCCATCAAAACAGGGTAAGAATAAAGACCAAGGCCTGCCTTTTCAGTATTTTTTCCCGCCTTATCTTTAAATTGCGTCATGCGGGATAATTTCCCCATTTGTGCCATAGTTGCCAACAACCACATTAATTGTGAATGCCCTGGGACAGAGCTTTGTGCGAATAATGTTGATTTGTCTGTATCGATTCCTGCTGCGATATAGGCGGCGGCGACCTCGCGTGTGGCTTGTGTTAAACCTTCTTTATCATAAGTTTTCGTAATTGCATGCAAATCAACGACACAAAATATACATTCGTTATCACCTTCATTTTGTAGAGACACCCAATTTTTAAGCGCGCCTAAATAGTTTCCAAGTTGAAGTTGATTTGTGGGTTGCATCCCCGAAAAAATACGTTTTGTCATTTATGATTATGCTTTCTTTTTCATCATATTTCTTATATCGCGAATATTAATAACGCGCATGGATGTGATTGACAAGAGATACGCCAATCCACCACTGGCGACCAATCCAATTAATGTCACAACCCGTTGCGTGTTCGCCTGTTCAAAATTGGCCCCCAATATTTGTGTGTATCCCCAAATGACACAGGCCATGATGACACAAGAAAGTATGATTTTAATTCCATTACGTTTTAATTGATCATCAAACCTTAAATGATCGATTGTACGCGTGATGCGGTAAAGTAAGATGACTTGAATAAAACCAGAACAGGCCGTGGCCAAGGCAATACCTGCAACGCCCATATACTGTGAAAATGTAAGTCCCAAAACGATATTGGTTAATGCACATATCATTGATATTTTAACAGGTGTTTTTGTATCTTGCCGTGCAAAACAGGCCGATTGAAAAAACCTTTGCGACAATATAAGCCGGAAGACCAAGCGCATAACATGTAAGAACAAGCGATGTTACGGACGTATCCGCACTCGTAAACGCACCATAATTAAACAGCCCCATAATAATGGGTTTTGCCGCGATAATGAGTGCTGTTGCCGCGGGCATCGCAAGTAATAAACATGCCTCTAACGCGCGGTTGAACGAACTATTCGCTTCTTCATATCTTTTTGCCACTAATGACCGTGATAATAAAGGTAACAATGCTGTTCCGACGGCTATTCCAACCACACCAAGAGGGAGCTGTTGTAGACGGTCTGCATAGTATAAATATGAAATTGAACCACTATCTAAAAACGATGCAATCACCATGTCGGCGAATATGTTGAGGTGATAGACCCCTGCCCCCAATATTCCAGGTAACATAAGGATGAATAACTTTTTCACTTTTGGTGTTAGTTTTGGAAATGTGGGGTATATCAGCCACCCATGGCGCGCGGCATAAACAAATATCCACGCAAATTGCACAATACCTGCTATGGCAACACCATAAGCCAGAGCATGCGCAGGCGTATTCCATACCATATCATGAGTGAGCAATACTCCAATCAGGCACAGGTTGAATAATACAGGTATAAACGCATAAACGCTAAACCGTCCAACACTGTTCATCACACCACCCAATAGTGCGGATAGAGAGATAAATAACAGGTATGGGAATGTAATGCGTGCAAGCTCTGTTGCTGCAAGATAACGTTCTCCACCGACATCAAACCCTGGTGCAATTGCCATGATAATGTAGGGCATACCAATGACCGCAATGACAGAAAAAACGGTAATAAAGGCAAACATATATCCCATCATGTTACGCGCCATACGCAGGGATTCTTTATCACCATCTTTTTCAATACTTTCGGAAAATAATGGAATAAATGCCACGCTAAAAGCCCCTTCAGCCGAGATACGGCGAAACAGATTTGGTAATTTTAACGCAACAAAAAACGCATCAGCCAACGGCCCCCGCCCCCATCACGGTTGCAGTTAAAATATCACGGATAAAACCGAGAATGCGTGATACAAACGTAAATCCCGCAACAGTTGCCATGGCTTTTATCAATTTCATAAAGGTTAGGATAACCATGAATAAACAACTTGGCGAGATGTAATCTTAGGCGTATATATTTTTTATGAAACAAAATCCTGAATCCACGTCATTTGGTACGAAAAACGTTACACCCGAGGAAAAAACAAACCTTGTTTTGGATGTTTTTGATTCTGTTGCTACGCGTTACGATATTATGAATGATGCAATGAGCGCGGGCGTACACCGCATTTGGAAGGATAAGTTGGTTAAGCAAATAAATCCGCAACCGCATCACAAAATTTTGGATGTTGCCGGTGGTACAGGCGATATTGCTTTTCGCATGAATAAAGCCACAGGTGGCCAGGCTCATATCACGGTCAGCGATATTAACGAATCAATGTTGGCCGTTGGACGTGACCGCGCATTTGACCATGGTATTGTTAAAAATATGGATTGGGTCCCTGCAAACGCCGAAAAATTACCATTTGAAGATAATGTCTTTGATATTTATACGATTGCATTTGGTCTGCGTAATGTCACACATATTGATAATGCTTTGGCCGAGGCTGCACGTGTTTTGAAATCTGGTGGTAAGTTCTATTGTATGGAATTTTCACATGTGGATAACCCGATTGTGAAACAAGCCTATGATTTGTATTCGGATCACCTAATCCCTCAAATGGGCAGTATGATTGCGGGCGATCGTGAAAGTTATGAGTATCTTGTTGAATCTATTCGTAAATTTCCAAGACGTAAATTGTTGAAAGATCGCTTGATAGAGGCAGGATTTAAAACCGCGTCATATAAAACAATGACATTTGGTGTTGTTGCCATTCACGAAGCTATAAATTAATTCACATAAAATAAATATTTAGGTTGCTTTTTTACCAAGTAATTTGATACAACATTGCGGTAAAAAGAATTTTTTGAAGGAGAAAGAAAAATGAAAAAACTAACACTACTAGCTACAACAGCGATCATGCTGTCCATTACGCCGGCAATGGCGAACGAAAATCAGTCATGGATTGATACAATGACAACATCAGTTCAAAACTGGTGGGGTGGTAATGATCAAACAGCAGAAGTTGAAGCGTATTTGGACGAAGTTACAATTGCGGTTCCCCCAATGACAGGCGAAGAAGCAGCACAAATTCAACCGGCTGCGGGTGATTACGTAGAAACGCTAGAAGATGAAATGTTAAATAATGATGCACCTATTATGAATGCTCCTGGTTCAATTATGAATGATGAGCAATCATTTAACACGGATTTCACAAATGAAACTGTCACAGCATTCGAAGACACAATGAGTGCAGAATCAATGGCTAACATTATGCCAGCCGCAGGCGATGCAGAAGAAGTAACGGATGAAGCAATTATTGTTGCAGAAGAAGAAGCGATGGATACTGCATCTGAAACAATGGATGCAATGCAAGAAACTGCTGAGAATATGATGGATGAAATGGTTGAACCAGCGGTTGAAACTCAAGTTGAAGAAGTTATGGAAGCTCCAGTTGTTGCTGAAACTATGGAGAAAGCAATGGATGCACCACAAGAAATGACAATGGAAAAAGTTGAGGAAGTTATGACTGATGCTGTTGAACCAGCAGCAGGCGTTGAGACAATGACAGAGACTATGGCTGATGATGCAACAAACATGGTTGAGGAAACAATGGAAGAAGTTGCACCAATGGCTAATGATGCGATGGATGCAGCACATGAAATGATGGATGACCACGGTCACGATCACTAAAATTAATTTTATAAAATAATATTACAAACCCCGTGCTTGCATAGTTCGGGGTTTTGTTTTTAAGTAGGATTCATATGAATTTAACACATAAAAAAATATTATTGATTATTAGTGGCGGTATCGCGGCGTACAAGTCACTGGATCTTATTCGTCAAATTAAAAAGGCAGGTGGCGATGTGCAATGCGTCTTAACGAAGGCGGGAGCTGAATTTGTTACACCTCTGTCCGTATCGGCATTGTCCGAGAATAAATGCTATATGGATTTGTGGGATTTAACCGATGAATCCGAAATGGGGCATATTCGTCTTTCACGCGAGGCTGATCTTGTTGTTGTTGCACCAGCAACCGCCAATATCATTGCAAAAATAACACATGGGATGGCCGATGATTTGGCAACGACAACATTACTTGCGACCAATAAGCCTGTCATGATTGCCCCCGCTATGAACCCATGCATGTGGGGTAATCAAGCGACACAAGATAATATAAAAACATTACGCAAGCGTGGATTTACAATTCTTGATCCACAAATTGGTGAAATGGCATGTGGCGAAACAGGGCAAGGCCGTATGGTTGAACCTGATGATATTATGAATGCCATCAACGATTTCTTTTTTAAAGATAAACCGTTGGCCGGCAAACATGTACTTGTAACCTCTGGCCCAACATTCGAACCAATTGATCCAGTACGTTTTATTGGAAACAGATCCAGCGGTAAACAGGGCCACGCAATTGCGTGTGCACTGCGTGATCAAGGGGCAAATGTGACATTGGTCAGTGGTCCAACCGCCCTACCCGATCCTAATGGTCTTAAAACCATTCACGTTGAAACCGCCGTTGAAATGATGAATGCATGTCAGGGAAATTATGATATCGCGGTATGTGCGGCAGCAGTGGCCGATTATGGTGTTAAACATCATGATCAAAAACAGAAAAAATCAAATGGTGCGTTGGATATTGAACTCACCGAAAATCCAGATATTCTTCAAACCATTTCAACATCCAAAAACCGCCCATCTATCGTTATTGGTTTTGCCGCGGAAACGGAAAATTTGGTTCAACATGCAAAAGAAAAATTATTAAAAAAATCATGTGATGCGATTGTTGCCAACCAAGTCGGCAATAAAGACAACCCCGTGTTTGGCAGTGACACGACATCGATATATTGGATTACAAAAACTGTGAATGAGGTGCATGAAAACCTTTCTAAATCGACTATGGCCGCTATATTAACGGATAAGATTATAGAAATGATGAGCGATAAGGCTCAGGAAAAGGATAAAGTCGCATGAGTGATGTAAACGTAGCTCTCAAAGTATTAGACCACGCGGTTGGATTACAATTGCCAACATACGCAACCGAACAATCTGCAGGCATGGATTTAACCGCGGCATTGGAAGAAGCATTCGATTTAGAACCCGGAATGCGTACACTTGTCCCCACGGGGCTGTCCATGGCGTTGCCAATTGGGTTTGAGGCGCAAGTTCGTCCACGTTCTGGCCTTGCGCTTAAACACGGTGTAACTGTTTTAAACACACCTGGCACAATTGATGCCGATTATCGTGGTGAAATCAAAGTGATCCTTGCCAATTTAGGGACAGAGGTCGTGACAATAGAGCGTGGAATGCGTATCGCACAAATGGTCATCGCAAAACATGAACATGTCGCATGGTCTGTTGTTGAAGATTTGGATGATACAGAACGTGGCGCAGGTGGTTTTGGTTCAACAGGAACGAATTAAATCGTGACAAAAGCCGCCGAAAAACAACCTCCAAAACTTACCCCTATGATGACGCAATATATGGCGATTAAGGATGCGCATCCTGACGCCTTATTATTTTATCGTATGGGTGATTTTTACGAGATGTTTTTTGATGATGCCGTTACCGCGTCAAAGGTGTTGGACATTGCCCTAACCAAACGTGGAAAAAGTGATGATACCGACATCCCCATGTGTGGTGTGCCATGGCATAGCCACGAAAGTTATCTTGCACGCCTAATCAAGGCCGGACATCGCGTTGCAATTTGTGATCAAACCGAAACACCGGACGAGGCCAAGGCGCGTGTTAAAAGCCAAGGGTTGCCTGCATCAAAGGCATTGGTTAACCGTGATGTTGTACGCATCGTCACCGCGGGTACAATTACCGAAGACCATTTGTTAGAGGCCAATAGTGCAAATTATCTTGCTTGCTTAACACAAAAAGGATCAAAATTTGGGATCAGCTGGCTTGATTTATCAACAGGTGAATTTTATGCGCAATCAACTGATGAAAAATCATTGGGTGGTGTGTTGGAACGTATTCGCCCTAATGAAATATTGGTGTCCGATGCCGTTATCCAAAATCCAAACCTGTTTGAAATATTTATGCCGTGGGACAAGGCAATCACGTGTCAGGGGAACAGTTTGTTCGAGGCGCAAAACGCACAAAGTCACCTACGCACATTATTTAATATCGAAGATTTAGATGTCTTTGGATCGTTTGAAACGCACGCGTTAACCGCCGCGGGTGCATTGATTGATTATGCAACGCGTACGCAAAAAGGTGAATTACCACATATTCGCCCTCTTCAATCCGTTATGAACGGCGATGTCATGGAAATTGACGCGGCAACGCGTCGTAATCTTGAAATCACATCCACCTTAACGGGAGAGAAAAAAGGATCTCTATTGTCCGTCATTGACCGTACGGTTACAGCCGCGGGTGGGCGCGCATTATCATCACGCCTGTCATCACCATCGACAAATATTGATGAAATCAATGGTCGCCTTGGCATGATTGATTGTTTGTATAATCATCAAGATATTCAGGAAGATTTATCCAATACTTTAAAACAAGTTCCCGATATGGAACGTGCCTTGTCTCGCCTGACCGTTGGGCGCGGTGGCCCACGTGATTTGAACGCCGTTAAAATTGGATTACAACAAGCCGAAGCCATTCGTGGCACGTTATTGGCGCATAAAAACACGTTAGAACCGTTGAGTGATGTTTCCCAGAATTTAGTGTTTAATCATGATGAAACGAACCTGTTGGACCGATTAAACCGTGCGCTTAATGATGAATTGCCGTTCCTTGCGCGTGATGGTGGTTTTATCGCCACGGGGTACGCCCCTCATTTGGATGAACAACGTGCGCTTCGCACAGATAGCAAACAAATCATGGCGACGATGCAGGCCGATTATGCGAACAAGACAGGTGTTTCAACCCTGAAAATCACGCATAATAACGTACTTGGCTATTTCATTGAGGTTACGGCCAAACATGCGGATAAATTGATGGTACACGGCAATGATAATGATGCCTTGGCATCGGATAATCCATTTGTGCATCGTCAGACATTGGCCAATGTTGTTCGTTTTACAACACCTGAATTATCGACATTAGAAAGTAAAATTGCAAAGGCATCTGACACCGCGCAAGCCATCGAAATGGAAATTTTCAATCAATTGGTCGCCGACGTGTCGGGTCTTGTTGATGGTATTGTCACAAAGGCATTGGCATTGGCCAATTTAGACGTCGCGTGTTCAATGACCGTGTTGGCGGTTGAAAACCATTATACGCGTCCAACTCTGACTGCCGATTACGAATTTGACATCGTTGATGGTCGTCACCCCGTTGTTGAACATGCATTAACTAAGGAACATAAATCATTTGCACCCAATAATTGTGCATTGGAAAATGTGGATCAATTATGGCTTCTCACGGGTCCAAACATGGCTGGTAAATCAACATTCCTACGTCAAAATGCGTTGATTACGATCATGGCACAATGTGGGTCATATGTACCGGCCAAACGCGCAACCATTGGTGTTGTTGATAAAGTGTTCAGCCGTGTTGGCGCATCCGATGATTTGGCACGTGGGCGATCAACCTTTATGGTGGAAATGGTCGAAACCGCCGCAATCCTTAATCAATCGACCCAGCGTTCATTGGTGATTTTGGATGAAATTGGCCGTGGAACGGCAACATTTGATGGATTATCCATTGCGTGGGCAACATTAGAATTTTTACATGATAAAATTAAATGCCGTGGGTTGTTTGCCACCCATTATCATGAATTAACACGCTTGACGACAACATTGGATCGATTGTCCCCTCACGCCATGGCGGTGAAGGAATGGAAAGGCGAAATCGTCTTTTTACACGAGGTGATAAAGGGCGCGGCCGATCAATCATATGGTGTGCATGTGGCAAAATTGGCGGGTATTCCTGCTCCCGTTATCAAACGTTCACGTCAGGTTTTAGATTTATTACAAGCATCCGAAACATCGGGCGCATTGGCAAAATTAGCTGATGACTTACCATTATTTTCATCCGTTGTTGAAAGTGCGGATAACGAGGTCGCGGTTGAGGCGGATAATCAATTACGTGATGCGGTTGATGCTATCGATCCCGATGCCCTTACCCCGCGCGAGGCACTGGATTTGATTTATCAATTGAAGAGCGTTCTAAAATAGGTCTAGCGGCATTAGTCATATAATAATCGGCCATACCGTGACTTGCCCCAAACCCTAATCTATTACCTTCTAAGAACTGCGCTATTTGTTTTTTTGTGTCGTGTACTTCAAATCCAAATGCATTTGGGCACTTGTCTTGTATAGGCAATCTCAACCCATTTTCGTTATGGTGGAAAAGTGCCGCGCCCATATATTGAGTAAAAATTTCAAATAATAAATCACCGTGTAGTGTACTTTCAAAACCGTCTATTGTTTTTTGAGATTCAGCATGAGGTCTGATTAAATCATCTCCCAATAAGTGATCTCTGAGTACTCTGTAATCATAGCACAAGGTGTTTAAATAGGTGTGCGCGTCCAAATCGGATATGCCTTTTGTCTTCATCCAATCTTTTTTTGCGTGTTTTAGAAAATTTGCCTTTGGGTGTATATCTGCTATCAAAGGATCCCGTTCGCCATCCGGACGGCGGTGTGTAATTAATCCTGTTCTTTTTCGCGGATATGCCGCGTGATAGTTATTAAAAATATCATGTAATATTTGACTTGCGGCGTGAACGTTATTCAACACTGCCAAATGATGTGCGCCATGAAAAAAAGAAACGATTGCCTCGCTACTTAATATACTGGCTATTTGAAATTTATCATATTGATCAACATCGTATCTCATTGCATGATTTTGTAACATTGATGCGTTAGAATATGCAAATATAAAATATGTGCGTGTTTCGAGCATTTTAAGTTATAATCATTCTATCAACGCTACAAATAGGTTGATTGCTAAAAACAAAAAAGCTAAGTCGTTTAAGTCTGAATGAGTAATATCAATAAGTTAGATGTCTCTATTTAAACTTAACCGACTTAAATAAGTTTAAATTAAAAAAATCGTGAAATTTATAACCACCCGTGGTAGAACACGCGCATGAACACACAAAAACAACCAAAAGTCGGAATCGTTTCACTTGGATGCCCAAAGGCATTGGTGGATTCAGAACGCATTATCACTAAACTTCGCGCCGATGGGTACGCCATGTCGCCCGATTATGCCGATGCGGATGTTGTTGTTGTCAACACGTGCGGATTTTTGGATAGTGCTCGTGATGAAAGTTTGGACGCGATTGGCGAGGCCATGAACGAAAATGGTAAAGTCCTTGTCACAGGATGCATGGGGGCAACACCTGAACTCATCCGTGATAAATTCCCTGATGTTTTGGGAATTACAGGGCCACAACAATATGAAGCGGTGGTAAGCGCCGTGCACGAACACGCCCCGATTGAAAAGAATAAATTTGTGGATTTGGTGCCCGAAGCTGGTATCAAATTAACCCCTCGCCATTATGCGTATTTAAAAATATCCGAAGGGTGTAACAACCGCTGTTCATTTTGTATTATTCCACAATTGCGTGGTGATTTGGTTTCACGACCACTGGGCGATGTCATGGGTGAGGCAGAGCGCCTTGTGAATTCTGGTGTTAAAGAACTACTTGTGATTTCACAAGACACATCTGCCTATGGACAGGATATTAAATATGCGGAAAGCCGTTGGAGAGATAAAGAATACCGCACAAAATTTTATGATTTATGCGATGCCATGGGTGATTTGGACGCGTGGGTGCGGATGCATTATGTGTACCCCTACCCTCATGTAGATGACGTTATTCCAATGATGGAACAAGGTAAAATTTTACCTTACCTTGATATTCCTTTCCAACATGCATCCCCCGCTGTTCTTCGCAATATGAAACGCCCTGGGAAAATTGAAAAAACGGCTGCGCGTATTCATAAATGGCGTGAAATGTGTCCTGACATCACACTGCGTTCCACATTCATTGTTGGTTTTCCTGGGGAAACAGAAGATGATTTCAAAATGTTGATGGATTGGTTGGACGAGGTCCAACTGGATCGTGTCGGATGTTTCCAATATGAACCTGTGACTGGTGCGCCAAGTAATGATATTGAAAATCACATTCCCGATGATGTTAAAGAAGAACGCTGGCACGCTTTCATGGCAAAACAACAAGAAATTTCCGAAGCAAAAATGCAAAAGAAAATTGGATCAACGCAAGATTGTATTATTGATGGTGTCACCGATGATGGTGAAACGATTATTGCACGGTCAAAGGCCGATGCGCCGGAAATCGATGGTAATGTTTTTATTCACCACTGTACGCGTCCTGTGACTGCAGGTGATATTGTTCCTGTTAAAATCACTGATGCAGATGAATATGACCTTTATGGTGAAGTGAATACATAGTTGTTCTGACTAGATCATACTTTTGTATTAAGGTATGATTTTTAGGCTATGTTACTTCGTTACTTACCTCAAAAAAAATCGATACGGGCAAAATTTCTAACCATTATCATTGGGGTAACAGCGTTTGCCCTTGTTTCAGCCAATATTATTGAGTTAGCTTCTGAATATACTTTATCAAAAAACAATACAAAAACACACTTGAACGAGATTACGAAGGTATTACAAAAAAAAAATCACAGGATTTGAACAAGAAAATGAGACGTCATATATTTCTCATTTTATGAAATTACTAGAATTCGATCCTTATATTGATAAGGCATGCTATTATAAAAATGGAAAATTATTTTCTTCGTATGTATCTTTTGGATCTATTAAAGAATATGGACAGTATTCCTTATGTCCTGCGGAAGAAGTAGGAACAAGATCGTATAGAAGTGATTTTAAACATATCTATGATAGCATTCCTATTGTAAACAATCAGCGAACAGTTGTTGGAAAAATGTTCATAAAATATGATTTAGAGCGTGATTTTGAATATTTATTCAATAAAGAAAAAATTAGTTTAATTACATTTTTTATTGCGCTTATATTTTCTTATTTTGTATCATTAAGGGTACAAAATTTTATCACAAAACCTATCTATCACTTATCAGGATTGGCTGCGACATTAGCGGAAAAACAAGATTACTCTTTGCGTGCTAAAAAATTTAGTGACGATGAAATTGGCCTTTTAACGGATTCATTCAATGAAATGATTGAAAAAATGGGAGAAAATCACAGGTCAACGCAAAAAGCTCGTGAAGAGGCGGATCGCGCAAATAAACAAAAATCATCCTTCCTTGCCATGATGAGCCATGAGATTAGAACACCGATTAATGGGGTGATGGGAACAGCTGAACTACTTTCGGAAACACGCCTAACAGGTCGACAGCGTGAGTATGTTGAGGTTATTGGAAAATCGGCAGCAACTTTATTTGATTTGATTAACGATATTTTGGATTTTTCAAAAATTGAAGCTGAAAAATTGACAATGGAAAAAATTCCATTCGATTTAACTGAGCATATACAAGATGTTATTGATATCTCTCAAATACAAGTTTCACAAAAAGGGTTGAAACTTTATTTTACAAATAATTTGCAGGGACAGTATTACGTTGTGAGTGATCCTGTCCGAATAAAACAGATCGTGATTAATTTAGTGAGTAACGCAGTAAAATTTACAAACAAAGGATCCGTTACAATCACATTAGATGAAGATAATAGTGGTCTTGCTGATGAAAACATAAAACAAATTTGGATTAGTGTTACAGATACTGGTGTGGGCATTCCTGCGGATCGTCAAGCACAAATTTTTGAAAGTTTTACTCAAGCTGATGATGCAACAACCCGTCAATATGGTGGATCTGGACTTGGCCTAACGATTTGTAAAAGAATCGTGAATATGATGGATGGGACAATTGGTGTGCAAAGCACTGAAAAAATAGGTTCTACATTTTGGTTTTCTATACCAATGGAGATAACAGAAAAAGAAATTGATAAACTTTCTACAAAAGTAACACCTCAAATGATTGCTAATGAAAGTGACAGTCGAATTTTACTAGTTGAAGATAATGAGACTAATATTATGATTACATCAGAAATTCTAACACAATCTGGTTATGATGTTACCTTGGCACGTGATGGAGCAGAGGCAGTGTCTTGTTATTGTCAGTCACCTTTTTCTATCATTTTGATGGATTGTCAAATGCCTATTATGGATGGATGGGAAGCTACACAACGTATTCGCGCTTATGAAAAAGATGGAAACATAGAGCCATCAACAATTGTTGCTTTAACAGCAAATGCCATGGATGGAGATCGTGAAAAATGCATTGAGGCTGGCATGGATGAATATCTTTCAAAACCATTTAAGAAAAAAGAATTATTAGAGAAATTGCAAGAAGTATCAACCAATGCTTGACCTCGACTGCCCTGCCCTTCATCATCATTGAATGAATAAGAACATTCGTATTATTGGGTTATCCAGCCATATAGATCACAAAATGATCGAAGGTGGTGTTAATTGGTTAACTGGACAAGGTTTCAACGTTTCAATAGATGATCAAGTTTATTCAAAGCATTTTCAAAGTGCAGGAACTGTTAATGAGAGAATTGGAGCGTTGCATGAGGCTTATTCTGATCCCAATGTTGATGTTATTTTAATTTCATGTGGTGGTAATGGTGCAATTCACTTACTAGATCACATAGATTTTGATCTCATAAAAAACAATCCAAAACCAATCGTTGGTTTCAGTGACATGACAATTATTTTGAACGCAATTCATGCGAAAGGCGGAAATAATGTTTTTCATGGTCCTACGGCAACACAATTGGCACGACCCATTTCCGATGATCAAATGAATCAATTTTTGAATGTGATTACTGGAAATAATCCATCTATACGTTGGAATGATTGTTCTGTCACAAATAAAAAAAACACGTCAGGGATATCAATTGGTGGAAATTTAAGCGTTTTTCAAACTGTTTTAGGAACTCCCTATTTACCTCAAGATGATAATATTATTTTATTTTTGGAAGATGTTGGTGATGAGATAAGCCGTTATGATCGTATGTTGGCTCATATAAGGCAATCTGGCTTGCTTGATCGTTGTTCTGCTATTTTATTTGGTGATTTTCATGCTGCTAACAACCCTGCCCGTGTTCCATTTGGAAAAACGATGGATGAAATTATTGCAGATATAACATCCGACTTAAAAATCCCTATTATAACTGGTGCACCATTTGGACATCGTGGGCAATTACCGACATTCCCCATTGGACAGACATGTCATTTGAATTTTGAGGATAATTGTGTCACTTTGTCATTTGATAATGACTGATAAGCAAAAAAACAAAAAAGAAATTAATTTGAAAAAGAGAGGATTTAAAACAGCCCCTCTTTCTAATATTTTACCATCCTTAGTTAAAAAAATTGGCGGAGCCGTGGAAACCAAGAATACGGCATCTCTGGTTCGTGTCCTCAATCATTGGACAGAAATTATGGGCGCGGACATGGCGTCAAAATCAATGCCAGTCAAAATATATTCTAAGCGTCAAAAGGATCGCCATACAGGCGAACAAATTCAATTTTCTTGCCTGCGCATCAAAACAGAAGGAAGTCTTTCTACGACGATCGCGATGCGTGAAGTCATTATACTTGATCGCCTTAATCGATTGTTTGGTGTTGATCATTTTAAAAAAATTGACATTGAACATGGTTTCATCGGCGCACGAAAACCAACGGTTAAAAAGAAAGAAATAACTAATTTTGATATTGATGTGTCTGATATTTCAGATCCAGTATTAAAAAGTAGACTTGAATCTTTAGGTCAAGCTGTTATGAATAGCGCACAAAACAAAGAAAGATCATAAAATTATGAAAGTGAATGCAAGTGCCCTACGCGTGGGTAATATTATTGAGCATGACCATCGTTTGTTACAGGTGATGGGAACGGAAATTTCAAAGCCTGGTAAAGGTGGAGCATATGCGACACATACACTTCGCGATGTCCGTACGGGAAGCAAGGATGTTATTCGTTTTCGTTCACAAGAAGGTGTCGCAAAGGTTCGTCTGGATGATTATGAAAGTCAATTCTTGTTCTCAGATGGTGAAATGTATACGTTCATGGACACAACGTCGTATGAACAAATTGAATTGCATGCGGATGCTGTTGGATACCCAAAAGTGTTTTTGCAAGATGGTATGACCGTACAATTACAAAAATATGATGAAGAAGTTCTAGCTGTAACATTACCAGATACAGTAATCATGGAAGTTGTTGAGTGCGAACCTGTTGTCAAAGGACAAACAGCGTCATCATCGTATAAACCAGGACATCTTGAAAATGGTGAACGGATTATGATACCACCACATATCGATGCGGGTACTCGTGTTGTATTAAAAACAGAAGACGGTTCATACGTCGAACGTGCAAAGGATTAAATAGACATGGCAACTCCCGCAATTATCAATGTAATGTCAAAAGCCGCAGGCAAGGCTTCACGTTCACTTCTTCGTGATTATAACGAAGTTGAAAACCTTCAGGTGTCTGTAAAAGGTCCTGGTGATTTTGTATCTGCGGCCGATCGTCGCGCTGAAGAAATTATTCAAGAAGAATTAGCCATCGCAAAACCTGATTTTGGTTTTTTGATGGAAGAGCGTGGCGAAATAAAAGGTAAAACTGATAGTCGTTTTATTATTGATCCACTGGATGGCACGACAAATTTCCTTCATGGAATTCCGCATTGGTGTATTTCCATTGCATTAGAAGAACGTGGAAAGATTACAGCTGGATTAGTATTTGACCCTATGCAAGATGAATTGTTTTATGCCGTAAAAGGTCAAGGTGCATGGATGCGTGGGAATAAACGTTTGCGTGTATCTGGACGCAAAAATTTGTACACAAGTGTTATTGCATCGAATGATACAAAAGACCTTAAAGATCGTCTTGTTACAGTGGAAAAACAAGTTGCAGCGGTTCGTCATTTTGGTGCAACGGCTCTTGATTTGGCCTATGTCGCTGCGGGACGTTTGGACGCTTATTTCGGTGGTACGCCAAAGGCAGGACCAAAGCCGTGGGATTTGGCAGCAGGACAATTAATTGTTCGGGAAGCCGGCGGTTATGTGTCTGAAATTAATGGTCAATCAAACCATGTTTACAACCAAAACATCTTGGCTGGTAATGAACATATTTATGGACAGCTAAAAGATATTTTAAACGCAAAATAGTTGCGAGTATTAAACGATACTGTTGTAATGAGGCCATGAAATTTATTGTGGCCTTATTTTTTATGGTGTTATCCACTCCATGTTTTGCGGATGTTCCTGTTCCGTTTAAAAAACCTATTTCTGCCGAAAAAGAAACATTCCAAAACATTATTGATAATGCCGTTGCGGATGCAAATGTAACACCATCGGAAAAATTGAATGAAGGTAAAAAAATATCAATAATTTTACCACCACCTCTTCCTCAAGAAAAAAAGATTACTGAGGTTATCGAAAAAAATATCGTAACACCACTGCGTAAACCACTTCATATTCGCACTGTCATTAATGAAAGAGTTAAAGATCAACCTAAAGCCCCTCAGGACAAGGTTGTGATGAAATATAGAGGTGATAGCGGTGACGATGATCGCATGGCAGGACGAGGAAAAACACAACGAACTTATGCTGAGAGGCGTACTGCTAAATTAAAAGAAACATCAGCTAAGTCACCTTTTAAGAAAAAGACATTGCCACGTGCAGGTAAGGTGAATATGAGAGATCCTATCATCTTATTTTTTAAAGAGCATTCATCTGATATAGAAGTCGGGCAACTATCTGTTTTAAAAAATGATATATTGCAATCAATGAAGAGATATAAAAACAAAAAAGCGATCATTTATGGTTATGCTGAAAAAAATAAAAAAGATAAAGAAAAAACACGTCAGCTCGCTCTTGCTCGTGCATTGATTATTAGTGATTATTTGGTTGATAATCGAATTTCAGAAACACGCCTTGAAATACGCCCTATGGCAGATGATACGCCAATTTCGCCTAAAAATCGTGTTGATATTGTCATTTACAATTAAAAATGTGAATAAAAGCCACCTAAATCATTTTTAAATTTGACAAAAAGTCTCTAAATCCCTTTTATAGCAAGGGATTGAAAGGTTTTTAGTGATGATGAAAAAAGTTATTTTACCCGTTATTATTTGTTTAGTTGTTTTGGGGGTATCAATTAGTATTCTTCAATGGCGATCACAAGACGCAGATAAGCGTATGATTGCAAAAGTTGAGGCAGGCAATGAGGAGGCAGCAATGGCATTTGAAAATGCAGTCGCCTCACCAGAAGAAAAAACAGCGAATAAAATCGATATAAACCCTCGTGTTGAAAATGGATCTTTTGTCATTGGAGATAAAAATGCACCCGTGACTATTTCTGAATTCAGCTCTCTATCATGCCCACATTGTGCGACTTTTCACGCGAACAGTTTGAGTAACCTTAAGAAAGATTATGTTGAAAGTGGTAAAGTTAAATTTGTATTTAATGATTTTCCTTTAAATAAGCCCGCTGTTGATGGCTCCCTCCTTCTTAAATGTATTGATGTGAAAGACCGTTATGATTTTATGGAGATCTTGTTTTCGCAACAATCACAATGGGCATTTGACGGTGATCACCGTGATAAGTTGAAACAATATGCGGCTCTTCTTGGTGTTTCGAGTGATAAGGCGGAAACATGCATGAATGATACGGATGCAGAACGTGCGATGTTTGAAAATATGCGCACGAATAATCAGAAATACCAGGTTAAATCAACGCCTACTTTTGTTGTTCTACCATCGGAAAAAGTTATCACGGGTGCACAAAATTATGGTGTGTTTTCAACAGAAATCGAACGTTTGTTGAAAGATACAAATTAAGTATTTGAATGGTCACGTTTACTAAACTCAAACTCTATGGCTTCAAAAGCTTTGTTGACAAGACAGAGCTGGAAATTGGTGCGGGTTTAAACGGTATCGTTGGGCCAAATGGATGTGGTAAGTCCAATCTGGTTGAAGCTCTTCGTTGGGTTATGGGTGAAAAATCGGCCAAAAACATGCGCGGAAGCGGCATGGAAGATGTTATTTTTGCAGGAACATCCAAACGCCCTGCACGTAATATGGCTGAGGTCACGGTCATCATGGATAATAATGACCAAAGCGCCCCTGCTCCGTTTAATACAGCCACAGAAATCGAAATTAACCGTCGTATTGAAAAGGATAAAGGGTCGCAATACCGTGTAAATGGTAAGGCCGTACGTGCGCGTGATGTTAACCTCCTTTTCGCGGATACAATGACGGGGGCTAACTCTCCTGCGTTGGTTTCTCAGGGGCGTATTACCGAAATCATTATGACGAAACCCGCCGACCGTCGTAAAATTTTAGAAGATTCTGCAGGAATTAGTGGCCTTCATTCACGCCGTCATGAAGCGGAGTTGCGTTTACGCGCGGCTGAACAAAATTTAACACGGCTAGATGATGTTTTAGCCGAAATGAGAACACGATTAAATTCTTTAAAACGTCAAGCGCGTCAGGCAGAGCGTTATAAAGAATTAAGTGATAATATTCGTCGTTTGGATATGGCTGAAACATGGCAATCATGGCGTGAAATTCATACGAAAATAAAATTGGAACGCGACAGTTTTTCTATTTTTAATGATAAAGTTCAAGAAACACTTGGCACAATAAAATCAATAACATCCCAGATTGATGATTTGGAAAAATCATTACCCAATGATCGTAAGAAAAATATGGAATCATCTGCAATTATGCAAAATTTCAAAGTGTCTTTGGAACGATTGGAACAAGATATACAATCCAAAACAAAGGGGTTACAAGATGCAGAGCAAGCAAAAGTGGAGTTGGATGCCGATTGTAATTTTACCCGCGGTCAATACAACCAAGTTTTAAATGATATTGATGAAACAGAAAAAAAATTGAAAACGGCCAAGGGTAATTTAGCATCCCTGCCCCATGATATTGATACGGCGCAAAATCTATATACGACGATCAAGACCACACATGATGATTTGGTCAAACAATCACAATCCCTTGAAACTGAAATCGCCGTGGCTAACCAATCACAAGATGCGCTGCAGAAACAAAAAAATGATACGGATACAGCATTAGAACGTATTCAATCAAATATTACGATGTTGAACGAAGGCATTAGTGAGAGTGAAGCACGCCTTAATGACATTCAAAATGATGATATTTTCACACTTGATATAGATAATTATGAAGATACGATCGAAAAATTAAAAATCACGATCCAAAATGGTGATGATAATTTATCTAAAGATCGTGAGAGTGAGAAACAACTTTACCAAGATATGCAAGACAAGACAGCGTCTTTAAAAGGTATTGAAAGTGAGATAACTGCGCTTAATTCTATGATTGAAATGGCATCTTCTGATGATGACCTATCCCCGGAAGATTCATTATTAACGCAACTTAATGTTCAAGATGGTTATGAGAAGGCCGTATCCAGTGTTTTAGGTCATTGGGTATCAATGGCGAGCATTCATGATAATTCTTCTGTTTATTGGACGAAATCAGCCTGTACGAGAACAGTATTAGATAACTCTCTTATTCAATACGTAGACGTTCCTGATGTTTTAAAACCATTGATGAATTCTGTATCCATTGTTGACGATATTATGAACGTTGGTTTTGATTTATCCATGGGGCAAACGGCTGTAGCTCTTGATGGATCTTTCCGCCGCTGGGATGGTTTGATAGTAAAATCAGAGGCCGCGAATAAAAACAACCAAGCTGGCCTTATTTTAGAGCAAAAAAATCGTGTTCAAATTTTAGAAGCACAACAACAAGAGTTAAAAGCGGCTATTGATGAACTCACCGTAAAACACACCGAAGTTCAATCAAAGATCGAAGTGTTAGAAGATCAACAACACGAAAGCCAATCGCAATTAAGCCAAAAAAATAATTTTGTGACCGAACATCGTTATAAAATGGAACGATTGAATGATCAGCTGCAAGCCATTACAGAAAAATTAGAAGATCAAAATCAACGTTTGTCGTCTAATGAATCTGAAAAACAAAACCTTGAACAATCACGTAATGACATCATTGATAAATTATCGAATAGCGATTCATCCTCTTTACAGGATAAGGCAGAGAAATTAAATGTTTTGCGTGATGATATAAAATTAAAACGAGATGATCTTGACGATGCACAACATAAACTTGTTGTTTTGCGTCAATCAGAACAAACAGAACAATTACAGGTTCAAACATTCACAAATACACTCAATAAATTATGTGTAGATCGTGATAATTTGTCAAAAAGACAAGATGATTTAATCGCACGTTTGGATGCTATCGATACGAAAATAAAGGCTTACAAGGCTTCACAATCTTTTGAAGAAACAGATGTCTTACGTGAAGATTTACTGACAAAAATATCAAACCAAGAAAGTGAAATGCAAAATATTTCAACATCCTTGGAAATCAAAGAAAAATCATACCGTGATTTGCAGATGGAATTACGTAATGCCGAAGGTTACGCCGCAACAAATCGTGAAAAACGTGCCTTGGCACAGGCCAATGTCGCCAACGCACAAGAAGATTTGTCTCGTGTTGAAGGAGACATAGAAGAACGATTTGAATTAACACCTCAATCATTAGAAGAAAGAGTTTACAGCCTATTTGATAGTGGTATCCCTGAATTAGACAAGATACATGATGAAAAAGAAATCATTGTAAGGCAACGCGATGGTATCGGTCCTGTCAATTTGCGGGCCGCTATTGAAAGCCAGGAAACAGAAACACAATTGGCCGAAATGGAAACCGAACATAACGACCTGACTAAAGCGATTGAACAATTAAGATCCGGAATTGCAAAGTTGAATCGTGAAGCAAAAGAACGATTGGCGATTGCTTTCACACGCGTTGATGGTCACTTTCAAAAACTATTCGCGACATTATTCGAAGGTGGACGCGCATACCTTGAAATGCTTGAATCTGATGATCCGCTTGAGGCTGGTTTGGAAATTTACGCGCAACCGCCAGGAAAATCATTACAAAAACTGTCTCTTCTATCTGGAGGGGAACAGACATTAACAGCAACCGCACTAATTTTTGCGATGTTTATGACGAATCCTTCCCCTATTTGTGTGTTGGACGAAATTGATGCACCACTGGATGATGCCAATGTTGATCGTGTATGTTCATTGATGGAAAAAATTGTTTCAGAAACAGAAACCCGTTTTATTGTTATTACTCACCATCGTATGACGATGGCACGTATGGATCGTTTGTACGGTGTCACAATGGGCGAACGCGGTGTTTCACAACTTGTATCTGTTGATATGGCGTTACAAGAGGAAATGGCATTAAATGAAAGCGCATAATAATGGCACCTGAAAATGATCCACGTCTTGATGAAATAAAATCAAAATTAGCGTCTTTAAAAGAGCAAAACACCGCTATTGAAAAAAAACATACCAATAAGATACAGGATAGCGAATCAATGCAGGTTGGATTGCGTGCGGGGGCTGAATTAATTACATCAATTCTTGCCGGTGGTGCAATCGGATATGCCCTTGATAACTGGCTTGAAACAAAGCCTCTTTTTTTGATTGCAATGCTCATTTTAGGTGTTATAACAGGGTTCGTAAATGTCTGGCGGACGACTCAAAATGTTGGGTATCAAGTTGGATATAAAGATTTAAATAAAGACGAATAAAAACATGGCTGATCCACTACATCAATTTGAAATCACTCCTATTATTCCTTTGGAAATTGCGGGAATTGACGTTTCTTTCACGAACTCATCTTTATGGATGATTATTTCTATGGTTGTTTCTATCGTATTGATGATGGTTTCAATACGTAAGCCAGCAATGATACCAGGACGTATGCAGGTTATGGCCGAGGGCATGTATGAATTTATTGCATCAATGGTTCGTGACAATATTGGATCAAAGGGACGTGAATATTTCCCAATGATTTTTACAATTTTCATGATTGTATTAATGGGTAACATGTTGGGTATGATCCCCTACTCATTTACGTACACATCACATATCGCGGTGACAATGGGTTTGGCGCTTAGTATTTTTATATTTGTAACAATTTTAGGGTTTGTTAAGCACGGCCTGCATTTTTTCAGTCTATTTTGTCCTGAAGGTGTGCCTTTGGCTTTGAAACCTCTTATTATTCCAATCGAGGTTCTTTCGTATCTCATTCGCCCTGTAACTTTATCTGTTCGTTTGTTCGCCAATATGATGGCTGGACACTTGATGTTAAAGGTTTTTGCAGGATTCAGTGTTGGAATGGGCGTTGCACTAGGTGTATTGCCAATGTTTTTTAATGTCGCATTAATTGGGTTTGAATTCTTAATTGCATTCTTACAGGCCTATGTTTTTACGATTTTAAGCTGTATTTATCTGAAAGACGCTATTGAACTTCACTAAGTTTTATGGTGTATTCGGGTTGATTTTTATTGAACTAACAAAACAAAAAGAAAAGGATTATTAAAATGGAATTAGAAGCAGCAAAATTGATCGCCGCAGCTATCGCCCTATTGCCAATGTTTGGTGTGGGTATTGGACTGGGAATGATCTTCTCATCATATAACGAAGCGGTTGGACGTAACCCATCATCAGCAGACGTTTTGGATAAAAAATTCTTCCTAACATTTGCTTTGACAGAAGCATTGGCGATTTTCGCTCTTGTTGTGTCTTTGATTATCCTATTCGGTTAATCCATATTATTTTGATAAGAGGTTCGCGTATAATGTTAAAATTCATGTTTATTGCATTGTTTTTATTTGTGTCTATGCCAGTTATGGCAGAGAGCGAACCTCTATCTCCTACTGCTATAGAGCAGTTACCGTTTGATCATTCACGTGCAAACACACCAAACACCGATGCCATCATGAGTGATGATGCTGTGAATGAAGCAGCAAAACATTCACAAGAACATGGTGAAAAAAAAGCAGGCCTTCCACAATTTGATGTAACAACATTTGCATCACAATTGTTCTGGTTACTTATTATGTCGGTTATTTTGTATGTGTTTTTTGCAAAGAAAGCCTTACCAACAATTTCTAAAGTTATGGATGAACGTAAGAATACAATTCAATCCGATTTAGAAACCGCAGATCGTCTAAGTGTCGATATTGATAGAACACGTACATCATATGAAGACGCGATGCAGGAAGCTCAAAATAATTCTCGTAACGAAATACTAGATGCAGAATCAAGTATGCGTGCAGAAGCAGAAAAACAAGCAAACGAATTTAAAGAATATAGCGCCACAAAAATCACAGATCTTGAAAAACGTGCTGAAAAGGCCAAACAAGATATTATGGTGGATTTAGAAAAAACAATTAATGATCTTACAGGTCAAATTGTAAAACAGTTAGGCAATCTCGACTTAAAAGAAGGCGATATTCAAAAGGCAGTTGATACACATCTATCAACACCGTCGAAACAAGATCAAAAGAAAGCAGCATAGAAATGACTGAATTATTACATGATACCAATTTTTGGGTTTTAATTTCGTTCGTTATATTTTCTGGTGTTGCGTACAAGTATGGAAAAATTACTGTTCTATCAAAACTTGATGGAAAAATTGACGCCATTCGTACAGAATTATCACAAGCAGAAAAATTACGTGTTGATGCACAAGAATTGTTGGCGGAATATCAACGCAAGCACAAGGATGCTATTTCTGAAGCCGCTACAATTATTGCCGATGCAAAAAAACATGCTAATGATATCAAGAATACAGCAGAAGAAGATTTGAAAAATATTCTTGCTCGTCGTGAAGAACAATTACAAGAAAAATTGATACGCATAGAGCAAAATGCCTCACAAGAAATACAGGCATATGTTTCTAAAATCGCGGTTAATTCTGCTCGTGATTTATTAAATGAAAAAATGGATGCAAAAGCTGACAAAGCCATTATTTCTAATATGATGGATAATGTTTCTAAAACATTGAATTAACCGTGTTTAGATCAAAATATAAGATCTGCTGTAAACATATACCTTCTCCTCGTATGCGTGGTTCACGTCGTTGGAATAATTTAAATATAGGTCTACTTGGTGGTTCATTTAACCCTCCTCATGCAGGGCATATGCACATCGCGATGAGTGCGTTGAGGCGTTATAATTTTCACGCGATTTGGTGGTTGGTTAGTCCCCAAAATCCGCTTAAATCGAAAAAAGATAACTTTAAAAACCGTCTCCATATGACTAAAAGATTTATTTCTAAACAGCCTAAAATGGTTGCCAGCGATATAGAGACACAATTAAATGTGCAATATAGTTATCAAACCGTAGAGAGGTTACAAAAACGTTATCCGAAAACACAATTCACATGGATTGCAGGAATGGATAACGCAACGATATTTCATCGTTGGGACAAATGGCGTGACCTGTTAAAACGTATTCCATTTATTTTTTTCAATCGCCCACCAAATAACATGGCACTTAATAATAATGCCATTCGCATGGTTAAGGGACAAAAAAACGTAAAATGGAATTTGACTGGAAAAACACGAAATATTTCGTCAACATTATTACGCCAGAAGAGAATTGCACATTTCCTAAAATCTAGGATATAATTAGAAAAGATAAGAAAGTTTTTTGAATTCATGAACACTGAGAACGCACCTGAAAAAATACGAAATATTATTTTAGAAACATTAGATGAGAACAAAGCAGAAGATGTTGTCACAATTGATCTAGCTGGAAAATCAAGCATCGCTGACTACATGATAATTGCCACAGGGCGTTCGTCACGCCATGTTGTTGGATTGTCCAATCATATTACTGACTCACTTGCCAAAGGTGGATTCAACAAAGCCAAGTTTGATGGAAAAGAAAACGGTGATTGGGTGTTGGGTGATGCAGGCGATGTTATTGTTCACCTATTCCGTGATGAGGTTCGTGATTTCTATAACATCGAAAAAATTTGGTGTGATCCTGAATTTTTAGCCAAATATGAATCTCAACGTGAAAAAAATACAATTGATGCCAGTTAGGCTCCCTGCCCTATGACCATTACTATTCTCTGCCCTTCACCTCTGGTCAAAGACAGTGATATCAAATCCATTGCTGATGATTATATCAAACGGCTTCAAGATAAAGTCGTTATCAAAGAACTGTCTGTAAAGACCAAGCCACGTGATACACCAGAGAGTGTTAAACAAAAGCAAGGTGAGGCTATTATCGCCGCAACGGCGAAATTAACACAAAATACAGCCATTATAGTTTTAGATGAGCGAGGAAAGCCATATGATAGTCGTCAATTAGCTACACAGTTCTCAAATTACAAAAATAATGGATTGTCCGATGTTTGTATTATTATTGGAGGTGCGTTCGGATTACCACAAGAAGTGTTAGAAAAATCGGATCTGCGACTATCGTTAGGAAACATGGTGTGGCCGCACCGTCTTGTTTTTGCTATGATACTAGAACAGTTATACCGTGCTCAACAGATTAATATGGGACATCCCTATCATAAGGATTAATATTCTTACGTTGCTATGATACAAATATGAGGCCATGCATTTATTTTTTTGTATTTTTTTTACTCTCATTTTCCCTACATATGCACAAGATTATAAGGCTGATCTTTTAAAGTTAGGACAATCAATTCGTCAAACAGAAAAACAAAAAATAGAAATTGAAAATCAACTGATCGCACTACAGCTTGATTACAAAAAAGTATCTAAAGATGCAGGCGAGCGACAATATGATGCGGTGCGAAGCTTACATCAATACAAATCTTTGAATAATACGCCGTACAAGAATGCTTATTTGTTGAAAGATCAAGAGTTCTTCCAGCTGTTTTTTCATTTGAGGAATGAAAAAACTAAAAGCGATATATTAAAACACCAATTTAGTGAGAACGTTAAAACTTTAGAAGATATTCATGCGAAGTCAGAAAAAATTCAGTATTTTTTGCATAGACGAAAAACCTTAGAATTAACGTTGAATGCAGCTCTAAAACAAATTGAAGAGATACAAACATCACGGATGAATGACAGTGCTTTATCTGGATTCAAAACACTTGTTGAAGATTTAAAGGAGCAAGAACAGTCTTTGAGTGATTTTTTAAAAACAATTTTGAAGGCAGACGAAATTGATTTCATTAATGAAACACCTCTCATTTTTTCAATGCCTGTGTCTGGAGTTATCAACGAAGGCAATAAGCGCTTGTTGATTAAAGCGGCCCCCTCATCACTCGTGATTACCCCTGCTCGCGGAAAAGTGATCTATGCCAGTGAATTTGGTAATTTGGGTTTGGTGATAATAATACATCATGGAGAGGGGTATATCTCTGTCCTCCGTGGCTTGGAAACATCATACGTGAATGTTGGTTTTGATGTGATTGCGGGAGAACCCATTGGGGTTTTACACGGGGACAAAAATAACAAAGATTTAAATCACGCTATGTTTATTTACGAGCTTCGCTATAATAATGTATTAACGAATCCCTTATTAAAAATGACAGGTTTATAAATTTATGCGTTTTTTACTTTTACTTCTTAGTTTTATTACAATGATTTTTGCGTCGGCATGGGCACAAGATGAACGCACAGCAGGTAACAAAACCAATGAAGATCCTTACAAGTATCTAAAATTATTTGGTGATGTTTACGAACGTGTAAAGGGATTATACGTTGACGAAGTCACAGATAAAGAATTAATAGAACACGCTATTAACGGTATGCTAACTGGACTTGACCCGCATTCGGCATATCTTAATAACGATGGCTATGATGATATGAAGGTTCAAACTCGTGGATCATTTGGTGGATTAGGTATCGAAGTTACAATGGAAAATGGCCTTGTAAAAGTTGTATCTCCTATTGATGATACGCCAGCGTTTGAAGCTGGTGTTGAGGCAGGTGATCTTGTTACTCATTTAGATGGGAAACCTGTTGTGGGTCTATCCTTATCCGAAGCTGTTGATAAAATGCGTGGTAAAGTTGGCACAACGATTGAATTAACGGTTCGTCGTGAAAAGGTATCGGAACCATTAAAAATTAAAATTAAACGTGCGATCATTAAGATTAAATCTGTTCGCCACCGTGTTGAAGGTGATATTGGATATGTCCGCATTACAACATTTAATCAACAAACCAGCCCTGGCGTTAAAAAAGCTATCAAAGCTATTAAAAAAGAATTAGGTGATGATTTGTTAGGATATGTTATCGACCTGCGTAATAATCCGGGTGGATTGTTAACTGAGGCCATCAATGTATCTGATGCCTTTTTGAATCAGGGCGAAATTGTTTCAACACGTGGTCGTCAAGACGATGATACAAAACGCGATCTTGCTATTGACGGTGATCTTGCTGACGGATTACCACTAGTTGTTCTTGTTAATGGTGGTTCTGCATCGGCATCTGAAATTGTAGCGGGTGCTTTGCAAGATCATCGCCGTGCTGTTGTTATGGGAACACCTTCATTTGGTAAGGGATCTGTGCAAACAATCATTCCATTGCCAGAAGATGCGGCAATGCGCTTAACCACTGCCCGTTACTACACTCCATCCGGTCGTTCAATTCAGGCCAAAGGAATTGTACCAGATATTATCGTGGAACTTGCAAAAGTTGAAAGTCTTGAAAATGGTCAAGGAATCAAGGAGTCTGATTTAAACGGTGCATTAAAAAATGCGACACCAGAGCATTTTAAAGACGAAGATAAAAAAGAGGATGATGTACATGCAAGATTGTCAGACAAAGCAAAGGAAGATTATCAATTGCTTCGCGCAATCGATCTTTTACGTGGTGTTGCACTATATAACAGTCAACACCCTGTTATAATGAACAATATAGAGGAAGATGAGAAAAATGATTCATCCGATGGTGAGTAAACTCTCAATCATTGATATTCATGGGGTTCGCCGATTTTGTATCGGTGTGCTCATAGCTCTTCCATTTACTGTTGTTCTTTCTTTTTTCCTCAGTAACCCTGTACCAGTTAAGTTAGTTGAATTTGATTCTGAAAAAATTGAGATTGTTTCAGCACAAGATCCCTCTCAAATAGAAGGTAAAAAGAATGATCTAATCTCAGGAAACAATGAATTTAATCAACGAGCATCGTCATTTCCACATTTCGCACGGTTTATGTCTCCCTTAACAAAAATACAAGCCGACGCTATTAAAAATAATTCACCCCGCTTAACCATTATTATAAATGGCTTAGGTCAAAGTCGAAAAATTGTTGCAAAGGTTATGGAATTGATGCCCTCTTCCGTAACTCTATCCCTATCCCCGTACATAAAAGATCATAATCAAACCTCTAAACAATTAAATGGTTATGAATTTGAAACGTGGATGGATATAGCTTCACTAACATTAGATAAAACATCTGATCCTGGTGAAGTAGCTCTGAATCCTACACATAACTTTGAACGTAATATTAACGCCATTACAAAACAAATGAACCAAAAAACAAACATCACAGGCATTTTACTTCCTCCTCAATCATTGGTTGTTGAAACTCCTAAGCTATGGAAAAGCTTGAGTTCTGATCTATTTGATCAAGGTTATGGTATCTTAGATAATGCAAATGCTATTGTTTCTCCAAAATTATTTTTTCACGATGATAAACGTGCACCATATATAAAAGGTGACATAACAATTAATACAAATACAAAAAAAGAAGATATTCTAAAATCCCTATATAGTATTGAAAAAAAAATATCTGATCAAAAAAATATTATTCTGACATATCCAGCAAAAACACCTGCTGCTCTTGACATTTTATCCGATTGGATCAATTCTCTTGAGAAAAAAAAGATCACTATCTTGCCACTCTCGGCACAAGCAAAATTATAAGAGGACAAACAAATAAAATGAACAAGCCCGATCATTCAAACCTTCCCTATCGATCATGTGTTGGAATTTTTCTTTTTAAAGATGATGGTACTATTTTTGTTGGAGAACGTTTGGACAACCCTGGTTCCTGGCAAATGCCTCAAGGTGGAGTTAATGAAGGTGAAAGTTTTAAAGACGCCGGTTTTCGTGAAATGAGAGAAGAGGTTGGTACAGATAATGCTGAGTTTATCCGTATGTCAGACACGGTATATACTTACGATCTTCCTGATCATTTGCTCGGAAAACTGTGGCAAGGGAAATACAAAGGCCAAGAACAAAAATGGTGCGCATTCCGTTTTACGGGTGAAGAACGTCATATAACATTATATGATGGCGTTCATCCTGAATTCATGAACTATCGTTGGTCACACATTGATAATGTTTGTGATTCAATTGTTCTGTTTAAAAAGGAAACGTACGAAAGCGTTCTCGCCGAATTTAGAGACTTAGTTGAATAATAAAAAAGCGCTATTTTGGCGCTTTTTTTTATGAATTAATTTAATTCATCCCACTCCAGCTTGGATCCGATGCATCTCCTGGTGTTGGGATTATACGTTCGTTAAATCCAGTAACATCAATGACATGTGATTTTACATCACGACGATTACCGCGAGCCACTTCTTTAAAATAGACAAGATAACGCCCATTTGGTGCCCATGAAGGCCCTTCAACGTGACGTGCGGTTGAAATCAGACGTTCGCCTGAACCATCGGGTTTAATGAGACCGATATAAAATTTACGGTCGCGCATTTTTGTAAAGGCAATATAATCACCACGTGGTGACCATACCGGTGATGCATAACGTCCTTTTTCAAAGGTAATGCGTTGTGCACCGCTACCATCAACATTCATTGTATAGAGTTGCTGTGTACCGCTGCGGTCACTTTCAAAAACAATCTTTTTCCCATCAGGTGAAAAACTTGGTGCTGTATCAATATCACGGCTATTTGTTAGTTGACGTACGGCCTTGCTGCGTAAGTTTAGAGTATAAATATTTGTTGCACCATTTTTAGATAATGACATGACGACACTGTTTCCATCGGGTGAGAAGCGCGGTGAAAATGTCATACCCGAAAAATCACCCAAAACCTGTTGTCGGCCAGTATCAATGTTATACAAATATACACGAGGTTTATTATGTGCGTATGACATATAAACAATTTCTTGTGCATTTGGTGAAAAACGTGGTGTCAAAACCATATAGGATCCATCGGTTAAAAAACGATGGTTTGCACCATCTTGATCCATAATGGCCAAACGTTTCATTCGTGTTTTCATACCTCCACTTTCAGCAATGTAAACAATACGTGTGTCGAAATACCCCTTTTCACCTGTCAAACGTTCGAAAATTTTGTCCGATATAATATGTGCGATACGGCGCCAATTACTTGGCTCTGTGGTGTAGGCCATACCGTCAATTTGTGTTCCTAATGAAACATCAAATAAACGATATTCCACACGGTATTGGCCATTTGGATCTTTTTTAATTGTACCGCTGACTAAAGCTTGTGCATTTAATGGTTTCCATTCGGTAAAACGCGGACCTTCATTGGCAATAGATACTGGAGGTTGGATAAATGCCTTTTCAGCCAATGGCTTAAATAAACCTGAATGCTTCAAATTATCCCGAATAACACCAGCCATTTTACTGCCTATATCATCGGTCGCATAAAAATTGGTAATGGCAATTGGCATGGCCTGTACACGGCCTTGCGTGATATCCACCTGTAATGCCGCCTGAGTCGTTAGTGGGAATAAAATAAAAAGAGCCAGTAATAATCGTACCATTTTGTGTCCTTAAAACATTGTTTGCGGGTCAAAGTTTAATGTAATTGTATTCCACATGCTATATTTATCCGCGGGCAAATCAAGCGGTGTACAATCGGGATGTTTTATCGCCCTTATCGCATTATCGGCGGCCGCGCGGAAAAATGTATCCGATTGATATCGCATACGATCGGTAATTTGTACATCACGCACCGTACGGTCTTTATTGACATTAATCGTTAAATTTACGGCCAATGTTTCTGCCTTTGCCGCACCGGGAAGAATATTCCAACATTGTGATAATTGCATACGAAATGCATCTAATTCCCCCGTTGTCATGCGATCAACGGTTGGACTTTGTGTTAATTTAGGGCCATCACGTTTTGTATCAACAGGATCGCTATCTTGTAAATTTTTGAGCACAGACATGAAATCCGTTTTTGTATCTTTTTTATCCTCAACCTCTTTCTTTGGTTTAGGCTTTTTGGGTGTCGGTTTTTGTTTCGGTGGACTTTTAGGTTTTTTCACCACTGTTTTTGGTTTTGTTCGTTCGACTTTTTTTTCTTCGACTTTGTTCGCGACCTCTGCCTTTTTTGGTGGTTCGGGTTTTTCTAAAGCCTTTGGCGCAGGTTTTGGTTTATCTTTTTTAAGTGGCGGTGGCGTTTCCTTGACTGGCTTGGGTTTCTTTTTCGCCTCTTCTTTTGGTTTTTCTTCGGCCACAAACGAAATTTCAATTGGTGTTTCTTTGACCTTTACAACCTCATCTTTGAACAGGAATGTGCCACTAACAATCGCAATAACAATTCCATGGAAAATGAATGATTTTGCAAGGGATGAAAATTGGCTCATTTATTGCCCCACAGAAATAAGTGCAACCTTGTTAAATCCACCTGAATTGATAGCCCCCAAAACACGCATGACGTCACCATAATTAAGTGTTTTATCCGCGCGCAGATAAATTCGACGATCATCTTTACCATTGGTCATAGCATTGAGCAATGGAAGCAAGCGATCTTCGGTTACTTTTGATTCGCCAATAAACAAACCTTTATCATTTAACGTCACTTCAACAGGAGCGTCATCATCTTCGTGTAATGACTGTGCCTTTGATTGTGGCAAATCAACAGGAACACCCGCCGTTAATAACGGAGCCGTCACCATAAATACGATCAACAAAATCAACATTACATCCACAAATGGTGTAACATTAATTTCGGCAATCGCATTGTGGCGCTTGCGCCCTGCTCCTGAATTTAGTTTCATTCCCATGACGTTTTAAGCCACTTCTTTTTTATCAAATTGCGGTTTGTTTGCCGAACGTGCCAAATGACGTCCTAAAATGGCCGAAAATTCAGTCGCAAATGTTTCCAATCGATCTCCATAACGATTAAGATCACTTGAAAATTTATTATAAGCAATAACCGCAGGAATCGCGGCAACAAGACCAAGTGCCGTTGCAAATAAAGCTTCTGCGATACCCGGTGCAACAACGGCCAATGATGTGTTATTCGCCCCTGCAATCGCTGTAAAACTGTTCATTACACCCCACACTGTCCCGAATAATCCAATAAAGGGCGCGGATGATCCAACATTGGCCAAAAACGTCATGTTTTTTTCCAACCCATCCATAGATTTGGTAATTTCAACGGCCATGGCACGTTCAATACGTTGTTGTAGGCCGGCACCAAGTGCACTATTTCCTGATTTTTGATCCGTGGCCGCGACTTTCCATTCATCCATTCCCGCCATAAATGTTGATAACATGGGATCGGGTTTCGATTGTTTTACACGATCGTATAATTTATCCAACGCTTCACCACTCCAAAATACATCTTCGAATTTTTTTGCACGACGATTGGTCAATTTCATTGTTTTTAATTTTTCAAAAATGATCGCCCAACACCAAACGGATGCAAATACCAACATCAACATCACGATTTTTACAACAATGTCGGCCTGCCAGAACAATGCCATTGGTGATAAATCATGTGCCATTTGTGATCCTTCAATAACGACACCTTCAACGGCACGATCAATCGGATTGGGCATAAAGTTATTGCTCATTTATTTTTTCCTTTAAAAATTGGGGCATACGAACCGCGCGCCCAGAATCACTATCAATACAGACAAGTTTAACAATTAATGTGGCACATGTAAGGCCTTCGCGATTAATTTTTTGCACCATTGTGAATGAAGTTTTACCCATTTCACTGACCGTACTTTCAACCGTGATCATATCTTCTAATTTAACCGGCACATTATAATTAATATCAATGTGGCGCACCACAATCAGGATGTTATGATAATCTTTTAATTCACTATTACTTACCCCAAAATCGCGGATCATTTCGGTGCGCCCTCGTTCCGCAAATTTTAAATAATTTGCATGATAGACAATGCCGCCTGCATCGGTGTCTTCGTAATAAATACGGTAATTACAAGAGTGCATCTGTATCTCCTGTTTGTACAGGTGCATTTAATCCCAAATGTTTATAAGATTTTTCAGTCACCATACGACCACGTGGTGTTCTTTGAATTAATCCTTGCTGTAATAAGTAAGGTTCTATCACATCTTCCAATACATCGCGTTGTTCGGACAAGGCCGCGGATAATGTATCAAGCCCAACGGGGCCACCTTTATAATTTTCAATGATGATTGATAAATAACGACGATCCATATTGTCGAGTCCATGATTGTCGATATCCAATTGTCCCAAAGCCTTATCCGCTATTTTATCCGTAATAACGTCAACATTTGCGACTTGCGCAAAGTCACGAACACGGCGAATAAGTCGTCCTGCAATTCGTGGGGTACCACGACAACGTCCTGCTATTTCTGCCGCGCCACTATCGTCTAAAATCACATTAAGCAATGATGCCGAACGCATAATGATTTGTTGCAATTCATCTGGTGTATAAAATTCTAATCGTAGAGGAATACCGAAACGATCACGCAGTGGATTACTGACCATTCCACTTCGCGTTGTTGCACCAATGAGTGTAAATGGTGGTAAATCAATTTGAACGGATCGCGCCGCGGGCCCTTCACCAATAACAAGATCCAATTTTCCATCTTCCATCGCTGGATAGAGAATCTCTTCGACGGCTGGGTTTAAACGATGAATTTCATCAATAAATAAAACGTCGTGGTCTTGTACATTTGTTAAGATCGCCGCCAAATCCCCTGCTCGTGCGATAACTGGCCCTGATGTTGATTTAAACCCTACACCCAATTCCCGTGCAACGATTTGCGCCAATGTTGTCTTACCCAAACCTGGTGGGCCAAAAAACAAAGTGTGATCCAACGCATCACCACGTGTTTTCGCCGCCTGAATAAAAACAGATAAATTAGCCTTTAACTTTTCTTGGCCTGTGAATTCAGCCAACCCCTGTGGACGCAAGGCCGGGTCTTCACGTTCACCATCAATCAATGTTGTTTCTAATTCTGCTTCACGTTCAATCATGCTGATAATTCTTTCAATCCTTGTTTGATGAGCATGCCAAGGTCTGCGTCATCTGCCAAGTTTTGTTTTGCGCGGTTGATGGCGATCATTGCTTCACTGCGTCCATATCCCAAATTAACAAGTGCGGATAATGCTTCCGCAATACCGCTATTATCACTGGCAGAAGGTGATGTTGCCATTTCACTTTGCGCCATGGTCGGTGATAAATCCATGTTTCCTGTTTTGTCTTTTAATTCGGTCACAATACGTGTGCCTAGTTTTGGCCCAACACCATCGGCCTGCGTAAATACGGCCTTATCCTGCGCGGCGATGGCCAACGCCAAATCATTGGGCGATGCCACTGACAAAATAGCCAACCCGACCTTTGCCCCAACGCCCTGCACCTTTGTCAAAAGTAAAAACCATTCCTGTTCAACCGCATCGGCAAAACCGAATAAATGAATGTGATCTTCACGAACATGCGTTTCGATGAGTACAGAACATGTGTCCCCTTTATTACCAATACGAGAAAGCGTACGTCCGCTGGCAAATACAATATATCCAACACCATTCACATCTAAAATAAGTTGATTGCCTTTTACCGTATCAATAACGCCAGTTAATTTTCCAATCATATTGCGACCCTTCCACGTTCTGTTGAATGATGTGCATGGCAAATGGCAATAGCCAACGCATCCGCAGCATCCGCTGATTTGAAATCAGCCTTTGGTAATAGTATTTTAACCATCATTTGAATTTGTTTTTTATCCGCATGCCCTGCCCCAACCACAGATTTTTTAACCTTGTTGGCACCATATTCTGCGACTTCTAAGCCTGCACGTGCAGGCGCCAAGAAGGCTACTCCGCGTGCCATGCCTAATTTTAGAGATGAGGACCCTGACTTGTTAATAAAAGTTTCTTCAATCGCAGACGAAATTGGCTTGTACAAATCAATGACTTTATCAAGTTCGCTATCAATTAGATATAATCTTTCCGACAACGGAGCCTTTGCATTTGATTTAATAACGCCACTTGCGATATAGGACAGGGCATTTTGATTTTGTTCAATAATGCCCCACCCTGTATTATTTAATCCAGGATCGATACCAATAATTCTCATGAGAATCAGTGTAGCGTGTTCTCTATTCGTTCGCCATCAATTTTTCTGCGACCTCATCGCTCATATCCATATTTGTGAATACAGCCTGAACATCATCGTTATCTTCCAAGATATCAATAAAGCGCATATTTTTCTCTGCCGTTGAGAGGTCAGCATCAATCATTGTTTTTGGTTTCCAGATAAGGCCTGAACGCTCGATCGTTTCATATTTTTCCTCTAATGCCTTTTGCACGTCACCGAAACTGTCCAATCCAGTATAAATGTTATAAAATTCGTCGCTATCTTCAATATCTTCTGCACCACATTCCAATGCAAATTCAAAAATAGAATCAAAATCGCCTACGGTTTTTGGAAGGACCACTTCACCCATACGGTCGAAACCAAATAAAACACTATTGGCCTCCCCCAGATTCGCACCAGATTTTGAAAAAGTTGTTCGCATTTCGGCAATTGTACGATTACGGTTATCCGTCATCGTTTCCAAAATGATTGCGACACCACCGTGCGCATATCCTTCATAGCGGATCTCTTCATAATCTTTTGCGTCAGTTGAATTTGGATCACCCGAAGAAATCGCCTTCGCAATACGATCATTAGGCATGTTTCCTGACTTTGCCGCGGATATAGCTAAACGCAAACGGGGATTCATATCAGGGTCTGGACCACCCATCTTAGTTGCAACAGTGATCTCTTTTCCTAAACGATTAAAAATCTTTGCACGTTTTTTATCTTGCGCACCTTTGCGATGCTTAATATTTGCGAATTTTGAGTGACCTGCCATTTTGATTTTACCTTCTTGATAAGTAATTGCCTGTTAATAATATAATGTTATACTTATTCTTATAAGGATTTTCAATGGCATATGACTTTTCAAATATAAGCGTTTTAATTGTAGAAGACAATCAACCAATGGTGCAGGTCACACGCGCCATTTTAGAAACGTTCGGTATACAAAAAATTCATTCTGCATCTAATGGTGAAGCTGGATTTAAAAAATTTAATGACGACAGTTATGATCTTGTTCTTATCGATTGGATGATGAAACCTATGAATGGAATCGAACTTACTGAAAAAATTCGTACGGATACATACAGTAAAAATCCATATGTTCCTATTATTTTGATGACAGGTTTTAGTGAGAAAAAACGTGTGTTTAAGGCGCGTGACAAAGGGGTCACTGAATTTTTAGTAAAACCATTTACCGCAAATGATCTTTATAAACGCCTAGTTCAAATCATTGAACGACCAAGACCGTTTGTTAAATCACCAGAATTCACAGGCCCAGATCGCAGGCGTAAAGCTATTGAAGGTGACCTTATCCCGAAACGTAGAGAAGAAGATAAAAAATAGGATACAAACGTGAGCGCGGCCTTTACCCAAGAAAAACAAAGAAATATTCAGCTTATTCAGCCAGACTCTGGTTTAAAGAGTAAGGTCGGCCATGGCGGTTTAAATCAAAATATTTTAGAAAAAGCACAAAAGGTTATTGATGAAAACACAATCGATTTTATGCCTATTGCCATGCGTGACCTGTCTACATTACAAGAGGCATTGAAAATTGTTAAATCTCAAAAGGATAAACACGAAACAGATAGTCTTATTGCCGTATTAGGAATACCTGTCATGCAATTAAAGGCCAACGGATCCATGTTTGGATATCCTTTGATTACAAAAATATCATCACTTATGATTCGTTTTTTGGAAACTGTAAATACGCTTGATAACGATACCTTTGATGTGATTTCAGGATTTTTAACATCTTTTAATGCTGTCCTGATCGGAAATATTCGTTTAGATGATGTGACTGGTGCTGGAGATGATCTCTATAATGCTTTAGAAGATGCATGCCAACGACATCTTAATAAAGTTAAAAACTTTGACTAAGCCCGTGATCACCGCATCGTATCGGTGTAATGTTCTCTGCAAGTCCTGTAACCTCACTAATTTCTACTAATGCACCACATAACATAGCTGGCCCTTTTAAAGGTTCCATTTTATCTAATCGACGGCCAATCAAGTAAGCTTGCATTGGAGCCTTAAAGTCCATCCCAATTGAGCTATTATAATTTCCAGTCATACCAACATCACTTTGGTATGCTGTTCCGTTTTCCAGAATACGGTGATCTGCGGTTGGTATATGTGTATGTGTTCCCAAAACGGCACTCACACGTCCATCAATATGATGCCCCATACAAACAATTTCACTTGTAGCCTCACAATGAAAATCAACAATAATCGCATCACTATTTGTTTTTAGCTTAATGTTCGCAAGAGTCTTATCTAACGCTTTAAACGGACAATCAATCAAAGCGTTCATAAATACACGTCCCATGGCGTTAATTACGGTTACAAATTTACCCTTGTGATCACGGTAGCTATAAATACCATTCCCAGGAATATCATCATGTTGAGGAAAGTTGATGGGGCGAATAAGGCGTGGGTCTTCATTCATAAATGGAATGATCTCTTTTTTATCAAAACTGTGATCACCACCTGTAATACAATTTACGCCAAGATCAAAAAATTCTTCTGCGATTTTTTGTGTAATACCAAGGCCATGCGCAGAGTTTTCACCATTCACAATAACACTATCAGGATTATGTTTTTTACGAATTTCAGGTAAATATTTTTTGATGGCCTCACGACCTGATTCACCAAAGACATCGCCAATAAATAATATTTTCATGAAACCTCTATAATTCGTTTTGGCGTAATAATCAAATCAAGTCTTTGATCATGATCTTCCGCAGGAATAATATCATTATAAATTTGTTCTTCAAAACACACCCCTATCAGGAGAGGTTTTACCGCGCATGATGCAATATAACGGTCATAATGCCCTGCCCCATACCCAATACGATTACCAGACAAGTCACACAATAGTAAAGGAAGTAATATTATATCAGGTCGACAAGATTCTTTAAAAGCTGTTTTAGGAATTGGGATATTAAATCGTCCATCGTTTAATTTTTCTCCTTTTGTCCACTCGTAAAACTCTAATGTCTCTTTGTTTCGAATAACTGGTAGAGCGATCTTACACCCATTGATATAGTGAGGTGGATGTATTTCACTTCCAATGGGATAATATGTTCCTACAACTTTCTGTTTATGAAATAAGATCTTTTCAAGATTTTTATGCAATAAACCTTTGGCTTGGGATAACTCTTCTTCGGAAATGTTATCGCGAATTAGTTTCGCTTGTTGGCGCAGGTCATTTTTATTCATGAAGATCACCTTTAAAAAAGCAAGTAAGTTGGCTGCGAACGCCGTGGTATTCGTTATCGTCATCTGGCCCTATCAAGATAGGTGGGCGCCGTATGTTCAATATTCGCGGCAAAACACGTTCTTTGAACAGGGATAGCTCCCGAGATGTGATTATCGGCCCGAGAGATTAAAGTTACTCACGAACGCCGCAGCCGACAATGGGTATAATCTTATTTGATAGATTCTGCAAGCTTTTGCACAGTTGCGGTTAGCTTATCAACTTGTTTGGCGTATTCTGCTTCTTGCTTGTTCAACGCTTCAGTTAATTTTTCTGAGTAATCTTCGGCCACTTGAGGATTGTCATTGGAGATTGCGTTTTGGGCATCAAACAATTCATCCGCTAAAACTATGGCCGTTAATGCCATCAAGTCGGATTCTTTACGCACCGCACCAGAATCCGCAATCATGCGCACACGTTCATCAACATATGAGGCTAATTTTTGCAAACGCCCTTCATCACCATCGGCACATGCCAAATTAAAAGAACGGTCATTAACGGTTAATGTAACTTCGGCCATATTATGCGCTTTCTTTTATTAATGTTTGAACTGAAGAAATAGCTTCATCCAACTGATTTTTCAAACCATCAATATCGATATCGTTTGAAGGCGTCGCCGCACCAAACATATCAATTTGATTTGTCACACTTGCTTTGGCCTTTGATTTAGCGGCTTTTTTACTTGCCTTTTCAAGGTCTTTAATCGCTTTTTGCAATTCTTTTAAACTGGCATCGAAACGCATGTATATTCTCCTTATTTCATCTTAAAGTAAGAAATTAAGGATGCACTTGTCTATCTTTTGCAAAAACTTATCAACAAGCTTGGTTTTGAGGTGCGTATGTATTTACACTTGACCTAAATGGTAAAAAATAATTTGTTTAAGGTTTACGGAAGGATTAATTATGACATTGAAAAATAAAATTACAGGTGCCACTGCTGCAACATTTATGGCGGCAGCAACATTGATAAACACACCTGAGCCTGCTGAAGCACACCATGGGGCCTATTGGGTGACAGCAGATGTTTGTACTGATAACGGTGTAGATTTGTACAATTGTTTTCGACAATCTGTTTTAAGCTCTTATCACCCAACCCTAAACTGCGCAAGTCAAGGCGGATTACCTGTCCTTGCTCGTGGAAATGGGAATAATTTATTTTATAAATTTTGCAGTTTTAATTGGTAAAACAAGCATTAATAAAAAATTGTAACAGCGTATCTATTTAAACTATAGGTACGTTTTTTTCTTTCCTTGATTTTGAGGAATCAATTTGCGAAGGTGTTCTTGTTAAATCAAACACAAAAAACCAAGGAATAATCTCATGTCTGTCGAAGCCTTACAAACATCCGAAATGTCAAAAGAAGAAATCCAACGTTATAAGGACATGAGTAACGCCATTCGCGCCCTGTCGATGGATGGTGTACAGGCCGCAAATTCAGGTCACCCAGGCATGCCCATGGGTATGGCCGATGTTGCCACGGTTTTATTTGATAAATTTTTAAATGTTGACCCAACGGCACCGCAATGGCCAGACCGCGATCGTTTTATTTTATCCGCTGGTCACGGATCAATGCTTCATTATTCCCTTTCATACCTGCTGGGGTACGAGGCGATGACAATTGATGAAATCAAAAATTTCCGCCAACTCCATGCAAAAACACCAGGCCACCCTGAAATCGACCATTCCATCGGTGTTGAAATGACAACCGGCCCATTAGGACAAGGTATCGCAACCTCAACAGGTTTTGCATTGGCCGAGGCTATCCAGCGTGCGCGCTTTGGTAAGGATTTAGTTGATCATCACACATATGTGATTTGTGGTGATGGTGATTTACAAGAAGGTGTGTCACACGAGTCATGCTCGTTCGCGGGTCACTTACAGCTAGACAAGCTTATCGTTCTTTACGATGATAATGGTATCTCGATTGATGGTAAGACTGACTTATCCTTCACTGACGATACACTCCTTCGTTTTCAAGCATATGGTTGGGCCGTTGATAAAATTGATGGTCATGATTACAAACAAATTGAAGGTGCAATCGCGATTGCGAAGGCCAATAACCGCCCTACCCTAATCGCATGTAAAACACATATTGGTTTTGGTTCACCCAGTAAACAAGACAGTGCATCTGCACATGGATCACCACTTGGAGAAGAAGAAATTGCGGCAACAAAACAAGCCTTGGGCATTGATTATCCAGCATTTGAAATTCCAGAAGAAATATTGAAAAACTGGCGCGCAGTGACTGAAAAGGCAAAAACAAAACATGCCGCATGGCAAAAACGCCTTGATGCATCATCCGATCAAACACAATTTGTTGATTGGCTATCCGGCACTTACCTCGATGATGTCGCCGATGCGATTGATGATATTAAAAAGGCTGCGGCCGAAAATCCAGAAAAAGTGGCTACACGTAAGGCATCCGGTAACGTTGTGGATAAACTTGTTGATATTATTCCAAACCTTATTGGTGGCTCGGCTGACCTTACGGGCTCCGTTAACACCTATAAAAAAGGAATGCCTATCATTTCACGTGCCAACTATCTTGGCCAATATATCCATTATGGTGTGCGTGAACACGCAATGGCGGCAACAATGAACGGTATGACATTACATGGCGGAATTGTGCCATATGCAGGGACATTTTTATCCTTTGCCGATTATTCACGCCCATCCATTCGTTTGGGTGCGTTGATGAAACAACAAGTCATCCACGTTATGACACACGATTCAATTGGTTTGGGCGAAGATGGGCCAACACACCAACCTGTTGAACATCTTGCATCCCTGCGTGCAATGCCAAACACATATGTGTTCCGCCCATGTGATCAGGTCGAAACAGCCGAATCATGGGAAATGGCGTTATCCATTGACGATGCACCATCTGTATTATCATTAACACGCCAAGGAATAGAGCCACAACGTAACGTGTTTATCGAAGACAACATGGTATCGCACGGCGCATATATATTATCCGATTGTGATGGAGAACCTGATGTCACATTATTCGCAAGTGGATCAGAAGTTGAAATCGCGGCCGCGGCCAAGGTTGAATTGGATGCACAGGGTAAAAAGGTGCGTTTGGTATCTTGCCCATGTCTTGACCTGTTCTGGGAACAA
The DNA here is from genome assembly GCA_943789475.1 of uncultured Alphaproteobacteria bacterium. GTDB lineage: Bacteria > Pseudomonadota > Alphaproteobacteria > Micavibrionales > UBA1664 > UBA1664. Next base: position 369,860 of record CALSUG010000005.1, read on the forward strand.
GATGGCGAGTATATTGAATCCATTTTGTGTAACGGTAGCAAGAAAATCGCGATCGAGGCCGCAACACGTCAATCATGGGATCGTATTATCGGCACACATGGCACATTCATCGGTATGGATGGGTTTGGCGATAGTGCCCCTGCGCCAGAACTCTACGCTCATTTTAGGATTACAAAAGAAGCCGTTGTCGAAGCAGGATTGAAATAATTAAGTTTATTTAAGTCGGTTAAGTTTAAATGATGGGTATTAACCCCTTGTTTTTATTGATTCCGACTTAAACGACTTAGCTTTTTTGTTCTTTGAGCCTTAGGAATAATGAAGGCGCACCTATGGCATTGATAAAATCATTATATCTCAAAACTATCGGTTCATAGTGAAAACTATTTAGGCTTTGGCTGGCTACTTGTATCGCGAATAGGAGCACCCGTAGCGATATATGATGGCCTCTCACTTTTAGGTAATCTTAGCCACGCATCCATAGCGGATGTTTCTGTATCCTTTGGTGTATTTTTACTCATTTGATTGACTTCCCTGTGTAAAATTGGTGTGATGGTTATGATTATTAAACAGGCATTGCCATAATTTCAAGGAAAATAATATGACATTAAAAATTGCAATTAACGGATATGGTCGCATCGGACGTTTGGTTCACCGCGCATTGGTGGAATCAAGACGCACAGACATGGAAATTGTGGCAATTAATGATTTGGCCGACATCAAAACAAATACGCATTTGTTAAAATATGACAGCGTTCATGGCACCTTCCCCCATGATGTCAAAGGTGTTGATGAAGATACAATGACCGTTAACGGTAAAAATATTCAGGTTTATTCAGAGCGTGACCCATCTGACCTACCTTGGAATACATTGGACATTGATATTGTTTTTGAATGTTCAGGCATATTTACAAAACGTGATATGGCGATGAAACATATTGAGGCAGGGGCAAAACGTGTGCTTATTTCTGCACCAGCCACCGATGAAGACATTATGGTTGTTTATGGTGTGAATCATGACGATTTAAATGGCGATCATGGCATTGTGTCAAACGCATCATGTACAACAAATTGTCTGGCACCCGTTGCGAAAACATTAAATGACGCCATGGGTATTGAAAAAGGTTTCATGACAACAATCCATGCCTATACAGGTGATCAACGTGTGACGGATACCGCACACAAAGATTTGCACCGTGCACGTGCGGCGGGATGTAATATGATTCCAACATCAACTGGTGCGGCCAAGGCCGTGGGTAAAGTTCTTCCTGAACTTAATGGTAAATTGGACGGTGTATCCATCCGTGTCCCAACGCCAAATGTATCTGTTGTTGATTTAACATTCACGGCGAAAAAAGACACAACGGTTGAGGAAGTTAACCAAGCATTGATCGCTGCATCAAACGGCGCATTAAAAGGCGTATTACAATGTTATGACGAGCCGTTGGTCTCGACTGACTTTAACCATAATCCACACAGCTCGATCTTCTCTTTGGAAGGAACAAAGGTTATGGACGGTAATTTTGTCCGTATCATGAGCTGGTATGATAATGAGTGGGGTTTTTCTAACCGTATGTTGGACACAGCCGCAGTAATGGGAAAGTTTATTTAAAAATGACACAATTAGAACCAGGCGTCGTATATGGCGAAAATTATTTAACATTAATCCAGGCGTGTAAGGACGGTGGATACGCCCTACCCGCGGTGAATGTCACGGGTACAAATTCGGCCAATGCCGTTATGGAGGCCGCGGCAAAAAACAAATCAGATGTGATTATTCAGGTATCGAATGGTGGCGCTCAGTTTTACGCAGGTAAAGGTCTAAAAGATGGATTCGACGCCAAAGTATTAGGTGCAATATCACTGGCACAACATATTCACATGCTGGCTGAACATTACGGCATTTGCGTCGTCCTGCACACAGATCACGCTGATAAGAAATTAATTCCATGGGTTGAGGAACTCCTCGCACAAGGGCAAAATTTTTACGAAATGACGGGGAAGCCGCTTTATACATCACATATGGTGGACTTATCGGCCGAACCTATTGATTTTAACTTATCCGAATCTGCAAGATTGTTAGAATTCGCCGCAGAAATGGAAATGAGCATTGAAATCGAACTAGGCGTTACAGGTGGTGAAGAAGACGGCGTTGGATCGGATGAAATCGATAATGACAAACTCTACACTCAACCCGAAGATTGCCTGCAAGCATTTGAATTATTGGCCCCTATCGGTCATTTTTCACTCGCGGCATCATTTGGGAATGTACACGGCGTTTATAAGCCAGGTAATGTTAAATTGCGTCCTGAGATATTGAAAAACTCACAAGAGCTTCTCGAAAAGAAACATGGGCTAGACAAAAACCCTTATGACCTTGTGTTCCACGGCGGTTCAGGATCTGAGAAATCAAAAATCGAAGAAGCATTGGAATATGGTGTGTTTAAGATGAATATCGATACGGACACTCAATTTGCCTTTGCCAATGGCGTGGGTGAATATGTGGAGGCAAATATTAATGCCTTTCAGCATCAAATTGATCCTGACACAGGTGCGCCAACCAAAAAGCAATATGATCCTCGTGTATGGCTGCGTAAAGGTGAGGAAGCGATGATAGAGCGTTTAGACGAAGCGTTTAAAGATTTGAAATCTGCTGGAAAAACACTTGCAATTCCTCGCGAAAGCGATTAAAAGCATCACTTATAAGAATTTGGAGCGAAAAAATGCAAAACGAAATACACCCTGACTACCACAAAATCACTGTTAAAATGACAGATGGTTCAACATATGAAACTTTCTCTACTTGGGGTAAAGAAGGCGACACAATGACTTTGGATATTGATCCATTAAATCACCCTGCATGGCAAGGTGGACAACAAGGTGTTGTTGAACGTGGTCAATTGGACAAATTTGAAAGCAAGTTTGGTAACTTTATGGGCGGAGCCTCTAAAACAGACGCAGCTTAATTGACAAAAAACTTTATATTTTAAAAGCCTCTTTTAAGGGGCTTTTTTTATACATTGAATTTCAAGGGTTGAACGAATGGAATAAGCCCCCTATTCTCTAAAATGAAGTTTTAATATAAAAAAAGGATCGACAAATGACACTTAACTGGCAAAAAACTATTCTTATCAGCTCAATTATTTTGGCAATCGCCCTTGTAACCGCTTCATTTTCACCGGCTACATCACAAGGGCGCGGATCATCATTTATGATCGCATCAAGTGGTGGACAATTTGTATGGCGCGTTAATGTTTCTACAGGTGCCGTTTCTTATTGTGTACGTCGCGATGATTCAACGGATCAAAAATTCATCCAAAAACGTTCACCATTTTGTTCTGCACAATCTGCTGCGGTTCAATAGTTTTTAAAACGGTGACACATTAATGTCATGTTTCGCCATATAAGGGACAAACAAAACCTGATAATAGGAAACATTGAAAGGCAACAAACATTGTTATCTTCCATTCCCTAACTTATCAGTTTTTAAATACTGATATATGCCCAAAGGTTTTCCCTGCCTTTGGGCATTTTTTATTTAATAGTATTTTAAATAATTTTATGCATAATAAAAAAATGAAATTCATAAAGAAACTATTCACAAGCTTATTAGGACCAAAAAACTCTTCCTATAACAATAAAGAGCCTACTAAAAAAACATTAAACCCACAAAGAGTTATACAAATTAATAGTGATGCGAAAGCACGTTTGAAACGTATTCAGAAAGATAAGAAACAACAAGAAACGGAGAAAAAGGCGCGTAGAGAACAAATAGTGCGTGACGCTCAAGCTAAATTAAATAAAAAGCCCAAAAGCGCGCTTGTGGGCGGTTCATTTTCATTCCCTTCTCCTCCTCAAACAAAACCACTTAGTGACGGAGATAGTGACGAAACAAGTGGTAATTTTTCAGGAATGGAGCTTGAAATAGACATCGGAACAAATTCCAATAAAAAAGAAAATGAAATAAAAGAACGCATCGCGCAAGAAATTCAAGATCGTATCCAAAGGACAACACACCATCAAGCGGTTCACGAAGCGTGGATTCGTCTTCAAAAACTATTTGAAAAAGATAAAGATAATGAATGTGTGCGTAGCGTTATGAAATCAGGAAGATTAGATGATCACACATACATTATTGCGCACGCACCAGAGTGCCCTATATTACGTGAACAAAGGTTAGAGCGTTCAAGAAACCAATCAAGAGAGCGATCTAGAGGTTTTGATCTTGGTCGTTAATAACTCTTACCAATAATTAATTTATCCGGTGTTTCAAATGGAATGCACCTTGGTGTCACGGCGAAATCTGAACAAATTTTATCAAATTCTTCTGTACCCCAAAATGTTTTATCCAAACGAACAAAACCTTGTTTTTCATCCGCGAAAAACGCACGTGCGTCGTCAAGATTATCAACATCAACAATACGGCTTTCCATACGTTCTTTCGCAACATTAAACATGTTGTTCTGTACATCGTCCAAAATTGTTTGTGCCTGTGCAACAAATTCATCCATCGTCATTGTTGTTTTTGATGATTTTCCAAGGTCACGACGAGTAACGGTCACATTGCCCTCCTCCATTTCACGTCCACCGATTTCAACGCGTAATGGAACTCCTTTTTTGATCCATTCCCACCCCTTATCTCCGGCACGAAGGTCGCGATCATCAAACTTGACGCGTATGTCATTATCGTTCAAGCGTTGAGTTAAGGTTTTACAATAAGATGTTAAAGCTTCTGCCGCATCATCCTTCATAAATGGAATAATGACAGCCTGATATTGTGCAATTTTTGGCGGCACCATCAATCCATCATCATCAGAATGTGACATAATTAATCCGCCGATTGACCGTGTTGAAAATCCCCATGAGGTTGTCCAGGCATGTTGTACATCGCCATCACGTGATTGGAATTTAATGTCCGCCGACTTTGAAAATGTTTGACCCAAATGATGTGATGTTGCCGATTGCAATGCTTTACCATCTTGCATCATTGCCTCAACCGTTAATGTATCAATAGCACCAGGGAAACGTTCGTCTTCCGTTTTCCAACCCTTAATAACAGGCATCGCCATCCAGTTTTCAAAAACATCAGCATAAACATCCAACATTAATTCAGCATCTTTTCTCGCTTCAATTTCTGTTTCAAAAACATTGTGACCTTCCTGCCATAAAAATTCAGCCGTACGAAGAAATAGACGTGTACGCATTTCCCAACGGAAAACGTTACACCACTGGTTTAGCTTCATTGGTAGATCACGATAAGATTGGATCCAGTTTTTAACGCTCTCACCAATGATTGTTTCAGATGTTGGACGGATAATATAAGGTTCTGATAATTCTGATGACGGATCAGTTGTTAAAACGCCATCTTCATTTTTTGCCAAACGGTGATGCGTCACAACCGCACATTCGGTTGCAAAACCATCAATATGATCTGCCTCTTTTGTCAAAAATGACATTGGAATAAGCAATGGAAAATAACAATTTTGTACGCCCACTTTTTGAATCTTAGTATCTAACGCATTTTTGACATTATCCCACAGAGCAAAACCATATGGTTTAATCGTCATACACCCGCGCGTTGGCGAATTTTCGGCCATATCCGCGGCCTTAATAACCGCCTGATACCATTCAGGGAAGTTTTCTTCCCGTGTCGGGCTTACCGCTGTCTTTATCTTCTTCGCCTGTTGCTTTTGTTGTGCTTGTGCGTTCATTTTCGCATACGTCCTTTATAGTGCCTGAAATATCCCTACCGTTATAAAAGACATCACCATTTTTGTAAATTGAGATTGTGCCGAAATTTGTATCAAAATCTGAACCCTCGGGAATATTGATATTATAACGCTCTGCCACATCAATCGTTATTGGGATTTCAATAGGGTCAGGAATAACAGGAGTGTTATCACCATAAATCACACCTGCACGCGATGTATGCGTCACAGTATCCTGACACGGGTTAAATTCATTCGCGGATAAAGGGTTATTCCACCCCAGTGCGAGTACCGTAAATACGAGCGTCCATTTCACGTGCAGCCTCCCTAAAATCAATAATATTCATTTCAACACATGCATAAATAATACCAACGACAACAAAAGATAATATGGTCGTCGCAATCATCTTTTTCTTCATATTAGGGTTCGCAGGTGCGCCATGCATCATACCAGTTTCGGGTTCATCTGGTTGACGATTGCCCCACGGCAATGTGACAAACAAAACAATCCACCATGTGACAAAATACGTGAAGATAAGTGTTAAAAGGCTCATCTCCTACTCCAACAACGTAATGTGCACTTCGACCGCTGGACGAACGGAAAACAATTCACGAAAATAACGTTTTGCGAATGATCTTATTTTTTCTTCTAACTTATCTTCTTTACGGCGATCCTTTGATGACATTTTAGAAATAGCGCGGTCGATATAATCCTCTAAGTCTTCGAAATGTTTTTTATCTTTTTCGTGTTTCATATCAAACAACCCTAATGTTGTTGTTTGCATGTCCAAAATATCATCATCAACAAGATCGTAAACAAGCGATACCATGACCGCGCCGTTAAAGCTCATCTTGCGACGTTGTGCCACGGCGGCGTGGTTCAAATCAACAATACGGTCAAAATCAACAACTTGTAATCCCGCATGTACGAAACCTTTTGTTTCCACAACACCTTGCGCGTCAATTGTCATGATTTGCCCGTTTTCAGGAACCGTTGAATTGTCATGCAACGCGGCATGTGCCGATTGTTGCATGCGTTCACCATGAATGGCGATCATCGCCTTTGGTTTGACCCAAGACAACATTTTTTGGATTTCACCACTGCGCGGATGGCCAGATACATGAATTGTCTCACCCGCATTATCAGGGTCAATAACATTCACACCATTTTCCAATAGTGAATTTTTCATGTCCAAAATACCACGTTCGTTCCCCGGAATTGACCTTGCCGAAAAGAACACAGTGTCACCTTGTGCAAATTTAATGTGCGGATGTTGACGACGGGCGATTTTGGCCAGTGCCGCGCGCCCCTCACCTTGTGATCCTGTGACGATATAGACCAATTTATCGGCAGGAATTGATTTTGCCTCTTCCCAATCAACAAAATGTGTATCAGCGTCCAAATAACCACATTCGCGTGCGTTTTCGACCATTTTGGCCAATGACCAACCCGCAAGACATACCTTGCGCTTATGCGCCTTTGCCGCACGGCAAATACCAATCACACGTGAAATATTGGATGAAAATAATGTGACCGCAATGCGCCCGCCACAATCACCAAATAATTTTTCAAATGCGGGGGATACTTCAGATTCAGATTTACTAAATCCATCAACAGGTGCATTTGTTGAATCACCAATATAGGCCAATACGCCTTTATCACTCAGTGCCTTAAATGCATCTTCCGATGTTGGTTTACCCACAACTGGTTTTGGATCTAAATTCCAATCACCACTATGCAATACGGTTCCTGTTTCCGTCGTAATCGCCAAGGCATAGGCCTCAGGAATAGAATGTGCCACCGATATCGCCTGCACATCAAAGCAACCGATTTTCAAATCACCTTCATTATATTCAATAATTTCTGGTGTACCGTTTTCAGGCGGATATTCCGCAAATTTACGTTTTAAAACACATGCCGCAAATGGTGATGCATAAATTGGGCATTGCAAACGAGGCCAAACACGTGCAACCGCACCAATATGATCCTCATGTGCGTGGGTAATAATCAATCCTTGTAATCGATCTTTTTGTCCTTCGATAAACTGGGGGTCGGGTAACATGATATCAACACCAGGCAATGTATCATCAGCAAATGCAATACCACAATCAATGGCCAACCATTGACCATCAAATCCATAAAGGTTGAAGTTCGCGCCAAATTGACCACATCCACCAAGGGGCAAAAATGTTATGGCTTTGTTATCAGGGATATATTTATTAGATTTTTTGTTCATGCGACGGACTGTATATGCTTAGCGTTAAAATTCATAGCATGAATGTGGCGCAAACCTTCTAAAGTCAAATCACCGTCCACATGGTCAATGATATCCGTTCCATGGGCAATGATGGATGCCAAACCACCCGTTGCAATCACGCTTGGTTTTACTCCCAATTCATCCGTAATACGCGCCATCATGCCCTCTATCATTGATACATACCCCCAATAAAGACCTGATTGCATTGCGTTCATCGTTGTATTACCGATCACCTTATCCGTTTTTTCAACACTGATTTTGGGTAAGGCCGCCGCCGCGCGGAACAATGCATCCACTGACAAATTAACCCCTGGTGAAATTACACCGCCAATATACGCCCCCTGCCCGTCAATCACATCAAATGTTGTTGCCGTGCCAAAATCAATAATAACACACGGACATTGATATTTTATTTTGGCCGCAATGGCGTTTACAATACGGTCCGCGCCTAATGTTTCTGGATTGGGCAATTGAATATCAAGATTAATTTTAACATCTGCGTCCTTGATAAACTTTGGAAACACATCAAAATATTTTGAACATAGCTTCTTTAAATTAAAATTAGCATCCGGCACGACCGAACTTATCAGCGCATTATTAATATTCGAAAATTCAATATTTTCATTTTTCATCAATGGCATCAACCATGATGCATATTCATCGGCCGTCCGCGTCGCATCGGATTTACACCGCCATGTTGTGTGCGTGCCATCATCATTAAATATCGCAAACACACTATTCGTATTCCCACAATCAATCGCTAAAAACATGATCACTATCTTTCTTTATATCAAACGATGATTTCACCGCTGTTTATATGCCTTAAATAACCATCTTTTTCACGTAAAAGCAACGTTCCGCTTTCGTCTAAGCCTTCAAACACTCCATCATAGATCACATTGGGCAATCGTGCATGAATAGGTTCATTCAACTTATAGGCACGGGACATCCATTGGTCACGAATATTTTCAAAACCAATCTCTTCCCATTGGGTATAGTAATGTCTGATATATTTTAGAAATGCATCACGAAAATCATTCACTGATATCTCATGAAAATCTGTTATTTTTGATCTATCATCGGGGCAGATTTCTATATTCACACCTGTTCCAATAATGACATGGTCGTCATATGCCTCGATCAATATACCGGCCAGTTTTTTTCCACTGATTAAAACGTCGTTAGGCCATTTAAGGTTGATATCATCGCCCCCTATTCCAACCTCACGACACGATCGTGCCAATGCCACGGCAATAACAAATGACAATTGTCCCCATAACGGTTTTTCGCATGTTGGTTTTAAAATAATTGATTGGTATAAATTCCCTTTTGGAGATAACCATTGGTTTCCACGACGGCCACGTCCGCCGGTTTGCTCGCCCGCTTGTATAACGCGTCCATGCACTAAACCATCGCGTGCGATATCCATTGTGGAGCCAACGGATTCAAAATAATGAATATCAAACATGGTTAAATTTTAACGCAATGATAATGCCGCTTGTGTTGCCTCATAAACCAACCAATCAGGATAGAATATGAATGTCACAACAAATAAAACACTTGGCACACCAACCCAACGCAATAAACGTGATGGTGCGACAACGTAATCATCATGCGCACTTGGTTGATCAAAGAACATAATCTTGATCAATTTTAGATAATAATAGGATGCAACAACCGATGCACACACACCAAGAACAGCCAGCGTGTAATATCCGCCATCTAACACAGCCTTAAAGATATACAGCTTTCCAAAGAATCCTGCCAATGGTGGTATACCCGCCATCGAGAATAGCATAATGGCCAAACCATATGCCACAACAGGTGATTTTTTCGACAACCCTGCAAATTCATTTAGATTTGTCGCGGCAACATTATCTTTGTTACGAACGGACAATATCATCGCAAATGTCCCTGCCGTCATCACAAGGTAAATTGATAAATATACAAGTGTTGCAGTCACACCAGTAAAACCGCCAACGAAATAACCCAACAACGCATACCCCATATGTCCGATTGATGAATACGCCAATAATCGATAAAGGTTTTTTTGCACCAAACCTGCAAACGCACCCAAAGCCATTGAGGCCAATGATATTGCGAAAATGATTTGTGCCCAATCAGAATGTAATTCACCAAATGCCGAAAATAAAACACGTGCCATTAATGCCATCGCCGCCATTTTGGGTGCCATGGCAAAAAATGCGGTCACCGATGATGGCGCACCTTGATACACATCGGGTGTCCACATGTGGAACGGTACGGCCGAAATTTTAAACGCCAATCCAACCAAAATAAAGACAAGGCCAACCAACATGCCCATCGACACCATGTCCGTTTGTTCGATTAATACGATATCGGCAATTAATGGGAATGATGTCGTGCCCGTATATCCGTATATCAATGAAATACCAAACAACAACATACCCGATGATAACGCACCAAGGATGAAGTATTTCAATCCTGCCTCTGATGATGTCAGGCTATTTCGGTTAAATGCTGCCAAGATATAAAGTGCAAGTGATTGTAATTCTAATCCCATGTAAAGTGATAACATATTATTGGATGAAATCATGATATTCATCCCCAAGGTCGCAAGTAATATGAGGATCACATATTCAAATTTACCGATCACATGATCGCCAAGGTCACGCACACCCATAAATATCGCGGATATAGCACCAATAGATACCAAAACCTTCATAAACACGCCAAAACGGTCATAAACAAGCATATCGCCAAATAAAGTGATGCTATCCCCGCTATTATCCTGTTGTAATGTCATGATAAGTGTCAGGACAAGAGCCGTCACACCACCAATGGCAATACGGTGAAACGCACGCGTTTTTAAACAAACACCTACGGCCAAGAGAATGAGCGCGGCACAAGCCAAAAACACATCCGCGCGCGCCATGTAAAGATCAGTTATAATTGTCGTCATATCCATCATTATCGTCCCAATCTTGCCAATTCATTTGTCGGAAGCGATATCGCCTCATAATAATTTGCTAATAAATTTTCTACACTTGGTGCAATGCGATCTAAAACAAAATTGGGTTGAACACCAATCCATAAAACCATCGCGGCCAATGGAATAAGTGCAAATTTTTCCATTCCATTCACATCGCTCATCTTTAACGCATCCTTGTTTTTACCAGGACCAAAAACAACCTGACGATATAACCACAACATATATGTTGCGCCCAACACCAATCCTGATGCTGCCAATGTTCCGATAACCGTATCAATTTGGAATGCCCCCATGAGTGACAATATCTCACCAACAAATCCTGACGTTCCCGGCAATCCAACAGATCCCAACATGAATATCATGAATAATGTCGCGTATTTAGGCATGTTTTTAACAATACCGCCATAACGTGATATTTCACGTGTATGTAATCGGTCGTAAATCACACCAACACAAAGGAATAACGCTGCGGAAATAAGACCATGCGAAATCATTTGGAATATAGCACCCTCGACCCCTTGTGTCGTTGCCGTAAATATCCCTAATGTCACATACCCCATATGCGCCACAGAAGAATACGCAATCATCTTCTTCATATCATCTTGTACTAATGCGATTAATGATGTGTAGATAATCGCGATGACCGATAACCAGAATATCATCGGTGCAAAATATTCAACCGCCTCGGGGAACATAGGAATGGAAAACCTTAGGAAACCATAACCACCCATTTTCAACAAAACACCCGCCAATATCACAGAACCACCCGTTGGTGCCTCAACGTGAGCATCAGGCAACCATGTATGCACAGGCCACATGGGCATCTTCACTGCAAATGATGCAAAAAACGCAACAAACAACCACATTTGCGCCATATACGGGTATCCTTGCTCCATCAAGGTTGGGATATCGGTTGTTCCCGCCTCGTTAAACATATAGATCAACGCGATTAACATGAGGACAGAACCAAGAAGTGTAAAGAGGAAGAATTTAAACGCGGCATAAACCCTGCGCGGTCCACCCCAAACACCGATAAGCAAGAACATCGGCAATAGAACACCTTCAAAAAAGATGTAGAATAATATGCCGTCTAACGCACAAAATGTTCCGATCATAAATGTTTCAAGAACAAGCAACGCGCATACATATTCACGCACGCGTGATTTTACCGATTGTTTGCACAACAAAATACATAAAGGGGTGAGTAATGTTGAAAGCATGACAAAGAAAACGGATATACCATCAGCCCCCATACTATATGTCAGGTTCAATCCCTCGAACCAAATAACATTTTCAACAAATTGGAAATCGGCAGTTGTCTTATCAAATTGAAACAACATCACGCACGATAGTGCAAAAACAACAAATGATACAAATGCACCAACATTCACCGCATTGTTTTTAACACGTTCATCATTCGCGCCCTTGATAATCATGACAAATAATGCACCAACAAGTGGCAAAAATGTCATGAATGACAATAGTGGGAAGTTTTCTAAATTCATATTATTACACCATCACCATTTGATAAAAAATCCAACTTATAATCGCAATCAAACCAACCATCATCATGAACGCATAATGATATACAAAACCGGTCTGAATTTTTGATAAAATTTGCGAACCGCATTGTGATATTTTTGCAATGCCGTCTGGCCCTAATCCATTAATCATTTTTTGATCACCCCATTTTGTAAAGAGGCGTCCCAAGGCAATTAATGGTTTTTGAAACACTCCATGGTACAATTCATCGATATAATATTTATTAAAAAACAATGCATGGATTGGTTTTAATAATCGAGACACAAATCCTGCAAATTTGCCACCTGTTCCATATATCAGTGTTGCAATCACAATACCTGACACAGCAACAACCAATGGTGTTTTCTTGACCCACATTGGGACATGGTGCGCGGCCTCAACTGTATCATTGCCTGTTAAGACAAATAATGCATCCGCCCAAAAAAGCGCGCGATCATGGCCAACGAATAATTCATAAAACACATATCCTGCGCCACATGCACCAATCGCCAATACAAATAACGGCAGCGTCATCACAAAAGGACTTTCATGCACATGCGCCATTGTTTTTTCATCCGCGCGTGGTTTTCCATGGAACGTCATGATAATCAAACGCCAACTATAAAATGCCGTAATAAACGCCGCCGTGACACCTAACCAATAGGCCAAGTTACCGTGCGCACTTTGGTCCGCCCATGCGGCCTCTAAAACCATATCTTTTGAAAAATATCCTGCGAATAAAGGAATACCAGCCAAGGCCAATGATCCAATCCACATCATCGCGTAGGTAAATGGTATTTTTTTCCAAATCCCACCCATTTTACGCATATCTTGTTCGTTGCTCATCGCGTGAATGACAGAACCTGCACCAAGGAATAATAACGCCTTGAAAAATGCGTGCGTCATTAAATGAAACATCGCCGCGCCATATGCGGATACCCCCAGTGCAAAAAACATATATCCCAATTGTGACATTGTTGAATAGGCAATAACACGCTTGATATCAAATTGCGTCATACCAATCGTTGCCGCCACAATCGCGGTCAGTGCCCCGATATATGTAACGACCTCTAACGCGAATGGTGCGTATTCGTACACTGGTGAAAACCGCGCGACCAAAAATATACCTGCGGTAACCATTGTTGCCGCGTGAATAAGTGCGGATACAGGTGTTGGCCCTTCCATTGCATCAGGCAACCAAGTGTGAAGCCCCAATTGTGCCGATTTACCACATGCCCCAATGAATAATAATAAACATGCGAGTGTCAGTGCATGAATTTCATATCCCCAAAATTCAAATGTTTCATGTTTGAATTGAGCCACAGATGCAAATATCGTGTCAAATTGTACGGATCCGAAAATCATGAATAATGTAAATATCCCAAGCGCGAGTCCCAGATCTCCTACGCGGTTAACAATAAAAGCCTTCATTGCCGCGCGGTTGGCTGAATGTTTATGATTCCAAAATCCGATAAGGAGATAAGACGCCAATCCAACGCCCTCCCAACCAAAAAACAGTTGGATCAAATTATCCGCCGTCACCAACATCAACATGGCAAAGGTAAATAGTGATAGGTAACTCATAAACCGTGCGCGTGCCTTATCATGGCTCATATACCCAACAGAATATAAATGCACACACGCCGATACAATCGTGATCACACACATCATCACAACGGATAATGTATCCAAACGCACAGCCCAATCGGCATTAAAATTACCAGATGTTATCCATATCATTACGGGTTCAACGGATGTATTGCCGAGCAACGCTACATCATGAAATAACAAACATGATAATACGGCGGATGCGATTAATCCCGCACATGTAACAAATTGAACCATTCGATTACCAAGAAAACCACCAAACAAAAAAGTAATTGCGAAAGTAGCCAAAGGTAAAAAGACAGCATAAAGACCTAACATAGTTTCTTACCCTTTCAATTCCGACAAATCATCAACCAAGATTTGTCCTTTATTACGGAAGAACGTTACCAAAATGGCCAAACCAATTGCGGCTTCGGCGGCAGCAACGGTTAATATGAACATCGAAAATACTTGTCCGTGCAAATCACCATGATGCGCCGAAAATGCCACAAAATTAATGTTCACGGCCAACAACATCAATTCAATCGACATCAAAATAACGATAATATTTTTACGGTTCAAGAAAATGCCAAAAACGCCGATAACAAATAAAATTGCCGCTAATGTTAGATAGTGAAACAAGCCAACTTCAACCATGATTATACCCCTGCCCCCGTTTCAACCTTAACCAGTTCAACGGCATCTTGCGGTTGTGTTTTAATTTGTTTTGAAATGTTTTGACGACGTACACCGGGGCGATGACGCAACGTCAATGTAATAGCACCAATCATGGCAACCAATAAGACAAGCCCCGACACCTGAAAGGGTAAAATATATTGCGTATATATCATTGAACCAAGTGCGTGTGTATTACTTTTTTCCAATCCTGTTGGTTCTGCCGCCAATGTCAATGATGCCCCTTCTGCGGGTGCCCATGCAAAGTAAAGAAAGCCAAGTTCCGCTAATAATAATCCACCAACGACAAGTCCCAATGGAACATATTTCATTACACCTTTACGAAGCCCGACAAAATCAACATCCAACATCATGACAACGAATAGGAATAAGACGGCAACCGCCCCAACATAAACAATAGCCAAAATCATACCAATGAATTCAGCACCGAGCAGAACAAATAAACCTGCGGCATTAAAGAAACATAAAATAAGAAATAAAACAGAATGGACGGGATTACGCGCCGTAATCACCAACAGGGATGAAAAAATTAAAATACAGGCAAAGATATAAAATACGGCTTCTGCTATCACGTGATATTGAGATCCCACTCGAAAATTGATTCTGTTATAACGTCTATATTTGTAACGGTTTTGCAAAAATGTGGCAAGAGAGTGACAATATTTATCCAATATAAACAAAGTTTTTTATTGTAAAACAACTCTCATCTGTTGTATGTAAACGACATGACACGAGATCAAATGATAAAAGCACTTTGTGACCACTATAATGCACAAAATACTGGACAAGGTCCGATGGAAAACTCGGATAATTATGATGGCGTTTCTACAAGAAGTTTAGAGAATATGGTTAAATCCCTTCCCAACCAAAAATCTAAAACAAGTACTAACGGTACTCGGCGTCAGCGGCTAGGTTAGCGGCAATCTGCGCTTCCCATTTGTCACCATTATCTAATAACTTATCTTTGTTATAAAATAGTTCTTCACGTGTTTCGGTTGCGAATTCAAAATTTGGTCCCTCGACAATTGCATCAACTGGGCATGCCTCCTGACACAAACCACAATAAATACATTTCGTCATATCGATATCGTATTTTGTTGTACGACGTGAACCGTCTTCGCGTTCCTCTGCTTCAATCGTAATGGCTAGTGCTGGGCAAATTGCCTCGCATAATTTACACGCAATACAACGTTCCTCACCATTTGGATAACGGCGAAGCGCGTGTTCACCACGGAAACGAGGTGAAATAGGCGCCTTTTCATAAGGGTAATTAAGTGTAACCTTCTCACGAAACATATAAGAAAACGTCTTGGCAAAACCAATTACAATTTCATAAAGAAGAAAAGATTTAGCGTATTGAATCAAGTGCATGTCTATTAAAATATCCTATTTCGGGAAAGCGTCCAAATATAAAAGTGTTCCTGAGATCACAACAACCCAAATTAATGTAAATGGCAGGAATATTTTCCACCCCAAACGCATCAATTGGTCATAACGATAGCGCGGTAATGACGCACGCGTCCAAATAAAGAAGAATAAAATTGAAAATGTTTTTAGCCCAAACCAAATCACACCTGGTACGGCATTAATGATATCGCCTTCTAAACCAAACGGTACGTTCCACCCACCCATGAACAAGATCACGGCCATGGCGGACATTAAAATCATGTTGGCATATTCACCAAGGAAGAATAATGCGAATGCCATTCCTGAATATTCAACCATAAACCCACCTGATAATTCAGATTCACCCTCTGGCAAATCAAACGGTGCACGGTTTGTTTCTGCCAAAATGGAGATCAAAAACACAATGAACATAGGGAATAACAACGCATTCATCCACCATGTACGTTCTACCATTACAATCTCAGTCAAATTCAATGTCCCAACACAAAGAAGAACACAAACAATCACCAATCCCATGGACACTTCATAAGATACCATTTGCGCGGCAGATCGCATTCCACCAAGAAACGCATAACGTGAATTTGACGCCCACCCAGCCATCAAGACACCATAAACACCAACCGACGATACGGCGAATAAATACAAAATACCGACATTGATATTCGCAATCGCCCATCCTTCATTCACGGGAATAACCGCCCATGCAACCAATGATAAAAACAAAGTCAACATTGGCGCCAATATAAATACAGGACCATGCGCACGTGATGGAATAACGATTTCTTTTGAAAATAATTTTACCCCATCGGCAACTGCTTGTAACAACCCAAATGGTCCAACCGTTTGTGGACCTTGGCGTAATTGCATCGCCCCCATCACCTTACGTTCCATATAAGTCAATAACGCAACACATGTTAATAATGGCACAATAATCGCGAGCGCTTGCAACACGATTAATAATAAAGTCCAACCATATTCATTCATTAATTCAGTCATGTTTATGCGGCCTTTTCACCTTTTTCTTGAAGAAATTGTGCCAAATTAGGTGCAGAATAGTTTGGCCCTTTCATCACCTTACCATCACTTTCACGGTAAATCGGTTTTCCATCTTCGCCAAGTTTGCTCATATTTGATCTTTGAACCTCGGCAAAGGCTGTTTCTTTTAAATGTTGCAAGCCAAATGATAAATACGCACCATCCAACACATATTGAATGTCGGTCAATGCGTCCAACACCTCAACCATATCGCCTGCTTCTAATGCATCTTTCAACTCTTGCACTTCTTCTTCCAATAATCCAACACGTAAATTGTTGGTTTTTGGATCGGAAATATCTGGCGTATCCTTCACAGGAAGACCATATGTTTCGTGAAAAATTTGTACGCGGTCTAATGTTGATTGTGTCATGCTGCTTTTCCTAATTTACGTGTTCCATCAACAAAAACGGCAACACAATTATCCATTGTATCCGATGCCCGTGTAATAGGGCATGTTTGATAAAAATTCGATAGCGGTAACGATAATTTAGACGCACCCATCTTACCTTTGGCTGTTACAGGATCAAGTTCAACCTCAATACGTTCGCCTAATTCAGGCAGATTCGCCATATCATTACGCACATCAAATATAGTTTTATATCCCAAATCAATTTTCAGTGTTATTTGCAAGTAATGAAATAATTTTCCAATCTTCTTGCGCCTCACCTGGTGCACTCACGGCTTTACGTGCCAACTGCAAACGTCCTTCGGTGTTCATATACATCGCATTTTTTTCAGTATAAGCGCACCCTGGTAAAATAACATCTGCGCGATGTGCGCCAATATCACCATGATGACCCTGATAAACAACAAATGCCTTCTTATCAATTTGACCGTTATAATAGGACGTGTCCGCGCCCAATAAATATACAAATGTTTTTGATTTTTATGTTCAGTGGATTCTGCGTTTTGTTATGTACAAAACCAAGTGACAGCGCACCAACACGACCACCACGAAGGTGCATCATATTATAACTCGCGTTCCATTTTTTCGCAGTCTTCATAACAAGTTCTTGAATAGCAAGACCATCAGATCGTTTCAACGCCCCCCTCACCCAATATAACTATTGGGTTTTTTTGCATCTTTCATTACTTTAGCAAAACCACCACGTGATTTAGATAATTTTTCAATGTCTGATGGTGTTGTGCCCAAATGATCGTAATCATAATTCAAATCACATGCCTGACCAATCAAACCAATTTTTGCACCATTATCACGAACCGCCTTTAATATACGCGCATTAATAATTGCCGCGTCATGGCGTGGATTTGTGCCGATCAATAAAATTGCATCTGCATGATCGATAGCTTCAATACCACCATTAAATAGATAACCCGATGCATTCGTTGCATCATAATGTGTACCATCAATGCGACATTCAAGATTTTCTGATCCCCAGTTTGCCCATTAATTTTTTAAGTGTTTGAACCGATTCCATATCAACAAGATCACCTGCAAGCGCGGCCATGTCATATGGTTCTCGTTTTGATGCTTCATCTGCGATACGTGTGAATGCCTCTTCCCATGTGGCTTGTTCAAGTTTACGTGTTTTTTTGTTACGCACCCAAGGACGATCCAAACGGCGTTTTGCCAACCCGTCATAGGAAAAAACGAGCCTTATCCGAAATCCATTCTTCGTTCACATCATCATTTTGACGTGGAACAATGCGCATAATTTCACGGCCACGCGCATCAATACGAATGTTTGATCCCACACCATCCAACACATCAATAGTTTCCGTTTTTTGCAATTCCCACGGACGTGCCGTAAATGCATATGGTTTTGACGTCAGTGCACCAACCGGGCAAACATCGATCAAGTTTCCCGAAATTTCACTTTCAATCATTTTTTCAACATAAGTACCAATTTCAACATTTTCACCACGGTTCAAAAGACCAAGTGAATCGACACCGGCGATTTCTTCACCAAAACGAATACAGCGCGTACATTGAATACAACGTGTCATAACCGTTTTAACCAATGGACCAATCTCAGGGTCAACTTTCGCACGTTTATCTTCGGTATAACGTGAACGGTCAAAACCATACCCAACAGCTTGAT
The DNA here is from genome assembly GCA_943789475.1 of uncultured Alphaproteobacteria bacterium. Lineage (GTDB taxonomy): Bacteria > Pseudomonadota > Alphaproteobacteria > Micavibrionales > UBA1664 > UBA1664. Next base: position 389,104 of record CALSUG010000005.1, read on the forward strand.
CTTGCAAATCACACTCACCACCTTGGTCACAAATTGGACAGTCCAATGGGTGGTTAATCAACATAAACTCCATCACCGATTTACGTGCGCGATGCACCATGTCGGATTCGGTTTCAACCTCCATCCCCTCGGCACATGCCATTGCACATGATGCGACAGGTTTTGGTGGGCCGCCCTTTACCTCTACCAAACACATACGGCAATTGGCGGGTACTGATAATTTATCATGATAACAAAAACGTGGAATTTCAACACCGATTTGATCCGCGGCCTGAATAATACTTGTGCCGTTTTCGACTTCGACTTCTGTTCCGTTAATTTTTAATTTAGGCATTTTATCTACGCTGCCCTTTCTTTCAAATTCTCACGATATTCAATGATACGTTTTTCCATCTCGGGACGGAAATGTCGGATCAAACCTTGGATAGGCCACGCCGACGCGTCCCCATGGGCACAAATTGTGTGTCCCTCGATTTGTGTCGTCACATCCAATAATTGATCAATTTCTTCTAACGTCGCATTACCCGTAACCATGCGTTGCATCATACGCCAAATCCACCCCGTGCCCTCGCGACATGGTGTACATTGACCACATGATTCATGGTAATAAAAATAGGATAAGCGCGCGATTGCATAAACGATATCTGTTGATTTATCCATCACGATTAAACCTGCGGTTCCTAATCCCGATTGAACCTCACGCAAGGAATCAAAATCCATTTTTACCGTTGCACATGTTTCCGCAGGTAAGACAGGACATGATGATCCACCGGGGATAACGGCCAATAAATTATCCCATCCACCGCGTACACCACCAGCATGTTTTTCAATCAATGTCCGCATTGGTATGCCGATTTCTTCCTCGACCGTGCATGGATTATTCACATGACCAGAAATACAAAATAATTTTGTACCTGTATTTTTTTCATCCGAACCAAGTCCTGCAAACCATTCACCACCACGTTTCAAGATTGTTGGCACAACCGCAATTGTTTCAACATTATTCACCGTTGTAGGGCATGAATACAATCCCGCCATCGCAGGAAATGGCGGTTTATTCCTCGGTTGCCCTTTTTCACCTTCAAGTGAATTCAAAAGTGCAGTTTCTTCACCACAAATATATGCGCCTGCACCACGATGCACGTACAAATCAAAATCCCATCCTGATTTCGCGGCATTTTTACCAAGCAATCCATCCCCGTAGGCTTCTTCAATCGCTTTGGACAAATTAGATGCTTCGTTATAAAACTCACCACGAACATATATGTATGCCGCGTGTGCACCCATGGCGAATCCTGCCAATAATGCACCCTCAATTAATTTATGAGGTTCGTGACGTAAAATCTCACGATCTTTACATGTACCAGGTTCTGACTCATCGGCATTAATAACCAAATATTGTGGTTTACCTGAATTTTTGGGCATAAATGACCACTTTAATCCAGTTGGAAAACCTGCACCACCACGGCCACGCAGGCTTGACGCCTTCATTTCATCAATAATCCAATCACGGCCTTTTTTAAGAAGTGCACGAGTTCCCTTCCAATCACCACGCTTTTTAGCCGCAGCGAGATTATAATCTTGCCACCCATAAAGGTTAGTAAAAATTCTATCTTTATCAGCTAGCATCGGCGACCTCGGTTATTACGGTATCTGTTGGTGAATTAAAATCTAAAATTGATGTGACATAGTATCCGTTATTATTCATCAACATTAATGCCAAGGTGAATAAAGGAATAAGAATCATATTGCTAAACGCACGAGATTTTGAAAAATCAACCTGACGTTCATCATCCGTTTTTGATTTTAAGTGAGAGAATAACAACAAACCCAACAATAAAAACACAAAACGTACGTTCAAAAACACAGCCAAAAATGGTGAAAGAACAAGAAGAAGACTTAAAATACGATTTAGCAATGGGTAATTATGACTTAATCCAAAACGATCTTGACGTGCAAAAGCACCATAGGTCGCGGATGCGCAAATATAAAATGTTGCCGCCCAAAACACAACTTCACTAACTAAACGATGTAATTTCTGTAACGTTTCAACACTCCATCCACCTATGGGATAGATAACAGGCGTTGTTAAAACAACAAACAAAATTGAATACAACAACGTTGCAATTAAAACATCTCTCATGACATACCCTCCATCAAATATTCAGGGTATGGATAAAATGCAAACATCAATATAGCCATCGCCAAGAAACCACATTGCACACATTTTTTAAATGCATTGCTTTTAAAAAAAACAATCTTGTTTTCTACATCTACTTTTGAACGCAATTGAGAATATATTAATAAGGCCATACCTAAAAAAGTATACCCCATTGAATAAAACACACCTAAAAAGGGGGAAATAATCATAACCCCTGTTAAAAAGTAACTTAATAAAATATATTTATGTGACATTGAAAACTTATTAAATCGCATAAATGCAACATAAACACACTCAACACAAAGGTGAAAGTTCATTAAAGAAAGGAATGTAATGGTTCCCAATAGCATAACCTGATGTGGTATAGTTTCATCTGATATTATTTGACTGTGGTATTGGCTTCCAATTGCAACTAAGGACAGCAAGAACAGACAAAATAGAAAACAAGTAAAAAGTAGGCTTTTCAAATTAAACCACCTTTGCTTTTTTTGCTTCGGCCTCTAATGATGTTGGTCCTTCAATATTCATCGAATTACAACGGCCATTTTGCGGTCCTTTTTCAGGTAATTTATTTTTCTTCATATTCGAGATCAATGATTGCATCACCTCTGGCGTTAAATCTTCAAAATAATCATCATTGATTTGGATCATTGGTGCATTCACACACGCCCCCATACATTCAACCTCGGTCAATGTGAATTGCATATCATCTGATGTTTGCCCCATCTTGATACCCAATTCCTTTTCCGCGGCCTTTACAATATCCGCAGAACCACGCAACCAACACGGCGTTGTCGTACAACATTGTATGTTATATTTTCCAACAGGGCGTAAATTATACATCGTATAAAATGTTGCAACTTCGTAAACCTTCATTGGGGACACATCGAGTCGGTTAGCAATTTCATCCATTGCCGCACGCGGTATCCACCCCCCGCCCTTTTTCGTTGTTTCACTCATTTGACGTTGAACAAGGTCTAGCAAAGGCATAATCGCTGACTTTTGCTTGCCCTCAGGATAGCGTGCAATGATTTCTTTAATCAATTTTTTATGCTTTTTAGAGAATGAAAATGATTTGGGTTGGTCTTTTTCAGGGGCAATAATTGGCTTCATGGCAAAATCATAATATGATTCAAGGGTTAGAACAATGCTTCCCTTTAAAATATCCAATAATGTTTTTCTCAATCACTAAATATGCAATATATGATCCGACAATACAACTTGAGAACGATAAAATGACATGCATCCCTTGCCCCAAATTGAATTGAGCAACAAGCAAGGCAACCACACCTATACCAAATGGATGCGCAAGATAGAGCGTATATGAGCTATCCCCTAATGCCTTTAACCATTTTGGCGATTTCCATTGATCAACACCTTTGCACAAGGTCAAACCACCAATTAACAAAATTGCCATCGATATGTTGGGCAATCGATAAATATTCAAATCCAGTATTGTTATTGAATATGGCATAAAAAAAAATGTAAAAGCAGCCGTAGTGATTAACGGAAACACCATAACCTTTGAAAAATGCAGATTCGACAAATACAAGTTCGCAATAATCATCCCCATTACAAATTCCAATATAATCGGACGTGTCCAAAAATAAGGAATACTCATCATTTCGGGTAAAAAATAATGCACAACGGCCATGCCTGCAAATATCACCGTCATAATCGCGGTTAACGAATGTCGTGATAAAAATAGCAATCCTGCGAACACGGCATAAAAAAACATCTCATAATTTAATGTCCACCCCAATGACAAAACGGGCTTTATACCGCCCGCGGGGCGTTCGTGCGGAATGAATAAATATGATTGTATGAAATCATTTATGCTTGCCTGTGCCGTATCAAATGCACGAGGCAATAATAACATCACAATAATCATCAACGTCGTATAAAACCAATATAATGGAACAATCCGTTGAAACCTTTTTTTCAAGAATGTAATCCAAGCGCCCTTTTGCCCATACAAATTTTGCGATGTATAAACCATCAAAAATCCACTCAAAACAAAAAAGATATCAACACCTGCGTTATAGGGTAATTTTAATGATGTCCACACAGGCACATCTTGCCCCAATTTGGCACTTACCATTACAACTTCATGTTTAATATGACCGATCATCACAATGATCGCCGCAAAGGCGCGCAACCCCTGCAACGGTTCAAAGTATATTTTTGACGATTGTAATTCCGTACTCATAAGACAATAATACCCCTTTCGTTATGAAAGGGGCAATCCATCAAATTATAATTTTAGAAAACGACTATGTGTTTTTTTGAAAAGATATTTTTTTTGACAATAACGAGAACGATAACCATCCCAATGGCACAACGATAAGAGAATATGTCACTACCTGTGAATACAAGCTTCCGTGTCCAAACATTTCTGTGTTTTCATGTAACCATTCGTTCGCACTGTACCCAACAAAAGGAAGTGCGTACATTTCTGACAATTCATGGACACCATAGATAAACAGATCAATAGCGAATAAAATTAAAAATATCCCTGTCACTTGCATAAACAACTTTAAATTTATACGATTACTCTGCGTCATCCATAACCATCCGATGAGGACGACAGATAAAATTCCAAGCCCCGCACCAACCCACATATTCATGGCATTTTCTTGAACCGAAATCGCACCCAACATTAATGCCGTTTCCATACCCTCACGTGCAATCATTAAGACCGTAAAGGTAAACACCCCCACAACCGCCCAAACACCCGTTTTATCAGCTTGTTTTGACATTATTTCTGTAATGTTTCGTTTAATATTTTTAGCACTCTTCATCACAAAAAATGTAAATGACGCAACCATTACACCAGCAATCATGGCAAGTGTTCCCTCCCATATTGGGTCTTCGGCCAATTCTGCCACATGCCATCCTGTTGTTGCACTAACAACCAACGCAACGGCAATTCCTATGTAGAGCACAAGCATAAGGTGTCTGCGATCGGTTTTTATAAGATAAGCCGCCATAATAGCCACAATCAAAAATGCCTCTAACCCTTCACGAAAAGTAACGATAAGTGTTTCAAACATTGTTTTATCCTTTGATAATTTACAATTACACAACCAACCTTAGGCCAAGGAAAAATTAAAACAAGAATTAAATAGTACTATTTTAGTTCTTTTTAAGAATTTGAAAGTAATAGTTCGTTAGAAAACACATAATCAGAATATATTTTCACTTTGATCAAATTTCATTTTTTCTATTTTAAGGGGATGTCACTAAATATAGACCTAAAAGGTTATAAATGGCGCGAGTGACGGGACTTGAACCCGCGGCCTCCGGCGTGACAGGCTGTTTAAACCAAATCACCACAACAACTTACAATTAACAATAACAAGTAAACACAGGCTTTTGCAAGGTTTTTTATATTATACAATAAACTACAATATTGCCCTTTTATTGATCTAAGTGTGCCATGAGTGTGCCATGGCACACTCAACATCGATTAAACAATCACAGTCCCATTGGTGATCAATGTCGCCATATCATTATTATCCCAAAACACACCTTCCATACGGATTGAATATTCCATAGATGCATTTGTGCCCGTGCCGTCATTATCGATATAAATATATGAGCGTGCTGTGTTGTGAGAGACAGACACGTAATCTGTTATATTTTCCGTTAACGGATCATAAGCAGAGACTAGATCAGAAATATCCAATATATCACCATCCGCGACGTTAAAATCATGGACACGATCATAGATACTCGTGTACTGAGAATAATCTGTAAACATGAATGTATCTGCACCTGCGTTACCGTATAAACGATCGTAACCTAATCCACCATTCAATGTATCGTCACCTGTACCAGCAAGGATGAAGTCTTGACCATCTCCACCGTCAATAACATCATTCCCATCTTCACCATAGAAAACATCATCACCATCTCCACCGTAAAGTATATCGTCACCATCACGACCATAGAGAGTATCGTTTCCTGCATCTCAATAGAGAGTATCGTTACCGTTACCACCATCGAGTTTAGCATCGTCACCGTCGCCGCCATAGAGTGTGTCATTACCCTCACCACCCCAGAAGATATCAGCGCCTATACCACCGTAAAGTATATCGTCACCATCACGACCATAGAGAGTATCGTTCCCTGCATCACCGTAAATAGTGTCATTACCAGCTTCACCATCGAGTTTAGCGTCATCACCGTCGCCACCATAGAGTGTGTCGTTACCATCACCACCCCAGAATGTATCTACACCTGTACCGCCATGAAGGATGTCGTCGCCCGCATTGCCATACAGTGTATCGTCGCCTGCATCTCCGTAAATAGTATCGTTACCATCACCGCCATAGAGTTTGTAGTCGTTATCATCACCGCCATGGATTTCATCATCACCCGATTCGCCATGAAGTTCATCTGATCCTGATCCACCATACATGACATCATTACCACCACGGGCATAGGCCAAATCATCACCTGCATAACCATTGATAAGATCATCACCAACCGCAGTATTGAGAAAACCATAAAGAAGATCGTTTGATGCTGTCCCCTCAATATCGAGATTAAGTGTTGATAGGTTAAACGTTGATCCATCTGAAAATTCTAAAGTCTCGACTTGAGCGTTCACATCACTGAAGTGATCATAAACAACAATGGCATTGATAAAGTCAGATGTAATCACAAGATTGTTTCCACCATCCGTGCGATAGAAATTCATGTCAGACAGTACATATGATCCACCAACAAGAATTTTATCCGATGTACCACTTGTATCACTCACATAGTCATACCCTTGATCTAAAACGTACGTATCATTACCTGCACCACCAACAAGGATATCCGTTTCAAGCGCGCCAGATACAACATCGTCACCATCTGTACCTCTAAAGAAGTTGTTATCTAAGTTAATTATACCCCCGTTAGAAAACTCTAAAGTTTCAATTTTTTCACTGGTTTGGCGGAAATGATCATCAAAACGAAGCGTTCCAAAATTTGCAATTGAGATGATTAGGTCATCTTTCAAAAATCCTGTATCGATATCAAAACGGATATCATCTAATGTATAGTTCTCCGCAACTTCAACTACATCATCGCCAGCCTCTTCTAAAATAATATCATCTCCAGAAGTCATAAGATATCTATCGTTACCTTTTTGTCCTCTAAGAGTGTCATTTACATCACTTCCTATCATAAGATCATCATAACTATCTGATCCTTTTAAAGTGCCACCTGTCGCAAGGGTTTTATTAACAACTAAACCATCGACATTTGTAATCGTATTTAATATTTCCGTAAGGCCTACTATACTCGTATCAACAAACTCTATTGTTTCAATTCTTCCAGAATACCATTTATTATAGTCAACAATAGTGACAGATCCACCCGAGATCAGTGAATTTATAACCAAGTTATCGCTCTGTTTATAAAATTCAAAATCAGAAAAATTCATATTCATAAATGACAATAAATCACCATCTGTACCTCCATCATCCTCTAGAATATCATGACCATCACCCATATTGTAAATGTATGTATCAGCGCCACCATCCCCAGAAAGATAATCAGCCCCTAATCCACCTTCGATAACATCAGAAGAGTGATCGTACGCAACAATATTATCATCACCTGCTGTTTGTAATGAATTCAGGTAAATATCTTTTAAATCCTGATAAGACCAAGAAGTTCCATTATCAAATTGTATTTCCTCAATTCTAAATGAATTTTGTGTTCCATATAACTGTTTGTGTAAGGTTAGCGTTTCACCAGTATCTTTTATTTCTAATATAAAATTATCATAAGCATTAGGGTATTCTTGAACATCTCGAGAAATGGCAATGTCATCTTGTGTTAATCCGCCGATCATTTTTACAATATCATTACCGTCACCTGTCCTATGAGTAATATTACTTTCATAATCTTCAATTATGTCGTGTCCGTATCCTCTGCCAAAAATATAAGTATCCTCTGCATCCCCACCATATAGATGATCATCTCCTGCACCACCGTCCAAAGTATCACTCGTATCATACGCAAGAATACTATCATTACCCGCCGTACTTAAAGATGAGAGATGGATATCTTTCAAATCCTGATAAGACCAAGAAGTTCCATTATCAAACTGTATCTCTTCAATTCTAAATGATTTCAACGTTCCCCATAATTGTCTATGTAGAGTTAGCGTTTCACCAGTATCTTTTATTTCTAATATAAAATTATCATAAGCATTAGGGTATTCTTGAACATCTCGAGAAATGGCAATGTCATCTTGTGTTAATCCGCCGATCATTTTTACAATATCATTACCGTCACCTGTCCTATGAGTAATATTACTTTCATAATCTTCAATTATGTCGTGTCCGTATCCTCTGCCAAAAATATAAGTATCCTCTGCATCCCCACCATATAGATGATCATCTCCTGCACCACCGTCCAAAGTATCACTCGTATCATACGCAAGAATACTATCATTACCCGCCGTACTTAAAGATGAGAGATGGATATCTTTCAAATCCTGATAAGACCAAGAAGTTCCATTATCAAACTGTATCTCTTCAATTCTAAATGATTTCAACGTTCCCCATAATTGTCTATGTAGAGTTAGCGTTTCACCAGTATCTTTTATTTCTAATACAAAGTTATCATGACCACCGACACCATCTAAAATATCCCTAGAAATAGAAATATCATCTTGTGTTAACCCACCGATCATTTTCACGATATCATTGCCATCACCACTTCCATGTGTAGCATTGCTTTCATAGTCTTCGATTATGTCCTGCCCATAACCTCTGCCAAAAATATAGGTATCTTCTGAATTTCCACCGTATAAATAATCATTTCCAGCTCCTCCATCTAAAGTATCACTTATATCAAAGCCATAAATATTATCATCGCCATCCGTGCTATAAACTTGTGGCAAATCCGTGAGAATATCGTTCCAAGAATATGTGTATCCATCTGAAAAACTTAATCCTTCGATACGATTAAACCACGTACGTCCAATAACGGGCACATTATTATAAAAAAATTGATCCTCTATAATAATTTGGTCCGTAGAATTGTTCTTAAATGTAATGGTCAAATCATCCGTATAGCTATCACGGATAAAGTTAAGATCATCTAACGTGATAGTATCTCCAAAACGAATAAGATCGATACCATCATTGTTACCTGCATACGTAATATCATCATTGATCGTAAGGTGCCCATACCCTTCTTTATAAATATAGATATCACTTCCTTCTTTACCTGAAAGAGTATCAGCGCCACCTTTTCCATCAATAAAGTCTATTCCGTAACTACCCACTAATACTTCATCTTGAGTATCACCTATAATATGCGCACTACGTGAAATATCTGCAAAATCCCACAATTCACCATCAGCAAAAACAATTTGGCTAATTCCTCTTGCTTCACTTGTGAAATCAATAAAGAGATCACCCGGCTTACGGCCTAAAAACTGATCCTCAACGGTCAGTGTATTTAATGTTCCTGTAACCGTTATAATCAGATCATTACCATTTCTCTCAAATGTTAATTCTGATGAATTATAATGTGCCCC